>NZ_JAANTF010000033.1:0-5825 GCF_011290655.1 Rhodococcus sp. D-46 | reverse complement strand
ATTCCTGCCCGCCGGCGACGACGATGTCGAATTCGCCGGCGCGGATGAGTTGGTCGGCGAGGGCGATGGCGTCGATGCCGGAGAGGCACACTTTGTTGATGCTCAGGGCGGGGACGTTCATGGGGATACCGGCGGCGACGGCGGCTTGGCGGGCGGGCATCTGGCCGGCGCCGGCGGTGAGGACCTGTCCCATGATGACGTAGTCGACCTGTTCGGGTGCGACTGAGGACTTGTCGAGGGCGCCTTTGATGGCGATGCCGCCGAGGTCGGACCCGGAGAGGTCTTTCAACGATCCGAGGAGTCGACCCATCGGGGTACGAGCTCCCGCAACAATCACAGAACTGGTCACGATTTCCTCCGGCTGCAAAAGAGAGATAGTCGTCGGTTCCGTGCGGCCTAAGAGCCAAGTCACATCCCGACGTGTACTCCTCAAACGGTAGCGCTACCGTGAAAGGTATGACACAGACCTCCCCCAGTTCTGCACTCGCACCTTTGTCGTCCGACCTCGTCGTCGCGATCGATCACGTCGGAATCGCGGTGCCCGATCTCGACGTGGCAATCGAGTGGTACACGCAGCACCTGGGCATGGTGTCGACCCACGAGGAAATCAACGAATCGCAGGGCGTGCGTGAGGCCATGCTCTCCGTCGTCGGCTCCCCCGCCGGATCCACTGCCGTTCAGCTGCTCGCGCCTCTGGACGAGAACTCGACCATCGCCAAGTTCATCGACCGAAGCGGCCCCGGCCTCCAGCAGCTCGCCTACCGGGTCACCGACATCGACGCCATCTCCGCCGAACTTCGCGACCGCGGGGTTCGGTTGCTGTACGACGCTCCCCGACGCGGTACGGCCAACTCGCGCATCAACTTCATTCACCCGAAGGACGCCGGCGGCGTCCTGGTGGAACTGGTCGAACCCGACGCGAGCCACTAGCAGACCCGACTCCAGCTCGTATGCCAGGTAGATTGTCGCCATGGCATACGAGCAGGACCGCGGTTCGATCCAACTTCCGTTCCAGATCGCACGGAAGGGATACGACCGCGACGAGGTACGCAACTACTTCGAGCGATTCGACGCGGAGCTGCGAGTTACCGCGGCTGATCGTGATGCTGCCGCTGCGCAGGCCCGTGACCTCGCCAAGCAGCTCGACGATGCACGCGACGACATCGACGACCTCCGCAAGGACGTCGACCGCCTCTCGGTACCGCCCACCACTGCGGAGGGCATGAGCGATCGCATCAGCCGCATGCTGCGCCTTGCCTCCGACGAGGCCTCGGAGGTGCGCGCGAAGGCCGAGGCCGACGCAGCCGAGATGACCTCCATCGCCGAACAGGACGGCGCCCGCCTTCGTGGGCACTACGAGTCGCTGATCGCCGAACTCGAGGACCGTCGCAACGCGATGGAAACCATGCACGAGCAGACCATGGCGCAGGCCCGTACCGAAGCCGCCCGGATCGTCGAAGCCGCGCAGGCCGAGCGGGATCGACTGGCTGCCGAGTCCGAGGCCAAGCGCACTCAGATCCGCGAAGACTTCGACATCTCGATGTCGGAGCGCCGCGCCAAGGTCGTCGCCGCCGTCAACGAGTTGGAGTCGTCGAGCAAAGCAGAGGCCGAACGTCGACTCGCCGATGCGTCGCACGAGGCTCAGCGCAGGCTGCAGGCCGCCACTGATCAGTCCGAGCGCAAGATCGCTCACGCGAAGGAACTCACCGAAGAACTGCGCGTTCTCCGTGGCCGAATCCTGGCTCAGCTCTTGGGTATTCGCGGACAACTCGATTCGGTTCCGGCTATGCTCGCATCGGTCAACCGGGAGAGCGAACTCCTCGATGCACCGCCCGCTCCGGTCATCGTCGAAGCCGAGGAAGATCTCGAGATCGAAGACAAGAAGGCCGACGCAGATAAGGTCGATGCAGATCCGGTCAAATCAGAACCGAGTATCGACGAAGACGACGTTCTCGAGGACTCGGACGAGACCAACACCGCCGAGATCGACACCCGCGCCGTCGAGCAGCGAGCCCAGTCCAGGAACTGATCGACGCTCAGGACCACCGTCTGGTCAGGCTGCGCGTACCGCGGCCTGACCAGCATCCGGTGTGCCAGTGTCGACGCTCGTTCGCGCCGCCCGGTTCCGAAGGCCACGTCACCACGTGAGCGACGCCGGGCCTGATGTCGTGATCACAACCGGGGCAGCGATAGAACTTCGTCGCGTTGGAGCCGGGTATCGGCCTCACCATGTACATTTCACCGCCCGGACCGGGTTCCTCCCGGACCAGCGCCCCGCCGAACAACACACCGCTTGGTGACGCCGACTCCGCGCTCGAATCCCGCGCACGCCGAGTATCCGTTCGACGGGTTTGCTTCGGCGAAGGTTTGCGGCGCGGCATGGTTCGAGTCTAAACAGCGTCAGAAGAGGCGGAACTCGGTGCTTTCGGTACCACGCAAGGCTTCGTAGTCCAAGACCAGGCAACGGATCCCACGGTCGTTGGCCAAAGTCTTTGCCTGCGGCTTTATCTGTTGCGCTGCAAAAACTCCCGTGACCGGCGCGAGCAGAGGATCGCGGTTGAGCAACTCCAGGTACCGCGTCAACTGCTCGACGCCGTCGATCTCGCCGCGGCGCTTGATCTCCACCGCCACCGAGGCACCGTCCGCGTCACGGACCAGGAGGTCGACCGGCCCGATGGCCGTCATGTACTCGCGTCGCACCAACGTGTAGCCGGGGCCGAGTGTCTCGACATGCTCCGCCAGAAGTTCTTGAAGGTGTGCCTCGACACCGTCCTTGATCAATCCCGGATCAAGGCCGAGTTCATACGACGAATCGTGCTCGACCTCTTCGAGAGTGATCCGGAGTTCCTCGCCTGCCTTGTTGGTGACGACCCACAGGATGTCGTCGCTGTCCCCGGTGGTCTCGACCAACCAGCACGGCGGACTCATCCAGTTGAGCGGCTTGTACGCCCGATCGTCGGCATGGATACTGACCGAGCCGTCGGCTTTGACCAACAGCAGTCGTCTTGCGGTAGGGAGGTGGGAGGTCAGGCGTCCCACATAGTCGACACGGCAACGAGCAATAACTAGGCGCACCGGACCACCCTAAGCGATCATTACGACTACTCTCGACACACTATGCAGCGAAGCCGTGTCCCGAGTGCGCCCCTGGGGTCGTGGCTGCTCGGATCCACCGACGAAAGCCCCAGGCGCCGCCGAATCCGCGTCCAGGCACTACTCACCGCGCCCCTCCTGGTCACAAACCTGATCGGAGCGGTACTGGCGATCGTGCTCATCGGATTCGTGGTTCCCGGACCCGAGATCATCCACCCCGAATTCGCATGGATCAACTTCATTGCCGTGCCCGTCTTCATCGGGTGTGTCTTTCTCATCGGACTTCTGTGGGGCACCAAACGGCTGATGCGGGATCTTCGATGGGCCACCGAGGATCACCCACCGACAGAGCAGAATCAACGCGCGGCGCTGCGCGGGCCGTGGCGACTGACCCGAGTGCAAGCCGTCCTGTGGACGGCCGCGCTCATCACCTTCACGACCATGTACGGAATCGTCGACCCCGACACTATTCCGAAAGTTCTGTTCACCGTGGCTTTCAGCGGTATCACCACGTGCGCTTTCTGCTACCTGCTCAGCGAGTTCGCACTCCGCCCGATTGCTGCGCGTGCACTCGAATCCGGAGCACCCCGCAAGGCTGCCGTTCTCGGACTGACCGGCCGGACAATCCTCGTCTGGCTGCTCGGAAGCGGAGTCCCCGTCACCGGCTTGATGCTCGTGGCGGTCTTCAGCTTCATCCGGCCTGCATCGTGGCAAGCCCTCGCGATCGCCATCCTCGTCATTGGCGGAATCACCCTGTGCGTCGGACTCGGGCTGACATACATCAACATTCGGTCCGCCGCGGCCCCCATTCGGTCCGTGCGACGAGGAATGGAACAAGTCACCCGTGGCGACCTCACCGCGTCCGTCGTCGTGTACGACGGAACTGAACTGGGACTACTGCAGGCCGGCTTCAATCGCATGGCCGAGGGTCTGCGCGAGCGAGAGCGAATACGCGACCTCTTCGGGCGCCACGTCGGACACGAGGTTGCCGCAAACGCGGTTCGCCGAAACCCGGAACTCGGCGGTGAAGAACGTGACGTTGCCGTTCTCTTCGTCGACGTCATCGGATCGACCACCATCGCGGCCACCAACTCCCCTACGGCGGTGGTCGCTCTACTCAACCGTTTCTTCGACGTCATAGTCGACGAGGTCGACGCGCACGGCGGATTCGTGAACAAGTTCGAGGGCGACGCAGCGCTGGCGATCTTCGGAGCGCCGACGACACTCGACGATCACGCCGGCAGCGCACTCGCCGCTGCCCGCAAGATTCAGCAGCGCCTGCGTGCCGAGGTTCCGGAAGTGAGCGCGGGAATCGGCGTCGCCGCAGGTGTTGCCGTAGCCGGGAACGTCGGTGCGCGAGAGAGATTCGAGTACACCGTCATCGGTGATCCCGTCAACGAAGCGGCGCGACTGTCCGAGGTCGCCAAGACGGTTCCGGGTAACGTCGCCGCATCCGGTCGGGCTGTGGCTGCCGCTGACAGCGCCGAGGCTGCACAGTGGTCGATCACCGAGAACATCACCCTTCGCGGCCGCCTCGAACAGACCGAGCTCGCGATTCCGTGCGACGCTCTGGAGTCCGAGACCAGCCCGTCAGACTCCGTGCCCGTGCAGCCCTGACCCCACCTCCCCCCCTGAGCGAACGGCACGTTCGGTCGGTCCAAGGCGATCAACGCCACGTTCGCTCGATGACTTTCCCGCTTCTCGACGGTCTATATCGGCACAGCGAAAATCCGACGACGCCTGGGAGATGGGTACGACAATGAAACTGACGACCTTTACCATCGCCACTCTCGACGGGGTGATGCAAGGACTCGGTGGGCCGGACGAAGATCGGCGAGGTGGATTCGAGCGGGGCGGCTGGTCCGCGCCATTGGTGGACACCGAAGCCATGGATTACCTCGTCCAGGTCTACCAGCGCGCTGACGCGTTCCTGTTCGGGCGACACACGTACGAGATCTTCGCCGGCTATTGGAGCGCGTTCGAGAATCCCGACGTCAACCCCATTGCAAGCGCACTGAATTCGCGGCCCAAGTACCTTGCGTCGACGACGCTCACCGATCCGCAATGGAAGAACACCACGGCCCTTTCAGGTGACACCGCCACAGCGATCGGCGAACTGAAAGCCAGACCCGGCGGTGAGCTTCAGGTGCACGGCAGTGGCAACCTGTGCCGCTGGCTTTTCGCGAACGATCTTGTCGACGAGATGATCCTGCTGATCGTTCCGGTGGTGGTAGGCCAGGGCACGCGACTGTTTCCCGACACCGGACCGGACATCGCACTAGAGCTGGCCGAATCGCGAGCCACATCAAAGGGCGTGACGATTCAGAGGTATCTGCCGGCTGGCCGGCCGAAGTATGCGACTGCCACCGCCGACGGCATCGACTGATCCGTGCAAAGTGCCTGTCGTCCTCAGTCGTGTTCCCGCCCCTGATGGTGTGAACGTACCGTTCCCCTCGCCTAAGAGGGTGAGCGTGTCGTTCACTCGATCCCGGACGGGGTGGTGAGTCGGCTGTGCTCCCGCCCTTGATGGTGTGAACGGTGCGTTGGGTCGATCTGAGGCGACGAACGTGCCGTTCGCTCGAAGTCGGGGGTGCCGGCGAAGGTACTTTCGGGTGTTGGCGGGGTGGGGTGTTTTGGGTACGAGAAAGCCCCCCAACCAGTACTGGTTGGGGGGCTTCTCTAATGTGTGTTCGGCGGTGTCCTACTCTCCCACACCCTGTCGAGTGCAGTAC
>NZ_JAANTF010000032.1:0-6228 GCF_011290655.1 Rhodococcus sp. D-46 | reverse complement strand
AGACGCCGCCACCTGCGCATCGAACCCGTCCAACACCGACACACCCGCAACCTCACGAGCCGTGTCATTCCACCCCTCGAGCACCAACGAACGCTCAACAGAATCCAAAATATCAACGTCACCAACACGCACCGAAGGATCGGTGGCTACGGAGGAGAGCAGTCGAAGAACTCTGTCCAGCAACGCAGTTGCGTAGTCGGCATCGAAGAAGTCCGGTAGGTACCGCAGCGTCAAGTGCAACTGCTCGTCGAGTGCGATCAGCAGGGTCAACGGGTAGTTCGTGGAATCGTCCGAGGCGATGTCGTCGATCATCATTCCGTCGAGAACATCCGCCTGTGCGGCGAGGCCCTCACGGTCGACCGGGTACGACTCGAATACAACCAACGTGTCGAACAGTGTTCCGACGTCCGCTGCTTTCTGGACATCGGTCAAACCGAGATAGTGATGATCAAGCATTCTCGCCTGCTCGATCTGGACCCTGGCAACCAATTCTTCGACGGACTCCGCGGCGTCGAAGCGCACCCGCACGGGGAGGGTGTTGATGAACAACCCGACCATCGATTCGACGCCGGTGAGCGCCGGTGGCCGGCCGGACACTGTTGCACCGAAGACAACGTCGTCGGTTCCGGTCAACGCACCGAGCAGGACCGCCCACGCGCTCTGCACGATCGTGTTGGCGGTGACCCCGAGTCGTGCAGCCAGAGCGGTGAGCGCCGCGGTTGTCTCCGACGACATCGACACGTTCAGCTTCTGGGACAGCGCGGTGAATTCCTGTCCGCCTGTGACCTGAGCAAGCAGCGTCGGCTCTTCGACGCCGGAAAGCACATCCGCCCAGGCTGTGAGTGATCGATCACGATCCTGATCGACAAGCCACGCCAGGTAATTGCGATAGCTACGCACACGCGGAAGAACCGAGTCGTCACCACGCGTCGCGTACAGCGCCAACAGGTTCTGCAAGAGCAGTGGCACCGACCAACCGTCGAGAATAATGTGGTGATTCGCCACCACCAAGCGATAGTCCCCCTCCGCCATGGTGACGAAGGTGAACCGAATCAACGGCGGTGACGCCATGTCGAAGTGTGTCGCCTGGTCAGCCGTCAAAACTTCGTTCAGAGCTGCCTCACGGTCGACGGCCGCAATATCGCTGAGATCGATGTTCCGCCACGGGACTGGAACGTCTTCGAGGACTATCTGGACCGGCGTTCCGTCGTCGTCGGCCGTGAATGCCGTTCGCAGGTTCGCATAACGGTCGATGATTCCCTGTGCTGCAGTGCGCAAGCGGTCGGCATCCACCTTCCCGGACAGAGTGAGAATCATCTGCACCGAGTAGAGGTCGACGCTGGATTCTGCCAACATCGCGTGGAAGAGCAAACCGGACTGCAGCGGTGCCAGGGGCCAGATGTCGGTCACCGTACCGAATCGATTCTCGAAGCCGTCGATATCTCGTTGGCTCACGGAGACAAGCGGCACGTCGGACGGTGTGAGTCCACCGGCTCCGACGGAGCGAGAATGCTCCGCCAGGGCAGTCAGTGCTTCGACCCAAATCTGTGCAAATGTCTCGACACTCTCGCCGTCGATGGCACCGACGGGGTATGCGAAAGAGGCCTCCAGAACAGCACCGTCTGCGCCGTCGTTGACGATCGCATTGATGTCGACGACCTTGTTTGCGGGCATGTCGACGTCTTCGGGTGCCGACACGTTGGCGAAATCGCCGGCCGGCAGCCACCCGAGTCCCTCGACGCCTGCCGGAAGATCCTCGGCGACAACTCGTCCCAGGTAGTTGAAGCTGACCTGTCCCCCGGCGAAGCGAGAAAGCACTGCGCGCGTGTCTTCGTTCAGGTAGCGCAGCAGTCCGTACCCGACGCCCTTGTCCGGGATCGCCAGAAGCTGTTCCTTCACTGCTTTGATCGCGTGTCCCGCCGAATCACCTCCGGCGAAAGCGTCACCCAGATCTACCTCGGAAAGATCGAGACTGATCGGGAAGGCAGCGGTGAACCAGCCAACGGTCCTTGACAGATCCGCGCCAGGAATCACGGCTTCTTCGCGACCGTGGCCCTCGAGTTGCAGCAAGGCAGACGTCGAGTCGATTCCGGCTCGGCGACGCCACTCGATCAGCGCGAGTGCCAGTCCAGCGAGCAGGCCGTCGTTGGCGCCGCCGTTGAAAACCTCCGGCAGCGTGGTCAACAGAGTCTCCGTCACCTGAGTGGGGACCGTCACGCTTATCCGCTGAACCGTTGCCGCAACGTCGACGGCAGAGTCGTACGCCCTCTTACCCAGCACCGGGTCCGGTGTCTGCAACACCTTCCGCCACGTATCCAGCTCGGCCACACGCGAATCCCGATGGGCCTCTTCGGACAAAGCATGAGCCCAGCGTCGCATCGACGTACCGGTCGGCTCGAGAGCAACATCCCCCGTCGTTCCGGCTACATCCCCCGTCGCTCCGCTCGCCCCGGCCATCTGAGCCGCAGCCGACACCAGATCCGGAACGATGATTCGCCAGGAGACCCCGTCGACGATCAGGTGATGTGCAGCGATGATCAAGCGCCCGGTGCGAGTGGGACCGAAGTCGACCCACACGAACTGAACCATTACGCCGTCCGCCGGATTCAACCGGCCGAGAGCCTCGTCGAGGCCCTTGGAAGCCGTGAGAACAATTGTCGACTCGTCCGCAGCCGCGTCGACATCGACGCGGCTGAGCAGATCCTCGACGTCCACGGTTCCGGGCTCGGAGACCGACATCCCCCATCCGCGACCGTCGGAGATCAGCCGCGAGCGGAACATGTCGTGGTGGTCGACGACTGCGGCGAGTGTTCGCACGATGTCGGTTCGATGCACTCCGAGTGGAAGCTCGAGAGTCATCGTCTGCGTGAATCGGTTGTAGCTGCCACCGCGCTCGACCATGAATCGTTCGATCGGCGTCAACGGCATCCAGCCGACTCCACCGCCCGGCAACTCCTCGAGCACCACCGCGGCCTCGACGTCGGCGGCATACTTCGCCACTTCGGCCAATGCCGCGACAGTCTTGCTCTCGAAGACGTCACTGGGTGCGAATACGACCCCACGTGCCTTCGCACGAGAGACGAGTTGGATGGACATGATCGAGTCGCCGCCCTGAGCGAAGAACGAGTCGTCGGTGCCGATGCGATCCAGGCCGAGAACGTCCGCGAAGATCTCGCTCAGGATTTGTTCCATCTCGGTGACCGGGGCGCGGAATTCCTTGGTCTCGAAAACCGGTGCTGGGAGCGCTTTTCGGTCCAGCTTGCCTGCCGGACTGAGCGGCATGTCCGAGGAGACCATGACCGAAGCCGGAACCATATGGGCCGGAAGGGTTCTGGACACAAATTCGATCAATTCCGCCGAAGTGACCGAAGCGTGCTTTCCGGTGAACACGTACGACACCAGCGCCGGGGCACCCGACGGCAGGGTCGTACCCATCGTCGCAGCGAACTCGACCTCGGGGTGTGCCGTCAGCGATGCATCGATTTCGCCCAGTTCGATACGGAAACCGCGAATCTTGACCTGGAAATCGTTGCGGCCCACGTATTCCACGGCGTAGGTGGAGGGTGCCGTTCCAGCGACCCAGCGCACCACGTCACCGGTTCGGTACATTCGCTCGCCCGGATTACCGTGCGGGTTTGCCACGAATCGATCGGCACTCAAGCCTGGACGACGATGATAGCCGCGGGTCACCTGAGGACCGGACAGATACAGCTCGCCCGAGACTCCCAGTGGAACTGGATTGAGTCGTGTGTCCAGGACGAATGCGGCCATGTCACCGATCGTGGCGCCGATGTCCATTCGGTCACCGGGCAGAAGCGGAACGCTGACGTTCGTCACGATCGTCGTCTCGGTCGGGCCGTAGACATTCAGGAATGTCCTGGGAGCCGAAGCCGACGCGGCCGATCCGTCCCCTGTCGTCCACTTGCTGATCAGTTCCGGCGAATACGCTTCGCCACCCACGCCTACCACCGTCAGGTCGTCCAGGCCGCTCGGGTCCATCGACGCCAGGGCAGCGGGTGTGATGAACGCATGCGTGACTCGTTCGCTACGGAACACCTCAGCCAGTTCGTCGCCGCCGTACACGCCAGGCGGGACGATGACCATCGTCGCGCCGGTGGCCACCGCGAGGAACAACTCGAGCATCGACGCGTCGAAACTCGGTGACGCGAAGTGCAATGTCCGCGAGGTGGGCTTCACGAGGTAATGCGCGGCCTGCGTGACACTGAAGCTCGCCAGTCCCGCGTTGGTCGCGACAACGCCCTTCGGCAGTCCTGTCGTGCCGGAGGTGTAGATGACCCAAGCCGGATGAGCAGTCGTCAGTGCACGGACACGTTCCTCGGCATCTATTGGCGCTCCGGACACTCCGGCGATCATCTGTTCGCCGAGCGGTCCGTCCACGACCAACCACTCGACGTCGTCGGCGAGATTCGGACGTTCGACGTCGAGGGTCAGGCCAACCTTCGCACCCGAGTCGCTGAGCATGTGCGCGATACGGTCTGCCGGATAGTGCGGATCGATCGGAACGACCGCTGCCCCGGTCTTCGACACTGCCCAGACCGCGAGTACCGATTCGACGGATCTCGGAATCGACACCGCCACAAGATCTTCAGCCCCGAGACCACGGTTGATCAAAACGCGGGCCAGCCTCGACGACCACTCGTCGACCTCGCGATACGTCATGGACCTACCGGCCGCGGCCTGCGCCGTGCCGGGGTAGCGCAAAGCGACGTTGTCCGGGTAGCGCGCAGCAGCGTCGGCAAGAATCTCGGCCAACGGCGCCTGCGCTACTCCTGACGAAGCCCTTTGACTCGTCAGAACCTCACGCTCGGACGCGTCGAGGATTTCGATGTCACCCACTGAAGTTGCGGGGTCCGTCGCAATTCCGTTCAGAATGCGCATCAATCGTGCGGCGAATCCGCGGACGGTCGATTCGTCGAACAGATCCGTCGCGTACGTGAACGTCGCCGACAGCCCTTCTGATACCTCACTGATCGTGAGCTGCAGGTCGAACTTGGCCACGGTCTCGTCGATTTCGAACTCGGCCGCCGTCAGACCGGGCAGAGCCAACGAGTTCTGCCCCAGGTTCTGAAATGCCAATGCCACCTGGAACAGCGGGTGATGTGCCCTCGACCGAACGGGATCCAGCACTTCCACGAGCCGCTCGAACGGAAGGTCCGAGTGCGCGAACGCCTGAAGGTCGGTTTCCCGAGCCGAGGCCAGAAGTGTTGTGAACGCCGCCGAAGGATCAACCTCGGTACGCAAAACCAGGGTGTTGACGAACATTCCGATCAAATCGTCGAGTTCGGATTCACCTCGCCCGGCCATCGGTGCACCGATGTTGATGTCCGTTGTTCCCGACAGACGAGCGAGAAGCGACGCCAGAGCCGCATGGACCACCATGAACATCGACGCATTGTGTTCCCGGCCCACGCTGATCAGCCGCTCATGCAATTCCTGACCGATCGAGAATTCGAATGTCGCTCCCTGACCGGAGAATACCGCCGGCCGAGCCCGATCCCCCGGAAGATTCAACTGTTCGGGCACGCCGTCCAGTGCTTGCGCCCAGTAAGTGATCTGTTGCGCGATGACGGACTGCGGATCGTCCTCGGACCCGAGAACCTCACGCTGCCACAACGAATAGTCGGCGTACTGCACCGGCAACGGCGTCCAGGTCGGAGCCTGGCCGTTGGTTCGGGCGTAGTAGGCGGTCATGACGTCGCGGGTCAACGGGCCCATCGAGAAACCGTCGGTCGAGATGTGATGCACCACGAATACCAGAACGTGCTCGTCGGCCTTGATCTGGAAAAGCTTGGCGCGCAACGGCACCTCGGCCGTCACGTCGAAGCCTGCCGCTACGAAGTTCGTTACCTCGGAAACGATCTCCGAATCCGAGACTGAGGTTGCAGCGAGGTTCACGTCGACATCAGCCGGTGCAACGATCTTCTGGTAGCCGACGCCGTCGACCTCGGGGTAGACCGTGCGCAGAACCTCGTGACGGCCGATAACGTCGGCGACCGCTTGCTCCAGCCCCAAGACGTCCAGTTCTCCGGTGAGAGTTATCGCAACCGGGACGTTGTTCCCTGCCGAGCTCGTATCCAACTGGTTGAGGAACCACATGCGCTGCTGCGCCAACGACAACGGAACCCGAACCGGACGCACCTGCGCAGTCAACGCCGCACGTGAACCGCCACCGACATGAGAACCCAAACGAGCAGCCAACGCCTCCAC
>NZ_JAANTF010000031.1:0-6509 GCF_011290655.1 Rhodococcus sp. D-46 | reverse complement strand
GCCCATCCAACACATCCACCAACGTCAAACCCCCCACCACAACCCCCACACCATCCCAACCACCCACCACCAACCCACGCTCACCGGCGACAAACACGTCGACCTCACCGACCGGTGTATCCGCGTTCGCTGCGAAGGCGGCAAGAATCCGCGACATTCGCTGTGCAATGGTGTCGACCGCGGCGCGGTCGAATGCCGCCGGCTGGTACCGCAGGCTGACCTGCAGCGTCGGTTCCGCGACCGACAGCACGGTGAGCGGGTAATGCGTGGCGTCGCGGGCATTCACAGCGGTGACGCGCATACCGGCAATGTCGGTGTTCCCGCCCATCCCCGAGGTATCGATCGGATACGACTCGAAGACCGACAGTGTGTCGAACAAATTGCCTGTCCCTACGACAGATTGAATCGCGCCGAGTCCGACATAGTGATGATCGAGCAGAGCTGTCTGCTCGCTTTGCAGTCGAGCGAGCAGCTGCGTACACGTCTCGTCCGGATCCAGTTGCACTCGGACAGGCAACGTGTTGATCAGCAGCCCCATCATGTTTTCCACACCAGACAACTCGGGTGAGCGGCCCGAAACCGTGACGCCGAAGACTACGTCGTCACGGGAAAGCATCCGAGACAGTAGGACACCCCACGCCGCCTGGATCACCGTGTTCATCGTGACCCCGCTCCGTTGGACCAGCGCACCGAGTCCGTCGCGCACCGAATCGGGTAGATCGACGGCAACCTCTTCGGGCACCAGCTGCTCCGCGATCGGCGTCGAAGGCGCCAACAACGTCGGCTCGTCGACGCCTTCCAAGGCGTCCTCCCACGCCGCGAGCGAGGTCTCCATATCGCGGTGCATCAACCATTCCAGATAGGTGCGGTACGACGGAGTCTCGGGAAGATCGGCCGGGGCCCCCTCGACCGAGAGACTGTCGTCCGCGTATCGCATCAACAGTTCGCGAACCAGCAACGGCATCGACCAACCGTCGAGAACGATGTGATGGTTCGTCACCACCAACACACACCTCGTCGGCGAGGTTCGCAGCAACGTCAGCCGAAGCAGTGGCGGCGAAGCGAGGTCGAAGGGTGCACTGCGATCCTCGGCGAGGCGGCGCTCCAGATCTGCGTCGGTTGCCGATCCGCGATCACTCAGGTCGACCTCGGTCCAGGGAATCACGGCATCGTCGACAATCAACTGCACCGGTAGGCCGTGTACGTCGTAGACGAACGCTGCACACAGATTCGGGTGGTTTGCCAATAGTCCGGCAGCAGCGCCGCGCAAACGCTCGGAATCAACCGCTCCTTCGAGCTCGACGAACAACTGCGCTGCGTAGACGTCCGTCGACGTGGCCGCCAGTGAGGCATGGAACATCAGCCCGGCCTGAAGGGGCGACACCGACCAGACATCGTGCAATCCGGGGAAGTCGTTCTCCCAGCGTTCGATCTGTTGTTGGTCCACCGAGACCAGGGGAATGTCCGACGGCGTCAGACCGCCCGCATCAGGTCGCGACGCGTGCGCGGTGAGTCCGTCGAGCGCACGACGCCACAGTTCCGCGAACTCCGCGACGTCAGACCTGTCGAGCACTCCGCGGGGAAAGGTGAAAGATGCTGTCAGGCAGGGCCCGTCGACATGGTCCTCAACCGCCGCGTTGATGTCGATCACGGACGCCACAGGCATGGACGGGTTCTGGGTTCCGCCGAGCCTTCGATTGCCCTCCACCGGCAGCCAGTCCTGTGTTCCGTCAGAGGAGCTGATCCGGCCCAGATAGTTGAAACTTATCTGAGGAGAACGGAATCGGCCGAGTGGGTCGCTCTCGCCAGACAGGTACCGCAACATCCCGAATCCGATTCCATGATCGGGGATCGCACGCAAGTACTCTTTGACAGCTTTGACGGCCCGCCCGGCGTCGGCGCCACCGGCCAGTGCGTCGTCGACGTCGATTGCGCCGAGGTCCACGCGCACCGGGTAGAGCGTGGTGAACCAACCAACGGTGCGACCGAGGTCTGCGCCAGGAACCACCCCTTCCTCGCGGCCGTGTCCTTCAAGAGTGATCAGGGCGGCAGCGGTATCCATACCGCGGCGCCGTCGCCACCCGATCGAGGCCAACGCAACAGCGGTGAGGAGTCCGTCGTTCACGCCGGCGTGGAATGCCGCAGGAACCGTGGTGAGAAGGTTCCTGGTCGCCGAAGGCGAGATGTCCACTGTAACGGTGTCGACCGTGTCGTCGACGTCGATCGTGGGATCGAGTGGGCGCGAACCGATCAACGGGTCATCGCCGTCCAGGATCGTTCTCCACATGTCCAGTTCGACGCTCCGGTCGCCCACGTGCTCGACAAGCCCATGCGCCCATCGCCGGAACGACGTCCCGATCTGTGGCAGTTCGGGAGTGACACCGGCCTGGAGTTGTGCTGTCACCGACGCCAGGTCGGTGACCAGAATGCGCCACGAGACGCCGTCGACAACCAGGTGATGAATCACCACAAGTAGTCGGCCCCGCCCGGTCGACACGTCAGGTTTGTCGGCCAGGTCGAACCAGATCACGCGCACCATGTCAGCCGTGGCGGGATCCAAGCTGTCGGCCACGGCCTCGAGTTCTCCCGACGCCAAGGCCCTGAAACCTTCGTCGTCCACCGAATCGACAGCTACGCGGTGGATCAGTCCTTCGGCCGAGATCGAGCCGGGTGGTAAGACTTCCATGACCCGGTCACTCTCAACCAAGCGAGCTCGAAGCATTCCGTGGCGGTCCAGCAACACCTGGAGACCACGGACAAGGAGGTCCTGGGTGAGATCAGCGGGAGCTGTCAGCAAGAGCGCCTGGGAGAACCGTTTCACTCCGCCGCCACGCAGCCCGCCACTGCTGCGGTCGAGCATCCACTGCGCCACCGGGCTCAGTGGAACAGTTCCGACAGCGGATCCCGGTAGCTCCGCGAGTACATCAGGCCTGTCCTGCTCAAGGTGCGCCGACTCGGCAAGCGCGGCGACGGATTTGTGGTCGAAAACATCTCGGGGTGAGATGATCACACCCGCATCGCGAGCGCGGGCCACCAATTGGATGGACATGATGCTGTCGCCACCGAGCTCGAAGAACGAATCATGCACTCCTACCGCGTCGAGACCGAGAACCTGCGCGAACAGAGCGGCAAGAAGATTCTCGGTTTCCGTTCGCGGTGGCCGGTCGGGTGTGGCGGCGGACGAGAAATCGGGTGTGGGAAGCGCTGCGCGGTCGAGTTTTCCGTGAACCGTCAGCGGAACGGCGTCGAGCACCACCACCGCCGCCGGCACCATGTACGACGGCAGGCGCTTGCCTGCATGGGCGAGGACGTCTCGCGGATCGACACTCGCTCCGCGATCGGGAACCACGTAGCCGATCAACCGATCCCTGCCGTCGCCGTTCCAGACGGCCGTCACCGCCTGGGCCACGCGCGGGTGCGTCTGCAGTGCCACCTCGACTTCCCCGAGTTCGATGCGGAACCCACGGACTTTGACTTGGGCATCGGTGCGCCCGAGATACTCCAGCCGTCGGTCGGGCGTCCACCGCACGCGATCGCCCGTGCGATAGATCCGCGTTCCCGGCGCACCGAAGGGATCTGCGACAAACTGCGTGGCGGTTAACGGGTATCGCCGGTGATAGCCGCGAGCGAGAGCCGGCCCGGCAAGATACAACTCCCCCGCGACACCTACCGGTACCGCTCGCAGACGCGAGTCCAGCACTACCTCGCTGAATCCGCGAGTAGGTGTGCCGATAGTGACCGGGTCGTTCGGAGCCAGTGCCGCACTGATGCTCGACACGACAGTTGCCTCGGTAGGACCGTAGGCGTTGAACATCTTTCTGCCCGGCGCCCAGCGGGCCACCAATTCCGGCGGACACGCTTCCCCACCTGTCACGACACAACCGACAGTGGTGAGACCGTCTGGGTCGACGGACGTTAAGGCCGCCGGAGTCACAAAACAATGGGTGACGCGCTCGCGCTCCAGTAACGCCGCCAGTTCCGACCCGCCGTAGACGGTCGGTGGCACGATCACCATCGTGGCTCCAGCACCAACGGCCATCACGAGCTCGAGAACCGACGCGTCGAAACTCGGCGAAGCGAAGTGCAGAGTTCTGGATCGGGTCGTGGCGGCGAAGGTCTCACGCTCCTGGAGCGCGAAGTCGCTCAACCCGCGATGTGTGACCGTCACGCCCTTGGGTATTCCTGTCGACCCCGACGTGTAGATCAGATAGACCGGATTGTCGATGCGAATCGGTGCCTTCCGATCCGCGTCGGTGACTTTCGATGGCGAGTACGCCCGCAGCCGTTCCTCGAAACCGGCATCTTCGAGGACCAGCCACGGCACGAGGCCGGACAATGCCGCGTTGTGAGCGCGAGACGTTATCCCCCACCCTGCACCGGAGTCGCCCAGCATGTGCTCGATACGAGCAGCAGGATGTCCCGGGTCCACGGGAAGGAATGCCGCACCTGTCTTGGCAATGGACCACACCGCCAGAACGGACTCGATGGAGCGTGGGAGACACAACGCCACCACCGATTCGGGACCCACTCCGGATTCGATCAGCATGCGGGCCAATCGGTTCGACTGCGCGTCGAGTTCGAGATAGGTCACTTCACGTTCCTCGAACACCAGCGCGACGGCGCCGGGATCCTGGGCAGTCGCCATATCTGTTGCTGCAGTCAGCAAATCCGGAAGGGTCTGAACAGCGGCGGAAATCTCACCTCGCACGGGTACCAGTTCGGCTGACTCATAGGCGTCGAGGATCTCGATATCTCCGATCCGTGATTGCGGATCCGTGATAACGCGCTCGAGAATCCGTTGCAGGCGGTCGGCGAAGCCCGCTACCGTTTCCTCGTCGAAAATATCTGTGGCATATCCGAATTCGGCGCGAAGACCGTCCGATTCGCCGGCTGCGCCGGCGTTCTGCGTCACCGTCAACTGAAGATCGAAGTTGATGGTGTCGATCTCGACGCCCACGTCGGTCACCTGCAGGTCGGGGAGTTCGAGTGCAGGCCGTTCGATGTCTTGGAACTCCAACATGACTTGAAACAGGGGCGAGTACGCCGTCGAACGTGAAGGATTCACGATCTCGACGACTCTTTCGAACGGCACGTCCGCGTGAATGAAGGCGCTCAGATCTACGTTTCGGACCTGGTCGAGGAAGTCTCCGAAAGTCGCGCCGCGGTCCACTGCAGTGCGCAAGACCAACGTGTTGACGAACATGCCCACCAGGTCGTCGAGTTCGCGCTCCCCACGCCCGGCGATGGGAGTTCCGACGGCTACGTCGTCCTCATCACTGAGCCTCGCCAGCAGCACTGCCAAGGCTGCGTGCACAACCATGAAGACCGTGGCGTTGTGTTTGCGCGACAGGGCAACCACACCGGCATGCACCTTCGGACCGAACACGAACCTGATCCGTCCGCGTCGAAGCGAACGCACATCACCGCGCGATCGATCGGTCGGAATGTCGAGAACCTCCGGTGCGCCCGCAAGATTCTCGGCCCAATAGCCGAGCTGTTTCGAGATCAGAGACCGAGAGTCCGATTCCGAGCCCAACCAACCACGTTGCCACAACGCGTAGTCGGCATACTGGATCCCGAGCGGCGCCCACTGCGGTGCCTCACCGTTCACACGGGAGGAGTATGCGCTCATGAGATCTCGGGCCAGCGGTACCGTCGAGAATCCGTCGGCGGCGATGTGGTGAATCACGATCACCAGGACATGCGAGTGGACCTGGTCATCTCGCCGCAACAAGGTGGCGCGCATCGGGACCTGCTGCGTGACGTCGAAACCATCCGAAGCGATCTGCCGGCTACGCTCGCGCAGCTCTTCCTCTCCCTGCACAAGTATCGGTGCAAGATCCGATACCACCTGTGAGGTGGACATGATCACTTGACGCGGGCCGTCATCGATGAGAGGAAAAACGGTGCGCAAGGACTCGTGCCGCTCGACGACGTCGACAAATGCAGCCTGAAGCGCACTCACGTTCACTGCACCTTCGAGCCTCAACGCGCACGCGACGTTGTAGGCGGCGGACTCGGGGGCGAACTGATTCGCAAACCACATTCGCTCCTGCGCCGGTGAAAGTGGGATATCTGTCGTCATAACCCGCGGCGTCAACGCCGGCTTGGCCCCCTCTCCTCCGCGACACTGCGCCAATTCGGCCAGCGCTGCAACGGTAGAAGCATCGAAGACGTCACGAATGTTGATCCGTTCGCCGAGAACAGAATTCACTCGCGCAACCAACCTGGCCGCACTGAGAGAGTTCCCACCCAGGGCAAAAAAGTCGTCGTTCACGCCCACCGTCGACGTTCCCAGCAGATCATCGAAGATTGCGGCAACCGTCTCCTCGACCGGCGTTCGTGGCGCGACATACTGCAGCGGTTGAGGTTCGAAGGTGACGTCCGGGAGGGCTTTACGGTCCAACTTCCCATGCACCGTCACCGGAAACTCCCCCAACACCACCACCACCGACGGCACCATGAACCCCGGAAGAGACCTCCGCACCCCCTCCAACACCACCACCTCA
>NZ_JAANTF010000030.1:0-6870 GCF_011290655.1 Rhodococcus sp. D-46 | reverse complement strand
CGCTGCACGACACCGCCAGCCGCACCTACTACGACCGAAAACGAGCCGAAGGAAAGAAGCACAACGCCGCCCTCATCTGCCTAGCCAGACGCCGCTGCGATGTTCTCTACGCCATGCTCAAGAACCACGAACCCTACCGATCAAACGCCGCGACCGCCGCTTGACGAAAACAATAGGGACACCCCCCTGAGCGTCGTAACGACGGATTGATGCCCGCCAGATCGACAGATCGGCCGTTCCGTACAGCTCACACGTTAGTCGAATCGGGAAGCGGACAACAGATTCGTCGCGGTCGACGCGCCCACGTGTGCAGGCGAATTCGTATTCTTCCAACGAGTCGGCAGGCTCTTGACAGAGAATCAAACGAACCATAGATTTATGACTTGCATCACCACCAGGTTCAGATGCTCTCGCATGCCGTCACCGACGCATCCGCTCGATTCACACTGCATTCGCTCACCCCTTGGAGGACCACATCATGAAGACTCAGGCTGCTGTTCTATGGGAACTGAACGCAGATTGGAAGGTTCAGACAGTAGAACTCGATGATCCGGGCCCTACCGAGGTACTTGTCGAGATGAAGGCGACAGGACTGTGCCATTCGGACGATCATTCGGTGACCGGCGACATGCCGACCCCACGCCCGATCGTCGGTGGGCACGAAGGCGCCGGGATCGTTCGCAAGGTAGGAGCAGAAGTCCACGGCCTCGCTGTCGGCGACCATGTCATCACCTCATTCATCCCGGCCTGCGGGAAGTGTCGCTGGTGCGCAATGGGAATGCAGAACCTGTGCGACAACGGGGCCATCATTCTCGAAGGCACTCAGCCGAGTGGCGGATACCGGATGCACATCGACGGAACGGATATCGGGACACTGAGCACGCTCGGAACTTTCGCCGAATGGCAAGTTTACGACCAGATGTCGGTTGTCCGTATCGATAAGGACATCCCACTCGATGTCGCCTGTCTCGTGGCTTGTGGCGTCCAGACCGGTTTCGGCTCGGCAACCACGGCGGCGGAGGTGAAGGCCGGCGATGTCGTCTTGGTGATCGGTGCGGGTGGAGTCGGGATGAATGCAGTGCAGGGCGCCGCAACGTCTGGTGCGAGTCACGTCGTCGTGGTGGATCCCGCACCGTTCAAGCGGGAGCAAGCCCCCTTGTTTGGCGCCACCGAGACGTTCGCCGACTTCGCCGAGGCCGACGAGTTCGTCAAATCGATCACTAATGGACAGGGAGCAGACTCCGCCATCGTCACGATGGGTGTTGTGCACGGAGAAGATATCGGTAGGGCGTACAGCGCAATTCGTAAGGCCGGTACTCTCGTGATCACCGGTCTGAGTCCAGTTGACGAGGACGGACTCCCCGGCGTCAACGCTTTCACGCTCGCCATGTTCCAGAAGCGTATTCAAGGTGCGCTGTACGGCATGGCATCCCCGCGCGAGGCGATGCCGATGCTGCTGCGCTTGTACCAGTCGGGCAAGCTCAAGCTCGACGAACTGATCACCCGCCGCTATACCCTCGACCAGATCAATCAGGCGTACGCCGACATGCACGACGGACGCAATATTCGCGGGATCATCGAATTCGGTAGCAAGTAGCGCCCACCAGTACATCCGTGCACCCGACGCACACCTTCGAACACTCGAGATCGAGGAGCTCAATCATGTCCGTACCGACAGCCACAGATCCATCGACGCGTACATACCGAACAACTAATCCGGCGACCGGCGAAGTGGTTCGGGAGTACCCGCCACTGACCGACGCCGACGCCGATGCCCTATTGATTCGCGCGCATGCGGCGTACCAGACGTGGCGTCGGACTCCGATTGCCGAGCGAGTGCGTCTGTTTCGGAAATTCATCGAACTGCTGGAAGCGAACGTGGACGAACTGGCCGCGCTCGTGACGACGGAGATGGGCAAGCCGTTGGCTCAGTCGGTGGCGGAGATGGACATGGTCACGTCGACTTTTCGGTACTACGCAGACAACGGTGAGAAATTGCTCGCCGACGTCGAGACCGAGATCGCCGGTTTCACTCGGGCGATTACACGCCGGGAACCAGTCGGGGTGGTTCTCGGCATCGAACCATGGAATGTTCCGATGTATCAGGCAATGCGCGCAACAGCGCCGAACCTGATGTTGGGCAACACGGTTCTGCTCAAACCATCCGAAATCTGTGCTGGTTCGACGCTGTTCTTCGATCACCTCTTCGCAGAAGCGGGCTTTCCGGCCAATGTGTACCAGACCGCACTTGTGTCGACCACCCAGGTTTCCGCGTACATCGCCGACGACCGCGTTCGCGCAGTCACCTTGACAGGATCTGATCGCGCCGGATCCGCTGTCGGAGAGCAGGCTTCACGTCACATCAAACCGGTTGTACTCGAACTCGGCGGATCCGATGCGTTCATCGTGCTCGAGTCCGCCGATGTCGAGGCCGCTGCGGACACGGCGGCGGGACTGCGGTTGTTCCTCGGCGGTCAGTTCTGCAATGCCCCGAAGCGGGTGATCGTGACCGATGCCGTCGCAGACGACTTCATCGCTCGCTATGTTGCCACCTTCGCCGCCAATACACTCGGTGACCCATTCGACCCCGCTACAACCGTTGGACCACTGTCGAGTTCGGTGGCGGCCGACACCCTCGAGGCGCAGTATCGTGACGCAGTCGACAAGGGTGCAACCGTCCTCGTTCCTGGCGGGCGCGTCGATGGGCCGGGCGCGTTCTTCACCCCGGCGGTACTCACGGACATCACCCCCGATATGAGGATCTTTTCCGAAGAGGCATTCGGTCCGCTCGGCATGATCTACCGCGTCGCCGATGCTGCTGCCGCGGTCAAGCTCGCAAACGAATCTGCATATGGATTAGGCGGTACGGTGTTCGGAGATTCCAACGCTGCACGCGATGTGGCGCAGCAACTCGACACCGGAATGGTGGGAATCAACAATTTCCTCGGCGCGCCTGCCGAGATCCCGTTCGGTGGAACCAAGCGCTCCGGAGTAGGCCGCGAGTTGGGCGCATCCGGCATGGACCAGTTCGCCAACATCAAGACATACGGCATTTCCTGAATCGAACGAGATCCGTTTCGTGCCGACTCACCATATGTTGGTTCACGCGGGTCCTGATTAGCAGCGCCAAGGTCACAGTCGGACCGGCGCCGCTGGTCAGGACCCGCTGCGATCTCGGTATCAGTGGCCTGGGAAGGACGGTGATCTCGCTCCGCCCGGATGGGCGTGCACCAAAGGAAGTTACCCACGAAAGAAAGGGTGAACGCCAAAAAACAGGGTTGGCTGTCGTCGCATCCCACTTTTCGCAGTCGATACCTGGCGTCCCTAACGCGCCGGCATGCACAGTGGCAGCGCCGACGAAACTTGGCTTGACCGAGCACCCTCGTACTCGTCGACGTAAACCCGGTATGCGAGCGGGATGGGCGACGGCCCAAGGTAATTGTCTGTTGTCGTGAAGAAGAGTGCTTCGATGATCGCGGCACCTTTCTGCCGGGCGCTGCCGTCTGCGGCCGGGAGTCAGTCGTTCGCACCGACCATTCGGAGTGCCAGTTCGACGTAGCGTGTTGCGATGATGTCGGGCTCGGAGTACGTATTCGAGGGGAACCATCGGCTGACGTCGACGCCGAGAGACGTGATGGCTAGTGTGGCGGCCTCGACGTCGATTGTTTGGAAGTCTCCTGACGCATCGCCGGCTTCGATGATTCGTGTGAATACCCGTGACGTGGTCCGTCTGATGTCTGCGATTGCGTTGAAGTGCTCGTGTGAGAGCGAACGTAGTTCGTGTTGCACGACTCTCGCGAGTGCGTGGTTGTCGGCGTGCCACTTCACGTACGCAGTTACGGTGGCCGCCAGCCTCAGAGCGGGCGGCGCGATCGGCTGGTCGGCGTGCATGACGGTGGCGAGTGCGGCGTTATGGCCTTCCAAGCTGATGGCGAACAGTAGCGATTCTTTGGTCTTGTAGTGGGGGTATACGGCTCCAGGACTCAGGTCCAGACTGGCTGCGATTTCCCGAGTGGTGCTCGCCCCATATCCCTTGGCTGCGAAGACTTCGATAGCCGCAGTCCGTATGCGGGCGGCGGCTTTTGACGTGCCTACCTCACATGCGACAGCTTGCGCGGGTGTGCTCATCGCACGGTTGCCTCTCGATCGTTTGAGGTTGACAGGTATCCATCTGCGCAGTCAGTATATGCGAGCGCATAGAAACTATGCGCTCGCATATTTATGGCCGCGCGGTGCTCCGCGCGAAACCCACCCCCGCTCGAGTGCGTCCGCACTCGGCCCCAACTCAGGAGGCTTCATGCCCGAGGCTGTCATTGTTTCTGTTGCACGCTCGCCGATCGGCCGCGCCATGAAGGGATCGCTCAAGGGTATGCGCCCGGACGATCTGACCGCGCAGATGGTCCAGGCCGCTCTTGCAAAGATTCCGGCTCTGCGTCCCTCCGACATCGACGACCTCATGCTCGGTTGCGGATTGCCGGGAGGAGAGCAGGGGCAGAACATGGGCCGCAACGTCGCGATCCAACTCGGCTACGACTTCATCCCCGGTACGACGGTCACCCGGTACTGTTCGTCATCACTGCAGACCACAAGGATGGCCCTGCATGCGATCAAAGCCGGTGAGGGCGACGTCTTCATCTCCGCCGGTGTCGAGACTGTGTCTCGATACACCAAAGGCAACTCCGATTCACTTCCCGACACGCAGAACCCGCTGTATGCCGACGCACAGGCTCGCACCGAGAAGCTAGCCCAGGGCGGTCAGCAGTGGGTCGACCCCCGCCAGACGGGTTTGCTCCCCGATACCTACATCGCCATGGGGCAGACCGCCGAGAACGTTGCCCAGGTCACCGGAATCACCCGCGAAGAGCAGGACCGCTGGGCGGTACGGTCCCAGAACCGCACCGAGGAAGCGATCAAGAACGGCTTCTTCGCACGCGAGATCACCCCGGTCACACTCCCGGACGGCACAGTCATCAGCGAAGACGACGGTCCTCGTGCCGGCACCACCTACGAGGCCGTCAGCCAACTCAAGCCCGTATTCCGACCCGACGGCACCGTCACCGCCGGCAATGCCTGTCCACTCAACGACGGCGCCGCTGCCTTGGTGATCATGTCCGATACCAAAGCCAAGGAGCTGGGACTGTCCCCACTCGCCCGCATCGTGTCCACCGGGGTCTCCGGGCTGTCGCCGGAGATCATGGGCCTGGGCCCGATCGAAGCGTCCAAGCGGGCTCTCACGATCGCGGGGCTGGGTATCTCCGATATCGACCTCGTCGAGATCAACGAGGCATTCGCCGTGCAGGTGATCGGGTCGGCGCGAGAGCTGAACATCGACGAGGACAAGCTCAACGTCTCCGGTGGCGCCATCGCTCTGGGGCACCCCTTCGGTATGACCGGTGCCCGCATCACCGCGACATTGCTCAACAACTTGCAGACCTACGACAAGCAGTTCGGCCTCGAAACCATGTGTGTCGGAGGCGGACAAGGTATGGCAATGGTCCTCGAACGCCTCAACTGACAGCGAAGGAAACACCCATGGGCAACATCACTTATGACTTCACCGGCAAATCGGTCATCGTCACCGGTGCCGCCCGCGGCATCGGTCAGGCACTGGCACGCCACTTCGTCGAAGCCAAAGCCGCCGTCTTCATGGTGGACTTCGACGAGATCGAACTCGACAAGGCCGCCCGTGACGTCGGCGCCGTCGGCATCCCCGCCGACGTCAGCAACACCGACGACGTCGAACGGGTCGTCTCCACCGTGATAGACGAGACCGGCCGGATCGACATCCTCGTCAACAACGCGGGCATCCTGCGCGACAAGGTGCTGTGGAAGCTGACCGACGACGACTGGAATCAGGTCCTGAATGTCCACGCCGGCGGGACATTTCGTTTCACGAGGGCATGTGTACCGCACTTCCGGAAGCAGGAATTCGGGCGCGTCGTCAACATCACCTCCTACACCGGACTGCACGGCAACCGGGGCCAGGCGAACTATGCCACCGCGAAAGCCGGGATCATCGGATTCACCAGAACCGCTGCGAAGGAACTGGCCGCGTTCGGTGTCACCGTCAACGCCATCTCGCCGAACGCAGCCACGCGGATGACCGCCTCGATTCCTGAGGACAAGATCGCCGAACTCACCGGACCAATCTCACGGTTCGCCGACCCGTCCGAGATGGCCGATGCCATCTGCTTCCTGGCTTCCGAGGAAGCCGGCTACATCACTGGCGTCGTCCTTCCGGTCGACGGCGGTGTCTCCATGTGACACCATTTTCTGAACGGATGAACCCATGACCGATGTACTCTCCCGGCGCGACATCGACTTCCTGCTCTACGAATGGCTCGACGTCACCTCGCTGACCTCCCGCACACGCTTCGCCGAACATTCGAAGGACACCTTCGACGCGGTGCTCGACCTCAGCGCGGACATCGCGCACAAGCATTTCGCCACACACAACAAGAAGGCCGACGCCCAGGAGCCGACCATGCGCCCCGACGGCACCGTCGACATGATCGACGAGGTCAAAACGGCCCTCGACGCCTACGCGACGTCGGGACTGATCGCGGGGCAATTCGACGAGAGCGTCGGAGGCATGCAACTACCCACCACGGTGGCACGGGCGGCGATGGCCTGGTTCCAGGCAGCCAATGCCGGTACCGCCGCATACCCGTTCCTGACAATCGCCAACGCCAACCTGATCGCGGCTTACGGCACCGAACAGCAGATCGACGACTACCTCCGCCCGACGATCTCGTTCTCCAAGGTGATGAAGAGCATCGGTTCACGGCATACGACGGTGACTTCCTCAATGTTGTCCCATGCATCGAGATCGATGTAGGGTCCACCATTTTCGAAGATGTGGTCTTCGCC
>NZ_JAANTF010000003.1:0-601051 GCF_011290655.1 Rhodococcus sp. D-46 | reverse complement strand
GTGCGTGTCGGCGGTGTCATCGGCGTACCTCGCTGCCTGCAGATAACACCGTCGCCCACATATCCCGAATCCGTGGAAGGAAGCCCAGGATGATGTCAACGGCACTACCTACTAGCTACGGATTACATGTAGTCGCACTCTCGGACGCCTGGCAGAAGGGCGCACAACAGCTCGATACACAGACGCGAACCAATCTGGCCAACGACCCTCGAAACCTGCGCGCTGTCGACGGGCCCACGAACCAGAAGAAGTCGGATTCCGACGCGGCGTCGTGGCTGCCACCCAACAAGGCCTACCGCTGCCAGTACGTGACTGCTCAAGTGGAAGTCAAAGCGGCATACGGTTTGTGGGTCACCCAAGCCGAACACGACACCATCGCAGACATTCTCGCGACCTGCTGAACTCTTGCGATGATCAGCGGCCCTTGATCAGATACCGCACAATCGCCATTCCGAGCGCGAGGCCCACTACGGTGGCGAGCGCTGCAACCAGACCGTGACCGGTCAGTGCGACGAACACACCGGTGATGACTGCGACGACGGCAATGATCCCCGCGTCCACTCTGCTTTGACCACGTTCAGGCATGGCACTCTCTCGTGCCGTCTGGTCCGTCCGCTCCCCTCGTAGCGGACGGACCCAGCGGCAATCTGTCGAAATGCGCGAACTCCGGTGGCCTCACCGGGCTGACTTTGCGGGCGGTCCTGCGAGGCCGGCACGTTCCCCGGAGCCAACTCACATCGGTTCACGAAGTCCGTACATTCGCAGAATATACCGATTGGTAGGTAATTACCGAGGGCTAAAGTCCCTGGTCATGGACTCATGCGACGAGTGGTCGGAAACTCGAGACGAACGAGCACATCCGCGAGGCGAGCGTTAGCCGAGATAGCAGAGGTCCGTGGCCACGGCCAGAGGCCCATCTGGAATCAGAGCGGAGACGTCTATGACCCGAAAAGTGATCCGAGATCCAACGATCCGACTGACGACACTCGCTTCCAATCAGCGCAATATGCGGTGGTGAAGCGAGAATCCGTCAAGAGAATCGTGACTGTCGCCGGTTCGAGGGTGCTTTCGAACTCGAGGACATTCAATTCACCATCGCCGTCGACCTTCGCTCGGCCGTATATGCACGGCATGTCAGCTGATACGGGCCCAGACGTCGTGTAGGTTCCCGGCAACACCTCCCACGGCACGTCGAACAGTCCGTGACCAGGAATCGTTCCCGGCGCTGCTGAGGCCGCAGACGTCCCGATCATTGCCACACCGACAGCTACTGCTGCAGCGGACGCGAGCAAACTAACCTTGCGCATTTTCCCTACCTTGTTCATACCTGAACCGCAGCGGCGAGTTCGAAGGCTTGTTGATGTAAGAACCCGCGGTTCGCGCAGTTCTTCAACTAACGGTAGTAAAAGGGCACCAGTTTTGGTGAGCTACCTTTTGTGGTTCTGGCCCGATTTACGTGACGGAGACTCCCATTGAGAAAAACTGGGAACGCCGGCGTTGCGGCTCTCGGCATGATTCGAACCTGTCATTCCAGTATTCGATCACACACCCGTCTTCGAGCCGAAACGTCGACGCTCCCCTGCCGTTTGGGTGACTCAGCCTCCGAGTGAGCCCGTCGGCAGCTTCGAGAAGATGTCCCCGAGGCTTCCGGTTCCACCAGGAGTTTCCGGTTCCGTCGGATCCACCGGCTCGACGACGATGACACCAGGCACGGTGACGGTCACGGTCTTGTCCGCAGATTCCGAAGAACTGAACTTCTTGGTACCCAGGAACTTTGCGGTGATGCGATGCTCGCCCTGGTCGCGGAACGGCCAGACCAGTTCTGCATGGCCATTGGAATCGACTGTGGCGCTGCCGATCTTCGTATCGCCGTCGAAGAACTCGACCGTTCCCTCACCCGGGTTCGGGTCGATACTCGCCGCAATCTTGACGTCTTCGCCCGTCAGTGCCTCCAGTGCGACAGCGACCATCGTCTCGGTCTGGTTGGTCGTGAAGACCTCGGTAGTCGAGAGGGCGTTGCGTCCTTCCCCCGCAGCAACACAATACCCAGCGGCATTGACCCACCGGGACTCACCGAAACTCATGCTCGTGTCTTTGATCTTGATGCTCGGGCTCGTCGCCCCGGCGCGCAGGTGCGTCGTCGCATTTCCCTCGTCGGACCGAGCTTCGAGTTTCAATTCGACTGCCGGCAAACGAAAGTCCGTGTTCGCCTTGACTTGCAGCCCTTCCTTGGGCTTGTTGTCGTTCGCGCTCGGACCGTCGTTGACTGTCTTGTTGCCGGTACCGGTAATTCGCAGGTACTCACCCGCCGGGTTCGCGTTTCCGTCTGCGCCCACCCGGAGCAGCACCGCAGTCTCGCCGGTCAAGTTGGACGACGAATCACCGACGAGGGAGTACGAAACCAGGGTTGCCCCTTGCGGTAGTGCGATGTCGTACTTGATACGACCGGTGTCCGAATCCGAACTACGCATGGTGCCTGGATGCAATTTCACTGTGAACTGTTCGCCGGGACGCACGGACGTGGGCGCCGTTACCTCCATGTTGTCGGAGAACGACGAATCCCAATCGGTGGCGCCGTCGACCCGGCACTTGTGTTCGAAGGAAACGGTCCGCGTCACGGTATCGGAAGCCGCTGCCACCGGCGCGGACACAGCGAGGAGTCCGGCCGCGAGTGCTGGTACGACAGCGCAAACTGCCAGAGTGCGGGGGTTCATGTGTTGCCTTTCAGAAGAACTCGGCCATTGAAAGTTCAGTGAGGTAGGACCGTGATCACTTGCCACCGAGCGAACCCGTTGGCAGCTGCGGCAGAACGGACTCAAGGCTGCCGAGACCGCCCGGAGTGCCCGGATCGGTCGGGTCGGGATCGACCGGACCTGTGGTGTCACCGGTCACCGTGAGTACGTGTGCCGCCGACGTGTACTTCGCCTCGTCTCCGGTAGCGGTGAATACTGCAGTCACGGACTTGGTACCCGCCTTACCGAAGGTGAGATCCAGGCGCGCAATACCGCGAACCACCGGCCGCGGGTCACCGACGGGTTTGCCGTCGACCATGAACTGTACTGTTCCCGTTGTGTTTTCCGGATCGACGTGAGAAGCAAAAGACACCTTGGTACCGGTCGCGGCGGTAGCCGGTCCTTCGAGCTTAGTCACGATGTCCGCGCCTGGCTCAGGATCAACGGGCCCCAGGTCCCCGTCGATCTTCGTGGATGCCAGGGCGCCGGCACCGGCATTGAGGGGGCCGGTCTCAGCGTCGCGCGGCGAGCAGGATGTGGGCGCCCAGATGGTTCCCGCGAGCCAGTGACTGACCTGAGGGAGGAAGGTCAAAAATGACTCGGGCCCGCCGAAAGTACCTGCAGCACCCGAAGTCCGGACATTGGTTTCGACTGCGCCGGACGGCCCGGCCTTTACGGTGATTCTGATCTTCGGAAAGACGATGTTGGTCTCGACTCCGGACTGAGCATTGATCGCAAGCCCGCCGTGCGCACCCGACGACGATGACGGACTGTTGCCGATCGCTTCGTTTGCGCCGGACAACCGGAGTATCGGACCGTCCGCTGCGGGAGTGCCGTCTTCGTTGACACGAATCACCGAAGCAGGTTTCCCGGCAATAACATTG
Source organism: Rhodococcus sp. D-46 (assembly GCF_011290655.1). Lineage (NCBI taxonomy): Bacteria > Bacillati > Actinomycetota > Actinomycetes > Mycobacteriales > Nocardiaceae > Rhodococcus > Rhodococcus sp. D-46. The sequence goes on along the minus strand of NZ_JAANTF010000003.1, from coordinate 597,435 downwards.
CCCGGATCGGTGACCGTCGCCGAAACGAACTCCGCGTTGGTCGGAATCGGCAGATCAATCTTCAGACGCGAGATCTTCTTGACGCTTGCGCCGCTCACATCGTTCGGGATCTGGACGCTACCCGGATCCACGTCGATGTCGAAGACCTGACCTGGCGCGACTACCGTCGGAGCCGAAACCCGCACCGTAGCAGGCTTTCCGTCTGACGAAGGACCGGAGAACGCACTCGGAACTGCGCGGCACGTGACCTGGAACGTTGTCGACGTGGTTTCTGCAACGGGCGCCGCGGTTGCCGGAATCACGGCCACAGCGGTTCCACCGGCAAGGAGGCCGGTAAGGAGCGCAGCATTCAGTAGGCGTTTTGACATGATGCCCTCTCGGAACAACCTGATTGACGTTTGCCGCCGAACTGTAACGGAGCCAGCGCCCGAGTTGACCCTTTTTCAATAAACAAACACCACACAGTAGGTAAATACTTGGTAAGGGTTACTGGTCGTCACATCTGACCGCCACCGCGAGCGTTGCCCCTTTCGATCAATCTCGCGATTCGAGATCCACTGCGGGGAAACACAATTCGACAGAAATCCGCGCCGTAGTGAGAACTCCGTTCATATTCTACCCTTACAGGAGGGTAGAGTATGAGAACCTCGTCAGGACGGAATCTCATGGCAGTAACCATCGCTTCATCCACCAACGACAATTCGGTTCGGGCCGCGCTCCGGTCACCTCACCGTCTCAAAACGGAGGTTTTGGCCGGACTGGTCGTGGCGTTGGCACTGATTCCCGAGGCGATCTCGTTCTCGATCATCGCCGGCGTCGATCCGCGGGTAGGACTGTTCGCGTCGTTCACGATGGCAGTGACCATCGCCGTCGTCGGCGGACGACCCGCAATGATCTCCGCAGCTACCGGCGCCGTCGCACTGGTCGTCGCTCCACTGACGCGCGAGTACGGAATCGACTACCTGATTGCGACAGTCCTTCTGGCCGGCCTTCTCCAGATCGTGCTGAGCCTCCTGGGCGTCGCAAGGTTGATGCGCTTCATTCCGCGCAGCGTCATGGTGGGATTCGTCAACGCACTCGCCATCTTGATCTTCATCGCCCAACTCCCCCACCTGATCGATGTTCCGTGGCTCGTCTACCCACTCCTTGCAGTCGCACTTCTGATACTCGTATTCCTGCCGAAACTGACGAACTCCGTCCCGGCTCCACTGGTGGCAATCGTGCTACTGACAACCGCCACAGTCGTTTTCGCGTTCGATGTCCCCAACGTCGGCGACGAGGGCGAGCTTCCGTCGAGCCTACCGACGCTACTGTTCCCCGATGTCCCCCTGGACATGCACACACTGTCGATCATTGCGCCGTACGCATTGGCCATGGCGCTCGTCGGACTCCTCGAATCGTTGATGACGGCCAAGCTCGTCGACGACGTCACGGATACGCACTCGAACAAGACCCGAGAAGGGTGGGGCCAAGGCGTCGCGAACATCGTCACCGGCTTCTTCGGGGGCATGGGAGGGTGCGCGATGATCGGCCAGACCATGATCAACGTCAAGGTCTCCGGCGCTCGCACTCGAATCTCGACTTTCCTGGCGGGCGTGTTCTTGCTGATACTCGTCGTCGGCCTCGGCGATGTGGTGGCGTTGATTCCCATGGCCGCATTGGTGGCCGTCATGATCATGGTCTCGGTCGGCACTTTCGATTGGCACAGCATCAATCCGAAGACCCTGCGCCGCATGCCGATCGGCGAGACAGTGGTCATGTTGGTCACCGTGGTAGTCACCGTCGCGACCCACAATCTTGCCTACGGCGTGATCGTCGGAGTGATCACCGCGATGGTCATCTTCGCTCGCCGCGTCGCGCATCTCACCGAAGTGATCGACGTCGCGCATCCGGACGAGGACACCCGTGTCTATGCGGTTCGAGGCGAACTGTTCTTCGCATCCAGCAACGATCTGATCTACCAGTTCGACTACGCCGGCGACCCGAAGAACATTGTCATCGATCTGTCCGAGTCTCATGTCTGGGACGCGTCGACCGTCGCGACACTGGACGCCATCACCACCAAGTACGCGGCCAGAGGCAAGAATGTCGAGATCGTGGGGCTCGACGACGCATCGGCCGAGCGCCACCTGCGCCTGTCCGGTCGCCTGGGTGACGGTCACTGAGAGTATGGAAGCCCAGCGCGAGGAAAGTGGGAGTGATGTCTGAGCCGGAACATGCGGGCCAAGGGCCGAACATGCAGATCGGACAGGTTGCCGAACGCACCGAACTGTCGATCAAGACGATTCGTCATTACGACGAGGTCGGTCTGGTTACTCCGTCCGAGCGGAGCGCCGGAGGATTCCGCCTCTATACCGAGGCCGATGTCCAACGGCTACTGGTAATCCGACGAATGAAGCCGCTCGGATTCAGTCTCGAAGAAATGAAACAACTTCTCGATTCTCTGGCAGTGCTCGGCGACGAAGCTTCGGACGCGTCAACGCGCACCGCTGCAACCGAATTCGTCACCGACTGCCACACCCGGGCGGAAGAAAGCTGCACACACTTACGTAAGCAACTTGCCTACGCCGAAGAGCTGACGGGTTTGCTCGCCGACCACAGTCTCAACGGTGAACGGCATTCGTGATCTGCAAGCTGAACTAAGCTGAGTTGATGGCCCGATACTTCGACGTTCACCCGGAAAACCCGCAGCCGCGCGCGATCAGCCAGATCGTCGAAATGCTGCGCAACGACGCGGTCATCGCCTACCCCACCGACTCCTGCTACGCCCTGGGCGCCCGAATGGACAATCACTCGGGCACCGATCGGATCCGCGAGATCCGTCATCTGCGTTCGGACCATCACTTCACGCTGGTCTGTGCCGATTTCGCGCAGCTCGGGCACTTCGTCCACGTCACCAACTCGGCGTTCCGCGCGGTGAAAGCGGCTACGCCTGGGCAGTACACGTTCATCCTTCCCGCCACGAAGGAAGTTCCGCGTCGGCTGGCACACGCCAAGAAGAAGACCGTCGGAGTGCGTATCCCCAGCCACCCGGTAGTGCGGGCACTCTTGCAAGAGTTGGGTGAACCCATCCTCTCCAGCACCCTTCTCCTGCCCGGCGCCGAGGAACCGATGACGGACGGCTGGCAGATCAAGGAAGAACTCGACCACCAACTCGACGCCGTCATCGACTCGGGTGACTGTGGAACCGAACCCACCACAGTCGTCGACTATTCGTCCGGTGTTCCCGAAATCGTGCGGGTCGGCGCGGGAGATCCTTCTCGTTTCGAATGATCCCCCGCCCGGGCCACATCATGGAGTCGACCAGTCACGGCGTGACGATATCGAACCACAGATCGAAGTCCTCCAGCAGCGAGATGAACGTCTCCAGTTCGGACTGATCTCCCACAGCTTTTGCCGTTCCGGCCTTGATGGATTCGGTGAGCGAGGTCGTTCCCAGATACACCTCGTTGAACACGGCACGGGTCAAGGTCAGAGTCAGGGCGGCCGAAGCATCTGCCTTGTCCATGCCGTAGTTCAGCACGCCGTTGCGCACTGTGACCAGGACGTTGTCCGCGGTGTCCGACAACACGAATCGCAACGACAGGTCGACGTCGGCGGCCTTCGGGCCATCGAGGCGAACTGCCCAGAAGTCCAGCATCTGTTCGAGCGGCATCACTGCGACCACGGCCGGGCCAGTGGGGTTGTTGGACGGCATCGGCGCCAGCGGATGCCGCAATTCCATCGCTCCGACCAGGTAGAAGTTGCGCCACGTACCGTTCTCGGCTTGGTAGCCGAGTTGTTCGTACGTGTCCGCCAACAACTCTCGCGCTTTCTGATTACTCGGATCGGCGAACACCAGATGGTTCACCAACTCCGCGGCCCAGCGGTAGTCTCCGTCGTCGAACGCCTGCTTGCCCTTGGTCAGAAGTGCGTCCGGCCCGCCGACGGCTTCGACGTAGCGCTTGCCGTTCTCCACCGGCGGATGGGGATTGAGATGAGCGGGAACGCCGTCGAACCAACCGAGATAGAAGGTGTAGATCGCTTTGACGTTGTGACTGAGCGAACCGTAGTACCCACGGTTGTACCACTGCTTTCCGATGGCGTCGGGTACCTCGATCTGGTCGGCAATCTCTACCGGTGTCAGTCCCTTGTTGGCAAGGCGCAACGTCTGATCGTGCAGATACTTGTACAGATCTGCCTGATCCGACATCAGCTTCAAGATCTTGTCGTTGCCCCACGTGGGCCAATGATGCTGCGCAAAGATGATTTCGACGTCGGGGAACAGTTCCATTGCCAGACGCACGTAGTGCGACCACGCTTTGGCGTCGCGAGTCTTGGCGCCGCGCAACGTGTATAGATTGTGCATCGTGTGCGTGACGTCCTCAGCTGACCCGAGCGCCTTGAAATCTGGTAAATAGAAGAGCATTTCGGATGGCGCTTCGTTCCCGGCGCGAGCATGAACGTCACGCGCACACCGTCGATGACCTCTTCGTGCACCGGTTCGGTGATGACGTCGGTAGGCACGGCGAACGTCGAAGTGCCGTGCGAAGTGGACAGGCCGAGACCACCGGATACCTGCCCTTGTGGCCCCGGACGCAGGAACGATCCGTACATGTACATTCCGCGACGTGTCATCGCCGTGCCGGCAAGTACGTTCTCGGAAATCGCTTCCTCCGTGAAACTGTCTGGTGCGTAGACCTTTACGGCACCGGACTCGATCTCTTCGTCGGTGACAAATCCTTTGACACCGCCGAAGTGATCGCCGTGGGAGTGCGTGAAGATGATTGCCTTGACCGGAACCTTCGGGCGGTGCTGGTAGTACAACTCCAGCGCGAGAGCGGCTGTTTCCGCGGACATCAGAGTGTCACCGATGATCAACCCGGTGTCGCCCTCGATGATCGTCGTGTTCGACAAGTCCTGGCCGATCACCTGGTACAGACGATCAGCCAGCTTGAACAGTCCACCGCCCTTTCCCATCAAAGTGGCTTGGCGCCACAGACTCGGGTTGACGGTATCCGGTGCATCGCCGTCGGCGAACCCGTAGGCGTCGTACGAGAAGATGAACTGCCCTCTGTCACCTTTGACCAGTCCGCCATCGATGAGCGGTGCCACGAGACCTCGAGAAATCAGTTCGAAGTCGAAGGTGTCGCCGAAAGGAAGGTCACGGAGAACCTGGGCATTTGCCAGGCGAGTCGCTTCGGTGGCGGGCTTGGGGTCGAGTTCGGACGGTGTAGTCATCTTCTCTTACGCTCCTCGGGAACTCGCGGTGACCTGTGTCGGGATATCGGTTCATCCTCGATCCCCACGCAGCCCTCGCGCATCACCCGGAAGGGATGATCAGGTGGCCCGTCCAGCAATCAACAGCGCAACGACGAACTCACGCACCAACGTCCGCTCGTCGTTCTCGTCCGCCCCCGGCACCATGAGCAGCGAGAGAATCACTCGCACGATCCAGCGCGCCCGCGACGCTGTGCCTGCTCCGAGTTCACCGAGCATCGCGACACCAAGTCCGTTGATGACGTCGGATGAATTGGCAAGTTCACCGGCAAGACTCGCATCACCCGGGGTGAACCATGCAGCCAACGTCGGAGTGCTACGCACCGCGGAGACTGCGGTGAGTATGGCCGTCTCCAGACGCTCACTCGGGTCGTCGATGGTCGCTACCGATTCCGCGATCGCAGTTCCCAGCCTGCGAGCTTCGCGGTGAACGAACGCAATGTGAAGAGCCTGCCGATTCTCGAAGTACCGATACAAGGTGGCCCGGGAACATCCTGCAGCAGAGGCTATCTCCGCCATACCGACCGCGTTGACGCCTTTCGCGACGAACAATTGTGCCGCGCTGTCGAGGATCTTCTCGGCTGCCGCCAAGGCGCGCCCCTCGCCGAGCCAGTCGTTGCTCATGGCCGAGTCACCGACATCGGAGCCGAGAGCGGACGGCGCACGTAGTTGCCCGGCGCGTATTGCATCGCGTCGATGTCGACATGGAAGTCGGGAATCCGGGAAAGCAACTCTTCCAAAGCAACTCGCGCCTGCATTCGAGCTGCCGATGCGCCCAGACAATGGTGGGCGCCATGGCTGAAGGTGAGGATCTTCTGCGGTCGACGCAAGACGTCCAACTCCGCCGCGTCGGGTCCGTACTTCTCGGGATCACGATTGGCCGCACCGTACATCAGCAGAACCTTACGTCCTGCCGGAATCACTTTGCCACCCAAGGCCACATCTCGCGTCGTGGTGCGTGCCAGTCCTTGGACCGGTGAGGTGAGTCGAAGCAACTCGTCGACCGCGTCGGTGATCAATGCGGGATCGTCCAGCAGGATCTGACGCTGGTCGAGGCGTTCGGTCAGCATCGCCGCCGAACCACCCAGCATTCCTGTCGTGGTGTCGTTTCCACCGGCCACCATGGTGAAGGCGAAGCCCAGAATCGACAGCAGGCCGGACATGTCGCCGTCTTCACCGAGTCCAGCGGCGAGTAGGTGCGAAATCGTGTCGTCACCCGGTTCGACCTTGCGGCGTTCGATCAGCGAAGCGAAGTACATCATCAGCTCACCGGTGGCGGCCTGCGCCGTCGTCGCTGCCGCGGCCACACCACCTGCCGAATTGGCAGCGACAATGGCTTCGGTCCAGCCGTCGAACTGGTCACGGTCCGATTCCGGCACACCCAGATAGTGTGCGACAACCATCGACGGCAACGGTTTGAAGAGCTCGACGACGATATCGCCGCTGCCACGCGCTTTCAGCGCCTCGATACGTTCGACGACAAATTCGCGAACCATCGGCTCGACCGCCGATACCTGACGCGGAGTGAAACCCTTCGACACCATGCGCCGGAACTCCGACTGCACTGGCGGATCCTGCATCACGAACGGCGGATTGTCCTGCATCCCGATCTGTTCGAGTTCACCGTAGACAGTGGTCAATCCCTTTGCCGACGAATACGTCTCGTAGTCGCGAGCGGCGTTGTAGACGTCTTCGTGACGGGTGAGCACCCAGTAGTCGTCCCGCGGCGCAGCTTCCGGCACAACGTTGTGCACCGGGTCGTTCTCGCGCAATGCGTCGTACATGGCCCAGGGCGAACGCCAGGACTCCCCGGTGGAAGGTACAAACCGTGGCGAATGTGACACAGAAGTTATCATGACTCGACTATGAGACAAATAGCCGAATGTGTCAACGTTCTACGATCAACCGTTCCTACGAGCAGCATTGAGTAACTCGCATCCACGCAGAGCACTATCGTGTGTCGGGTGATCACGGATCCGAAGAATCATCCGAACAGCTCTGACGCCGGGCGCCGCGCCGTGGTTGCGGTCCTGCTCCCCCGCGAACATCTCCCCTTCATCAGGGACTGGTGCCTGCACCACATCGAGCAAGGCTGGGAGGTTGTTCTCTACGACAACACCGGTTCCGTCGGGTCCACCCGCAAGACAAGCGCATTCAGTCTCAACCGTTGGCACGGCCGCAGCGAGGACAAGAGAGGCAACTCTTACGGCGCCTTCACCCGATCGATGTCGGACAGTGAAGTTCAGGTCGCATTCCGCAAAGAACTGCAAGACCTTTCGGTGACGATCGTCGACTGGCAACCGCGCGACGCGGACGGTCGGATCGTGCACGGACAGGTAGAGGCGTACGTCGATTACGTGAGCCGGTACCGCGACACCGTCGCATGGGCAGCATTCGTCGACGCCGACGAATACCTCCAACACGCACCAGGATTGGACTGGGAGGTTCTACTTGCCGGCGTAACTCAGGCGGGTTCGCACCGCGTCGTTCTCGATGCTCTGGTCTACGAATCCAGGTGGACGCGCGACGGACAATTGCGAGACGTCGAGGAATTGAAATGCCTTGGGCTACAGAGCCATGGTTGCAAGAACATACTGAGGCTGTCGGAGATTTTGCGAGCAGACGTCCACTGGGGATGGAAGACAAGCGAACCGGACAGCCTGGTGCGGCCGGACAGATCGCTCTACTACTTCCGCCACTACCGCGGTTCGGAGGCGATGCTCGACTACACTCCGCTGCCGAACTTCGGACCTCAGGTCCACGAAGAAGGTGTGGATGTTCCGGCAGCAATGGACGTATCACAGAATTGAATGTGCCTGCAAGACACAGATATTCAGGTGCAGACAAACCTCCGGCCCGCGTCCACGAAGGCAATGCCTTCAGGTCGCGGGCCGGAGTGCTACCTATCCGAAAAACGGATCAGGAAAGCGACTGTGCAGCGGTGACTGCAGAAATGATTGCGATAACACCAGCGAAGAGACCGGCAACTCCGCCGATGCCCTTGCCGATTGCTTCCCAAGCCTTGAGGTCGTCTGCTGTGGAACCCATGTCTATCTCCTCATCATGGAATGTGTGCGCGTGCCTCGCGCCAGGTGTGTAACGGCGCTCACATTATCTGTAAGACGCCCGATTTTAAAAGTCGTACCACCAAGTGGGATGTAGATCACATCTCGCCCAGCAGGACGCCGAGACAAATATTGCACGGAGCGGACAACTATTCGACAACCGCTAAATGACGAGCAGGAGAACAGCAGTGGGCAAGTTGGATGGAAAAGTGGCCCTGATCACTGGCGCAGGGCAAGGCGTCGGCCAGGGAGTTGCGTTTGCGCTCGCCAAGGAGGGCGCTTCCGTCGCGGTCGCGGGCCGCACTGAGTCGAAACTCGTCGTCACATGTAACGAGATCGCCGAACGCGGAGGCCGTGCCGAACCGGTGCTCATGGATATCGCCGACGCGGATTCCATCACCGGAGCCGTGGCGCGAACGGTGGAACTGTTCGGCGGCGTCGACATTCTGATCAACAACGCCAGCCTCAACCCGCTCGGCAACGTCCTCGACCTCACTCCGGAGCGCCTTGCCGACGGATTGACGTCCGGCCCCGTCGCGACTCTGCGAACCATGCAAGCCTGTTACCCGTTCATGAAGGAACGCGGCGGCGGGGCAATCATCAACATGGTCAGCTCAGTGGCCGTCCGCTGGGACGCTGCCGGCTACGGCGGCTACGCGGCCGTGAAGGAATCCGTCCGAGCCCTCAGTCGCGCGGCAGCATGCGAATGGGGCGTCGACGGGATCCGGGTCAACGCGGTTGCTCCCCACGCGTCGTCGCCGGGCCTGCAGCGTTGGGCAGATGCACGCCCGGAAGAGGCTGCCGCTTTTGTTGCCGGTATTCCGCTCCGCAGGATCGGAGACTGCGAGACGGACATCGGCACCGCGGTGGCTTTCCTGGTCGGCCCGGATGCCGCGTATCTGACTGGAGCAACAATTCCGCTCGACGGTGGTCAGTCGCGCTGGGGCTGAGAGCTGGCGTCGTCGAAGGCAAGCACCGCCGACTTGGCTTCGGCGATCGGGCGGCGGAAAACGAAACCGACCAGAACGGATGCCAAAACCAGCGCGGCCAGAACAATGAGCCCGACCATCCACCACATGGTTTTCAGTATGCCCGAACCGACCTCCGCCGGACGCGCGCCACGGCCGTCGGAAAGCGGCGACAGCCTCGAAAAGTGCTGAACACCAGTCAAATTCCGTTTTGCCCGTTTCCTGAGCTTCTTGAGAAGCCGTGATCGATGACACATATTCGGATCCCGAACCGGAACGAGTGCGTGACTACGACGACACCTCGGTGCATCCTGGCAGGTATGGAATCCGCTGTTTCGGCCCAACTCGTCGACGGAAGCACCCTCACACACCCGTGGGGCGGGACAAGCAACATCACCGATCTCGGCGGTGACGTTCACTGGATCGACTTCGGCGGTCCCAGCGGAGCGCCGCCCATCGTGCTCGTTCACGGTCTGGGCGGCTCGCACCTGAACTGGGTGCGGGTGGCACCGGCGCTGGCGGCGCGCACGCGCGTGTACGCACTTGACCTCGCCGGATTCGGACTCACCTCTGCCCGTGGGCGACACACCGGCGTCGATGCCAACACAGTACTTCTGAATCGCTTTCTCGACACAGTGGTGGGTGAGCCCGCCGTCCTGTTCGGCAATTCCATGGGCGGAATGGTCTCGGCAATGTCGACCCATGCCAGTCCCGAATCAGTCGCCGGCCTGGTCCTGGTGGATCCGGCGCTCCCCCTGCCCGTCCAACTTCCCGATCTGACCGTCGCCGCCCAATTCGCGCTCTACTCGATGCCGTACGTCGGTGAGCAGGTTCTCGGCTTCGGACGCCGAAAGATGTCAGACCGGCAGTTGGCCGCTCAGATGACCAGATTGTGTTTTGCCGATCCGACGCGAGCCGACCCCGCGGTCCTCGACGCGGGCGCTGCCTTGACGGCGATTCGCCGCAACGAACCTACCCAGGATGCCGAATTCCTTCAGGCAGCACGGTCACTGCTGATGACCCTCGCCCGTCCTGCCTCCTATCGAAAGACATTGCGAGAAATCACGACTCCGACGCTCCTGATGCACGGCGATCGCGATCGGCTTGTCCCGGTCGAGGCCGCACGGGCAGCCGCTGCTGCACATCCACACTGGACCACCATCATTCTCGGCGACACCGGCCACACCCCACAATTGGAGATTCCGGACGAGTTCACCCGTCATGCGCTCGCGTGGCTCGATCGCACGGGGCTGATCAGGAGCTGACACGTACCAACACTCCCCGGTGGAACGCCCTTGCCGATCGAGCAAGTGCCCCATCAACTTCAGAGTATCAAGAACGATTCGGCGGTCGTCTACGTTGGCAGGTCCGGCCCACCGGGGAACGCGAAACGGACACATACCCCAAAGCTCTCGAACCCTGGGAATGTGTCGGGGTACGCGCGTAGCGTGAGATTCAGGCCTTCCTCGGCCAAGCATTTCCGCGTCCCCTGCTTGTGTATCCGTTTCGGTTAAGGAGAGTTTTCAGATGCCCGCACGCACAGCGCTCGACGGAACACCCTGTTGGATCGACCTCACCAGCTCCGACGCCGAGGTTGCCAAATCCTTCTACACCAACGTGTTCGGCTGGCAGGCTGACACAAACGACGACCCGCAGTACGGCGGCTACGCGATCTTCAGCAAAGACGGGCAGCCCATCGCCGGGCTCGGACCCCAGCAGGAGGGAAACCCCTACGGCAACGTGTGGACCACCTACATCTCCTCGACTGATGCGGCAGCGTCGGCGTCCAAGGCCCAAGCCGCGGGCGGAACGATCATGATGCCGTCGATGCAGGTCGGTCCTCAGGGCAGCATGGCGATCGTGGGCGATCCGGCCGGTGCCGTCGTCGGCATCTGGCAGGCAGATCAGCATCACGGCTTCGGTTTGGTCGGCGAGGCCGGAGCGCCGGTCTGGCACGAGACCTTGTCCAAGAACTACGCCGCGGTCCTGCCGTTCTACACCGACGTGTTCGGCTGGACTTACGAGTCGATCGGTGACAGCGACGAGTTCCGGTACTCACAGGCCAAGCAGGGTGACACCGTCGTCGCCGGTTTGATGGATGCCAGCTCGTTCCTCCCGGCAGAGGCGCCGTCGTTCTGGCAGGTGTACTTCGGGGCGGACGACACCGATGCGGCCGTCGCCAAGGTCGTCGAATTCGGCGGCAGCGTCTTGCGCGATCCCGAGGACACGCCCTTCGGTCGTCTCGCGTCGGTGGCCGATCCACTAGGTGCCAAGTTCCAGATCTCCACGATCATGGAATGAATCTCCGCGCGGAGGCCGCACCGGTCCGCGGTCTCTGCGCGCTGATCATCTGGAAAGTCCGGATTTGACCGCACAGATTTGAACACTCGCCCAGAAGGTATGCAGTTTTCTGCGTCCAACGCCTAATCTCATGGGATGCCCGCCCCCGCCCCTCTCCTCGATGTGTACTCGCAGCCGACTCTGTCGACGCTTGCGCCGTCGGTACTCGCTTCTCTCGGAGTGAGCGGCGAAGCGAACCGTCTCGATCTACAGCCCAGCAAGAAGACCGTAATTCTACTGGTAGACGGGATGGGCGCGAACTTGCTCGCCCGCAACGCCGAACACGCACCATTCCTGAATTCACTCGTCGGAACGCCCATCCGGGCAGGCTTCCCCACGACGACGGCCACCAGCATCGTCTCACTGGGGACCGGTCTGCCTTCGGGAGCGCACGGCATCACCGGCTACCAGTCCTACGTCGAAGAAGCCGATTCGGTGTTCAACTGGCTGGGTTGGCACAGCGCGGGCAAGAAGGAATCTCAGACCGACTCCATCGTCCCGGAGACCCTGCAGCCGCAGGCCACGACGTTCGATCGCGCCGCCGCAGCCGGCATCACCGTTACAACCGTCGTACCGTCGAAGTTCGACGGCAGCGGCCTCACCCGTGCCGGGATGCGCGGTGCCCAGTTCGCCGGAATCCAGGCATACGGAGACCTCCTCGCTCGCACCGTGGCGGCGTCGAAATCTGCCGACCGCACGTTCACGTACTGCTACATCAGCGAGATCGATGCACTCGGCCACGTCTACGGACCCGAGTCCGAGCCGTGGATCTTCCAACTGATGCTGGTCGATCGACTGGTCGAGCAACTCGCCGCGGCTCTCGGCCCGGACGTGAGATTGCTGGTGACGGCAGACCACGGAATGGTCGACGTGTCGGACGAGAACAAGATCGACTTCGACAACACTCCGATTCTGTCCAAAGATGTACTCGCTCTTGCCGGTGAACCTAGATGTCGTCACATCCACACCCGAGAAGGCGCTGCACAAGATGTTGCGGACCGCTGGCGCGCCGAACTGGGTGACCGCATGTGGATCGGGACGAGGTCCGAGGGCATAGTCGCAGGATTGTTCGGGCCTGCAGTGCATTCCGAGTATCACGGCCGGATCGGTGACGTCATCGCCATTGCGTCCGGGGACGTGGCCGTCGTACGTCGATCTGTCGAATCGGGACTGTCCGGACTCCGTGGACAGCACGGCGCCCTCACTCCGGACGAACTGCTGGTACCGCTCTTGTCCTCAGGACAGCAGTAGGGTTCGCGCCCGGCGAATCTCGGGAACACCGACGACCTTGCATGCACCCAACAGGACGACGGCACCGATGGCCGCACCCGCCGACAATGAAATAACAGCAGCAAGCCTGGGCTCGGGAACTCGGTTCTGAACCGCCACCACCAAAGCGAGCGCACAACCACCTGCCAGAATTGCCGCCGCCGAAATCCTTCCGACGGTGGCCTGCACGCGACGGAATCCCAACAGCCCGTATCGCTTTCGAAGAAGGATGTGGCCGAGTACCGCTCCACACACGTAGGAGAACGAGCCGGCGGCACAGACGGCCAGGACCAGCCTTTCGTCACTAACCGACAGTGACGCAAGAAGGACGAGCGCAGTCTTGGCGACCACCATCACCAGGGCGATCACCGCGGGAGTTCGGGTGTTGTTGTCGGCGTAGAACACTCGCAGCTGAAGCATGACCATCGCAAAGGGCACCAGCCCGAATGCACTGACCGCAACGGCCGTCCCGATCAACCGGGCACTGCTGCCGTCGACCCGGCCGAAGAAGATCAAGGTGGTCAACGAGGGACCGAACACCATGAGCGCCACAGTCACCGGGATCAGCGCCACCACAGAATACCGGGCTCCCCGGCCGAGATCGGATACGACGCCGACGTCGTCACCCGCAGCAACCGACCTGGCGATCCGCGGCATCAGCACCGTCAACAACGACACACCGAGAATGCCGTACGCCACTTGAAACAGCAGATCCGCGTGCGTGTACATCGAGTAGACGTGACGGGAGAGAGTGACCTTCATCGTCACCCACACACCGATCTGGCCGGCAACGACGTACACAAGTACCCAGCCGAGCAACGGCGCCCCGACGCGCACCGGGCGCCAGGTGTGCGGTACGACCCGCACGCGAAGGCGCCACCGAAACCCGTTGCGGTGCAGCGCTCGAGCAACGACGGCGGTTTGCGCCACGATCCCGAGCAAAGTGCCGATACCGATCACCAGAACCTGCGCGGTGGTCATCGACTCGGGAGTCAGAGCCACCGGCCCCGGGATACACAGGAAGACCGCGACCGTCACCAGAAGGACGACGTTGTTGATCACCGGCGCCCAGGCCGGCGCGCCGAATACCGATCGAACGCTGAGCACAGCCGTCATCATCGCCGTGACGCCGTAGAAGAAGATCTCCGGAAGAAGCAAGTACGCGAAGAGCGTCGTGAGCTCTCGTTGAGCCGGATCATCGATCACGGCCGAGACCAGAGGCGGCGCGCACACCACGGCCACTACCGTCACGAGCGCAAGAGCCAGCGCTCCGACGGTGAGAACGCGCTGCGTCTGCTCTCGTTCGAGCGTCCGCCCACGGCTCCGTTGCCGCGTCAGATACGGAAGCAGGACGCTGGCGAGAATCCCGCCGAGGAGGAGCTGATAGACCATGTTCGGGAAGCTGTTGGCCGCGTTGTACGCATCACTGACCAGGGCGATGCCCAGGACCGCGGCAAGGGCAAGGGTGCGGACGAAGCCGGTGATGCGACTGACCGTGCTGGCGAGCGCCACTTGCCCGCCCATCTTTGCCAAGCTGCCGCCCGTCACACCATTACGTTCGGACTCCCGTTCGGACTCCCCCACGTTCTCGACCATCTCGCCAGAGTGCCACATCGCAGACGTTCGACGATCCGGACGGAAACGGAAGGGCGCCCCGAACCGTGGGTTCGAGGCGCCCTTCCGTAAGGAACAATCAGGCGGATTCTGCTCCAGCCAACGGCGGCATGACGACAACCTGACCGGCGAAGGACAGACCCGCACCGAAGGCGAGAAGCAATGCCTTGTCGCCCGGCTTGCACTGGCCGTCGCGCAGCATCTGCTCCATGGCGAGCGGGATCGAGGCCGCGGACGTGTTGCCCGTCTCGGCGATGTCGTTGGAGACGGGGAAGCCCTCGGGCAGCTTCATGCTGCGAGCGATGACCTCGTTGATGCGCTGGTTTGCCTGGTGCGGCACAAAAGCGTCGATGTCCTCGATACCCAGCCCCGACTTCTCCAGGGTGCGGGTGGCGACCTTGCCCATCTCGAAGGCAGCCCAGCGGAACACCGCGGTACCGGCCATCTTGATCCACGGACGAGGTCCGGTCGGGTTCTTGGTGTAGTCGAGCCAGCTGGGCTCCTGAACGATGGCGTCGGACTGGCTGCCGTCCGAACCCCACTCGACCGGGCCGATTCCGACGGTGTCACTCGGGCCGACGACAACTGCGCCTGCGCCGTCACCGAAGATGAAGCGCACGCTGCGATCGGTGGGCTCGGTGGCCTCGCTCATCAACTCGACGCCGACGACGAGTACGTGATCAACCGTGCCGCCGCGAACCAGGTCGCTGGCCACCGCAAGGGCGGTACAGAAACCGGCGCAGCCTGCCGCGACGTCGAATGCAGCCGGACCCTTGATGCCGAGCTCGTGGGCGACGATGGACGCAGCCTGAGGAGTCTGCAGGTCCCACGTCGACGTCGCGATGATCACGGCGCCGATCTGCTCAGGGGCAATGCCGCTGACGTCCAGTGCTTTACGCGCCGCGCTGATCGACATCGCGAGGATGCCTTCACCTTCGCCGGAGAACCGGCGCGACTTGATACCCGATCGCGTCTGGATCCACTCGTCGGTGGAATCGATCAGCTCGCAGATCTCGTCGTTGGTCACGACTCGCTCCGGGCGGTGAACGCCGAGCCCGAGAAGGACGGACTGCCGACCTCCGGCCACACTGGCAATCGGCTTACCCATTGATCGATCTCCTCGTTGGTTTCTGGTGATGACGCGCATTCGACATCACACGTTACGTACAGGACATAAGCCCCTGCCTCTCAGGTCACCGTTCGATCACGGCAACAACATGAGGCTGGCTCACATTACGCTTCGGTCAGGTATGTAGTCCAGATCCACGATCAGGCGCGCAAATGAGCTAGAACTGCCAAAACACGACGATGCCCGCTTTCGGAAGCCGACAGGCCGAGTTTTGCGAAGATATTTCCTATGTGCTTGCTCACAGCGGTGTCGCTGACGACCAGTTTCCTGGCGATTTCCTGATTTCCCAACCCCTCCGCCATCAGTCCGAGAACCTCGGACTCGCGTGGCGTCAGCGATCTGATCGGATCGTCGGCGCGTCGACGGCTCATCAGTTGGGATACGACCTCGGGATCCATCACGGTTCCACCGTCGACGACCCGGTTCAATGCGTCGACGAACTCGGCTACCTTGCCGACCCGTTCCTTGAGCAGGTACCCGACCCCGCCGGCGCCTCCTGCCAACAATTCACCGGCGTAGCGATCCTCGACGTAAGCGGAAAGGACCAGGACGGGAAAGCCCGGGCGAAGCTTGCGCACCTCGATCGCCGCTCGAAGTCCCTCGTTGGTGAAAGTAGGAGGCATCCGGACGTCGAGCACCGCGGCGTCGGGGGCGGTCTCCTCGAACACCGTGAGGAACTGCGCGGCGTCGGAGACAGCAGACACCTCGAAGCCCTCTCCGCGGAGCAGCAGTGCCAGCCCCTCTCGCAGGAGAGCGTCGTCCTCGGCAATCAGAATCCGCACGGTAGTTCCACCCTCATCGTTGTCGGTCCACCCTCCGGGCTCTCCAATACTGCGGTTCCTTCGAAAGCCTCGACCCGGCGTCGAATACCCGCCACGCCGCCGCCCGGGCGTTCGTTCGCGCCGCCGTGACCGTCGTCGATCACGTCGATGAGCATCGTCTCACCCGACGGGTCGTCCGACGTCTCCGTCCGTGCCGTGACGGTGACACTGCGCGCTCCGCTGTGTTTTGCGACGTTGGTCAAGGCCTCGGCGACGACGAAGTACGCAGCAGCCTCGACGGCAGCCGGGGCACGGCGGAGCTCGTCGATCTCGAGTACGCAGGGCACGGCGGAGCGCCCGGCGAGCGCCGAGATCGCGCCCTCCAGACCCAACTCGTCGAGGATCGGCGGGTAGATGTCGTGCACCAACGTCCGGAGTTCGCTCAACGCCTCGGTGGCCGCATCTTGGGCCCGATGCAGTTGTGGCAGAGCCTGGTCCGGATTGTTCTGCAACGACCGCTCGGCCATCCCCAACATCATCACCACCGCGACCAGACGGTTCTGCGCTCCGTCGTGCAGATCCCGCTCGATGCGCTTGAGTTCGGCCGAATGCGCGTCGAGCGCCGCAGCGCGGCTGGCCGTCAGGGCGGTGACGCGCTTCGAGAGGTCCGAACGCGTATCCGGCGCAAGCAAAGTCGTGGTCGACCAGCTGATCCATTTCGCCATCGCGGGGATCAACCACCACGCGATCAGGAAGTACAGGATGCCGATCAACGGCATTCCGGCAGCGCCCAGCCACGACGTCACGGGGTACGGGTTGTTGACGGGTTCGCCCGCGGGCATCTGCTGCCAGTACAGCGGGACGGCAATCGCATTGAGCGCACCGAGTGGCAGAGCAATGGTCAGCATCGCCGCGACGAAAGCACCCAGACCATGAATCGACAACCAGGCCGCGTCGCGCCTCGTCGACTGATCGGTGAGGAACCGGCTCCAGTCCCCGAATGTCGGATTGCTGGGCATCGGTGGGTATCGCTGCAGAACAGGGCGCCCGGTGTACGCAGCGGTGCGTTTGCGAGCCAGGCCGGCCCACCACCGGAGCACTCGCACGTACGACGGCAACAGCAACCAGCCGACGATCAGAATCGAGAGCGACAACAGAATGAGACCGACCATCAGCAAGAACAGGGAAACCACAGCTGCCGCGCCCTCGACGAGCACGTACACCGCAGCCCTGGTTCTCTTCTTCACTGCCCCAGCATGCCGCACCACACTGCACGATCCACTACAGCTGGCTACACCATTAATTCGGGACTCTGCTGGATGTCGACGAATGGCGAATCTCCATAGCGTTCTTCCCATGAAGAATCGACACTCGGTCCTCGCCCCGCCGGCTCCTGGTGCCACGGGAGCTCGAACATCCGCCGTGCGACTAGAAGGGGTCAGCAAGGTCTACGGCAACGGCCGCGGCGCCGTGACCGCCCTCGACAACATCAGCCTCACTCTGCCGCGCAGCACCTTCACCGCCGTGATGGGCCCGTCCGGATCAGGTAAGAGCACTTTCCTGCACTGCGCCGCGGGCCTCGACCGACCGAGCAGCGGATCGGTGTGGCTGGGCGATACCGAAATTTCACAGCTGAAGCCGAAGGCCCGCAGCATCTTCCGTCGCGATCACATCGGTTTCGTCTTCCAGGCCTACAACCTGCTCGGCGCTCTCGACGTCGAGCAGAACGTCACGCTCCCCCTACTCCTCGCCGGGCGACGAGCCGACAAGCAGTACCTGACCTTCGTCCTCGAATCCGTCGGACTCGGATCACACCGAAAGCGCAAACCCTCCGAGTTGTCCGGCGGTCAGCAGCAACGCGTCGCCATCGCACGCGCCCTCGTCACCCACCCCGACGCACTCTTTGCCGACGAACCGACCGGCGCCCTCGACTCCCGTAGCGCCAAGCAGGTTCTGGAGTTGTTGCGCCGGACAGCCGCCGAGTTCGACCAGACCATCGTCATGGTCACGCACGACCCGGTGGCCGCGTCGTACGCCGATCGTGTGCTGTTCCTCGCCGACGGGAAACTTGTCGGGCACATCGACCGCCCGACCCCGCAGCAGATCGCCGAGCGCATGACGCACCTCGGGGACTGGTGATGATGAAAGCGCACACCTTTGCGCACCTGAAAGCGCATCGCTCCGGTTTCGTCGCCGTGTTCGTCTCCGTATTCTGTGCAGCGCTCCTCACCTGCGGTCTGGGTGTGCTGCTGGAATCGGGAGTGCGGGGCGGTGTCTCACCACATCTCTACGCCGGTGCCGACGCCGTCGTGAGTGCACCACAGGCGCTCGAGGTCAAGGAAGACGCCGATCAGCCTTTTGCCGAGCGAGTTCTCCTCGACGACGATACGGTCCGCAAGCTCGACACACTCGATGTCACGGTGGTTCCCGACATCTCCGTCCCGGTCAGCACGGCCGAGGGCGTCGTACTCGATGCACATCCTTGGAACACAGCACAATTGGCGCCGTACTCGCTCACCGAGGGGCGCGCTCCGCAGAGCCGCGACGAGGTGGTCTCGACCACGGGCGCCGCGCTCGGCGAGCGAATCACGCTGGCTCACGGCGCGGTAACGGACGAGTACACCGTCGTCGGCACAGCTGATTCGGCTTCGGTGCCGTCACCCGACCGTCCGGCACTCGTCTTCCTCGACGACGCAGAGGCCGAACGGTTGTGGCCGCACCAGCACGCTGTCACCGCAGTCGGATTGATCGCTCCCGAAGGCGTGGATGCTGCCGCTCTCGCCCGCGATGCACTCGCCGGAACCGGTGCGGAGGTCTCGACCGGCACTGCACGCGGAGGCATCGAATTCCTCGACGCCGGTGCTGCGCGGACGCAGTTGATCGTGCTCTGCGCGTCGTTTGCCGGTCTCGCGTTGATGGTCAGTATGTTCGTCGTTTCCAGCACGCTGTCGCTCTCGATCAACGCCAGACGCCGAGAGTTCGCTCTGCTGCGGGCAATCGGAGCCACCACGCGACAAGTGCACGTCATGATCGGACGTGAAGTGCTGCTCGTTGCTGCTGCGGCGGCAGCTCTCGGCGCGGTGCCCGGATACCTGCTCGCCCGAGTGCTGGGCGCACAGTTCGCCGACGCCGGTGTCATGCCCACCGATTTCGCGCTGGCCTACAGCCCGCTTCCGGCGATCGCAGCTTTCCTGATCTGCGTACTCACTGCCCGCGCGGCAGCGGCGATCGCGGCACGACGACCGGCGAAGCTCGACCCCGTCGAAGCGCTTCGCGAATCCGAAAGCGGCCCGGCGAAACTGAGCCGCGGACGTATCGTCACCGGGCTGATCTTCGGCGCCGCCGGCCTCAGCGCCTGCGTCCTCCCTGCTTTCCTGCCCGGCAGCGTGGCGGCCGCTGGAGCCGGTTCGAGCGCACTGTTGTTGATCTTCTCGGTCGCGCTGCTCGGCCCCTTGTTGGTGCGCGGCATCATCAAGGTGATCGGCGGTCCGCTGCGCCGCAGTGGGTCGGCGTCCAAAGTTCTCGCTGCCGCCAACGCCGAATCCAATTCGAGACGGCTCTCGTCGGCGGTTGTTCCGTTGGCTCTCGCAATCGCACTGGGCTCGGTGCAGTTCTTCAGCCAGAGCACCGTCGCCGCCGAGGCGACCAACCAGTCGATCAAGGGCGTCACCGCCGACCTGATCGTCGGCGCACCAGCCGGTATCGCTCCCTCGCTACTCGAGTCGATCGCATCGGTGCCCGGAGTGAGTGCGGCAAACCCGGTGGTCCGCAGTCAAGTCCTCCCGGTACCCAGCGGAGAGGAAGGCGGCTCAGCCGACAGCGCGATCGCGGCCCAGGGCATCGACGCCGCCAGCGCCGACGCGACCCTCGATCTCGCGGTGACCGAGGGCGACCTCAGCGCTCTGACCGGCGATACCGTTGCCGTGAGCGAAGACGGCGCCTTCACCCTCGGAGCCAAGGTAGGCCAGCGCGTCGACCTCTATCTGGGTGACGGAACACTGGTACATCCCATGGTCGTCGCAAAATATGGTCGCGGCCTCGGATTCGGGGACGTGACCATGCCGATCGAGACTTTGCGTCAGCACTCCACCGACGCTCTGATCGACACCGTTCTGGTTGCTGCCGAACCCGGACGGTCGGCCGAAGTCCAGCAGTCGTTGCGCTCGTTCCCCTCGATCGCCGCGATGAACCAGGACCAGTTCGGGGCCGCGGGCGAAGATCAGCGCCGTATGCAGTCGTGGGTCAGCATCCTCGCCGTCCTCGTCCTGCTCGGCTATCTCGCAGTCGCCGTCGTGAACACCCTGGTCGCCGCGACTGCCGAGCGTTCCCGCGAGTTCGCGCTCCTTCAACTGGTGGGCTCGCGGACGAGGCAGGTCCGAGCAATGATGCGCATCGAGTCGTTGATGGTGGTGGGAATCGCCGTCGTGGTCGGATCACTGATCGCCCTGCCGCCTCTGATGGGCATTGCCGTAGCGGTGTCCGGGCAGCCGATCCCGGCGATTTCACCGGCGATTTACGGTTCCATCGTCGCGGTGACCGCTGTTCTGGGATTTGTCTCCATCGCGATCCCGACGCGCGCCGCTCTACGCAAGAACCCGATGGACGGAGTGCGTAACCACTGAGTGGCACTACCGTCGTCATCTATGGATGCGGCGGCCTGGGACAAGAAGTACGAAGAAACCGAGCTCGTCTGGGGCGCTCCTCCCAACGAACTGCTGGTGGAATACGCGACGGCCCTCCCCCACGGCCAGGCACTGGACCTGGCGTGTGGCGAGGGCCGTAACGCGTTGTGGCTCGCGACCCGCGGTTGGGAGGTCACCGGGATCGACTACTCGGCCGTCGCGATCGAGAAAGCCCGCACGATCGCGGCCCGCTCGCCCCGATCGGTTCTCGACCGGCTCGACTACCGATGCGGCGACGTCACCGTCGCGGATTACGCCTCGAGGAACGGGCAGGGATACGACTTGGCCCTGCTTCTTTACCTTCATCTGCCCGCACCACAACGCACCCTGGTTGTGAACCGTGCCATAAATTCTCTGAAACCTGACGGAATCCTCATGATTTTGGGTCACGACCGAAGCAACATCGACTACGGCGTCGGCGGGCCGCAAGATCCCGAAATCCTTTACACACCAGAAGAATTGATGCAGGAGTTCCACGGAAAGCTCGAGTTCGAGATCGCCGGAAATCCCCACAGGCACACCGAAACGGGAATCGCGGTCGACGCGCTTGTCATCGGACGCAAATCCGGTGTTGGCAATGCAAAGAACGGCTAGTAACATGTATTAAGTTACCGACGAGTAATAAACTTCGGGCGGTACTAGGAGTGCTGGACCGCACCACCTCACTGGGAGAAGCAGAAGACATGGGCCATTACAAGAGCAACGTTCGGGACCTGGAGTTCAACCTCTTCGAGGTTCTCGGACTGGAGAAGCCACTGAGCGAAGGCGCTTGGGGCGACCTGGATGCCGACACTGTCCGCAACATGCTGGCAGAGGTCGCACGCCTGGCCGAGGGACCGCTTGGCGAATCTTTCGCCGATGCGGACCGCAATCCCCCTGTCTTCGATCCCGAGACGCACACCGTTGCACTTCCGGAATCCTTCAAGAAGTCGTTCAAGGCTCTGTGGGATGCCGAGTGGTACCGCATGGGATTGAGCGAAGAGGTCGGCGGCGTGCCGGTTCCCCGCTCCGTCGTGTGGGCCATCGGTGAGCTGATCCTGGGCGCACAGCCTGCAGCGCACATGTACCAGGCCGGACCCGCCTTCGCGGACGTGCTGTTCAACAACGGCACCGAAGAGCAGAAGAAGTGGGCAGCCACCATCGTCGAACGCGGATGGGGCGCCACGATGGTCCTCACCGAGCCCGACGCCGGCTCCGACGTCGGTGCCGGACGCACCAAGGCGATCAAGCAGGACGACGGCTCCTGGCACATCGAGGGCGTCAAGCGCTTCATCACCTCGGCCGACTCGGACGACCTGTTCGAGAACATCTTCCACCTCGTTCTCGCTCGCCCCGAAGGCGCCGGACCGGGCACCAAGGGCTTGAGCCTGTTCTTCGTCCCGAAGACGCACTTCAACTTCGAGACCGAAGAGTTCGGCGAGCGTAACGGTGTCTTCGTCACCAACGTCGAGCACAAGATGGGCCTGAAGGTCTCCGCCACGTGTGAGGTCACCTTCGGCGGCCACGGTATCCCCGCACAGGGCTGGCTGGTCGGCGAGGTCCACAACGGCATCGCCCAGATGTTCGACGTCATCGAGCACGCTCGAATGATGGTCGGCACCAAGGCAATCGCCACCCTCTCCACCGGTTACCTCAACGCTCTCGATTACGCCAAGCAGCGCGTGCAGGGCGCAGACCTGACCCAGATGACCAACAAGGCAGCACCGCGCGTGACCATCACGCACCACCCCGACGTGCGTCGTAGCCTGGCAATGCAGAAGGCATACGCCGAAGGCCTGCGCGCGGTGTACCTCTACACCGCAGCTCACCAGGACGAGGTTGTCGCCCAGCTCGTCTCGGGCGCAGACAAGGACACCGCGTTCCGCGTCAACGACCTGCTGCTCCCGATCGTCAAGGGCGTCGGCTCCGAGCGTGCGTACCAGTACCTGACGGACAGCCTGCAGACCCTCGGTGGATCCGGCTTCCTGCAGGACTACCCGATCGAGCAGTACATCCGTGACTCCAAGATCGACTCGCTGTACGAAGGCACGACGGCCATCCAGGCTCAGGACTTCTTCTTCCGCAAGATCGCTCGTGACCGCGGCGTCGCGCTCGCTCACGTTGCCGGACAGATCAAGACCTTCATCGACAGCGAAGCCGGCAACGGTCGTCTGAAGGCGGAGCGCGCACTGCTCGCCACCGCACTCGAAGACGTCCAGGCCATGGCCGCCACGCTCACCGGCTTCCTCATGGGAGCTCAGGAGCAGCCCACCGAGCTGTACAAGGTCGGCCTCGGCTCCGTCCGCTTCCTGATGTCCGTCGGCGACCTGCTCATCGGCTGGCAGCTGCTCCGCCAGTCCGAGATCGCTCTCGCAGCACTCGACAACGGCGCTTCCGACAAGGACAAGGGCTTCTACGAGGGCAAGGTCGCCATCGCTTCCTTCTTCGCCAAGAACGTCCTGCCCGAGCTCACCGCTTCACGCGAGATCGTCGCGAACACCGAGAACGACATCATGGAGATCGACGAAGCAGCATTCTGATTCGTTCCTGATTCATGAAAAGTGCCGGTCCCGAGAACGTTTCGGGGCCGGCATTTTCATGCTCAGCAGTCCATGGAATCCGAGGTCATCTGCGCTCGACGGTCGGGCAACTGATCTGTGCGGACAGTACGGACGTCGTCGGTTGTTCGCCGGGCCGTGCCGCCGTTCCCACCAGGGAAAGCGCCACGCGCCTGCGGTCCGGAGAACTGACGATTTCGATGGACTTGTCGTCACCGCCCCCGAAGGACACGAACTGTCCGCTCTGATCCGAGAACTTCATGATCGCCGACCCGTGCTGACCTGGTTCCGGTTTTTCGTTCACGTAGACCTGCAACTGGAAATCACGTCCCGGATACTCGCCGCCGCCGTCGTACTCGTAAAAGGAACTGGTGTGCACCTCGTAGGCCCACTGGCGGTGACCGGCGGGCACCGAATCCGCCCAGTTGTGCTCGAAACACGTGACGGATCCGGGCAGCGAGACATTGGCTGCGCCGCTCCACCCACCGGACAGGGTGATGGCTCCGTACGGCGCTGCTTCGGACTCGTGCCGATCGGAAGGCAAGGGCGGAACGGTCACGGGTCCGACATTGCGACCGGTGAACTCGAAAAGCCTCTCGCTCGACACGAACGGGGGCGACTCGCGCTCGCCGGCACAGGAGACAACCGACAGGGTGGCCATGACCAGTAACGCACACATACCGCGTCTACGAACCGGCACCTCGACTCCCCCGTTCCGTTTCCAACAGAATACATACCGTTCGGTCTTCAAGTTGTCGAACGTGTCCGACACATCCCATTCCTGGGACCGCTCGCCCGCTACCGATGTGATTGGGTGAGCACGAACGTCCACTGAACCAGCACTCGGTTCTTTCGCAGGCCGAGTAGATCAACAGACAGGTGATCATCGTGGTCGCACCAGAGCACGCACAACCCGATTACGCCCCCGACCTGGCATTGACCGCCACGGACTTGGCGCTCGACGGCCCATGGGGGCCGGTGTTCGGACCCGTCAATCTCGAGATTCGTGCGGGCGGTGTGACGATCCTCGAAGGCTCGGCCGGTTCAGGACGTACGTCCTTACTTCTGACACTCAGCGGACGAATGAAAGCCAGTTCCGGCTCACTGTCCGTCTTCGGTCGGACGCGTCCCCGCGAGATCTTCGAGATCGCCGGGGTCGCCGGGTTCGAGGACATCGACGAGCTTGCCGAATCCGTCACCGTCCGCGATCTGATCACCGAACAAATTCGCTGGGATGCGCCCTGGTACAAGCTCATCGGACGCGCCGGAGACCGCGAACTCGAAGCGGTGTGCGCTCCCGTCTTCGGCGATCATCCGTTACCTGCGCTCGGCCGGTACGTCAGCGATCTCGGGGAACTCGAGGCGATCCTGCTGCGTATCGCCGTCGCGAACACGAAAAAGCCGGCCCTGCTTGTCGTCGACGATCTCGAACAAGTGCGGCGCGACTCCGAACGTGCGTACCTCGTCGAGCGACTCGTCGAGATGGGGAGCTACCAGACCATCATCGCGTCGACCGTCAACCCGCTGCCAGACGGATCACCCATCGATGCCGTCACCCTGCTCCAAGAAGTCACCAATCCCGACCAAGAAGGGGCGAGGTAACCGCGATGCTCGCTGGAATGTCTCTCGGAACCGAACTCAAGCGGTTCTCCCGCGGCGCGATGCCCAGGATCGCACTCGTCACCATCATCTTGATGCCACTGCTGTACGGCGCGATGTACCTGTGGGCGTTCTGGAATCCGTTCGGTGAGGTCAACAAGGTCCCCGTCGCGCTGGTCAACACCGACCGCGGCGCGATGGTGCAGGGTCAGGAGCTCAACGCGGGCGACGAGGTAAGCCAAGCGCTGCTCGATTCCGGTGAGCTCGATCTCCACCTGGTCTCGCAGCAGGAAGCCGCTCAGGGAGTCTCGGACGGCACGTACTACTTCTCTCTCACATTGCCTGAGAATTTCAGCGAGGCCGTCGCCTCCCCGACGACCAAGGACCCCCACAAAGCTCAGTTGCAGTTCACCTTCAACGACGTCAACAACTACCTCGGCACCATCATCGGCCAAAACGCCGCCCAGCAGGTCCTCAGTCAGGTCAGCGACAAGATCGGCGCGCAGTCCGTCGAAACAGTTCTGGTCGGATTGACCGATGCGGGTGCTGGTTTGAAGCAGGCCGCCGACGGAGCGCTCCAGCTCTCGGCCGGAGTGAACACTGCCAACGCCGGAGCCGGCGAATTGGCGTCGGGCTCGAAAACTCTGGCCGACAACATGGTTACCGCACGTGACGGTGCAGCCACTCTTGCCGGCGGTACAGCGCAACTCTCGACCGGTATCAACACCGCCACGGACGGCGTCCTCGCACTGACCGACGGTCTGGGGCAGCTCGATCTCGGAGCCGTCCAACTTGGCGACGGCGCAAGCCAACTCAGTGGTGGCGTCACCCAGGTCGTCGACCAACTGAGTGTCCTCGGGAACACACAAGCAGACGTCGCACAGCTGGTCGGGCAGGCAGTGGCCAGCCTTCGACTGAACCCGGATCCCGTCAGCCAACAGATCGCCAATGCCCTCGCGCCTGCCCAGGACATGCTGCGCACTCAGGGTTTCGGTGAAGCGACCATGGGCCAACTGGGCGAACTCAAGAGCGGTGCACAACAACTCGCCTACCAACTCGACGATCCGTCGAGCACCTTCCGAGCCGGGCTCAGCGCCGCGGCCAACGGCGGTGGTGAACTCCGCAACGGCCTGGTACAGCTGCGTGACGGCGGTCAACAAGTCAACGACGGCGCTCAAACCCTCAGCAGTGGACTGGTTCAACTCACCGACGGAAGCGTTCAACTCTCCGATGGTGCAGCCAAACTCGCAGACGGCACCGAGCAACTCCGTGCCGGGTCTGCCGAACTCGCGACCAAACTCACCGAGGGCGCCGGTCAGGTCCCCAGTTGGAGCGATCAGCAGCGAACCGCAACCGCTCAAACCCTCTCCAGCCCGGTCGAACTACAGGAGACGTACGAGAACCGGGCAAGCACGTTCGGAACCGGTTTTGCTCCGTTCTTCCTGCCTCTCGCGCTGTTCGTGGGCGGCATCATCACCTGGATGCTGCTCAAGCCGCTCCAGAACCGGCCCATCGCAAACGGACTCGGC
Source organism: Rhodococcus sp. D-46 (assembly GCF_011290655.1). Lineage (NCBI taxonomy): Bacteria > Bacillati > Actinomycetota > Actinomycetes > Mycobacteriales > Nocardiaceae > Rhodococcus > Rhodococcus sp. D-46. The sequence continues at coordinate 570,683 of NZ_JAANTF010000003.1, read as the reverse complement.
GCGCTGCGAGTGGTCCTCGCCTCGTACTGGCCGGCCTTGCTCATCGGCATCTGCCAGGTGATCGTGATGTACCTGGTCGTGCACTTCGCCGTCGGCCTGCACCCCACACACGCCCTCGGCACCGTCGGATTCCTGATGCTCATCACTGCCACGTACATGGCGTTGATCCAGGCATTCAACGCCATCTTCGGAGTCTCCGTCGGACGCGTCATCACCCTGGCCTTCCTGATGCTGCAATTGGTTTCGGCCGGCGGCATCTATCCCGTCGAAACCACCGCGAAACCGTTCCAGATCATCCACCCGTTCGACCCCATGACTTACGCGGTGAACGGGCTACGACAACTCACCGTCGGCGGTATCGACTCAAGACTGTGGGTCTCGATCGCCGTCCTCGGCGGCCTTCTCGTCGCCTCACTCGGCGCCAGTTCACTTGCTGCACGCCGAAATCGGCAATGGACCATGGACAGGCTGCATCCGCCGATCGAGGTCTAGGTTTAGGTCTCAGGCCAAGGCTCCACGGTCAGCGCAGGCCATTCCCTGCGCCACCGTGCTGCCTTGGCCTCGTAAACCTCTCTCGGCGCCAGTACCGGGTTGGGGCGGACGATCATGTTTTGAAGCTGCCTCGCACGTGATGCAGACCCTGCCAGGAACCTTTACGACAGGGTCTGCATTCGGCTATCTCAGATATCGTCGGAGCTGCCGATCAGCTCACGTCGAATATTCTATTTCGCGCTCATCGATCGAGGCTTGCCCACCCGCCGCCTTCCATTGATGCGGTCCACAACCCGACCAACGTCAGCCCGTAAAACGCTAGCGTGTTCTTGACACTTCCGGTCCAGAAATCAGACGACATGAGTTCACCCTTCTTTACGAGAGTCCGACAAGGAATTGTTGAAGCGGAAACCTAAGGGCGTAGAACGTCATGGTTGCAAGTTCAGCCAGGTCCGTGCTCATTGCGTTGAGCGACATCTAGTTTCTCCTCAGATTGAACAGGGTCACCGGGGGTAACCGAATGACAGTTGGAGCGGGATATCCATCAGATATGTAAATAACATCGGAAGCATCTGTTCTACGGTCTGCCCCAGCGACGCGGTACCTTGCTGCACGGATCCCATCAGCCCTCTCCTCCACTCGCGGACATGTCGAGCGAGATGGCGTTCAATCCATCAAGCCCGTCGCCTAACGATGTTGCAAAGGACGGGATAAATGCCCGCAGGAGGGCCATGAACTGACCTAACATTTGTTACTCCGTTTCCAGTAGGTAATTGCTCTGACTGTGGCGCGGGGCCAGGTCGGTTTATCCGGCACAACAGTGGTTGCCAAGCGAGGTTTTGGGGAAGCCCGCAACTCCTCGTGGTGCCGACAACTGTACCCAAAATTTGCAAATTAGGAACTCGTTCTAGGAATTTTTCTTGCCATAGATGGAATTCATTTAGTTAGCACTAAAGTCCTAGTACTATAGTTCGGTTCATTAAATCTTTAGGACTAGAAATTTTGCACCGAAAGCGAGATGGAACCGCTTGCAGGATCAGAAAGCCACCCGAATCACGGATTCAGGTCGCGCAGCCAACTTCCCGATCACGGCTTCACGAACACTATTCAGTGGCACAAGAATTGATTGCGAGCCAACCTTACGGCGATTGCCCATAAGCCATGACTTCGAGACGATACCGATGCCGTCCAATCCGTGCCGGACGACCGAATTACATCGAGCAGGCTGCGAGACAAAGCCGCAGAGACAGGCCTGCATTCGTCACAGCCGAAGCAGCATTCGCCATCTCCCTGGCGACACCCGCGCCCATTGTCACAATTGCCGAAACACACACCCGAACTCGCAACACGGCGTCATACGGCGAACGGGTTGGAGCACGGAGACCCGCACTCCAACCCGTCCAGGTTCTTACGATCAACCTTGCAGCCGATCGACTTACTGGTAGTAGAAGTTCACCTTCGAGGCCCTATCCGAAAAGATGAACGCATTGCCATGGAGGAGGAACTCCCCTGCATCGATGACGGCGTCCGCCCCGCCGCCCGACCACTGCCCTGTGCGAGTTGTTGTGCCGTCCAACACGGTCGGAGTGTCGGTGGACATCCTGACCTCACCACCGCTCGTCACGGTGCTAGCCATCGCCGAGTCACCCTGCATGCACCATCCACCCGCGGCATTCGTTGTGGCGGTGAAGGTCGTGATCGGAGTCGTGCTGGAGGATGAGCTGTATAGCTTGCCAGTGACCTGGGCGCCCACTACCGCTTTGGCACCAGAAGGCACGCCCGCCACGTGGGCGTCCGGGCCGACGTAGAAATTGCCACATACCTGATACGCAGAGGATGCGGAAAGAGTTACGGCGGAGCCAGCAGCGCCGACGGTGGCAGCGGATGCAATACCGGTTCCGGCGAGCACCATCGCACCGGCTGCGGTACCGAGCAGGACACCTCTGACGGAATTCTTGGCAGTCAACTTCACGAGTTCTTCCTTCGGTTGAATTGATAGACCCCAGGCGTTCAATTCATAGGCGAGAGCGCGGAGTCCTTAACGCTCCAACCCGATCTGTTCTGACCATCTCTTATCACCAACCGACCTGCTATCTTCGGGGCTATCGCCAACTTCGCATTTATGGCCCTGCTCGCAGGGCTACAGCTTTCCCTAAAAGGGAATGCCCTGGTGAGAGCTCGCATTGAACAGGACCCGAAGCTCTGGTGACGTGAGTCACTGTACTCACATTTCGTCCATCCGGGAACAGGTTCTAGAAATTTTTCGTCCAACCTCGATATTTTTCTCAATGAAATTTCGAGCATCGAATGCAAAGCGTTTAAACCGACAATCCAAATAGTCGAGAAGTTTGAAAAGCCACGACAGTCGTCGAGCAGAAAATATTCCGATATATCGCACGTTGCACGAAAAGTCACATAGACAAACCACACTTTCACCGTAGAATGTTCATTTGTTAGTGATGATTGCTATTCACATTGGAGAAACCTTATTAGCACTAAAGAATTAGACGTAAAGTATTAGAAACAATCCACCAAATATCGGAAGAGATTTTCACCATGAGGGGACCCAGACAATCATGGATGAACGTCGCAGCACACTGAAAGTTCGTGAAATTAGCGCAGACGATTCCGAAAGGCGCAAGGTCTTGCGGGGGTTCAACTACCAGAACTACAGCTGGATGCGTTGAATCCGGCCGGTTGTCTCCATGCACGGACGGACGAGACAGCAGGGTCGACACGGATCGGCCACAGTTCGTGGCCGTGGCGGACGCACTGCGACCAGGGAAGACACGCCTCTCACGCCGAAATCGGCAATGGACCATGGACAGGCTGCATCCGCCGATCGAAGTCTAGGTCAGGTTCTCCGGCCAAGGCTCCACGGTCAGCGCGGGCCATTCCCTGCGCCACCGTGCCGCCTTGGCCTCGTACACCTCTCTCGGCGCCAGTACCGGGTTGGGGCGGACGATCATGTCGAAAAGGTCGTCGTAGCCATGCGGGGCATACACGTCGACGGTGCCGTCTGATCCCTTGGTGATCCCGAAACAGCAAGTTGTGGAAGCGAAGTGGTCGATAGCGTCGCGGCAACTGGTGAACGGAACGCCGGGAATCCCGAAATGTTGCTCGTACCACAGGTGCACGCGGGCTTCGTTGCGTACTTCGACATCGGCATCGACATCGGCGAACAGTTCTGCCGCCGAACGAATCACACGGTCCTCCGCGTCGTAGCTCAGATCGCCGGCGTCGAAGTAGAAGAGGTCGTAGTCCTTGATTCCGGCGCCGAGGTCACGGCCGTCGATGTGATTCCAGACGGTTTGGAAGAGCCCACCCGCCGTCAGGTACCACTCCGGCAATCCCAGCTTCGATCCACGATCGTTGCGACCACCGGATTGGCCAGGGCGATCTCGAGAAATCGTTCACGCATGCTCTTCAGCCTCTCATATGACAAGCAAACTTGACATCTAGTGACAAGTATTCTTTACTTTTTGCATGACTGGAAAGGCCGGCGACAACAACGTGCGGGAGCACCGACGCCTCGCCGGCCTCACCCAGGCGCAACTGGCCACGGCAGGTCAGGTGAGCAGACAGAGCATCGTCTCCGTCGAACGCGGCGACTATGCACCGAGTGTCTACCTGGCACTACGCCTGGCACTGGCACTGGGGACCACCGTCGAAGCGCTCTTTCCCCTACCCGAATCGGAACTCACCACAGAAATTCCAGAGGAGACGGCATGAGCACCATGATGAAGGCAATGCGGTTCGTCGGCGATCTGGACGACGACTTCTACAAGGACGAGCGTCAGCGCGACGTCTGGAACGAAGCCTCGGCGGTGGGACTCCAGAGTGTCTTCTGGGCAATATTCGTCAGCTCGGCGATTCTGCCCTGGGTCGCCGGCCGAACAGGGGCGTGGATCTCGCTCGCGCTGCTGATCGTTGCGTTGTTCGGCTCGTTGATCACGATCATCTATGCGAAGCGTCGCGACGTCGATGTGTACGTGTTGTCCACCTACGGCCGTCCTCGCGTGGTGATCAGCATCGCGCTCTACCTCGTGGCCGCTGTCGGAATCATGGCCCGTCTCGAATTCGATTCGTACGAAGAATCGTCAACCTGGGTCGGCGCGCTGGTAGGCGCCATCATCGGCGGTGGCGTCGCAATCGCAATCGTCAAACTTCACCAGCAGCGCGCCAAGCGACGCGAAGCGGCCGAAGAACTTCTCTGAATTCCGGAAGTCTGCCCAGCACAACGGAATCCATAGAGTTGGTAAAATCGTGCCAGGTCAACCGATCGCGAGTAACGTCGAAACGGTGAGCACTCGCCTCGGATACCAGATGCCCAACTTCAGCTACGGCGGTCCGGTCAAGGACCTCTTCCCCACCGTCATAGCGCAGGCCCGCGAAGCCGAAGCCGCAGGCTTCGACACTGCATTCGTGATGGATCACTTCTACCAACTCCCCGGAATCGGAGCGCCGGACGCCCCGATGCTCGAGGCCTACTCCGCGCTCTCCGCGCTGGCGACGGCCACCGAGACCATCCAGTTGTCTGCACTGGTCACGGGAAACACCTACCGCAATCCGCCCATGCTCGCCAAGACCGTCACCACCCTCGACGTGGTGAGCGGCGGTCGGGCCATCCTGGGCATCGGCGCCGGCTGGTTCGAACTCGAACACAATTCGTTCGGATACGAGTTCGGCACTTTCACCGAGCGCTTCCAGAAACTCGACGAAGCCCTGCAGATCATCGCGCCGATGCTCCGCGGTGATCGCCCCACCTTCGACGGCAAGTGGTACCACGTCGAGGACGCCATCAACGAGCCTCGCGTCCGCGACGACCTACCGATCCTGCTCGGCGGTGGCGGTGAGAAGAAAACGTTCGGCCTCGCCGCTCGCTTCGCGGATCACCTCAACATCATCTGCGACCCGTCGGAACTGCCCCGCAAGATGGAAGCACTTGCGGCACGCTGCGACGAAGCCGGTCGCGATCCCGCAACCCTCGAAACCAGCTTCCTGACGTTCATGATGATCGACGAGGACGGCGACAAGGCTCGCGCGCATCAGCGAACATTTCTCGCGGAGCGTGGCCTCGACATCACCACCGCGCCGGAAGACGTGGTCGCCAAGGCCACCGAACGCCATTTCGTCGGCAGCCCGGACGACGTAGCCGAGCAGGTCCAGACGCGCATCCTCGACCACGGCATCGACGGCGTCGTGATCAACCTGATCACGAACGGCGAAGAGCCAGGCATCGTCGACCTCGCGGGCCGCACCCTCGCCCCACTCGTCGGCAAGTAGTTCCCTACTCGCACTTCACGATCGGCACCGGGTCGTACTTGACGGTCCGGGTGTTCGAGGAAATCTCGGCGCCACTCGCGTGGTCGGTGATCACGCGAGTGTCGCTGACCGTGAACCCGGGCGCACCGCTCGAAGCCACACAGCCAGGCCCCTCCGGCAAGGTCACGGTGTTCGGCGACGTCGGCGACGTCCGCGGGCCGGTCGTCGACGTGACATCGACAGCTTTGGTTCCCCAGATCCGAACGGTGATGTTCGACGACGTCGCAATCGTCTCGATCATCACGCCGGTCTTCGCCGGATTACGGAACTGCAGGTCGATCGCACCATCGAAGATGGTCGCCTCACGAGCCTCGGGGTACCGCGAGATGTAGTAACTGTGCTCGGTGTGCGCGACGTCCTCCATACCTGCGAAATACGTCGCGTTGTAGAGCGTCGTCGCGAGCTGGCTGATACCGCCGCCGACAGCCTTGTCCGGGCGACCGTTGTTGATGATCCCCGACTCGATGTATCCCTGCGCCGCACCGCGCGGGCCCGTGTACTCGTTGAGCGAGAACGTGTCACCGGGCTTGATCACGGCCCCGTCGATCTCCGACGCGGCCAGGCCGATGTTCACACCAGACGCGTATTCGAAACCACCGGTAGTGAATTCGCCGATCACCTCATTGATGCCGAGGGCCTCCGCGGCTTCGGTGGTCAACGCCGGCGGGACCGGTCCGTAAACGGCGGGCGTTGCCCGAGAAGCCGTGCTGCCCAACAGAACCGGAAGTTCCTTGACCGTGTCCGGCCAGTTGATCAGATCACCGACGACACCGGGCACAACCGACGGTTTGCCACCGGCGAAGGTGAACGACGCGTCCTTGGGTTGTACTTCCGTCGACGCCAACTGCGGAGTCAGAATCTTGATCGCAGCATCCGTGTTGTACTGCGGAGTCAGCCCACCCGAGCCGTCGGGTGTGAAGGTCAGAAACTCGCCGATCTGATCGACGCCGAGTGTCGCGACCTTGCCGTCACGGCCGTTGACCACGACGTCACCCGAGACAGCTGGAATAGCGATCTCCTGCAGCGCACGATCGACACCGGCCTGAGTGACCGTCACCGGAACCTCGTCGACCGGAAGATCGACGACGCCACCATCGGACCATTCAGCGGCGAAGGTCGAACCCGCCTGCTGCGTTTCGAGCGCCTGACCGGCAGCGGGCGAAACACCAGTCGCCTTCCCGTTCTCGAACACGACTGCACCTTCGACGGGCGCACGATCGCTGTTCGCCGCGAGCTGCGCCATCGACGCATCCAACGCACCCTGGTCGATTGCCGACACCACGGGCACCTCGCGGGAGCCGAAGAACGACGTGATGCGGGTGATCGGGTTGATGGGCTGAGCGTTCACGCCCGACAGCGTCGCCGACCAGTCGACGTCCACACCCGCAGACGCGGGAACGATCTCGGAGTCGACGCCGCCTGCATGTACCGCTACCGGTTCGACGAGCCTCGGGCCGAGTTGGGCGCGCAGCGTGGCTTCCGCGTCGGCGGGCGTGAGATCACCGATGTCCACCCCGGCGACCTGAGTGCCGCGTGGTGTCTTCCCGGACGAGGTGAAGATGTCCACTCCGTAGGCAATCGCTGCGACGGCAAAGATGGCGCCGACTGCTATCGCCGGTTTGACCCACTTGCGGGAAGACTGCGAAGCGGGCGCCACCGGTTGTTGCGGCGCCGGGGGTGCAACTACCTCTGGTTCTCGGACAACAGGCTCGTACTGCTGCTGGATGGGTTCGAGTTGCTGGGTGTCGTACTGCTGCACGAACTCGGGACGCGGCGGCTTCGGGGGAACCACCACTGCCGGGGGCTCGAACTGCTCTGTCTGCTCGTCGATGGCTTCTGTCGCCGGAGCCGAGTTGACTACTTCCGTCGGCGGTGCGTCCTCCGCTGGGACGACAGGGATGACGGTGGTGACCTCGTTTGCCGATTCGTCGACTGTCGCTTCCGTGGAATCGCTTGCTTCTTCGTCGACAGGCCTTGGTGCTTCGGCTGGTTCAGGTTCTGCTGATTCAGCCTCGACAACGGCCTCAGTGTCCTCAGGGGCCTCGGGTTCCTCGACCGACTGGGGTTCCTCGACCGACTCGGTCTCTTCGACCGCCTGAGGTTCCTCGACCGACTCGAGTTCCTGTTCCGGGAGGGACGAGTCCTCGCTGTTCGTCTTCTCGACGGACGGACCCTCTTCGTCACTCACCTGTTGGCTCCTCGCTGCATCAACCGTCGCTGCGGCGCTCACCGACAACTCAATACAGGATATCCGGACATACGAGAGCCCCGCGCTGCTGCCAGGTCGGGGGTCAGGCAGCAACACGGGGCTGTCATGAATATCGGTAGCTATTCTGCAGCGTTACACGCCTGCGCGAAAAAGTTTGCAAAGAGTTCGGGGATCCGGCCACCCCTCGTGGCCGGATCCCCGATTACGCATCCCCTCGCGACGATCACTGCAGGTGAGCGCAGTTTTCAGTCGCATGGGGAGATTGTGGAGCGGTTACCGCTCGATGATCGCCGTGACACCCTGGCCACCGGCCGCACAGATCGAGATCAGGCCGCGGCCCGAACCCTTCTCCGCGAGCATCTTTGCGAGGGAAGCCACAATACGTCCGCCGGTTGCCGCGAACGGGTGACCTGCAGCCAAGGACGATCCGTTGACATTGAGCTTGCTTCGGTCGATCGATCCCAATGCGCCGTCGAGGCCGAGGCGTTCCTTGCAGTACTCGTCCGACTCGAAGGCCTGCAGGGTTGCCAGAACCACCGAAGCGAAGGCTTCGTGGATCTCGTAGTAATCGAAGTCCTGCAAGGTCAGACCGTTGCGGGCCAGCAAACGCGGGATCGCGTACGTAGGAGCCATGAGCAACCCGTCTTTGCCGTGGACGTAGTCGACGGCAGCGGTTTCGGAATCGACGAGGTGCGCCAGAACCGGAAGATTGCGTTCGGCTGCCCACTCGTCGGTGGAGAGGAGCACTGCAGAAGCGCCGTCGGTGAGCGGCGTCGAGTTGCCTGCCGTCATCGTCGCGTCGCCGAGCTTGGTACCGAAGACGGGCTTGAGCGTCGACAGCTTCTCGACGGTCGAACCGGGACGGAGGTTGTCGTCGCGGGTCAGGCCGAGGAACGGGGTGACGAGGTCGTCGAAGAAGCCGCGGTCGTAGGCAGCTGCCATGTTCTTGTGGCTGGCAGCGGCAAGTTCGTCCTGGTCCTCGCGCTTGATGCCGAATTCCTTGGCAGTGATCGCAGCGTGGTCACCCATCGACTTGCCGGTGCGAGGCTCGCCGTTGCGCGGAATCTCCAGGCCGAGCATGCCCGCACGGACGTTGCCGAGCAGCTTGATGCGGTCGCCCGTGGACTTCGCGCGATTGAGGGAGAGCAGGAACTCGCGCGCCTGATCGTTGACGCCGATCGGGGCGTCGGACGTGGTGTCCGTGCCGCCGCCGATGCCCGAATCGATGCGGCCGGCCGAAATGGCGTCGCCGACGGCGATGATCGACTGCAGTCCCGTGCCGCACGCCTGCTGAAGGTCGTACGCCGACGTGTACGGGCTCAGCGCGCTGCCGAGAACGGACTCGCGAATGAGATTGAAATCACGGCTGTGCTTGAGCACCGCACCGCCGACGACCATGCCGAGCTTCTCGCCCTGCAGATTGAATCGGCTCACCAGACCGTCGAGCGTCGCAGTGAACATGTCCTGGTTGGACGCCTGTGCGTACGCCTTGTCCGAGCGTGCGAACGGAATGCGATTTCCGCCGACGATCGCAACCGGACGGCGCTGACCTGCAGAATTTGCAGCGGCTGCGGCCGGTGCAGTGCGCGGTGCGGCGGGCTTTGCATTTGAACGGGCTTTGCTTGTCACTTGCGTCTCCAAGGATGGTGCGATTACCTGTTGAAGACTATTCTTACTCAGTAGTAAGTTACTTGTCTATCGCCGCATTCTTTCGATTGCCCGGTGAGAGACAACCCGAAACACAACAGAAGGTAGGACCGTGGCAGCCAGCAAGGGAGCTCCCGACCTCTATTCACAGTTCCTCTCGTCCGCCCCCGGCGCATTCATCGCGTCGAAGGCCGGCCTGCCCAGGCCCGAGAACCTGCGTCGCTACAAAGCAGGGGAACCCGCACTCGCCGGACCTGTCCTCATCGGCGGCAAGGGTCGACTCGCAGAACCACTTCGCGTACTGCTCTCCGACTACCCGGCGGCTCAGGCACACGACAGCAGCTTCGGCGGACTCGTGTTCGACGCCACCGGAATCACTCAGGTCAGCGAGCTCGAGCAGCTGTTCGAGTTCTTCCAGCCCGTAATCCGCAACCTCGCACCGTCGGCTCGCGTCGTCGTTCTCGGCACGACGCCGGAAGAAACGTCGAGCGTCGACGAGCATGTCGCGCAGCGCGCTCTGGAAGGCTTCACCCGCAGCGTCGGCAAGGAGATCAAGCGCGGCTCCACCGCTCAGCTGGTCTACGTCTCCCCCAAGGCATCCACCGGACTCTCCGGCGTGGAATCGACTCTGCGCTTTCTCCTTTCGGCAAAGTCCGCCTTCGTCGACGGCCAGGTCATCGTCGTCGGCGCTGAAGATTCCGTCGCGCCCGCAAGCTGGGACAAGCCGCTCGAAGGCAAGGTTGCCGTCGTCACCGGCGCAGCCCGCGGTATCGGCGCCACCATCGCCGAGGTCCTGGCCCGCGACGGCGCGCACGTCGTCTGCGCTGACATCCCGGCCGCCGGCGAAGCGCTGTCCGAGACCGCGAACAAGGTCGGCGGCACGTCCCTGGCCCTCGACGTCACGGCAGCCGACGCAGCCGAGGTCCTCGCAGCTCACCTCCTCGAGCGTCACGGTGGAGCGGACATCATCGTCCACAACGCCGGCATCACCCGCGACAAGACCCTCGCCAACATGGACGAGGGCCGCTGGAACATGGTCATGAACGTCAATCTTCTTGCACCGCAGAAGATCACCGAGCACCTCGTCGAGAAGGGCGCCCTCAAGGAAGGCGGCCGCGTCGTCGACGTCTCCTCCATCGCCGGCATCGCGGGCAACCGCGGCCAGACCAACTACGGCACCTCCAAGGCCGGCGTCATCGGCCTCGTACACGCCGAAGCTCCCGTCCTGGCGAAGAAGAACATCACCATCAACGCCGTCGCACCGGGCTTCATCGAGACCGCCATGACCGCAGCCATCCCCTTCGCCACCCGCGAAGCCGGCCGCCGCATGAGCTCGCTCCTGCAGGGCGGCGAGACCGTCGACGTCGCCGAGACCGTCGCATACTTCGCCAGCCCGGCCTCCAATGCCGTTACGGGACAGGTCGTTCGCGTCTGCGGCCAGAGCCTCCTGGGCGCATGATGGCAACAAAGACCGTCGCGCTCACCGAGCAGCCGAAGACCCTCGACATCTACTCCCGCGCGGTACTGGGATTGTTGCCGTGGAACAAGTCCAACTCGCGCTCGGTGCCACAGCAGACCTTCACCCTCACCGGATTGAAGGTCGACACCGACAATCTGGCGGCGTACTGCCGCGTGACCGGACTGCGGTTCGGCGACACTCTGCCGATCACGTACCCCTTCACCTTGGCCTTCCCTACCGTGATGAAGCTGATGGTGTCGAAGGACTTCCCCTTCGCCGCCGTCGGCTCCGTTCACGCCGAGAACGTCATCGAATCACTGCGGCCCATCTCCGTCAGCGAACCGCTTGACCTCTCGGTGCATGCCGAGAACCTGCGTGAGCACCGCAAGGGCCTGCTGATCGACGTGATCACCGAAATTCGGGTGGGACGGGAACTGGTCTGGCGACAGACCTCGAGCTTCCTGAACCAGCAGAAGACCTCCCTGTCCGGCCAGCCCGGTCCGGAGCCCAAGGCCGACGAGGTCCCCCCGATGCCGATGAGCACCATCCGCGTCGACCAGACCACGATCAGCAAGTACGCCGCTGTCTCCGGCGACCGTAATCCGATTCACGTCTCGTCTCTGGGCGCGAAGGCTTTCGGTTTCCCGAAGACCATTGCTCACGGAATGTGGAGTGCCGCGGCAGTTCTGCGGACCGTCGAGGGGTCCGTCGCGGACAAGGTCACCTACAGCGTGCGTTTCGGCAAGCCGATTCTGCTACCGGCGACGCTGAATGCCTACGCTGATCGCACCGACGACGGCTGGGATCTGTCGCTGCGCCACCCGAAGAAGGGTTACCCGCACGTCACTGCGACGCTGCGCTGACCTAGGACTGAACTGGGTTGGGCTGGTGCGTTTCCGACCCCGCCCCGACAGTGTGAACGTATCGCTCCCCCTGTTCAACAAGGGGAGCGATACGTTCACGCGATGTGACTGGGGGGCTATTCGGACTTCTTCTTGCCCGACAGACCGCGCCACGCGAGGGATTCGAGTAGATCCGCTGCGGCATCCACTTCGATTTCCCCACCCGCAACCCGGTCCGCTACCGCCTCACCGGCGCCGACGAGCGCGATGGCGATGATCCCGTAATCGTGCGCGGCATCAGGATCCTTGGTGCTGGACTCGAGCAGATGCGCGGTCAACTCGATCAACCGATCGCGACTGGACTGCACGGTGCCCGCAAAAGCCTGCTGCCCGACGGCCTGACGGTAGAGCACCATCCACGACTTGCGGTTTGCGCCCACGAACCCGAGGAAACCCTCGAGAGCGGCGCGCAATTGTTCACGCGGAGTCAGGTTCGGCGCGCCGGCCGGGGCGAGTGCTTCGAGGAAGCGGAGCCCTTCGCGATGGATGCACGCGGCAAACAACTCTTCCTTCGAGCCGTAGTACAGATACAGCATCGGCTTCGAGATCTCGGCCTTGGCCGCGATGGTGTCCATCGAAGTTTCGTGAAATCCCCTGTCGGAGAACACGTCCACAGCCGCGTCGAGCATCTGCTGCTCACGCACTGCGCGTGGCAGTCGCTTGGTACCGCCGGCCATGCTTCCTCCAACCACAGGGTAAATGTCGATCTTACTCTACGGTAAGATTGTGCGTCGAATCCTGACTTCGACTCAGCAGGTCACGGCACCTTTGGCAGCGGCAACTGTGACCACAGCCTGATCGACCCGCGTCTGCGGAAGCTCACCGGACGCGACGGCCTGCTCGAGATGATCGAGAACCCGCGGAACGTCGTCGGTGGTCAGCCACAATGCCTGATCGACTCCAGCCACCAGCGCAGCCTGAACCGCATCGGCAATATCGTATCGGTCGGTGATCGCCTGCATGCCGCTGAGGTCGTCGGTGAACACCGGACCAGTGAACGGCGCTGCGCCGTAACCCACTCCGTCGCGAAGCAACGCAACGGCTGCGGGGCTGATGCTGGCAGGGGTACCGGGCTCGGTCAGACCGGGAACCTCGAGGTGACCCATCATGACGCCGACTCCGGTTCCCGACAGCTCACGGAAGGGAATCAGGTCCGACGCGATCAGATCCTGTAGCGGCGGCGTTGTCACCTCACCCCGGTGCGAGTCACCCGACGCGCTGCCATGCCCGGGAAAGTGCTTGATCACCGGGAAGATTCCGGCGTCGCGCATCCCCTGCGCGTACGCACCGGCGTAGGCAACGACGGTCTGGGGGTCGTCGGAGTACGAGCGGTCCCCGATCACGGAGTCGTCGGGTTGGCTGCTGACGTCGACGTCGGGGGCGTAGTTGACGGTGATCCCGAGATCCTTCAAACCGCGTCCACGCTCGAGTGCCATCTGGTACGTCTGTTCCACTGTCATGGTCTGCGCCGTTTCCCTGGCCGACGGATCGGGCCCGAGGATGTCCGCGACGCGGGAAACTCGTCCACCTTCTTCGTCGATCGTCACCATCAACGGCAACTTCGACGCCGAAGCAACCTGCGGCACTTCGCGATTGGTGAGCATCGACTGATCGGTCCAACTTCCGACGAAGATGCCGCCGATCTCCTCGTTCTGCACTATCGACAACGCGTCGTCGGTCCCGGTAACGCCGACGTTGAGCAGCTGGGCAAGTTTCTGACGCAAGGACAGCGAGGCTAGAAGGTCACTACCGCACGACGCGGCGACGGGTGCGGAGCTCGATGCCGCAGGCGTCGACGTGATCTCGGTGCTGGTGCTGGTCGGGGCGCTCGAAACCGGATCGGCGGTCCCGTTTTCGCCCGAGCATCCCGCAACCAACCCTCCGCACAATGCAATGGTCGTTGCAGCCTTCAGAAACTTGATCCGCATACCTCGACCGTAACGGACCCGGTACCCATACACTCCCTCACGGGCACATCGGGACGGTAGCCTGGAAGAGAACCGATTCCCCCGCTGACGAGGAGGTCGTGATGCCACAAGGTCTGATGCTCATCGCGTACGACGGTTCCGACAACGCCAAGCGTGCAGTCGACTATGCGGGGCGTTTCCTCTCCGCCAATCGTGCTGTTCTCGTCACTGCCTGGGAGCCCATGGTTCGCCAGGCCGCTCGCATGTCCGGCCTGTCCGGGGTGATGCAACCGGAGTGGGTTCCCGACGACGACGTCGAGGACATCGCCTACACCGACGCCAAAGTCACCCTCGCCGAGGGCGTCGCACTGGCCGAGGCCGCAGGCCTGACCGTCGAAGGCAGAAGCGCCGAGTGCCGATCCGCGATCTGGTCTGCAATCTGCGAAACCGCAGACGAATTGGACGTCGACATCATCGTGACCGGCACCCGTGGCACCACGGGTTTGCGGTCGCTACTGCAGAGCAGCGTCGCGGATCATGTTCTGCGTCACAGTCATCGGCCGGTGTTGATCGTCCCTCCGGGGAAGTGACCTTCGCGCATTCCTGATCCGTGGCCGACTAGTGTCGAAAGCACCATGGACGGTTTTGTTCTCTCGCGCCCCGATCACAGCGTGGTCACCCGCGGCGTACGACGCAGCTTCGACAGCTCCGACGCGGCCACCCACGCTCTGTCGGCAGGTACGACAAAGCTGATCGTCGGAGCGCTCCCCTTCGACCCGGCTGCCGCAACGGCGTTGTACGAACCCGCCGAGGCGACGATCGCGTCGCGGCCGTGGCAACCGCGCGATCCCCAGGCCCTGCCCACGACCCGGGTTGACCGGGAGATCCCGTCGTCGTCGGAGCATCTTCGTCGAGTGGAAAAGTTGATCGGACGCCTCCGCAGTGGAGAGATCGACAAGGTTGTCGCGGCTCGCACTGTGGAACTTCGCACGCAGACCCCGATCTCCCCAACCGCGCTCGCCGCACGCATGGCGGCGCTCAATCCCGTCGCCAACACCTTTGCCGTCGACCTCTCTGCTGCGGGAGCCGAATTCGCGGGCCACAGCCTGGTCGGCGCGACGCCCGAAGTATTGGTCAGTCGACGCGGGCGCGTCGTGACGTGTCGCCCGTTGGCCGGGACCACCAAGCGATCCGCCGACGCCGATCAAGACCGCGAGGCAGGCGAAAGCCTTCTGCATTCGACGAAGAATCTGGCCGAGCACGCCTTCGTGACGTCGTGGATCCGCGAGGTCCTGCAACCGATGTGCAGTGATCTGTCGGTGCCGGCAACTCCCGAACTGACCAATACTCACGAGGTCTGGCACTTGGCCAGCCCGATCCGCGGCACGCTGCGAAACGACACTACTGCGCTCGACCTCGCCATCGCGCTGCATCCGACGCCCGCGCTGTGCGGAACACCCACTGACGCGGCACTGAAGGTCATCCGCGAGACCGAGGAACCTCGGCGTTTCTACGGCGGCGCCGTGGGATGGTGCGACGAGGCCGGTGACGGCGATTGGGTGGTTGCCATCCGCTGCGCCGAGATCGGTGCAGACGGCTTCACTGCCTGGGCCAGCGCGGGTGGCGGAATCGTCGCCGAATCGGATCCGCAGGACGAACTCGACGAGACGTCCACGAAACTGCGCACTCTGTTGACCGCGCTTGGTGCCGAAACCCTCGACTGACCAGCACGTCACGAGGGTAATCGTCCGGATTCTCGAGTGCGGGTGATACCTTGACCCGAGCAGTTCGTACGGGCCGGTAAGTCCGTCCGACCGCGAACGACCGACTAACGACCAATTGGGAGATCCGCGATGACGAAGTTCCTTGTCCCCGGTGTGGCCAGCGCTGTCATCGGTGCCGTTCTGGGTGCCGGCGTCATCTTCGGTGTCACGGCCGCCGCGTCGGACAACACTCGTCCCGAGATCGACCGCAGCGGAAACGCAGATTCTTCCGTGCTGAACCAGGTTGAGTACGGCAGCCGCTGAGAGCGCAGGCCTCGCGAGTTCCCGTTCTTCCGCCGACGCAGCGGTGTCTTCGGTAGACACCGCCCCGTCGGCAGAGCCCCTGTCGAAGCGGTGGCTGTTCGGCGCCTCCGTCGTAGCGTTTCTTCTCACTTTTCTGCAATCGCCGGGTCTGATCACCGCTGACACCAAGTACGACCTGACGCAGAATCCGTTCGGTTTTCTCGAACGCGCCTCGCATCAGTGGAGTAGTCAGGCCCCGCTCGGCCAGGTTCAAAACCAGGCCTACGGATATTTCTTTCCGCACGGGCCGTTCTTCGCGCTCGGCGAGTTGGCGAACGTTCCGCCGTGGGTCACCCAGCGCATCTGGTGGGCGCTGCTTCTGATCGCAGGTTTCTGGGGCATCATCCGAGTTGCCGAGGCTCTCGGCATCGGCAGCCGTAGTTCGCGCGTGATTGCAGCGGTTGCCTTTGTTCTTTCTCCCCGCGTGCTGACCACGCTCGGTTCGATTTCCTCGGAAACCCTTCCGATGATGTTGGCGCCGTGGGTGTTGTTGCCGGTGGTTTTGGCCTTCGGCCCTGTGCGTGGAAAAGGAGTCCCTGGACTCCCTGACCACTCACGGGGGTTGAGGCGGTTGGCCGCACAATCCGCACTTGCCGTCGCACTCATGGGTTCGATCAACGCCGTCGCCACCGCCGCGGCCTGCCTGGTCGCGATCATCTGGTGGCTCTCGCACAAACCCAACCGAACATGGCTGACGTTCACCGCGTGGTGGGCGCTGTTCGTCGCTCTCGGCACCCTCTGGTGGATCGTGCCGCTACTTCTGCTCGGCAAGATCAGCCCACCGTTTCTCGACTACATCGAGTCCGCCGGTGTCACCACTCAGTGGGCATCGCTCGCCGAGATACTTCGCGGCACGGACAGTTGGACCCCGTTCGTCTCCCCCGAACGCATTGCCGGCGCCGTCCTGGTCACCCAACCCGCAGCAGTCGTCGCCACCGGCCTGGTTGCCGCCGCCGGCCTCGCCGGGCTCTGCATGCGGTCCATGCCTGCTCGCGGCCGGCTGACGCTCATCCTGTTCGTCGGTATCACCGGCCTGGCCGCGGGTTACTTGGGTGAACTCAGCTCGCCGGTGTCGGAGTCGGTGCGCCTGTTCCTCGACTCGGCAGGCGCGCCGCTGCGCAACGTCCACAAGCTCGAGCCGTTGGTCCGTCTGCCGCTGGTGCTCGGACTCGCACACCTGCTGGCCAAAGTGCCACTGCCGGGATCGGTTCCACTCGCCCGATGGCGCCGCGCGTTCGCCCATCCCGAGCGCGAACCGATGGTCGCACTGACCAGCCTGATCCTCGTTGCCCTCACCCTCTCGACCGCCTTGGCCTGGACGGGAAAGCTCGCTCCCCGCGGTGCGTATCCGGACGTCCCCTCGTACTGGAACGAGGCGGCGCAGTGGCTCGAGGACAACACCTCCCCCGGATCGGAAGCCGAACGTGCCCTGGTCGTCCCGGGAGCGCCCTTCGGCAGCCAGGTGTGGGGTCTGACGCGCGACGAACCGCTTCAGGCGTTGGCGAGTACGCCGTGGGCGGTGCGTGACTCGGTCCCGCTGACCCCTCCCGGCGCCATCCGAGCGCTCGATTCGGTGCAACGTCTCATCGCCGACGGACGTCCGTCGGACGGCCTCGCACAGACCTTGCTGGGGCAGGGCATCCACTACCTGGTGATGCGCAACGACCTCGACGGCGAAACGTCGCGCTCGGCCAGGCCGATACTCGTGCACCAGGCGGTCGAAGGCTCGCCGGGGATCAAGCGAGTCGCCCACTTCGGTGAAGACGATAGCCCCGAACCGATCGAAGGGCTGGTCGCGGACAGCGATCTGCGTCCCGGTTACCCAGCCATCGAGATCTTCGAGGTCACCCCGCCCGACGGCACCCCGGCGGTCAGCGGCCCGTACTCCGTCGACCTGAACCAGGTTCCGCGTGTACAAGGTGGGCCGGAATCGTCTGTGCGACTTCACGAAAGCGGGCTGGTTCCGGGGACCGGGCCGATGATTCTTGCCGCCGACGCCGAAGCTGCGGGACTGCCCGTCGATTCTGTCACCGTCACCGACACACCGCGCGATCGAGAAACCGATTTCGGTCAGGTCGACAACCACAGTTCCGCCCTGCGCACCCCTGACGACGCTCGTCGTACCTACAATCTGGTGCCCGACTACCCGGTTGCGAACACGCCTCTCGTGGAAGGCCGTTGGAGCGGAGCTTCGATCACCGTCTCCAGCGCCGCCTCGGATGCCACCCAGCTGGGCGGCACTTCACCGTCGAGCAGTCCGGCATCGACGGTCGACGGCGATCCCGCCACCGGCTGGTTCAGCAACGGCATCGAACGAGCCCTGGGCCAGTGGTTGCAGATCGACTTCGACACACCGATTTCCAGTGGGTTGCTTCATCTGACCACCAGTGCCGCGGCAATCGGAGCTCCCGTCAAATGGCTCGAAGTCTCGACACCGAACGGCAGCACGGCGGTGAAGGTGGAGCGTCCCGGTGAGCCCATCACCGTCTCGATCCCGGGCGGCATCACTCCGTGGGTACGCATCACAGCGACTCACACCGAAAACGGATCGCCTGGAACACAGTTCGGCATCAGCGAACTCTCCGTCGAAGACTTCTCCGATCGCAGCGCACCGAAGACCGTACCGATCCGTTTCGACACGGTCCTGCCGAATACGCCGACGGGCGCATCCGTGAACGCCTGGAATCTGAGCCAGGAGTTCCCCGGTCGCAACGCGTGCGCGGACTCGACCGACCGCGTGCGGTGCAGCAATGCATTCATGGCGATACCGGAAGAGCCGAGCCGCTTCCAGCGCACGCTCACGGTGCCCGAAAACACAGTCGTTACACCGACACTGACTGTCCGAGCGCGTCAGGGCAACGCCCTCGAAGATCTGCTTGCCGTCCCAGGCCGAATCACGGCTTCGGGTTCGAGCGACATCGGCGACACACGCGGATCTGCCTTCGCTGCCACCGACGGCGACGCACGCACCACGTGGTCGGCGCCGCAGAGCACCACAGAACCGGGCGGCCCGAAACCGACGCTGACTCTCAATCTTCCCGAGCCCACCCTGGTCACCGGCCTGGACATCACCCGGGGACTCGGCACCCTGCCGTCGCTGCCGACCAGCGTCGCGGTGAATCTCGGCAACGGGCCGCAGGTGCGAGAGCTGCCCGAACCCTCGGACGACACGCCTCGAACCAGTCGAATTACCCTCTCCCCCTTCGTCACCGACAAGATCGTCCTGAGCATCACCGATTGGGAACCGGTCCTCGATCAGACGGCGCTCGGCTTCGCCCAGGCGCAGCCCACCGGCCTCGCCGAGGTCGGCGTCATCGGTGCCGACGGAACCCCGATCGCCGGTTCGGGAGTGCAGGGCTCGGACTCATTCGACAACCGCACCGTCACCGTCACCTGTGGCGATGGCCCGACCATTTCGGTTGCCGGACAGCAATTCCCCACCTCGATCACGGCGACGGCGACGCAACTCCGGACCGGCGCACCCGTCGAGGCACGTGTGTGCGGTCTGGACGCGTCGGCGACGTTGCCGGCGGGCCAGCCCGAAGTGGTCGTCGAACCAGGCCCGGCATTCTCGGTCGACAACCTCGATCTGACGGCGGTCGGTCCTTCAGCCGCGCAACGGAATACACCGCTCGAATCGACCTCGTGGACGGCGAATCACCGGGAACTCACCGTCACGAACTCGTCCACCGATCAGCTGATCGTCAATCCCGAGAGCACCAGCATCGGTTGGATCGCCACCGCGCCGGACGGTTCCGAGCTGACGCCGGTGGTCGTGAACGGTTGGCAGCAGGGCTGGATCGTGCCGGCAGGCACCGCGGGAACCGTCACCATCGACTTCCCCAGCGACCGTTGGTACCGCCTCGGCATATTCGGCGGGCTCGTGTTGCTGATCCCACTGCTGTTCGCGGCACTTGTCCCTACGCGCCGAGAGCCCAAGTCCCTCACACCACCCCGTCCGTGGCGCAGCGTCGCGGCAGGATGGGTGGGCGTGCTCGCGGCGGCCACCGTCATCGGCGGCGGAGTGGGAGCGGCGATCGCAGTTGTGTGCTCGATCCTCGGACTTGCCGCGCTGCGAATCTTCGGCCCCGCTCGGACCGCACGCATTCTCGTCGGCACCGCCGGCGTGGCCGCGATGATCGGCATCACGCTGCTCTCGACCGGACCGTGGCGGGCACCGGGCGGCTATGTGGGCGATTCGTTCGCGATTCAGTTCTCGATGTTGGTGGCCTTGGTCGTGACCGGGTTGGCCGCGTTGCCCTTTGCCGGTTCACCGATATGGCGGCGCTTCTCCCAGCGCGTGACCGCGACGCGCGCCGGTTCCTCCACCAAGGCGTAACTGGCCGAGGCCACAGCGACGCTCAGGACGACCGTCAGGGCCAGGACGTAGAAGAAGCTGCCCGAGAACGGAACTATGCCGAACACGGGGAACACAGCGTTCAGTACGGCCAGGTGCCAGATGAACAGCCCGTAGGACCAGCGTCCGATTGCCAACGCCAGCGGGCTCGCCAGGAATCGATGCTGCGATTGATCGCGCAGAACCAGTGGAGCGATCAACGAGAAGCTGATGATCGCGCCGAGTGCAATCTTGATCGCGTACTGCCACGGCTCCGGCCGCACCAGACCTTCGGGCCCGGCCAGATCGGTGCACGAGAGAACGAAGGCCACACACGCAACAAAAGTCAGGAGCACCCGCCGGTGCGCGAGGCGATGCATCCACGTCGACGGGCCCACGGCCAGCTCGGCCAGCACCATGCCTGCGCCGAACCACGGCAGGTAGCCCGGCAGCCAGTTGTCGTGGTGAATGGCGTCCGGAGTCGGGATCGGAATGAAAGCCCACGTCAGCGCCAACACTGACACCCCGAGCAGAAGCGGTAGCCGGAACCGGGCCGAGTTTCCGCGTAGTCGCACCATCAGATACGCGAACAGCGGCAGTAGTACATAGAACGCAACCTCGACCGACAGGCTCCACATCTGCGTGAGGCCCTCGGTGAGTGTCAACGGCACGAACACCTGCGCCAACCCGAGATTCGCCAGCCATACCTGGTAACCCCCGCCGGCTCCGGGCAGGAACAGCAGGATCAGCACCACCGCCACCCAGTACGCCGGCAGGATTCGCGTTGCACGCGAGATCCAATATCGGACCGTCGGCTGCGGTTGCCCGATTCCGCGGGCCTTTGCCGCGTGGGGGCGCCACAGGAGAAATCCGGACAAGGCAAAGAACACCGCTACGGCGAGATCGAGTCGACCGAACGCGCGCCCGATCGCGCCGGACTGCGCTTCACCGGTTTGGAACGCGACATGGGTGACGAGGACACCGAGCGCCGCCAATCCACGCATACCGTCCAAAGCCGGAACGAAGCCCCGAGCCTGTGGCGGGACCGTCTGAGGGGAATTCGTGGAACTGATCATCACGGATAAGTGTGCACCCCAGGCCGATTGAGGGAAACCACCAGGGACTCACAACAAAATGCCTGGCCAATTCATGCCCTCATGCGACAAACCGGGCCGGTGGACTGTTAGTGTTCTGCCACACATGGTGTCCATCGGGGGCCCCATGCGATCTGCGCAGCTCATATTGTGCCGGTTGGGGAACCTCGAAAGACTTAACGGGTTAGGAGTCACAGCATGGCGGAACGCTCAGGGCCGAGCCGGATACTTCCTTGCATTCTGGTGGGCCTCGGTGCCTTCCTTTTGGCCATCGCCATCCTCATTCCTACCTACACGGTAGGCAAGCTGGAGAAGACGCCACTCGACCTCGAGGTGACCACCGTCGCCACAGGCACCGGTAGCGTCCTCAACTCGGCGGCCCTCCTCGCTGGTAAGGCGCAGGTCGACACCAACGTGCCGATCGTCGCTCAGCGCTACGTCACCACGCAGGACCCGTCCGACGCCGACATCATCACCGTCGAAGCCGGCCAGACCGTCCGTCGTACCGACAAGCAGGGCGACACCGGACTGCTGACCGCAACCCTGGACCGCGTCACGCTCGATCGCGTCAGCTCGATGCCGACCAACGATCCGGTCGGAACCGTCCAGACGTCCAGCGACCAGCCCGCCGAAAAAGTTTCCCGCGACGGTCTGCAGTACAAGTTCCCGTTCAACACGGAACAGAAGAGCTACCCCTACTTCGACCTGAACGCTCGCGCCACGAAGGACATCGACTTCGTCGAAGAGACCGAGATCAACGGTCTGAAGGTGTACCACTTCCAGCAGACGATCGATCCCGTCGACCTGTCGAAGGTCGTCAACTCCCCCACCAACAAGCTGAGCCTGCCCGCCGACACCTGGGGCGTTCCCGGTGGCGCTACTCCGATCACGATGACGCGTTGGTACACCAACGTCCGTGACCTGTGGGTCGAGCCCAAGACCGGCGTCGTCGTCAAGGGCCAGGAGCAGTTGCACCAGTACTACGGACGCAACAAGGACTCGGTCGACGTCGAGGTTCTCAAGGTCACGCTGCCCTTCGACGAAGCAACCATCGAGTACCAGGTCCAGCAGGCACGTGACGGCATGGACAAGCTCTCGCTGTTCGGCCGCACAGTCCCGATCGTGGCAGGTGTCCTCGGTGTCATCGCGCTGATCGCCGGTATCTTCCTCGGCATTCGCGGCGGCAAGGGCGGAACTCCGGCCCGCGCTGCACACGGCGGAACGAACCAGAATCCCAGCGGCCAGGGCTCGCCCGAGCCGGCTCCGGGTGAGCACGACTGGACCTCGGACGACACTCAGGTGATTCCGCGTCCGGATCTGCGCAAGGACTGATTCAGACAGTAAGCAGAGCGCCCCTTCCACACGGAAGGGGCGCTCTGCTGCGTTTCGGGGCTTTGTTGCCGGATCGGCGTACGGATTGGCGCAACGGGTCGTTCCCTCCGCGTGGTTGCGGGCTTAGCGTTTTCTGGAAGTCCAGACCACCCCGAACACGAGGAGCCACATGCCCGCATCAACAGTTCTGGGTTCGCACATCTGTGTCAGCGATCTGACGCGACGGAGATTTGTTGTCGGCACGGCTGCATTCTCCGGGCTGTTCGCCGCCGGTTGCGCGAGGTCCGCCGGTACCGAGGGCGATTCGGCCGGGATGCGCACGGTCACGACCTCGCTCGGAACCTACGACATTCCGGTGACACCGAAACGCGTCGTCGCCATCGACTCCCGACTCGACCTCGAACCAGCCGTTGCGATGGGCCTGCCGGTCATCGCGTACAGCTTCGACGCCGCCGAGCCGTGGGTTCCGGCCGATCCCACGGCACAGGTGTTCGAGGCACCGGTCAACGTCGAGGCAATTCTCGCGCTGGAACCGGACCTGATCATCTGCACCGACATCGGTGAGGCCTCCGACATGTGGCCGCTACAGCAGTTGAGCCAGACAGCGCCTGTGCTTCCGATGGACTTCACGCGCCCGTGGCGCGAGAACATCGATCAGCTGGCGAGTTGGCTGAATCGCACCGAGAACCCCGACGTCCGTCAGGTCATCGGAGCGTACGAGGACAAGGCAGCCGGATTGAAGGAACGCCACGCCCCGAGCTTGGCGAGCAAGCAGATCGTGCTGCTGAACTACGTGAATCAGAAGGTCAACGGCGTCAACCGCAAGGGCATCTCCACACAGGTGGCCGAAGACCTCGGCGTCCAACTCCAGTGGCCGGTCGAGGGACAGAAGGAGATCTCTACCGAAAACCTCGTGACTGCTCTCGACTCGGCCGACGGAATGATCGTCACCACCGCGCCCGGCGTGGATCCCGTCAGCAACGACCGCGCGATGTGGAACCGTATCCGCGCAGTACAAGGCGACAACGTCGTCTACACGGGCGGGAACATCAACTACGGATCCGTCTACACCGCGATGCGTACGCTCGACTACTTCGACGATTTGTTCACGCGTCTGGAGAACTGACGCCGGTGTGAGGTGCCGGCCGGGCGCGGTCGGCACTTCGCACTGCGGCGACGGACACCGACAACGCCGTCGTCGACGCAACCACCACGGCAACGCCGATCAACTCTCCCGGCGTCTTCGCCCACACCAGCATGACCGTCGCCTCCACAACCAGTCCTGCCCACGCCAGAAGGGCCACTCGCGTGCGTTCTGACGCGATTGCGGACAGCAAGGCACCCTGGAGTACCGCTAGCGCTGCACCGTGCAGGGCGAAGGCCCACAGCATCGGAGCCACGGCGGCGTACGCGTCGCCCACGAGCATCGGCACCAGCGGGCCGGCAACCGCCGCCCCCAGAACCAACACGGCGCCGATGCCGACGAGCACCGCCAACGCCGAGCGAACCGCTTGCGCCGAGTGCGCCGGATTCGCCATCTTCGGGTACAGCACGACGCCCACTGCCTGTGGCAGCCAGAACGCCACCTTCGTCGCGACGGCGCCGAGTGCGTAGACACCGGCGTCGTACTCACTGAGGACGACGCGGACGATCAGCAGGTCCAGCGAAGACAACGCGATCAACGCAAGCTGGACTTGTGACGCCGCGAGCACGGAGACGACGCCGATACGCACCGGACGGTCCTCGCTCACCGAGACGGTTCGGTCGACCACTCGAACTATCGCCACCAGCAACGCAGTTCCGGCCGCGCCGGCGACCAATGCCGCGCCTGCTCCGCCACCGAAAGCCAGAACGATCACTGCCGGAAGGACTTTCATCACCCCGGCTCCGGCCAGCACGGCACTGAGAGTGCCGAACCGACCGTGACCCTGCAACAACCCCTGCTCCGTTGCCAGTAGAACCAACATGGGCGCAGTCACCAATGCCGAGAACGACGCCACGATTCCGGTGTCGAGCAGCCACGCCATCGCCGGAGCGAGCGCCACCGCGAGGACGGCGACGATCGCGGTGCATCGATACCCCAACGACCGCAACGCATCTGTGCTCTTGCCACGCACCGCCTCGCGGGCGACCACCGTCTGCAACGCCAAAGCCGGAACCGCAAGTACCAACTGGGCGGCAAGCAGACTCGCGAACTCGCCGTAGCCGACCGGACCCAACCATCGGCTGGCCAACCATGCCAACAGGTACGACGCGACATTGGCCGTCATCGATCCCACCAAAACCATGCCGACCCCGGCCGCGGCGGCGCGATCGAGTGGTTGGCGAGGCATGGCAGTAATGATGCACCACGTATCGTGCGCGTCATGACAGTGCAAGCCGGATACCGCCGTTACCTGCCTGCGGCGTACAGCCTGGCGCTGGCACTGTTGATCCTCGGACCGCTGCTCGGCCCCGGCTACCTCCTGCTGCGCGACGCCGTCAGCACGCCGCGCTCGTACTTGACCGACTCCGCCCTCGGACTCACCGACGCCGCAGCCCGCGCCGTTCCCCAGGACGCGCTGATCGCAGCGTTGAGCACCGTGATCGACGGCGGACTGGTGGTCAAGTTCATCCTGCTCGTGGCGCTCTGGCTCGCCGGTTGGGGTGCGGCGCGCATGGTCGCCGTCCTGCTGCCGACGGCCGGTCTCGGTCCACAACTGGTCGCGTCGACGGTGATGCTCTGGAACCCCTACGTGGCCGAGCGCCTGTTGCAAGGACATTGGAGCCTGCTGACCGGATATGCCGCACTGCCGTGGATCGTGTGTGCCGGAATCGGAGTTCGCCGAGCCACGCCCGGGTCCTGGTGGGCGTTGGCCGCGTCACTGGCATTCGCGGGCCTGACACCTACCGGCGCTCTGCTCGCTCTGACGGCCGCGCTGGTGGTGGTAGCCACCCCAGGAGGCCGAACCTCGGCCATGCGGCGTGTCTGCGGCACGATCGGACTGTTCCTCGTCGCCGCCTCGCCGTGGTTGGTAGCCACCTTCGTATCCGGCGCAGCAGGCGACGGTTCCGATCCGGCGGGAGTCGCCGCCTTTGCCGCCCGAGCAGAACCGGGACTCGCGACGCTGGGCAGCCTCGCCGGTCTCGGCGGTATCTGGAACTCGGCAGCGGTACCGTCCACGCGCACAACACTCTTCGCATTGGTGGGAACGGTTCTTCTGCTCGTCGTCGTGTTCGCCGGTATGCCCGCTCTGTGGCGCCGACGCCGGAATCCTGTTGTCGGTGGACTCGGACTACTGGCCCTGTTCGCGGTGCTGGCTCCGACCATGGGCGCTACCCCGTGGGGTCTCGACGCCGGCCGATGGTCGGTCGAGGTGTTCACCGGCGCCGGTCTACTGCGTGACGCGCAGAAGTGGGTCGCGCTGGCCGTCCCGTTCTACGCACTTGCTGCGGCCGCCGCGGTGATGTGGGCAGGCAATCGGTTCTCCCTCCCCCGCCCGGCATTCTCGGTTGCCGCCGTCGTGGTGACGATCGTGGCACTGCCGGATCTGGTGTGGGGTGTCGGCGGCGCGTTGAAGCCCGTGCACTACCCCGGTTCCTGGACCGTGGTGACCGAGCAACTGCGAGACGAAACCGGTGACGTTGCAGTGCTTCCCGCCGGAATGTTCCGCGCGTTCCCCTACAGCGGTGATGCGCCGGTACTCGACCCCGCACCACGCTTCCTACCCCTCGACGTGCTGCAGACCGGCCAACTGGTGGTTGCCGGTGGTGCTGTCGGCGGCGAGGGGACTCGGGCAACTCGGGTCGAAGACCTACTGCTGGCCGGCGGAAGTCCTACGCAGTTGGCCGATCTCGGAGTCGGATGGGTACTGATCGAGCGCGGGACACCAGGTCAACTCGGCAACTCGGCAACCACGCTCGACGGCTTGGAACAGGTCTTTGCCGACAACGATCTCGAGCTCTACCGGGTACCGGGAGATGTTGCCGCGCACGAAGCCTCGACCCGCGCCCGAACGGCCGTCATAGTTGCGCATCTCGCCTGGATACTGATGGGCGTGATCGCGCTGATCTCAGTCGGACTGAACCAGAACCGAATTCGACTCGCGAGGCGCGGCCAGTCCTGAGACCCACCGACCGTCCTTGTGCGCGGTCAGCACCTCGAGCACTCCGGTGCCGGTCTGCTCCCAGGAGAACTCGCCCGACCACACCCGAGCTTTCTCACCGAGCACCGTGCGGAGTTCGTGGTCGCGGAGCAGGGTGCCTGCCGCCTGCGTCAGATCAGCGATGTCGCCGTCGCCGGCGTGCTCACCGCCGACCAACAGCCCGGTCACTCCGTCGACGATCGAATCGGTCAAGCCCTTGGAACTGCGGTAACCGATCGTCGGAACACCGTGCTGCGCAGCCTCGATGACCGCCAGGCCCCACCCTTCCTTCCGCGAAGGCATGAGGTGAATCCACGACTGCGCAAGGAGTTCATGTTTACGAGCCTCGTCGACGTGACCGTAGAACGAGACGGCGTCACCGATTCCCAACTCGGCGGCGCGATCTCGCAGGTTCTGCTCCCACCAACCACCACCGATGACGTCGAGATGGATGTCCGGAAGCGTCGGACGCAGGGCTGCGACGGCCTCGAGTGCGTCCTCGATCTGCTTGTGCGGCACCAGTCGTGAGAGAACCGAGATGGTGGGACGCTCGGCCCTGGTGATCGATCCACCCGCGTCGACGCCGACGGGGAGCCGATCGGCACCGTTACGCACCACGGCAATTCGTTCGCGCTCGACACCGAGGTCCACCAATTCTTCCGCTGAGGGAAGCGACACCGTCAGATACTGACTACGTCGATGGGTGCGCGGTGACAATCGCGATTCGACCCACCAGCCGATCCGGCCGACGAGCTTGCCTGCCACCGGCCACTGTTCGCGATGGCCGTGATGGACCAGAAGCGTGACCGGTGCACCCGCCACGGCCTTCGAGAAGAAGGGGATGCCGTTCTGGGTGTCGATCACCGCGTCGGGGCGGATGCCCTTGAGCGATCCGAAACCCAGACGTCCGGCGGCAATGGCGGCCAGAGCGCGGGGGTACACGCTGAAACGTCCACCGGCCCGGCTGATCGTGATGCCGTCTCGAACCTCCGACGCGGGCGCCCCGGGATACGACGCCGTCCGCAGCGTCACCTTGATACCGCGCTCGGCCAACTGGGATCCGACCTGCTCGAGGTAACGCTCGCTTCCACCGCCCTGGGGATGCCCGGTATCGCGCCAGCAGAGCAACAGAACCTCGCGCACGTGCGTTACTCCCTGAGTTGGTCGGTGGCCACCCCGGTTCGGGCGATCCTGCGGGATGCCCCGCCTGACCGGCCGGTAACCCTGCCGAACACCCTAACTGTTCGAGCGTCCGTATTGCCGCGCTCCTGACGGTGTTCGTGGACCGGGCGACCCAGTGGCTAAAGTTGCTACCCGTGACCAAGCCCGCAGTGACCCGCATTTTCGGCCGACGGGCAACCCTGAAACGCTCGTTCGGCCTGCTCAGCGACTTCCGCCACGAGCAGTCCGCGCCCGACATCTTCTACGGCGCGCTTGCGCGCGACTCCGTCGAATTGATCTCGGACCTGCACGAAGGTCACACCGGACGATCCCTCGACGGTCTCACCGTCCTCGACGTCGGCGGCGGTCCGGGCTATTTCGCGGAGGTCTTCCAGGCCGCAGGTGCCCGCTACATTCCCGTCGAACCCGATCCGTCGGAGATGCATGCTGCGGGTCTGACCGTGGGCGGCGCGGTGCGTGGATCCGGTTTGGCACTGCCGTTCCTGGACTCGTCCGTGGACATCTGCTTCTCCTCCAACGTGGCCGAACACGTCAGCGAGCCCTGGCTGATGGCCGAGGAAATGCTGCGCGTGACCAAGCCCGGCGGCTTGATGGTTCTCTCGTACACCCTGTGGTGGGGTCCGTTCGGCGGCCACGAAACCGGACCGTGGCACGCGCTGGGGGGCGAGTACGCAGCCAAGCGGTACCTACGCAAGACCGGACGCGAACCGAAGAACAGATTCGGGGTCTCGTTGTTCAAAGTCGGCGCCACGGACGGCTTGCGCTGGGCCCGTGGAACCAGCCAGGGCACATTGCTCGCCGCGATCCCGCGCTACCACCCGTCGTGGGCGTGGTGGATGGTCCGAGTCCCCGGTCTGCGGGAGTTCCTGGTGAGCAACCTCGTCGTGGTTCTCGAAAAGCGATAGCGACATGCGCCTCGCAGTCGACATCGGTGGTACCAAGATGGCTGCCGGGGTCGTGTCCGAGGACGGCCGCGTTCCCGTGTTCGACAGCGTTCCGACGCCGCAGACCGACCCGTGGGGATCCTGTGCGGCGCTGCTCGAACGAGTCGCAGACGGCCGAGAGGTCGACGGTGTCGGCATCGCGTGCGCCGGGCCGGTGGACACCGTCGCCGGCGTCGTCGCTCCCATCAACATCACCGAGTGGGCACAGGGATTCGAGCTCGTAGCGGGCGTCCGCAGCGTCTTTCCCGATGCCGGAACCGCCCTCGCAATGGACGGAGCCGCAGCGGCATTGGCGGAGTTCCACCACGGCGCCGGACGCGGAACCCCGAACCTCCTGAGCCTGGTCGTCTCGACGGGAATCGGCGGAGGAATCGTTCTCGGCGGTGAGATTGCTCGGGGTCGCACGGGGAACGCCGGTCACATCGGCCACATCGTCGTTCCAGGATCTGCCGAACCGTGCAGCTGCGGGGGCGTCGGCTGCCTCGAGACGGTGGCAAGTGGACCGTCCGCGGTGCGATGGGCTCGGAGCCAGGGCTGGTCGGGGAACACCGGCCGTGAACTAGCCGAGGGTGCACGCAGCGGCGACGCGATCGCCGTGGACGCGCTTCACCGTGCAGGCACGGCGCTCGGTGGTGCCATCGCCTCGGCGGCTGCCCTCCTGGACGTGGACCTCGCGGTGATCGGCGGCGGTTTCGCCCAGTCGGGTACACCGCTGTGGGAACCGATGCTCGACGCGGCTGCCCGACATGCCCGTTTGTCGTTCGTCGCCGGGCTCCGGATCGTTCCCGCCGAGCTGGGTGGCGCCGGAACTCTGACCGGTGCGGGCTTGCTCGCACTCACCGCCGTTATCTGACACGCGTTCTTCCCCGATAAATCCGCAGGGAGTCCCACTAAACGGGTGCCACCTGTTCCCAATTTCTGTAACGTGTTTTAGTGTTCTGACTCACACCGTTACGGGCATTGCACGTGACGCCTACGGGAAGGAGGTGACCGTGAGCCCAGACGCTTCCTCATCTGACGTTGCCTCGACTGCTTCTTCGACCGATGAAACCGAGCATCACGCCCAGGTCGCCCGACCAAGCGATTCCCTCCGCGACACCGAAGACCTCCGTGAGCGCCTGGAACGGTGGATGGCCGGCAAGGTGCCGAGCGGATCCACTGTGACCGTCGCCGACGTCACCTTGCCCGCAGCCAACGGCATGTCCAGCGAAACCATCCTCTTCGACGCCACCTGGGACGGCGAACATCATCCCTTGGTCGCTCGGGTGGCGCCGACGGAATCGACCATGCCGGTCTTTCCTGCCTACGACCTCGAATCCCAGTTCCGCACCATGGCTCAGGTGCGCGAGCACTCGGCAGTGCCCGTACCCGCGGTGTACTGGTCAGAATCCGACCCGGACGCGTTGGGTGCGCCGTTCTTCGTGATGGAACGCATCTCCGGCGACGTGCCACCGGACGTCATGCCGTACAACTTCGGATCGTGGGTCACCGAAGCGTCACCCGAGCAGCGAAAGACCCTGCAGCGCAGCTCGGTCGACGTCCTGGCTCAGTTGCATGCCATCGACAAACCTGGTGAGCGTTTCGACTTCCTCCGACTCCCGAATTCGGGAACGACTGCACGAGAAGCATTCACGGCGCACATCGCCGAGCAGCGCGCGTACTACGAGTGGGTGGTCTCCGACGGGATCAGATCACCGCTCATCGAACGTGCCCTCGACTGGATCGAGGAGAACAATCCCGCGGACGATTCGCCGGCAGTGCTCTGTTGGGGCGACTCGCGCATCGGCAACGTCATGTACCAGGACTTCGCGCCGGTAGCCGTACTGGACTGGGAAATGGCAACTCTCGGCCCGCGGGAGATGGATCTGGGCTGGATGGCATTCCTGCACAGGTTCTTCGAGGACATCGCCGGACTGGCGAACCTACCCGGTCTTCCCGACTTCCTTCGACTGCCGGATCTCGCGCAGACCTACGCCGAGATCACCGGCCACACCCCACACGATCTGGAGTTCTACGTTACCTATGCCGCACTGCGTCAGGCGGTCATCATGTGGCGAATCCAGGCTCGCGCCATAGCTTTCGGCCAGTCACAGCGACCCGAAGACCCCGACGACATGATCATGCACCGCGCTTCGCTCGCCGCGATGCTCGACGGTACCTACTGGGAGAGGTTGACCTGACATGCTCTCACCGATGGACGACTATCCCGTTCACCAGATCGCCGAACCGATCCGTCACGTAGCCACCTCGGATCGAAACTTCTACGACCGCTACTACTTCAACTGCTACCCCACCGAATCCCCCGACGTGTTCCTCATCGTCGGACTCGGCCAGTACCCCAACCTCGGCGTCATGGACGCCTTCGCGGTACTGCGCCGCGGTGACGACCACATCGTTGCTCGTATGTCGAAGGCTCTGGGCGCCGACCGCACCGACACCACCGTCGGGCCTTTGCGCATCGAAGTGCTCGAAGGGCTGGAGAAGCTCCGCGTCGTCCTCGAACCGGGCAGCGAATACGATCTCTCCTTCGACATCACCTTCGATGCCACCATCCCCGCGGCGCTCGAGCCCAAGCACTTTCGCCGTCAACTCGAACGAGTCACGTTCGACACCTCACGCTTCCTGCAGACCGGCACGTGGACCGGATCGCTCACCGTCGACGGGGAGGACTTCGCGATCGACCCGAAGACGTGGCGAGGTAACCGCGACCGCTCGTGGGGTGTGCGTCCGGTCGGTGAAGCCGAACCGCAAGGCAGACGCGCCGTCGACGGAATCCAGAACTTCTTCTGGATCTACGCGGTCATGCAGTTCGACGAGTTCACGATCTCGGTGATCATGCAGGAAGACGAGCAAGGCAGGCGCATAGTCGAAGAGGCCATGCGAGTGTGGCCGGACGAAATCAGGGACAACGAATGGCTCGGCCGGCCCGAACACGAACTGACGTTCTGCCCCGACACCCGCGACGTCACCGGAGCAACCATCACCTTCCACCGGCCAGGCGGTGAAGTCCTGACCGTCACCTGCGAACTGTTGCTGGCCAACTACATCGGAATCGGCACCGGCTACGGGCTCGAACAGGACTGGCGTCACGGAATGTGGCAGGGCGAACTCGTCGTACAAGGGCTCCGCCACAAGGTCCACGAGATCGAACCGTTCCAACGCATGTTCTCCCCCGTCGACAACCTCGCGTCCTTCACGCTCACCGAAGGCACGAACACCAACACCGGCACCGGTCTTTTCGAGGTAGCCGCCATCGGACCGCACGAGAAATACGGATTCACCAGTTTCACCGACACCGCACAGGCAGACGACGCGTATGCCCTCGCGGCGACCGACAACACCGAGGAATGAATTGATGACTGACTACGACAAGCTCTACATCGGTGGAGCATGGGTGGCCCCGGCCACCGACCAGGTACTCGAAGTGTTCTCTCCCGCAACGGAGGAGCGCGTCGGCAGCTGTCCCATCGCAGCACCGGCAGACATCGACGCGGCCGTGTCCGCAGCCCGCGCGGCGTTCGAGGGACCGTGGTCACGCACCACCCCCGCCGAGCGCGGCGCGATCCTCGCCAAGGCCGCCAAGCTGATCGAAGAGCGCAGCGCGGAGATCAACCAGCTCATCTCCAACGAGATGGGCCAGCCGCCCGCCATGGTCGGCATGATGCAGCAGACCCCGTCGATGGCGACGCTGGGCTACTACGCCGAGCTGGCCGACAAGTTCGCGTGGGAAGAGAAGCGCACCGGCGCATTCGGGCAGACCAAGGTGACCCGTGAGCCCGTCGGCGTCGTCGCCGCCGTGCTGGCCTGGAACGTCCCGCTGTTCCTGGCGATCAACAAGCTGGCCCCCGCACTGCTCGCCGGCTGCACCGTACTGCTCAAGCCCGCACCCGAATCCCCTCTCTCCGTCCACGTGATCGCCGAGATCTTCACCGAGGCAGGTGTTCCCGAAGGCGTCATCTCCGTGCTCCCCGGCGGAGCCGAGACCGGCGAATATCTGGTCTCTCATGCGGGCATCGACAAGATCACGTTCACCGGATCCAGTGCCGTCGGCCGCAAGATCGGTGCCATCGCCGCACAGAACCTCAAGCGCTGCTCCCTCGAACTGGGTGGCAAGTCCGCCGCGATCATCCTCGAGGACGCCGACATCGCCGCCGGAATGCCGATGCTCGTCATGTCCGGCCTGATGAACACCGGTCAGGCCTGTGTCGCTCAGACCCGAATCCTCGCTCCCCGTTCGCGTTACGACGAGGTCATCGAGGGAATGAAGACCGCCGCAGGCTTCATGACCGTCGGCGATCCGTCCGATCCCGCAGCACAACTCGGCCCGCTGATCTCCGAGAAGCAGCGCGAGCGCGTCGAGGGTTACATCGCCAAGGGTAAGGAAGAAGGCGCGCGCGTCGTACTCGGTGGTGGACGCCCCGCCGGCCTGGACAAGGGCTGGTACGTCGAGCCGACCATCTTCGCCGACGTGGACAACTCGATGACCATCGCACGCGAGGAGATCTTCGGACCCGTTCTCTCGGTGATTCCGTACGACTCCGAGGACGAGGCCATCAAGATCGCCAACGATTCGGATTACGGCCTCGCCGGATCGGTGTGGACCACCGACATCGATCACGGACTCGAAGTTGCCGCGCAGATCCGCACGGGTACCTACGCGATCAACTGGTACGCCTTCGATCCCGGATCGCCGTTCGGTGGTTACAAGAACTCCGGTATCGGGCGCGAGAACGGACCTGAGGGCCTCGAAGCCTTCTGCGAGACCAAGTCCGTACTCATGCCGCCCGGCTACGTGGGCTGACCCACCCGGGAGTTGGCACCCTTTGCTGACAGTTGGCACCCGTTCCGACCTGCCGGAACGGGTGCCAGCCCCATGAAATGGGTGCCAACTCCCAGCGAATCCACAGATCCACCCGGTACCGTCGAAAACGAATCAGTCATCTCACAAAGGACATTCATATGCTCACCAACGCCATCAACGCTTTCCTCGCACTCTGGGGCAGCGCCTCCGTCGGCAGCAGTGGATACCAGATCCCGCCGGGAACCCTTCCCTTCGGTTCCTGAGACAGGACAACAGAACCCGCTGAGCGCACTTCGCGCCCAGCGGGTTCTTTGCTTTCACCGACCCGGTATCTACCGGTCCAGAACGTGATCCACCAATCGATCCTCGTGACCGGACACCAAGGCCTCGGCATCACCGGCGTCCACGTGCCCGAACCAGGTACCGCCGGGGTTCGCGATCACCAACGGCCCCAGGTTGCACGGGCTCAGACAACCGGTTCCGGTCACCTTCGACGAGGTACCTTTGGCCGCCGCGCTCATCGCCCGGTGCAACGGTCCTGCTCCGTACGCCATACAACGAGGGCCCTTGCACACCAACAGATGCCTATCGTGCTGCTCGATCACGGACCACGCCGGACTGCGATACGACGCCGGACTCGCGGTGATCTGCTTTCCCGCCGAGTCGAGTTCGTCGATCACCTGCCCGGCCACCGCACCTTCGAGCGTTTCCGTTTCATGGAGCGTCACTTCCAGTTCGGCGTCGATTCGGGTTTCGCGCCAGTTCGCAACCGCCTTGCTTGTCCACGTGAGCAGGTACCGATCCCTCGGCACCGCAACTGGAATCAACACGACCTTGTCGACGTCATCGACATGGGCTCGATCGAGTTCCTCGTGAAGGCTCGGCGAAGCGACATCGAGGTACGCAACGCGAACGTCGGCGTCGGTGCCCGCCTGAACAGCGTCGAACATCCGTCGCGCGGCCGACTCGTCGAGGCCGCTGACGGTCGGCCGCAGTACGACAATCACCCGACGCGAGCACCGGTTGTTGCTCATGCCGACGGCGCGGTTGTCCAGTCGATCCCGCTCGACGGAGCGAGTCCGAACTCTTCGATCTTCGCGCGCAACTCTTCCGCGCCGTAGATATTGGGGAATCCACTGGTGAACATGGCGAGCGGGAGTACGACGAAACGGTTCTGCTTGACTGCGTCGAGGTCACGCAGGCCTTCTCGGCTCTTGATCGCGTCGATCTTGCCCTGTACTTCGTCGGCACTCTTCTTGTAGTCCATGATCACGATGATGTCGGGTTCTGACTTCGCGACGGTCTCCCAGCTCGCTTTGAACCAGGTGTTGTCGACGTCGGCGAACACATTGGTTCCCCCGGCGACGTCGATGATTCCGTTGGGGGCTCCGTTGCCTCCGCTGGTGTACAGATCTTCTTCACCGCTGTCGTAGATCAGCACCTTCGGCTTGTCGGCGGCATCTGGCGCGGACTCCAGACGTGCCAAACGTGAATCCAATTCGGTCAATGCCTCGGCGGCGGTGTCCTCGGTTCCGAACAGCTTTCCGTAATTGGTCACGTCCGCACGAAGGGCATCCCACGGACCCATCGTGCCGAGCGCGGAATCCGCTGCGGCACTCTGCCGACAACTATCGGAGATCACATATGCATCGATGTTGTTGCTCTGCAGCGATTCCGGCGTCACACCGGAGGCTCCCTTGAACAAGCCACTGTAGGAGCCGACCACCAGGTCCGCCTGCTTACCCAGAATCGTCTCCATCGTGATCGTTCCGTCCAGGTGTGGGACATCCGCAATTCCAGGGCCGAACATCGACTCCATGACCGCGTCGTTGTTCGTGTTCAACACGACTGCCGCGAGACGATCCAAACCGCCGACTCGGAGAATGGTGCCGATATTGGCCGCATTGCTTGTCGCAACGACGTTCTCGATCGGAAGCTGGAAAGTGCTTTCGGTCCCGCAGTTCTCCAATGTCACCGAAGTCTTGTCTGCAGCTTCGTCCACCGGTGCAGTTGCCGAGCAGCCGGCAACTGTCAACAACGCTGTCGCGGCTACAACCGCACCGAACGACGCGCGGGTCTTGACATGTATCAAAGTGCACTCTCCGAAAATGATTGTTGTAGTTGAGAATTTCGTGATTCGAATACGAGGTGTGAACGGCCTGTCGCGGGGTTCACGAGCTCGAAAGTCTCGACGCCGAAGACAGTTGCCACCACCGAGGTGGTGAGTACGTCGGATGGATGTCCGAACGCCCTGGCCACTCCATCCGCGAGCACGAGCACCCGATCGCACACTGCCGCAGCCAAATCGAGGTCGTGCAGTGCCATGATCACCGTCCGGTCCAACGACCGGACCAGATCGAGCAGTTCGAGTTGATGCCGGATGTCGAGATGATTGGTCGGCTCGTCGAGGATGAGCACACCGGCATCCTGCGCGAGACCTCGGGCGAGAAACACCCGCCGACGCTCACCGCCGGAAAGCGTGTCCATCGAAGAGAACCGGTGCTCGATCATTCCGACCTCGCCCAGAGCACGATCGACGACGGCATTCTCGTGCTTTCCACCGACGCTCCAGGGCTTTGCATGTGGTGTGCGGCCCAGACTCACGTACTCGTGAACCAACAAATCGGCGGGACTCTGCTCTTCCTGCGCCACAAAGGAAATGGCTTTGGCCCGCGACCGCGCGGGCATCGCGTGCACGGAGTCGCCGCCGACACGAATGTCACCGCCGGCGATCGGCCCGAGACCGGCGAGAGCACGCAAGAACGTCGACTTGCCCGATCCGTTCGGACCAACCACGCCGACTACTGCACCGGCGTCGGCCGCGATGTCGACGCCTTTGACGATGGTTCGACGGTCGATGCGGACAACTACTCCGGACGCGGTCAGCGCCAGGGCTCGGGCGCTCACGAACTGCCACCGAATCGGTAGCGCCGACGGCCGAGAAGCAGGAGAAACAGCGGGGCCCCGATCACCCCGGTCACCACGCTCAGCGGGATCTCGGTCGGCCGCAACGAGGTCCGCGCCACGACGTCGACCCACACCAGGAAGGACGCGCCGATCAGTGCTGCCGCCGGTAACACCACTCGATGTCTGGCTCCGACAAGCATGCGTGTGACGTGCGGTATGACCAGGCCTACGAAGGCAATCGCGCCGGACACCGCAACCATCGTGCCGACCAACGCTGCCAGCACGCCGAACAGCACGTTTCGCAGGGTTCGGATGGGAATACCGAGCGAAGCCGCGACGTCCGGTCCGGCCGCCAGCGCGTCCAGCCAACCGTGCAGCGCGAACACCGCTGCCGTCAGCAGGAACACAACGATGACCGGCGCCCACAACTTGTCCCAGGATGCCCCGGCCAAACTTCCCAGGAGCCAGAACAATACGGACTGCGCGGCCTGGGAATCATTGGTACGCAGCACCAGAAAACTCGCGATCGCCGACAGGGCGGATGCGGTAACGGTGCCGGTCAGAACCAATCGCAGTGGAGTGATACCGCCTTGCAGCGTCGCGATGGTGAAGACGAGAATCGCAGCTCCCAACGCCCCGATCATCGCGCCGAAACTGAGCGCCCACACTCCCGCGCCGGCGAACAGTCCGGTGGTGATGACGGCGGTGGCACCGACACTCGCGCCGGACGACACTCCCAGCAGGTGGGGATCGGCAAGAGCGTTACGGACGAGGGTTTGCACCACCGCGCCGGCGACGGCAAGACCAGCGCCGACGGCCAGACCGAGCAGTACCCGAGGTGCTCTGATCCCCCACACGATCGCAAGTTCGGAACGCGTGACGGGTGGGCCTCCGAAGCGCGAGTGCACCACGTCCACCACAGTGGACACGGGGAGCATCTCGGATCCGAATGCCAACGCGCACACAGCAGAGAGCACGGCGACGACCAGCAGAGCGGGCAGCACGATACCCGGACTGAGCCGTCCTCGCGGCGCACCAGCCTTCGGCGAAAGCAGATGGGTAGGTGGAGACAGAGCTCCGCCAACAGCATTCATGGTGTGACCGATCCATCCTCGTGGCATGACACAACGTCAACGAGGGTGGTATCTGGCTACGGTCGACGCAGGGACGACCTCACAGTGGCGGGACCGCGCCGGAATTGCACCGACTTCCCATTACCTCGATGATGACGTCAGAACCATAACGGACCGCGGTCACCATTCTCGACACCGGATCAAGGTTGCGACCCGATCATCGATCTCGCGTGCCGTACGACGGCTTCCGTTCGCACTCGAAGTTCTTCGGGTGAATCCGATTCCAGCACAACCCGATGCACCTGACTGTCCACGGCAGTCACGGTCAGCCGCGATGTCAGCAACGCATCCTCCGCACTGAAACCGTGGCTCTGGAGGCACTCCGAAAAGCCTAGTACCAGTTGACGATTCATTTCTTCGACCTGCTCGATGAGCTCACGCGTACGCGGAACCTGATCGTAGAGCAGGTGAAAGAACTCTCGCGGCTTACTGTTCACTTCGACCGCGCACTCCACCAACATCCGGACGGCCTCGTCCGGGGAGAGCTCACGCTCGACGATGTCGGCAAGGCAGAGCGCAAAACTCTCCCGCGCAGCACTCACGTGACGGTTCGCCAACTCCGAGAGGATCTCGTACTTGTCGCCGAAATACTGGTAGAGCGAGCCCACCGACACCCCTGCTTCGTCAGCGATCCGGTTGGTGGTCGCTGCCATGGCTTCCGAAGCGAAAACGCGAGTAGCTGCCTCCAGGATCGCGTCGTAGGTAGCCCTCGAGCGCTGCTGGGAGGGCCTTTTCCGCCGAGTCGACACGGTCCTCCGATGCGAGTTGTCAGCCGCGACGCCGATACCGAGAATTGTGTAGGTGACCAGCGCCGATTACTCGAAGTTTATGCCCGACCGGTACACCGACCACATGCCGGCGCCGACCCCGACGTGGTGGGAGTGGAACGGCAACACCGTCCACGTCGCAAGGGCAGTGGTTCCAGACGCGCCGGTTCGTGTTCTCGGCATCCACGGCGCCGGCGGCTACTCGGGCGCGTTGTGGCCGTTCGCCGGGATCGGCGTGAAACTCGGAGCCGAAGTCCTCTTCCCTGATCTTCCGCTGTACGGCGACACCGTCGTAGCCGATCCCGCCGGCGTCCGGTACGAGCAGTGGGTCGATCTCCTCTGCGATCTCGTCCGGGCCGAGAAGGCGGCCGACGATCGGCCGCTGGTGTTGTTGGGCGCCAGCATCGGCGGTCTGCTGGCCTACGAGGTGGCCGCGCGGACCGGTCTGGCCGACGCCGTCGTCGCTACCTGCCTGCTCGATCCCTCGGATCCATCGGCCAGAGCTGCCGCGGCGCGGTTCGGCCCGATGGGTGTCTACGGCGCTCCCCTGATGCGGCGCACCGAACGACTGGTGGGCCGTATCCGCGTGCCCATCCGTTGGGTCGCCGACGTCGCGAACATGAGCAGCAATCGGGAGCTCGCAACGCTGTGCGCAACCGATCCGCGCGGTGGCAGTGTTCGGGTGCCACTCGGATTCCTCAGCAGCTACTTCTCGTTCGAGCACACCGCACCCGAAGCATTTCGGACGACGCCCGTTCTGCTCACCCACCCGGCCGACGACCGATGGACGCCACCCGAACTGAGCCTGCAGTTCCTCCGCCGCATCAACGCACCCACCGAATTCGTGATGCTGGACGGGTGCGGGCACTTTCCCGTCGAAGAGCCGGGCCTGACGCAGTTCCACGACGCCGTCGCCACACTGCTGCACTCCGTCGCCGAGCGTCACCGCACGAAACCGTCGTCACCCGCCTAGCCTGAGAATCGTGAGCACCGAAACGGAAGCATCGGCCGACGAGAGCACCACGACGGTCGTACTGGCGTTTGCGGCGAACGCGCTGATCGCCGGTGCCAAGACGGCGGCCGCCATCGTCACCGGATCTGCATCGATGGTCGCAGAGGCCACCCACTCCTGGGCCGATACCGGCAACGAAGTGCTGCTGCTGATCGCGAACCGCCGCTCGAAAAGGGTTCCCGACCGAGACCAGCCACTCGGCTACGGCCGGGAGGCATACATCTGGTCGATGTTCGCCGCTCTCGGACTGTTTGCACTCGGCGCGGGTGTCTCGATCACTCATGGCATCCAGGAACTGTTCCATTCCGAACCGGCGTCCGACTTCGGTGTCGCCTACGCCGTCCTCGGCGTCTCGTTCATCCTCGAAGGCATCTCGTTCCGGCAGGCGTACAAACAACTCCGAAACGAAGCGTCCGCCGTGAACCGCGACGTCATGACCCAGGCACTCAACACATCCGACCCGACGACTCGGGCCGTGTTCGCCGAAGATGCTGCGGCACTTATCGGTTTGGTCATCGCGTTCGTCGGTGTTCTGTTGCACCAGGTCACCGGTTCACCCATCCCCGACGCCCTCGGCTCCATCTTCGTCGGCATTCTCCTCGGGGTCATCGCAATCATCCTGATAGATCGGAACCGCCGCTTCCTGGTCGGCGAAGAGGCCTCACCGACGCTGCGGGCAGCAGCCATCGAAGCTCTCACCCAACTGCCCGAGATCAACCGAATCACGTTCCTGCGTATGGAATACCTCGGGCCGCGACAGGTCTACCTGGTGGCCAGCGTCGACCTGGTCGGTGACTACGCGGAATCCCGTGTGGCCCACACGTTGCGCGAACTCGAGCGCTCACTCGAGCAGAGCCCACGTGTCGTGCGGGCGATCCTGACCCTCTCGACCCCCGAAGAACCGTCGATCACAGTCTGAACTTCCGGCCGGGCGATAGGCTCGGGCGATGCGCACACTGATCGTGATTCTGGCGGTTCTGGGATTTGTCGTCGGGGGAATTCCCCTGGTGGGCAGTCTGATCGACGTGATGACCAGCCCTGACGAGACCATCGTCTATCAGGGCTCCTACGTACCGTTCCGGGACGTGCAGATGGCTCGGGACTACGAGTCGACAATAGCCACCGCCTACGAACCCTTAGACGGACCGCGCTGGCTCGTCCTGGCCTGCTATCCCTTGATCGGAGCAGCATTGGGCGCTGCGACGGCCGTCGTACTGGGACGTCGCGGGTGGCACCTGACGCGAGCCTGAGCCGACGCCGATGGCCACCCGCCGTCTACACGAGGGTGGCCATCGAAGAAGGAGTGCTTCAGATGTACATCGCCGGATCGATGTAGCTGTTCGGGTCCACCAGTTTTTCCTTGGTGGTCCGTGGCCGCGCCACCGCCGGGATACCCGTCGCGATGGATTCGGCCGGAACATCTCTGGTGACAACGGCATTGGCGCCGATAGCGCTACCTTCACCGATGACGACAGGTCCGAGGATCTTGGCACCAGCGCCGACGGTGACCCGGTCTCCCAGCGTCGGGTGACGCTTGACCTGCTCGAGCGAGCGACCACCGAGAGTGACGCCGTGATAGAGCATCACGTCGTTACCGACCTCGGCCGTCTCCCCGATCACGACGCCCATGCCGTGATCGATGAAAAACCGCCGACCGATGGTGGCACCGGGATGAATCTCGATGCCGGTGACGAAGCGTGTCAGCTGCGAGAGCACTCGCGCCGGGCCGCGTAGCGCAGGGACGGCCCACATGCGATGTGCAACCCGATGCGCCCAAATAGCATGCAGCCCTGAATAAACGAGCGCGTTCTCCACATTGCTGCGCGCGGCAGGATCCTGACCGCGCGCAGCCTGCAGGTCCTCGCGAATTGTCCCGAGGATACTCACAAGTCTCAGTCCCGGATGTGTTCGAACAGCGGGGTGGAGATGTAACGCTCGCCGAAGTCGCACACGACAGCCACGATCAGCTTGCCGGCGTTTTCCGGACGCTTCGCCAACTCGAGTGCTGCCCAGACGATGGCGCCGGACGAGATGCCGCCCAGGATGCCTTCCTTGGTGCCGAGTGCGCGAGCGACCTCGATGGAATCGGGGAACGAGACGTCGATGATCTCGTCGTAGATCTCGCGATCGAGGACGTCGGGCACGAAGTTCGCGCCGATTCCCTGGATCTTGTGGGGGCCGGGCTGGCCACCGTTGAGGATCGGTGAGTCGATGGGCTCGACGCCCACGATCTTGACCTCGGGCTTGTACTTGCGAAGGGTGCGTCCGACGCCGGTGATAGTGCCGCCGGTGCCGATGCCGGACACGAAGATGTCGACGGCGCCGTCGGTGTCGGCCCAGACCTCTTCGCCCGTCGTTGCCTCGTGGATGGCCGGGTTGGCCGGGTTCGCGAACTGGCTGGCCGAGACAGCGTTCTCGGTCTGCTCGACGATTTCCTTGGCCTTGGCGACCGCACCGGCCATGCCCTCGGATCCCGGGGTC
Source organism: Rhodococcus sp. D-46 (assembly GCF_011290655.1). NCBI lineage: Bacteria > Bacillati > Actinomycetota > Actinomycetes > Mycobacteriales > Nocardiaceae > Rhodococcus > Rhodococcus sp. D-46. Next base: position 528,563 of record NZ_JAANTF010000003.1, on the reverse strand, counting down.
AGCACGATCTCGGCGCCGTAAGCACGCAGCATCACGCGACGCTCGGTGGACATGGTCTCGGGCATGGTCAGGATGACCTTGTAGCCGCGAGCAGCACCGACCATGGCGAGTGCGATACCCGTGTTACCGCTGGTTCCCTCGACGATGGTGCCACCGGGCTTGAGTGCACCGGACTTCTCGGCGGCGTCGATAATCGCCACGCCGATCCGGTCCTTGACGCTGTTGGCCGGGTTGTAGAACTCGAGCTTGACGGCGACCTGTGCGTCCAGGCCCTCGGTCAGACGGTTGAGCCGCACGATCGGGGTGCGCCCGACCAATTCGGTCACGTTGTTGTAGATCCCGCTCATATCTGGTCCTCCTGAGGATCGAGTGTGTCGACCCGCTCGCTGATCACTGCTTTACGGCTGAACTGCATAACGGCTGAACTGCTTAACGGCTACAGGCAAGGGCATACAGACGACCGATGCCGCATCGGTTCATCAAATTGAACCAATGCGGCATCAGGCCACTACATACGGGGGCGGTTTATCAGGCCAACCGCTGCTTCAGAGCTTCGAACTCGTCGCGAATGCCGGTCGGCAGCTTCTCGCCGACGAAGTCGAACCACTCTTCGATGAGCGGGATCTCGGCCTTCCACTCGTCGATGTTGACCGCGAGGGCCTCGGTGATGTCGGCGTCCGACACGTCCAGGCCTTCGATGTCGAGTGCCGATCCGGTGGGAACGACGCCGATCGGGGTGTCGATACCGGCAGCCTTGTGCTCGATACGCTCGACGATCCACTTCAGGACGCGAGAGTTCTCGCCGAAGCCTGGCCACAGGAAGCGTCCGTCGTCGCCGCGGCGGAACCAGTTGACGTAGAAGACCTTGGGGAGCTTGGACGCGTCGGCGGACTTGCCGAGGTCGATCCAGTGCTGGAAGTAGTCACCGACGTTGTAGCCGAGGAACGGCAGCATTGCCATCGGATCGCGGCGAACCGTACCGACCTGGCCTTCGGCTGCTGCGGTCTGCTCGGAGCCGACCGTTGCACCCATGAAGACGCCGTGCTGCCAGTCGCGAGCCTCGGTGACCAGCGGAACCGTCGTCTTGCGGCGTCCGCCGAACAGGATTGCCGAGATCGGCACGCCCTTCGGGTCGTCCCACTCGGGAGCCATGATCGGGCACTGCGACATCGGGGTGCAGTAACGCGAGTTGGGATGAGCCGCATGGGTGCCCGACTCGGGCGTCCACTCGTTGCCCTTCCAGTCGATCAGGTGCTGCGGGTCGCCTTCGAGGCCCTCCCACCAGACGTCACCGTCGTCAGTCAGAGCGACGTTGGTGAAGACCGTGTTGCCCTGGTCGATGGTGCGCATGGCGTTGGGGTTCGAGGACCAGTTGGTGCCGGGAGCCACGCCGAAGAAACCGAATTCCGGGTTGACGGCGTACAGCTGTCCGTCCTCACCGAAACGCATCCAGGCGATGTCGTCACCGAGGGTCTCGGCGCGCCACCCGGGGATGGTCGGCTGGATCATCGCGAGGTTGGTCTTGCCACAAGCGGAGGGGAATGCCGCCGCGATGTAGTAGGCCTTGTCCTCGGGCGAGATGAGCTTGAGGATGAGCATGTGCTCGGCCAGCCAGCCCTCGTCGTGCGCCATTGCCGAGGCGATACGCAGCGAGTAGCACTTCTTGCCCAGGAGAGCGTTTCCGCCGTAGCCGGAACCGAAGCTCCAGATCTCACGATCCTCGGGGAAGTGGGTGATGTACTTGGTGTCGTTGCACGGCCACGCGACGTCTTCCTGGCCTTCGGCCAGCGGAGCGCCCAGCGAGTGCAGCGCCTTGACGAAGAACCCGTCGGTGCCGAGCTTGTCGAGAACCTTGCTGCCCATGCGGGTCATGACGCGCATGGAGACGACGACGTACTCGGAATCGGTGAGCTCGACGCCCAGCTTCGGGTCCTCGGCGTCGAGGGGGCCCATGCAGAACGGCACGACGTACATGGTGCGTCCACGCATGCAACCGCGGTACAGGTCACCCATGAGGGTGCGCATCTCCGCCGGGTCCATCCAGTTGTTGGTGGGACCTGCGTCGATTTCTTCCTTCGAGCAGATGTACGTACGCGATTCGACTCGCGCGACATCGGACGGATCGGAGTTGCCGAGGAAAGAGTTCGGCTTCTTCTCGTCGTTGAGGCGGGTGAAGGTTCCTGCCTCGACCAACTTCGTTGTCAGTCGGTCCCATTCTTCGTCCGAGCCGTCTGCGAAGACGACGCGATCAGGCTGGGTGAGTTCGGCAACCTCTTGCACCCATGCAAGCAGTTCCTTGTGCTGCGTGGGGGGCGTGCCGTCAGTTCCATTGAGACCGGGAATGGTCGCTGAGGTCATCAAACTCTCCTGGGGTGAGCCGGAACCGGGTTCTCGTGACACCGGATGCGAACTGCAGCGCCCCGATACCAGTCGATCCCGGTGTCCCCCTCTCGACGGGGTCCAGCCGCGTCATCCACTCACGTGGATTTCACGGACGCCGGGTGTCCTATGTATTGAGGTTAACGCTGGCTGTTCACCTGCAGGTAATCGGGTGCGGTCAGAAATGTCACAGAAACGATTCAGTTGGTGTGTTCAGGTGCCTACCCGGCGCTCAGAGCACATAAACGGAAGCTTTTCAGAGCGCTCCGGCATCGATTTTCTGCCACACGAGGGCGCCTTCGTCGTCTCGACTGCATTCCCAGGCCGAGTAGTCGCCGTCCGACTCGATCATCGTGAGGCGATCGGCGCTACCGTCGCGATCGAAATCGGACACGATCACGACAGCGTCGTCGGAGTGGACGACACGGCTGTCGACCGTTCCGTCACCGTCCAAGTCGAAGGCGTCGAAGTTCAGGTCGCCGGCATCGACCGGTCCCGACGCGGGCCCGAAGGTCTCGGGCTCGATACGCCCAGGATCGAGCGCTTCGGCTTCGTGCCCGTCGATGTGTCCGGCCGTGATCAGAAATGCTTCCATTACTCCCCCTACTGGATGGTGACCTACTGCTTCGGCAACCCCTACCGAAACCGTCCGCTCAGTATTACCAGACCCCGACGATCAGTCGTGGCCGAAATTGCCGCACTGTGGAGAACTCTGCACTCGCGAAATGATCAGTAGGCGGTGTTCAAAACGGCGAGGTCGCGCTCGCACGACGCGAGCTGACCCGATCTGGCCGCGGCGAGCTCACGAAGTTCACCGTCGATCTCCACGATTCGAGCCTGCGCCGACGCCAACTGCTCGCGACTCTCCGCCATGATCGCCGCTCCCAGATCCGCCTCGGCCTCGAGCAGCACGCTCTGCACTCGCTGCTCCCACTGAGCGCGAACCGCCGACATCGATTCGACGATCCACGACCTGGAGTGGGCACGATCGGCCGTCAGCCCGCGAGATCGCGCCAACCACCACGCCGCGGCGCCACCCAGAATCAACGTCACGGGGATACTTGCGAACTCCAAGGCCGGAATCATTTCCAGCGGAGTCACTGCGATACGGCCGAGGCCGAGACCCGCGGACGCGCCGACAAGAATTGTCACCCGGTCCTCGTTTCCGCGCTGACGGCCCGGCAGGCCCTCCGGAATCTGCGGGGAAGGCATGTATCCGTTCGTCCCCGCAGATTCCACCGCTGCCGCCATCGCGGCGTCGAACACCCGGGTGTGGTGGTCGACCTCGTGCTGCAGTCGCGTCGGCACGCTGCCCAATTCGGCTCGCGAGGCCGTGTCGACCCAGGCACGTGCCCCGGCGACCGTCGCCCGGGTTGCCTCGGCGATTTGTTGTGACAGATCCCCGCGCGCTCGTTGCAGTCGGCTTCGCACCTGCACCAGGCGTTCGCCTCGCCGGCCGTCACGGTCTGCGAGCAGCTGCGATCGCTCTGCCCGCAGTTCGGCACCAGGAACACCGTCACGTAGATTCCGGATCTCCATCTCGATCATCCGGCGCGTCTGTGCGATGACTCCGGAATCCGAACCACCTGCTTCCCTCTCCCGTGCCGCCCGGCTCACGACCGCAACGAGTGACTGCTCCTGACCAGGCGCAATCGGGACCACCGGAGCCTGAGCAAAAGCGGTGCAGTGCGAAGCGAGAATCTCGGCATCACGCCGGCGCACCGCCTGCCAGTCTCGATAGACGTCGACGCGGGTCAGCGCCACCACCACCGGGGTTCCGCTCGCCGCAGCGTCGCCGAGGAGAAGGAGATCCTCGCGTCCGATCACACTGGCGGCGTCGACGACCAGAAGTACGACGTCGGCGTCCACCTCGCGTGTCACTGACGAACAATCATCCGAAGCATCGAACATCTGCGCGACGTCTTCCCGTCCACACCTTGGTGGACCGACAACGTAAATGCGAGTGCCCCTGCATGTTTCGGCGGCGACCTGGCGACCCGGATCGGATGCCGGATTCCATCGCTGCACCACGCGCAGCACCGAATCCGGAAGTACCGAAACGCTATTCATCGGTCACCGCCGGGGCAGAGCGATCGCCTCCGAGCTGCGCCCACCGACGCACATACCCGCGTCGAATCAGTGAGACCCTTTGTTGCGGACACTGTTCCGACTCGTCCACGAGCTCGCCCCACCACCGGCTGCACGTGCCCGCGTCGTCAGCGGTACGAGGATCGGGAGGCTCGCCTTGACGCAGGGCTCGAATTTCGGGGCTCATCATCGCCGCCGCAGCGCCGAACAACACCGCGGAGTCCGAACTCAGATACAACTCGATCTCGTCCCTGCCCGCAGCGCTGCGCGAGGCAGATCGCCTCAGCGCCGGGCCGATCTGCTCGACCCGGCCCCACCACTGCGCCTCCAGAACAGGTCCGAGAGCCGCGAACAACTCTTCGACGCCGCGCCCGGTCAGTGTCTCCACCGGAACCGTGGGCACGCCGACGTTCTCCGAGATTTCCGCCGCCCGTCCCAGCGCCTCGTCCCAGCGCGGACCGAACAAGTCAGCCTTGTTCGCAGCGACGACCACACGATCGGAAACTCGAGCAATGGCTCGGCCGTCGACGTCGCGGACCGCGTCGACCACCACGTAGACAACGCAACGACGACCCAGATCGGGGTTCGACGTTCCAGGGACATCGAATGCCCTCGACTCGGTCACCACAACCGGTGCGCCGACAACTCTGCGCGAGAACCGGTCGTCGCGCCCCAGGATCCGCGCCAACGACGACCGCCCCACCCCGGCTCGCCCGGCGACCACCAGCTCGAGCGGCGCAGTCAGCGATCCGAGCACCGAGTGAACCGCCTCGGCGGCTCCCGAATCGATCGATGTCAGCCGATATGCCAGAGCGCGCAACTGATCGATCGGCTCCACGCAGGCGTCGTCGATCGATTCTGCGGGCAACATTCGTGACCAATTACTGCATGCAAATCCTGTGTTCATCCCCACCCCACGTCCCCATCGTGTCGGTGAGATTCTGTCAGGTTCTCGGCAAGGACGGCAGGTGACACCACCCTTTCGCCGACAGTCCGAAGTCGACGGTTTCAGGACTTTCCGTGGAAAGTCTCAACTCAAACTTCAGACCCGTCTGCGCTAAACGGGGGTCATGCGTGACAATGGGTTCGTGAACGAAGCCGATCAGCATGCACCGCAGACCCCTGACACGGGGCAGACGGACCACACCAAGGGGTCCCGTCTCCATCCGAGAGTGACCAGCTTTCGCTCTCGCCGGGGTGCGCTGACCGACGCACAGCAGCAGGCTTGGGACCGTCAGTGGCCGCTCATCGGCGCCGACGTCTCGGACACACCGCTCGACGCGAACGCCTGGTTCGGACGTGAAGCACCCCTGATCATCGAGATCGGTTCGGGTACCGGCACCGCGACGGCCGCAATGGCCAAGGCGGAACCGCACGTGAACCTGATCGCGATCGAGGTGTACCGCCCCGGGCTGGCGCAGCTTCTCCAGCAGGTCGAACGCGAAGAAATTCCCAACGTCCGCGTACTGCGCGGTGACGCGATGGACGTACTCGAGAACATGGTCGCCCCCGAGTCCCTGACGGGCGTCCGGGTGTTCTTCCCGGATCCGTGGCCCAAGGCCCGCCATCACAAGCGTCGCCTCCTGCAGGGGCCGACGTTCTCGCTGATCGCCAACCGCCTCAAGCCCGGCGGAGTCCTGCACGTGGCAACCGATCACGCCGAGTACGCCGAATGGATCGAAGAAGCCGGCAATGCCGAGCCGCTGCTGACCGCACTCGACTGGGAGTCTCCGATGACCCACGAGCGTCCGGTCACCAAGTTCGAGGACAAAGCCCATAAGGTCGGAAGTGCAATCACCGAGCTTATATGGGGGAAGATCAGAGCATGAGCGTCAGCGAACAGCTATCCGACGACGTGACGTCGTCGGAATCTCCTCTCGACTTCGGTCGTGACTCCCGCCACCCCAAGCGGGTGCTTCTGGTCTGGGACGCCCCTAACCTCGACATGGGCCTCGGCGCCATCCTCGGTGGCCGGCCTACCGCCGCCTACCGGCCACGATTCGACGCTTTGGGTCGTTGGCTGCTCTCTCGCACCGCCGAACTGTCCGCACAGAACAGCGGCACGCTCGAGCCTGAAGCGACCGTCTTCACCAACATCGCGTCCGGCAGCGCCGACGTCGTTCGTCCTTGGGTCGAAGCCTTGCGTAACGTGGGTTTCGCGGTGTTCGCCAAGCCGAAGGTCGATGAAGACAGCGATGTCGATTCGGACATGCTCGAGCACATCGCGCTCCGGTACGGCGAGGGCCTCGCCGGAATCATGGTCGCGTCCGCCGACGGCCAAGCGTTCCGCGAACCTCTCGAGGACATCGCAGCAACCGGCATCCCGGTCCAGGTTCTCGGGTTCCGTGAACACGCCAGCTGGGCTGTGTCGTCCGATATCTTGGACTTCGTCGATCTCGAGGACATCCCAGGTGTCTTCCGTGAGCCTCTGCCACGGGTAAGCCTGGACACCCTGCCCGACGAGGGCGCCTGGTTGCAGCCGTTCCGACCGCTTTCTGCCCTGCTCATCGGGCGAAAAAGTGTTGCCGAGTAGGAGTTGATCAGTGTTCGCCAGCTGGGGAAGCATCGTCTATCGAGCCCGCTTCACCGTCATCGCTGTCATGGTGGCGGGGCTCCTCGGGCTCGCTGCGTACGGCCTGAGCCTGCAGGATCATCTCAGCCAGAGCGGCTGGGACGATCCGGGGTCGGAATCGGTAGAGGCTGCCAAACTCGCTGACGGCACGTTCGGACGCAGCACGACGGGTGACGTTCTGGCGCTGTACACGGCGCCGGAGGGCAAGACCGTCGACGACCCCGAGTTCCAAGCGAAGGTCATCGACAATCTGCAGCGACTCGTCGCCGACAACCCCGACCAGATCATGAAGATCAACGGCTCGTACTTCAAGGTCGACAACGGTCTCTCGGTGGCGGCCCTGGCGGACAAGACCAAGCAACACGCGGTCACCAGCATCGCGATCGCCGGAGACAACGACACCGCGGTGTCCAACAACTTCCGCGACGTCGAGTCGCAGTTCTACATCGACGGCGTCGACGTGCAACTCGCCGGCCTGCAACCTGTCGCGAATTCGCTCAACGACACGATGGCCAACGACATCAAGCGCATGGAAATGCTCGCGATTCCTGCTGTCGGTGTCCTGCTGTTCTTCGTCTTCGGTGGCGTCGTCGCTGCTGCCCTCCCGTTGATCGTCGGCGGTCTGACCGTCATCGGCGCCAACGGCATCATTCGACTGATCACCAACTTCACCGAGGTCAACGCGTTTGTTGCGCCCGTGGTCTCTCTGGTCGGCCTGGGTCTCGCGATCGACTACGGACTGTTCATCGTCAGCCGTTTCCGAGAAGAGATAGCCGAGGGGTACGACACCCCGACCGCTGTACGCCGAACGGTCATGACGGCGGGTAGAACGGTCATGTTCTCGGCGACCATGGTTGCCGTCAGCCTCGGCGGTCTGCTGTTGTTCCCGCAAGGCTTCCTCAAATCGGTGGCTTACGGCGCCATTGCTGCCGTCATGCTTGCCGCGATCTCGTCCATCACGATTCTTCCCGCGATTCTCGGCATTCTCGGCAAGCGGATCGACGCGCTGACCTTCAAGAAGCTGCGCCAGACCAAGACCAACGAGGAAATCGAGAACGGTTTCTGGGGCAAGCTCACCCGCTGGGTCATGCAGCATCCGCTCAAGGTCGCGGTCCCGATCGTCGCGGCTCTACTGCTGATGATCATTCCGCTGACGGGCATCAAGTTCGGCGGTATCAACGAGACGTACCTGCCCCCGGACAGCCCCACGCGTGTCGCGCAGGCGCAGTTCGACGAACTCTTCCCCGGCAATCGCACCGAGCCCGTTCGACTCGTCATCGAGGGAGCCGACAACACCACCCTCGGTCAGATTTCCAAGACCGCAAATGCTGCGCCGGGTCTGGTCGAGAAGTTCACCCCGGAGGTTGCGACGAAGGACGGTGTCAACGTCCTCAAGGCCGGTCTGACGGAGCGGAACGAGGCACGTCCCACCATCGACTATCTGCGGTCCGCGGACTGGCCCGAGGGCACAACTGTGCTGGTCGGCGGTACTCCGGCCATCGAGCAGGACAGCGTCGACGCATTGCTCGATCGTCTGCCGCTGATGGTCGTATCCGTCATCCTGCTGACGACCTTGCTGATGTTCTTGACGTTCGGCTCGCTCGTCCTGCCCATCAAGGCCGCATTGATGAGCGCGCTCGGACTGGGTTCGACGCTCGGAATCCTGACCTGGATCTTCATCGACGGGCACGGTTCCGGTCTCTTGAACTTCACGCCGGGACCGATCATGTCTCCCGTCCTGGTGTTGATCATCGCGATCGTCTACGGCCTGTCGACCGACTACGAAGTGTTCCTGCTCTCCCGCATGGTCGAAGCGCGCGCGCAGGGCGCGAGTACTACCGAATCCATCCGTATCGGCACGGCACATACCGGCCGGATCATCACCGCTGCCGCACTGATTCTGATCGTGGTCACCGGCGCATTCGGCCTGTCCGATCTGGTGATGATGAAATACATCTCCTACGGCATGATCTCCGCGCTGATCATCGACGCGACTCTCATCCGAATGTTCCTGGTCCCCGCGACCATGAAACTGCTCGGCGACGACTGCTGGTGGGCTCCGGCCTGGATGAAGCGGATCCAGCAGAAGATCGGGCTGGGCGAGCCGATCCTCGACAACGAGCTGGTACTCGCGAACGTCCCGCAGATCGCGCCTGTCGGTGCGATCGCCGGACCGGGGCAGCCGCGCAAGATCGAAGCGGCCTCGCGGGTCATGCCGCCGCCTGCCCCGGCTGCACAGCCGGAAAGCGGACCTCGCGTTCCCGATCCTCTCACCGAGCCCATTCCGCTCAGCGAAATGGCGATCAAGGCACCCAACACGGAGGCTCCCGCCGCGGAGAAGCCGGCACCGCGACGTCGTCTCGATATCGGGAGTGCAGCCAGCGCCCCCCAGAACCTGATCGAGGCACCTGTACCCAATCCCTCGTACCGGCCGCAACCGAATGCCAGCGACAAGCGCAGAAACCCCACGCCCGCTGCGCCGGCCGAGCGTCCCATCGAGAGTTGGTTGTCGGACCTGCGGGCCCGGGAACAGACTCCCCCGGCCTCACGTCCACTGCCGGTGGTCCGGACGCCTTCGCGGACAAACGGTTCGGCGACCAACGGTGCTGCCAGCAGCAGTTCAGGCTCCAACGGCGCGAGCCGGAACGGCTCCGCAAACGGTGCTACCAACGGCTCTGCAACAAACGGTTCAGCCCCGACCTCGGTGGAGGCGACCCCCCAGTCGCCGCCTCCACCGACCGCTCCGGAGCGTCGTAACGGGGTTTTCACGGATTCGCCTTCGCCTACCAACGAGCCCCGAGTCTCGGACGCCACCCCTGACGGCGACGACAACGCCACCGGCAGGCACCGGCCTGACGACGCAGGCGCCATCAGCGTGAGCGAGCTCATCGCTCGCCAGAAGCGAAGCTGACCTGCTCCTGCTCCTGCTTGGCGAAGGCTCGTGCATAACGTGTCCCGACCAGCAGGAGCAGCAAGCCGACCACCAGGAAGGCAACGCTACGCACCAGCCCACTGAGTGTGGCCAGGTCGAAGAGGAACAGCTTTGCCACGGCCGCACTGGTGAGAGCAAGCCCGGCTCCGAGCAAGACGCGAGCGTGCTGGCGGTTGTTCAATCCGAGCACCAGCGCTGACGTGGCGGCAAGCATCCACACTATGGTTGCAACACTGTGCCCGGCAACGAAACCGGTTGCACTGTCGAAAATTTCGACGCCGGATGAGACGAGCGCGCACGTCACCGCGTAGAGGACACCGAACCCTGCGCCCGCCCATAGAACCGCCGCGTTGGAATCGGCAATCAACTTCAGTCGGTGAATCGCCCAGACCAGCATCACCACCGCGCCTATCGCCGTCAGGCTCGAGAGCGCCGTGATCGCACCGAGTTGCATGGATGCGGCGCGAGCGGTCGTCAACGCTTCCGGCGGAACCGTCGTGAGGTATCCGATCGATCCGATTGCCGCAAAGGCGGTTCCGAGCGCGAAGACGAAGCGCGAACCCGCATACAGCGAGACTCCGAGGAAGATCATTCCGACCGTGAGGATCAGCGGTACGACCAGAGATTCAGTCGCCCCGGAGAAGCAGCAGAGCAACAATGCGAGGGCGCCGGTTGCGCCCAGTCCGAATCGCAGTTGCGTCGGCAAAGGCTTGGCCGCCGCTGCAGCCGAAAGAAGTAGTGCCGCAGCAATTCCGTACAGCACTGCGGATTCGGTGCGCCCGAGCACGGCTCCGACGCTCATCAGCGGAAGGGACGAGACAACAAAGGTAGCGGTGGACCACGCCCCTGCAATGCCGTCACGCGAGGGCGAACCCGTCCACTGCATAACCATCGCGCAGCCGGCCCCCACGATTGCAACCACGCCGGCACTGATCACCAATTGCACTGCACTGTTACCGGATTCGCCGAAGATGGACTCCGACGCTATCGCTGCGAGCAGTGCGAGAACCACCGGTACGGTGCGCGCCATGCCCAGGTACTTCCAGTCACGACCGAGCTGGGCGGAGAATGTCGCCGACTGGATCGCGAAGAGGAAACCGATGAGGGTCAACGATATTCCCGACGTCAACACGGGAGCCAGCAGCGCTGCTCCCAGAACGATCATGAGCGCCAGCGATTCGGAATCCCACTTCACGGCGAGGGCAACGCCGGCGGCGGCGATTCCGAAGGCAATCACCACCGCGAGCGGTGTCGTCACCCAACCGTAGAGAACGGAGGCTGCGACGACATCGAGATACATCCCTGCAAAACCTGTGGCAGCCAGGGCAATTGCCCCAACTTTGCCCCCTGGCCGTCCGTGGACCCGCACCCCGGCAAACACCAAGGCGCCGGAAAGGAGCGCACCGCCGAGCACCCGCAGCGGAGGTCCGAAGAATCCGGCCTGCGCTGCAAGTACCAGCAGCATCACGACGCCGATCAGTGTGACGGCAACACCTGCCGCGGCCAGGAGTCGACTGATGACACCGTCGCGTTGCCACCAGGGCTGGCGAGGCGCGGCAACCGGATACGTCGGCGGCTGCCACGCGGGCACGCTCTGCTGAGGACGCATTGGTGGCATCTGCGGCACCTGTGGCGCCGGAGATGCGGGTGCCGGAACTACCGGCATGGGCGGGGTCGCAGTAGCCGAGGACAGCTGAGTCTGCAGGATCGACAGGTTCTGGCCCATGTGACGCAACTGCCGGCCGATGCTGTCGCACTCGGCCGAGAGGGCGGTCACCAGTCGCGGATCGACGGCGGAAAAGCTCGGTGTGGTCATGGCTTCGAGCTTGCTGCGTGGCCGAACCGATCAGATGAGTAGTACTACTCGATCAGCCTGGGGACTTCTCGTACTCAACTGACAGGGCACTAACGCCGAGGTGCCGCGTTCCGCAATCGTTCGGACAGAAGCCGACCCGAAGTGTGAAGCGGAGCGGGATCCTGACGCGCCCGAGCAAGGACCAGCGCGCCCTCGAGTGCGGACAGAGCGAGAATTGCCTCGGACTCGGCGTCTTCGCGGGACCAACCGTCTGCCTCGAGGCGCTGAGCCAGCAGTGCGAGCCACGAGTTGTACCCGTCCGCGCAAGCACCGCGGATGACCTCGGATTCGGTTGCGGCATCCAGTGTTGCCGTAGCCAGGGCGCATCCACGTTCGTAGTCCGAATCCGACAAACGCGCAGCCAATGCGGCGGCGAATGCCGAGATCGCGGTGGCTGCATCGGGTGAGCTCTCCAGCAGGTGCCGGATGAAATCGGCCATTGCCTCGCCACGTCGCCTCAGAGCCTCGCCTGCGAGTTCTTCCTTGCCGCCGGGAAAGTGAAAGTACAAGGAACCTTTGGTAGTCGCACTAGCCGAGAGAACTTCCGACACCCCCGTTCCGGCGTAGCCCTTCCGCTGCAACAAATCGGCAGCGGCATCGACCAACAAATCCCTCGTAGACATACGTTCAATATACCGATCAGTACACATATCGACAACACTTGAAGTGCATAAATTGTCAAAACCTTGCATCACTAGACCGATTGGTACATGATTCGGGAATCAACAAACCGGAGCGCGGACAACGACGCTCACGACGACGAAGGACTGAATCGATGTCACCGAATTCCCCGAACAACACCACCACGACCGTCCTCGGACCGGACGAAGACCTCGCCGGGACCCTCGCGGCCACCGGCGTCCGGATGATGGTTCGTAACAAACAAACCGAGGGAGGTTTCTCTCTTGTACAACACCGCATCGCTCCGCATTCGATGACCTCACCGGTCCATCGCCACAGCCGGGAAGACGAGTACACGGTGGTTCAAAGTGGCCGCGTCGCAGCGATGGTCGGAGACGAGGTCGTCTACGCGGAGACCGGCGCCATGATCTTCAAACCGCGTGGCCAGTGGCACGCCGTGTGGAATCCCGGCGACGCTCCAGCGCGGATTCTCGAAATCATCACGCCCGGAGGAATGGAAGACCTGTTCGAACTGATGCCGAAACTACTGGCCGAAGCAGGTTCCGCCGCGGAATCGGTTGCAGCGCGGGTAGAAGCAGACTTCGGGATCGAATTCGATCTCGTTGCCACCGCCGAGATCGCACAGACACACGGTGTGGGATTCGGCATCGAAAGTCACTGACCGACTGTCAGCACCTACCGATCGAAGGAAGATTCATGCTTGTACTCACCGGAGCAGAAGACCTCAGCGCCAACCTGAACCAAGAGCTGGGCGTCAGCGACTGGCACGATGTCACCCAGGAGTCCATCGACGAGTTCGCCCGGGTCACCGGCGACGATCAGTGGATTCACGTCGATGTGGATCGCGCGAAGGAGTCGCCGTTCGGCGGAACCATCGCGCACGGCAACTACACGCTCTCACTCGGCCCCAAGTTCTCGTACGCAATGTTCTCGCTCGAAGGTTTTGCGTTTGCTCTCAACTGCGGATTCGACAAGGTCAGGTTGCCCGCTCCGCTTCCGGTCGGCTCTCGTGTCCGCATGCGCGCGACGTTGAGCAAAGTCGAACCGATCAACGGCGGTGTCCAGATCACGGTGACGCAGACGTTCGAACGAGAACACGGTGACAAGCCCGTGTGCGTCGCCGAGATGTTGACCCGCGCGTATCACTGAAAGGTCAGGAGCCGAACATCTTTCGGATCGTGGTACCGAAGGGATGCTTCGCGGTGACACTGCCGAATCGCACCTTGCCGTGCACCACCAGATGCAGCGGGCCCATCTGTGGGCCGGAACGAACCTTGTTCGACGCGCTTCCCCCGACTGCCTCGACACCGTTCATGTCCACCGTCGCCTCTTCGGGAACGATCAGTGAAATCGAGCTGGCGTAGTCGTCGATCGAGATGTTCACGACCTGCGTCTGCATCACCGCACGCGTGAAATCGATAGTCACACTGGACATTCTGGTGTCGACCACGACAGCTGGTGGAACGATCCAGGCACCGTTCCGCGTCACCGTCGCCATTCGTCCACGGATCACGGCAGCATTTGCCGCTCCGTAAGTACCTACAACCGGAGCCCCGACGGGAGCGCGGTAAGGCGGGCTCGGGTGAACCGGCGGCGGTTGGGGTTGGTACGTCGGCGCCGGGTAGGGCTGGCCTTGGTACATCGGCTGACCCGCATTGGGATACGCGGGTGGGTCGTAGTCGGAGATCAGTGTGATGCCCGGAAGATCGGCGAGAACCGAGTTGAGCTCACCTCGTGTCTTTGCGGCCAAGGCAGTGTCCATGCGCTCGGTGAACTCACCGAGCGAGAGCATCCCTTGACCGACAGCTTTCTGCAGCAGCTCGCCGACATGCTCTCGTTCGGCATCGGATACGCGTAGATTCCTGGCCTCCATGATTTCCAGGATAAACGTTATTCGAGACCTTGTTCTATCGCGTATCGCGTGAGCTCGACGCGATTGGCCAACTGAAGCTTCCGAAGCGTTGCCTGCACATGGTTTTCGACGGTCCGGTGGCTGAGCGAGAGCCTCGTGGCGATCTGTTTTGCGCTCAGCCCCTTGGCGACAAGACGGAGCACTTCGGTCTCACGGTCGGTGAGCCGAGGCAGCTCGGGTGCGCGATCGTCGGCCGGTGCCGTCGACATCCGGCGGTACTCACCGAGCACCAATCCGGCGAGGCCGGGGGTGAAGACGGCTTGTCCGTCGAAAGTCGCTCGCACGGCCTCGAGCAGTTCCGCCACCGAAGCACTCTTGACCAGGTAACCCGACGCTCCGGCTTTGACCGCGTCGAGGACGTCGTCACGTTCGGCAGAGGCCGAAAGCACCAGTACCTTGCTCTTCGGCGAAACCTCGAGAATTGCGGTGGTGGCGTCGGCACCGTTTCCGTCCGGCAGGTTCATGTCCATCAGAACCACCGCCGGTTGCACGGCGGCGGCCCGGCGGCGCGCACTCTCAACACCCTCCGCCGTGGCGCTCACGGTGAAGCCGGCAGCTTCGAGGTCCCGGGAGACACCGTCGCGCCACATCGGGTGATCGTCGACGACCATCACCGTCACCGGATTCTCGCCATGTTCGTCAGCCGCGCTCACTTTTCCCCTTCGGAACGTTGATCTCCCATTCGGTGCCCTCCCCCGGCCCGGTTTGCAGGACTGCAGTGCCGCCGAGCACCTGCACTCGGCCGAGAATGGACTTCGATACTCCCATGCGGCCTTCGGCTTCGGCCTGCGCCAAGCGACCCTCGGGGATTCCGACGCCGTCGTCGCGGATGCTGACGATCACCTCGTCCGGCAAATCTTCGAGCAATACGTATGCCTTCGCCGCGGGCCCGGCGTGCAGCCCGACATTGGACAGAGCATTGTCGACGATGGCTGCCAGTTCGATGGCTCGATCACGCTCGATCACGACGGGGTGCGCGGGCGTCGACACCGACACTGACGTGCTTGCCTGCGTGGTCAGCAGCGGACACAGATCCACTGTCTGTCCGCCGACGTCTGCCGCGGCGCCCGAAACCTGCTCGGAGATCAGCATTCTCAAGGCGACCTCCTGCTCACCGGCCAGAGCAGCCAGTTCAGCTGCCTCGCCGCCGAGTGCCGCACCTCGCCTGCGCACCATCGCCAGCACCTGCAGAACGCCGTCGTGTACTTCGCGTGCCAAACGCTCGCGCTCTTCGGTGGCCGCCGCCAGACGGACGGCTTGCTCGAGTTGTCGATGCGAGCGCCGAGCGGTGGTGGTGGCCAAGCCCAACGCCAGGCCGACCGATACGAGCACGGGAGCCGTCGCATCGCGCCAGAGGTCCAGGTTGACCTGGTCGCGGATGATCGCGCTGGCCGCCGAGATGACAACTCCGGACGCCATACCGAGCCACGGCCCGCCGAGAATTGCCGCGGAGATGACCGCGTTGGTGGCCCACAGCGTGGTGGGCAGCGTCTGGTGATTCTGATACCACTCGTGGTCGGAGACCAGCCTCGTCGACGCCATCAGCAAGATGACGACCACCTGATCGGCGATCACCACCTGATACCGCGGCAGCTTCTTCCCGAACAAAGCACCGGATGTCCCGAGCAACAGTGCCGACACCCCGGTCCACACGGCCATCAGAGCGACGAAGAACCAGCTGAGCCGAGAGTTGGTGTAGTCGGAGGCCGAGGCGAACTGGTAGCTGATCGCGTACACCAGCGTGACGAGCCGAAATGCCTGCGCCGCCCGCCACAGCGGGGCATCAGGGTCGGTGTCGACGCCCGACGCCTCGCGAACGGTCGGCTGATAGTGCAGCCGACGACGGCGGGTGGGCTCAGTCATCGGGAGGAGTGGGGTTCACGATGCGAGGCTCGGCGCGCGGCTCGTCGGGTTCGGCGGGGAACAGTGGGGTTTCCGGATCTTCGACGTGCAGTTCGGCGTACGCGATGTCCGGGTCGTCGGCGAGGAGGGAACGAATAGCGGTATTCAGGACCGCGACGATCGGGACAGCCAAGAGCCCGCCGACGATTCCAGCGAGAACGATGCCCGTTGTAATGGCGAGAACGACTGCCAGCGGATGCAGTCGAACAGCGCGACCCAACAACAGCGGTTGCATCACGTGCGCTTCGAGCTGCATGACGCCGATGATGATGCCGAGGACGATCAGCGCCGTCAGGAAACCCTTCGTGACCAGAGCGACAAGCACCGCGAGAAAACCGGTCAGAAATGCACCGACGATCGGAATGAACGCGCCGATGAACACCAACGACGCCAGCGGCAGGGCGAGCGGCACCCCGAGGATCGCCAGGCCGGCACCGATACCGATCGCGTCGGCGGCGGCAACCGCGACCGTGGCGCGCACGTAGCCGATCAGCGACCCGAAACCTGCAGAACCGGCGATCCGTACGCGACGACGCGCGTCGGTGGGAACGATCCGGGTGACGAACTGCCAGATCTGATCGCCGCCGTAGAGGAAGAAGATGAGAGTGAACAGCGTCAGCAATGCCCCGGTGAAGATCTCGCCGATTACTGTCGCCGTGGTCAAGGCGCCGCTGGTCAGGGACTCACGATTGGATTGCACCGACTTGACGACCGAATCACCTGCCTGGCGGATCTGATCCTCGCTGAAGTGCAGCGGACCGCTGGTGAGCCAGTTCTGAATTTGCGTGACGCTGGCCGTGAACTGGTCGGTGAGCTGGGGCAACCCGTCGATGAACTGCTCGACGACAAACGTCATGATTCCCGCGACCAGTCCGATCGAGGCAAGCAGAACGACGATGACGGCTGCCGAGCGGGGAACACCCCACACCTGTAGCCGATCGACAATCGGGATCAGCAGAGCTGATGCCAGCAGAGCCAGCCCCACCGGGATGAGCACGGTTTCGAGGCGGAGTACGACGTACCCGAGAACCAACAGTCCGGCGAAGATCACAATGAGGCGCCACGACCATTCCGCAGCGATGCGCACGCCGGGATGCACCGCCCGAGCGTCGGCGGAGATGGGTTTGTTCATCCTCGATGCTCGCTCCGCACGCCCCCTGTTTGCGTTCACATCGCGAGCCTAACCGGCCCGGCCGACACAGGTGAGCGGACGAATAATCGGACGCGCGTACCAACACTTCGACCTCTGCCAGCTAAATTGAACCCTGTGCGGGCCTCATACAGAGCAATAGCGGTGACCATCCGCAGCCGGTGGCCCCTCTATATGCTCTCCATGCTCGCAGCCAATCTGATCGGCGCGGTACTGGTCTTTGCCTTCGTCCGGTACGGCGTGCCGATCCAGGAGTCCGACGCGATAGTTGCCGACCGGGTCCGCAATTTTGCGATCTTCGGCGTGTACCTGGCATTCGCCGGCGCCGTCAGCCTTACGGCGGCGGCAATGATGTTGAAGTCGGTCATCCGTTGGCGGCTGCGCGGGGGTCCACCCACGAGGTCCGAGCAGATGGCGGCACTGCACGCGCCGCTTCGCCAGGCCATCGTCCACCTGGTGCTGTGGATTCTGGGCGGCATCATCTTCGTGTTCCTGACCATCACCGAGATGCCCGGACTCGCGATCGCCGTGATCGTGACGGTGTGTATGGCCGCGACCACGACCTTCGGGTTCACTTACATGCTCGGTGAGCGCATTTTGCGTCCGGTCGCCGCCCAGGCTTTGAGCGAGGGCGAATTCGATCGGACCATGGCGCCTGGCGTCGGAACCCGGCTGGCGATGACCTGGGGACTCGGCACGCTGATGCCCGTCGCAGGCATCATCTTGCTGTGCTCGACGCAGCTCACGACCGATCTCGAGTTCTCCCCCGACTCGCTCGCGTGGGCGATCCTGCTCATCTCGATCATGGCGATCGTGCAGGCCTTTGCGCTGTCGATGCTGACGGCTACCCAGATCTCCGATCCGATCCGCCAACTGCGACGCGCCATCGAGCGGGTGCAGCGCGGCGCCACCGACGTACGCGTCGAGGTGTTCGACGGCAGTGAGATCGGCCGGCTGCAGGTCGGCTTCAACCGCATGATGAAAGAGTCCGACGAACGTCGTCTGCTGCGTGAGCTGTTCGGTCAGCACGTCGGCGAGGACGTGGCCCGGCGCGCGTTGAAGTTCGGTACCGAGCTGGGCGGCGAAACTCGATTCGTGGCAGTTCTGTTCGTCGACATGGTCGGATCCACCGGTGCCGCGGCCGAGCGCCCGCCGGGTGAAGTGGTCGAACTGCTCAACGAGTTCTTCCGTGTGGTCGTCGACGTCATCGATCGTCACCATGGTTTTGTCAACAAGTTCATGGGTGATGCAGCGCTCGCCATCTTCGGTGCACCACTCGATCGACCCGACGCTCCGACGGCAGCCCTCGCTGCGGCTCGCGAGCTGCGGTTCAAGCTCAACGACATCACCGGCCTCGACGTCGGAATCGGTGTGAGCGCGGGGCTCGCGGTCGCCGGCAACATCGGTGCTGCCGAACGTTTCGAGTACACCGTGATCGGTGATCCGGTCAACGAAGCGTCACGGCTCACCGAGCTCGCGAAACTTCGGCCCAGCCGGGTGCTGGCGTCGACGAGCGCGTTGTACTTCGCCGACGAAGAGGAACAGGCCGAGTGGGAACTCGGCGAGCAAGTCCAACTGCGTGGGCGCCGACGACTGACGCATCTGGCGTGGCCCGAAAAGTATCCAGAGGTCGATCCGGATCAAATTGGTTAGGGTGAGTCGATGGCTCAGCCTGGAAACACCCCACGGCGACTGAGACGACCACGCTCGCCCGTGGCCGAGACCAGTCGGGTCAGAGGGCGCTTCTGGTGGCTGAAGTGGGTGCTCGGGATAGCACTCATCGCCCTCCTGATAGTCGAAGGCGCATATCTCTGGCCCAGGCTCAGTGAGGCCTGGCGGGTCCTGACCGAAATCCATTGGGGTTGGGTGGCCGCGTGCGTCGCGGCCCAACTCATTTCACTCAGCGGTTACGCGTCCGTTCAACAACGTCTGCTCAATGCCGCTGGTGTGGTTGCCGGTCACCTCAAGAACCTCTCGGTCATCTATGCCAGTACGGCAATGGCGCTGACGTTGCCTGCGGGCCAGGTCTTCTCCACTGCGTTCACGTACAAGCAGACTCGAAAGTGGGGCGCTACACCGGTTGTCGCATCCTGGCAGTTGGCGATGTGCGGTGTCATCGCCGCCGCGACTCTGGCACTACTCGGCGCTACCGGCGCGGCGGCGTTCGGCACCAAGGTCAGCCCGGTGACGCTGACGATTTCGCTCGTCGGCATGGCAGCACTGTTTCTGGCGTTGCGATACATAGCCCAGAATCCCGGCAGCATCGAGCGCATCGGGCACCGAGTTCTGGCGCTGTACAACCGTTCTCGCAAGAACCCGACCGGGCGCGGTATGCACCGTTGGTCCGAAATCCTCAAGCAACTGGATTCGGTCGAGCTCAGCCGCACCGACTCGGTCATCGCATTCGGGTGGTCGGCCATCCATCGTGTCGCCGATGTCGCTTGTTTGGGTTTCGCATGCTGGGCGGTGGGCGCGGAACCCTCCTTCGCGGGGCTCCTGATTGCCTTTACCGCCGCCAAAGCAGTCGGCAGCATTCCGCTGCTGCCCGGCGGGCTGGGCTACGTGGACACCGCACTGATCACCGCGCTGACGATCGCCGGTGCCAGTGGAGCGCAGGCAATTGCGGCATGGTTTGTATATCGGATGGTCAGCTTCGTCGGGGTCGCTGTCGCCGGTTGGATCGTCTTCTTGATCACTTTCCGTGCAACCCACCACGAAGACCTCGAGATGGACCTCGAGTTCGAACGCCGCGAACAGCCGGGCGTCTAGCGTCGCAACGCTGCCGCCATGTCGTCGAGGTGTGCCCGGCTGATCCGTACGGCTGCCTCCGCGTCGCCGGCTTCGATGGCGTCCACCAACATTCGATGCTCGTCCGCATCGGGCTGGCTGTGGGGATGCAGGTCCAGAACCGCGATCAACTCGATCAACGCAGCCCGCAGACGCGGTACAAAGGTCTCGAAGAGTTCCGACAGCACGGGATTGTGTGCCGCGTCCACCACTGCTCGGTGGACGGCGATGTCGGCGTCGACGAACGCTGCGTCGCCAGAGTGCGCTGCGGCAGTTCTACCGTCGAGCGCTTGCCGCAGAGCCGCGACGTCAACGGCATCGCGCCGCTGCGCTGCGAGGCGAGCTGCTTCGATCTCGACCGCGTTGCGCACCTCGACGACGTGAAGGATCGCCTCGGCTTCGAGCACTCGGGGCCACTGATCCGGAGGCGTCGTACTCCGTAGGAAGACCCCGGCGCCCTGCCGCGATTCGAGCATGCCGAGGCCCGCGAGAGTCCGCACTGCTTCCCTGATAGTGGACCGCCCGATACCCAACTGCGCAGCAAGAGTGGTTTCACCTGGAAGTTTGGCGCCGACTTCCCATTCACCGCTCACGATCCGCGCGCGTAGCAACTCCGCGGCCTGGTCGGTGAGCAGCCGACGCTCGACGATCGGGGACACGTGAACTCCTCAGGTTGTCTGATAAGTGATTTCGTTCTAGTGTAGCCCGCATGGCTACAGGAGCACTCCTTCTCGACTGCCGCGGCGGGGCCTGAAAGACCGGCACCCCTCCGCGGGGTTTCGCCATGCCGGTCTCTCGACTCGACCGCAGGAGAAACCGAAGATGAGTACTACCCGAGCCAACCGCTGGAACAACCAGAAGCCGTCACCCATGCCGTCCGAGCGCTATCGCGCCGCGTGGGATCGCGTCGACATTCCGACTTTCGAGCGGACGTGGCCGTCCAATCGCACCACCGCGGCGCCCCTGTGGGTGCCCGTCGATCTGCGTGACGGCAACCAAGCCCTCGCAGAACCGATGGACCCCGAACGCAAGCGTCGAATGTTCGAACTGATGGTGGCAATCGGCTACAAGGAAATCGAGGCCGGCTACCCCTCCGCGAGTCAGACCGATTTCGATTTCGTTCGCAACCTGGTGCGCTTCGATCTCGTTCCCGACGACGTCACCATCGTCGTATTCACTGCCGCGCGTACGGATTTGATCGAACGGACATATCAATCGATCGAGGGGCTGCCTGACGCGGTCGTCCACATGTACACGGCGACTGCGCCGACGTGGAGAAACGTCGTTCTCGGCAAGGAGCGAGAAGAGTTGCACGACATGATTTTCCGCGCCGCGCAAGACGTTGCTCGTGGCGGCGAAGGCCACGACGGCTGGCGATTCGAGTTCTCACCCGAGGTCTTCAACCTCACCGAACCCGACTACATCCTGCAGGTCTGCAACAGTCTCACCGAACTCTGGGACGCCAGCCCCGATCGCCCGGTCATCCACAACCTCCCTGCCACAGTCGAAATCGCCACCCCCAACATCTATGCCGATCAGATCGAATACATGCACCAGAATCTGGCCCGACGCGATTCGGTGATCCTCTCGGTCCACCCGCACAACGACCGCGGCACCGGCGTTGCGTGCGCCGAACTGGCAGTGCTGGCCGGCGCGCAGCGCGTCGAGGGATGCCTGTTCGGCAACGGCGAGCGGACGGGCAACGTCGACCTGGTCACACTGGGGCTGAATCTGCATGCACAGGGCGTCGATCCGGAAATCGACTTCTCCGACATCGACAAGATCCGTCGAACGGTGGAGTACTGCAACAGAATTCCCGTCCACGAACGCCACCCGTACGGCGGCGATCTCGTGTACACGGCATTTTCCGGAACCCACCAGGACGCGATCAAGAAGGGCTTCGCGCATCACTACGAGAGCGCGGAGGCTGCCGGCGTCGATCCGGGATCGGCGCCTTGGGCGGTCCCTTACCTGCCGATCGACCCCGCCGACGTCGGCCGCGACTACCAGGCAGTCATTCGTGTGAACAGCCAGTCGGGCAAGGGCGGAATCGCATATCTGCTGCAGACCGAGTACGGGATCGAACTCCCCCGGCGCCTGCAGATCGACTTCGCCTCGCGGGTGCAGCTCGAAACCGACGACTCGGGCACCGAAATGACCGCCGACCAGCTGTGGAAACTGCTGCTGCGCGAGTATGGGTACAACGGAGGAGTGCGTCGGTACTCACTGGAACACACCGCCGACGGTGATCAGTTGTTCGTTGCCATCGATCGCGACGGGCGCGAGGTCACCGCCGCGGCCAGTGCGTCCGGGCCGGTCGAGGCATTGAGCAAAATCCTGACCGAACAGGGCTCAGCCGTCGAGGTCGTCTCGCTCACCCAGCATTCACTGCCCCGCAACACGAATTCTTCCGGGAGTGCGAATTCGGCAGTCACCATTGCAGAGTGCGTGGTGAACGCCGAAGGGCGCTGGGGCATTGCGGTGCATCAGTCGGTGACAGCGTCGGCGCTTCACGCGGTCTACGCCGCAAGCACAAACACTGTGATGCAGCTCACATGATCTTGCGGAAGGATTTCCTGGGGTCCATAGTTGAAGCTACAAGAACTTGAACATTCAACTACTTATTCAGGAGCTTCCATGACCACCGCAACCTTGCCCGCTTTGACCGCCGGAACCTGGGTCATCGACACCGTCCACTCCACTGTCGGATTCTCGGTTCGCCACCTCATGGTTTCCAAGGTTCGTGGAACGTTCGACGAGTTCTCCGGAACGATCACCGTTGCCGAAGACGGAACCCCCGCCGTCGAGGCCGAGATTTCCGTGGACTCCATCAACACCAAGAACGAGCAGCGCGACGGCCACATCAAGTCCGCTGACTTCTTCGACGTCGAGAAGTTCCCGAAGGCCACCTTCAAGTCCACCGCGGTGCGATCCAAGGGCAGCGACTTCGTCCTCGCCGGCGACTTCACGCTCCACGGCGTCACCCGCGAGGTCGAGCTGAACCTCGAGTTCAACGGCGTCAACCCGGGCATGGGCCAGGGCCCCGTCGCCGGATTCGAGGCCACCACCGTCATCAACCGCAAGGACTTCGACATCTCCATCGAGATGCCCCTCGAAGGCGGCGGAGCAGTTGTCGGCGACAAGATCACGATCACCCTCGAGATCGAAGCCGGCCTCCAGGCCTAACAACACTGTGCGCCTTTATTAACCGCCCGCGGTTAATAAAGGCGCACAGTCGTATGGTGTGAGCGTGAAGAAGTACGCACCATTCCTGCTGATCGACGCCATTCTTGTCATAATCTTCTGCGCGATAGGGCGCCGTACCCACGAAGAAGCCAATGCGCTCGCCGGTCTGGCGAAGACATCCTGGCCCTTCCTGACCGGCCTGGTGATCGGATGGGCTGCCACGTTCGCGCTCTACCGCGACAAGTTCAACGCCGTTCTCCTTGTTCCCACCGGCGTTGTCGTTTGGCTCGGCGCCGTCGTCTTCGGGATGATCCTGCGAGTGTTGAGTGGCCAGGGCACCCAGTTCAGCTTCATCGTCGTCGCGACGCTGGTCCTCGGCGCGTTCCTTCTCGGTTGGCGCGCACTCGCTCCGCTGGTAGTGAGAATCCGCACCAAGTCGTAACCAAACTCCACGGCTCGGAACCACCCGAAATGCCCGAGCACGTAGGACACTTTTCGGATGAGCAACACTACGGAGCCCGTCGAACGTAGCGAGAAGGAAGACCGGGGGTTCTTCGGCCAACCCTTTGCGCTGGCGAACCTGTTCGGCGTCGAGATGTGGGAGAGGTTCTCCTTCTACGGGATGCAAGGCATCCTCATCTATTACCTGTACTACAGCGTCAGCGACGGCGGCCTCGGCATCAGCCAGGCGGCAGCGACCAGCATCGTCGGCGCGTACGGCGGCACCGTCTACCTGTCGACGATTCTCGGGGCGTGGGTGGCCGACCGACTGCTCGGCTCCGAGCGCACGCTCTTCTACAGTGCTTCGCTGGTGATGGCCGGCCACATCGCACTGTCGGTTCTTCCCGGCATGTGGGGTGTCGGCGTCGGCCTCGTCATGGTCGCTTTCGGGAGCGGCGGCTTGAAGGCCAATGCGACCTCTCTGGTCGGAGATCTCTATTCCGAACAGGATGTTCGCCGCGACGCCGGATTCTCCATCTTCTACATGGGCATCAACATCGGCGGTCTTGTCGGTCCGCTGCTCACCGGAGCTGTCCAGGACGCCTGGGGATTCCACGCCGGTTTTGCTCTCGCTGCCGTCGGCATGGCGCTCGGCCTGATCCAGTACACGCTGGGCCGCAAGCATCTTCACGGAATCGGTGCCGAACCAGGCAACCCGTTGCCGGCGGACAAGCGCGCACTCTACATCGGGATCGGCATTGCCGCGATCGTCGTCGTCGCGGTCGCCTCCGTCACCGGTTTGATCACGGCGGACAACATGTCCGACGTCGTTGTCGGACTCACGATCGTCGCGTCGGTCGGTTACTTCCTCCTCATGCTCACCAGCAAGAAGGTCACCAAGGTCGAACGCAGTCGAGTCTTTGCGTTCATCCCGATGTTCATCGCGAGCGCGGCCTTCTGGTCGCTGTTTCAGCAGCAGTTCACCACCGTGCCGGTGATCTCAGACAAGCTCCTGGACCGCAATCTCTTCGGTTGGGACTTCCCGCCGACGTGGGTACAGTCGATCAATCCGGTGTTCATCATCATCTTTGCCGGTGTGTTCGCAGCGATGTGGACCAAACTCGGTGACCGTCAGCCGTCGTCGCCGATCAAGTTCGCGCTCGGTACCGGCACGATGGGTCTGGCGTTCCTGGCGTTCATCCCGATCACCGGGGGCGGACCGAACAGTGCGCCGCTCCTCGGCCTTGCCGGTGTGCTTCTGCTCTTCACCTTCGCGGAACTCTTCCTGTCCCCCGTCGGCCTTTCCCTTGCAACCAAACTCGCGCCCGAGCATTTCCACACTCAGATGGTGGCGTTGTTCTTCTTGTCCGTTGCATTGGGTTCTTCGATGGCGGGAACCTTGGCCGGTTACTTCGACATCGACGACAGTCGCCCGTTCTTCCTGATCATCGGTTTCTCGTCGATCGGAATCGGAGTGATTCTTGCTCTTGCCTCGCCGTGGATCAAGAAGCTGATGCAGGGCGTGAAGTAGACGGGCTCACTTCACCCACAACCACAGAGCCAACACGAATCCCGCTATCGCTACTGCCACACGCAGTACCGATGGCGGGATTTTCTTGACGACGGGCGGGCCACACCAACCTCCGGCCAACGCGCCGAGCGCCATCGCCAACGCGGCCACCCAATGCACCTGTCCGGAGAATGCGAAGATGAGTGCAGCCACAAGATTGGCGATGCCGAGAAAGAAACTCTTCAGGATCGTTGCACGCCACACCGTTTCGGAAGTGAGGATGAGCGTCGCAGCCAGGAAGATGACTCCGGCACCGGCACCGAAATAGCCGCCGTAAACCGCGACGGCAAACAGTGCTGCCGAGTAGATTCCGGGGCGGTCACCGCCGCCGGACAACTCACGAATCTTCGGTTGCAGCAGCAGCGCGAGCGAGGCGAACACGACCATCGCCGGCACAACGGATTCGAACGAACCTTCCGGTGCCAGCCACAGGATGAGGGCACCGATGATGCCACCGGCCGCCGAATAGAGAGACCAGCGAACAAGTTTCGGACCGGTATCGGCAACTTCACGGGACGAGTTCGCCAACGCTCCGACGCCGACGGCCACCAACGCGACGGTATTGGTCATGTTCGCGCTGACCGGTGAGAGCCCGACGCTCAGCAGCGCCGGATACGAAACGATCGATGCAAGACCGGTGACAAAACCGACTAGACCGCTGAAGAAACCCGCTACGACGAGGAAAAGGAAATCGAGCAGGTTCACGAACCAGGAATCTACTCGCGGTGCCCGGTACTACTTGTCGGCAGGCTTGCCGAGTTCCTGGAAGAGCTTGTCCGTCATCTGCATTGCTCGATCGCCGCCGTCGGCGTCTGCGACGAACACCGCGAACGCGAAGTCTCCGCGTGATCCGTAGAACCAGCGATCGTCACCGCTCGCTGCACCGGCCGCCATCATGTCCGGGTACCCAGCCAGTCCGCCGGCGCCTCGCATGGCGTCACGCAGACGATTGTTGACGTCGCCGGGCAACGCCGTCGGCGTGACGTCGGCGGTAGCCGGTTGTCCGAAGACCATCATCGGCATCGGGGCACTGCCGCGGGCGATCGATGCCGCGAGCATCGCCATTCCGAACGGAGTTACCGTCGGTGTGCTCGCGTCGTTGGACGTCTTGTTGGCCATGACGTTGTTCATCGCCTGGTCCACGCCGGGGCGGTTCGCGGCAAGCACTGCTGTCTGCTGTTCGAGTCCCTGAATGTGGAAGCCGTTGCCGAGTCCGAGTTGCTGCCCGGTGTCGGCCAACTGCTCGGCTGACACGGCGCCGGGGTCGACGCCGTTCTGCATCGACGATGCGAGACGGACCAGATCGAGGGCACCGCCGGCCGGGCGCAACCCGGTGAAGGCGATCGGGCCCTGTTCGATGGCCTGATTGTTCTGTGCGGCAGCCAGAATGGCGCCGTCCGACGGGCGGATCGCGACGATGGCCGCAGGAGTACCTGCACTGACGACAGCTTCGATCGCGGCGAGTTGAGCGTGCGAGTCGAGGGTCGCGGCGACGTCGGGGCCGGGAGGTCCCTGGAAGCCGGCTTGCTTGATCGGGAATCCGTTGGGCTCGACCAGATTGACCGCCCAGCCGGCGGTGGCGTCGCGATTGGCCTGCCACACGGTCCGCAGTGGGTCCAGCAACGGCGAGTTGATGCGACGGTCGGAGGCGATCAGCTTGGGTGTCTTGACCACGACGACACCTGGGATCGCAAAATCGCTTTCCAGGTAGGCGTAGTCGGGATCGCGGAGCAGTACGGCGGTGACGGGCTTGCCGGGGTTTGCGGCGAGGTCGGCCAACATCGACTCCGAAGTGACCAACGGTGCGACAGGTTCGAGCACCGTGGCGAGGCGACGAGTGGTGTCGACGGGGTCCGGCATGGTGGCCGGGTCAAGAGTGATCGCGTTGATGGTCTGCTCGTTCATGAGCAGGGTGCCGGTGCTGTCGACTACCTTCGGCGGCGCTGCGTCCGTGCGGGTGTACGAAACGGTGCGACCGTTGCCGAGGTCGGGGACGAGGACCGACGGGTCCCAGGACACACGCCAGCCGACCGACAGATCACGAACCTCACCCTGCGACTGGTAGCTCCAGTCCTTGCCTTCGCCGAAGTTCCAGGACGCGTCGAGTGTGAAGAGTCCGGAGTCGCTACCCAGATCCATGACCTGAGCGACGTCGAAGTCGGTGGACTTGGCGGCCAGTCCGTCGAACATCTGCTGGATCGACGGCCGCGCCGCGTTGGGGTACGACGTGAGCGCCGCGGCAGCTTCGGCGTCGTGGTTGTTGAGGGCGGTGACGAAGTCCTCCACCACCGAGGCGGCGTCGGATTTCTTCTCCCCACCGATGACACACGACGCGAGCGCCACTGTCAGAACGACAGCAGTTATCGACGCAACGACATATTTTCCACGACGGTTGTGCTGTCCTCCGGGCCCCATGCATGTAACTCTTTACTTCTGTCACACGAGTAACAAGCACGGGATGCCTACGAACGTGTCACGGTTGAGCTACGACGGTGTGATCCAACTGCAACGGAAAACAGGTTTCAGCGCAGAAAAGTGCCCGCTACCTGCACTGCAGGCGAAGAGCTGTCCGCACCCGCGATGAATACCGCAAATGCGAGGTCTCCCTTGATTCCGACAAACCACCCATGTGCCGGGCCACCCTCGGTTTCGGCCGTGCCGGTCTTGCCGAGAAGCCCCGGAATGTCCTGCAACGACGTCGCCGTACCGCCGGTGACGGTCTCGCGCATCATCACCCGCAACTGTTCGGTCACCTCCGCGGGAGCCGGTGCAACGGTCTGATCTGCCACGCCGGGCTGTCCCTTGACCAACATCGGCGCGGGTGTCGTTCCGTTGGCGATCGAGGCCGCCACGAGAGCCATCCCGAAGGGCGTGGCGGTCACCGTGCCCTGTCCGATCGCGGACTCGACGCGTTCGGCGGGGGTGTTCGCGTCAGGGACGTTGCCCGTCACCGTCGTGAGTCCGGGGGTGACGTAGTCGACGCCGAGCCCGAACTGCAGCGCCGCTTTGTGCAGAGCATCGGCGGGCAGACCGACGGCCATCCTCGCCATTGTGGTGTTGCACGACTTCGCGAACGCGGTGTGCAGCGGAACCGATCCGAGGTCGAACTCGTCGTCGTTGGGAATCTGACGGCCCTCGATGTTCTCGGTACCCGGGCACGGCAGAACGGTGTCCGGTGTAGCGACGCCGGCTTGCAGGGCCGCGGACGTCGTCACGGTCTTGAACGTCGAACCCGGTGGGTACAGGCCGGTCAGAGCGATCGGGCCCTGTGCGTCGGCGGGGGCGTTCTGGGCCACCGCCAACACCGCTCCGGTCGACGGCTGCAGCGCAACGATCGCCGCCTGTTGTGTCACCCCGGCGAGCGCATTCTCGGCCGCGAGTTGCATCGGTCGGTCGATCGTTGTCGCGATGTTCGGAGCAACCGGCCCGTCTTGGCCGGCGACGGTGGTGACGGTTCCGTTCTGCTTCACCTGCTGTACCGCCCAGCCCGCGGACTTGTCCTGCCCCTCCTGCCACAGATCGGACAACCCACTGAAAGTCGGCGACGCCAGAGTTTTGTCCACCGAGAGCAACCGAGCCTGCGGCGCCAAGCTCACTCCGGGAATCGCCGCCAACCTCTCCTCGATCGGTGCAAGATCCTCGGCCCGCAAAGTGATTGCGGTGACCGGCTTCCCACTTGCCGACGCAAGATCGCCGCTCAGCGATGCCGCCGTGATCGTCGGCGCGACGGGCGAGAGAAGGGCCGCCACGGCTGCCGTGTCCACCGGGGGCACCGCGGCAGAATCGAGATTGACCAACGTCACCACCTGCTGCTCCATGATCGGCTGGCCCGCCGCGTCCAGCACCGACGGCGGAGCACCGGTGGTGGGTGTGTAGCGCAGGGTCGTCGAGGAGGTCAGGTCCGGAGCCAACAGCGCCGGGTCCCACTGAATCAGCCAGTTGTCCCCGCTTTTCGACGCGTTTCCCTGCGTCGAGTAGTTCCAGTCCTGACCTTCGCCGAACTTCCACGCCGCGTCGAGTGTGAATGTTCCCGCGGAATCTCCGGACTCGGTGGCGTCGGAGACGGTGAATGTTCCCTCGTCCTTGCCCAGTCCGTCGATCAGGGCCGAAATCGCAGTCGACGCCGCCGCCGGATCGGTGGTCAGGGCTGCCGCCGCTTGCACGTCATCGGACGTGAGCGCGGACGCGAACTCCTCTGCCACTGATTTCGGCTGGTCAGGGCCAGAACTGCAGGCAACTACCGATCCTGCGGCCAATACCCCCAGAGCCACGGCAGCCACGGGACGACGGAAAGTTCGGAAGCTCTGACGAGCGTGTGAAAGGCGCACGACTCCGATCATGCCCGAATTTGTGGCGCCAGTTCGACTATCGGTGTAATCATGTAATCAGTGCAATAAACGCACGCCACACTCCACCAGCTCTCCGAGGAGAACGCCATGAAGAACTCACAAAACTCCGGCGACCGCAGGTTCGGCCGTCCCGGAGGTTGGCAACAGGCGTCGGTTCCCGACGCGAGTGATGCGTCCGACTGGTTTGCCGGTCGACTTCCAGATGACTGGTTCACCGGAACGGCCGACGTCCAGGTCGACCGCGAAGAAATCGTCGTGATCGGTGAACTCCCGGCAGTCGACGGTGGCGAGGCCGCCGCGGACGGAAGGATCTCACGCTTTCGCGAAACCACGCGCGCCGACCGGATGCGCATCGCCGACGAGGCCGAGGCTCGCTACGGGCGCAAGGTCGCCTGGGGTGTACGTCTGGACGAAAAGACCGTCCTGTTCACACATCTCGCAGTTCCGGTGATGACACGACTACGTCAGCCCGAACGCAAGGTTCTCGACACTCTGGTGGACGCGGGTGTTGCTCGCTCCCGAGC
Source organism: Rhodococcus sp. D-46 (assembly GCF_011290655.1). Classification (NCBI taxonomy): domain Bacteria; kingdom Bacillati; phylum Actinomycetota; class Actinomycetes; order Mycobacteriales; family Nocardiaceae; genus Rhodococcus; species Rhodococcus sp. D-46. The sequence goes on along the minus strand of NZ_JAANTF010000003.1, from coordinate 498,274 downwards.
GGACGCTCTCATGTGGACAGTCCGGTTGGCGGGCAAGCACAGCGAACAATGGCTCACCGAACTCCGCGAAGCGATGTCGAAGGTCGACGATCTTCGGTCCGAAGGCCCGAAAATCTGACGGCCCGAAAATCTGAAGGCCCGAAAATCTGAGCACCGAACACCGACGAGACCGACAGCACAGAATAATTCGATTGCACGGGACCGTTCGAGTGTTCTAACCTGGAACACGAATCATTCCCGACAGAACAGGAAACGGGCCGTTGCTCCTCTAGAGGTTCATCACGCGAAGGCACTCGCACCCATCAGCACTTGCTGAGCCGGGCGCACAGTCCAAGCACCCTCTGGAGTACTCATGACCCAATCCCATCTTTCTCTGTCGCTCTCGGATCTCACCTTCATCTGGCCGGACGGCGAATCAGTCTTTTCCCACACCAATTTTGTATTCCCCAGTGGCCGTGTCGGTCTCGTGGGACTCAACGGATCGGGAAAGTCGACTCTGCTGCGATTGATCGCAGGAGAGCTCTCACTGGAATCCGGATCCGTGACCGCTTCCGGCGAGGTCGGCTACCTCCGTCAGGACATCACACTCGATCCGAGCGTTCGGGTGGATGACATCCTCGGTATCCACGAACTCCGAAACGCATTGCACCGCATCGAAACCGGCGACGGCTCCGAATCCGACTTTGCGCTCGTGGACAACAACTGGGATATCGAGGAGAGCGCTCTCTCCACCTTGCATCGACTCGGCCTCGAGAAGGTGGCTCCGGATACCGCAGCATTGAGCCGAACTGTCGGCACCCTCTCCGGCGGAGAGACCGTCTTACTCGGCCTGACCGCAACGCTGCTGAAGAATCCACAGGTACTGCTCCTGGACGAGCCGACCAACAACCTGGACCGCGACGCTCGATCACGAGTTCATGCTGCAGTCCAACAGTTTCCGGGAACCGTACTGATCGTCAGCCACGACCGGGAACTGCTCGACACCGCGGAGTACACGATCGAACTACGTCGGGGGGATCTACGCGTGTTCGGCGGCAACTACTCGCACTACCAGGAGGTCGTGACCGCTGAGCAGGAAAACGCACTCGCCACCGTTCGCGACGCCAAGGCCGATCTGGCAAAGCAGAGCCGCGAGCTGATCGACGCTCGAACGAAACTGGACCGGCGTAAGCGCGATGGGCAGAAGATGTTCGAGAACAAGCGGATGCCGCCGATCATCGCGCAGACACGAAAACGTCAGGCCCAAGTTTCGGCGGGAAAGCTGGCCCTCAACCATATCGGGAAGGTGGACGAGGCCAAGTCTGTCCTGTCGGAGGCAGAGGAACTCCTTCGAGACGATCGCGAGATTCGTCTGGATCTGCCTGCTACAGAGGTTCATCCGGGGCAGCAGGTTGCGCGGCTCGACGAGGTGACGTTGCAGAGCGGCCAAGTGGTATCGCTCCAGATCACCGGGCCGGAGCGGATTGCGATAGTGGGACGCAACGGAATCGGCAAGACGACGTTGCTCGATGCACTCGCCGCGTCGACTCCGTTCGTAGCCTCTCGTGCGCTCCCCCAACGTCTCGACGTGTTCGACGAGGATCTCTCGGTGGCGGACAACGTCGCGTTGGCCGCGCCACACGCGACAGCCGAGGAAATTCGCGGGCAGTTGGCACGGTTCCTTTTCCGGGGAACGGATTCCGACGTATCGGCATCCGCGCTCTCCGGCGGTGAACGATTGCGTGCGGCGTTAGCCACGATCCTGCTGGCCGAGCCCGCGCCCCAGCTGCTTCTTCTCGACGAGCCGACCAACAACCTGGACCTACCGAGTCTCGCCCACCTCACGCAGGCACTTTCCGATTTTCGCGGCGCCATGGTGGTGGTGAGTCACGATCTGCCGTTCCTTCGCGGCATCGGCATAACGCGATGGATCAGCATGGACGAGACTGGTATTCGAGACATCGATCCCGAGTAGGCCGACGGTTGACGCTGTCGGTGCTCGACGGTCTGGCCTACCGTGGGGCGATGTGCCTTCACCTCGACGCAACCGCCGCGCTGTCGCTCGCAGGTTGGGTTCGCGAAGAACCTACTCGATCGGCCTCTGCCCCAGTTCCGCAACCACTGGTCGGCGGTTGTGACCAACTCGTAGTGTGGGCGAGTTCGTTCTCCGTACTTGCCAGTTCCGACGACCAGGTGTGGTTTCTCTCGGCGGAGAACTATGCCGGTGGCGTTGGCGTCAGCGATGAGGCGTTTCCCTGGAATGCGTTCCGGCACGAGAGCCTGGCGGTCGCTTCCGGGCCGGCGGAGCGCGCGGCGATCAACGCCTTCTGGTCCACTCATCTCCCGGTCCTGATGTCGGTGCGCAATGGGTACGAGTACTTGGCGCTCGCACCCGACGGTCAGGTTGTCCGTGGAGGAGAGCCGGAGTTCGAGGAGGTCACCATCGTCGCCGCTGATTTCGAGGCTCTGATTCGGGGCATAGCCGCAGGCGTCAGCACTGCAGACCCCTCCACCGATGCATTGCTTGGAACAGTGGGTACTGCCCCGCCGGGCAGTGACCGGTAGCTCTGAGGGAGGCCGAGTTGACGGCCCGACTGTTCGTGAGAGTCCACGCCATCCGTCGAATGGGTCCGGACGACTACTCGAGTTCACGTGCGTAGCAACTGGCACCCATACTGGACGGGTGTTGCACGACGTGAGAAATCCGGTGGACGGTGCGCGGATCACCTATCAGATCGTGGGCGATGGCCCACCCCTGTTGATGGTGCACGGCACAGCGTTGTCGCGCTCCATCTGGCGTGGCTTCGGGTACGTCAAGGCACTTCAGGAGCAATATCGTCTGATCCTCGTCGACATGCGGGGTCACGGACGCAGTGACAAACCACACGACTCCGATTCGTATGCAATGGATCTGGTGGTCGGCGATCTCCTGGAGATCCTCGACACGGAGTCTCCGTTCGAACCGGCACACGTCCTCGGATACTCGTTCGGCGGACGCTCGGTGATGTCGCTGACAGTCGAGCACTCCGAACGGGTGCGATCGCTGACCGTCGGGGGCGGTAGCAGCCGACCGATGACGGGCGCGTTCGACGCATTGTTCTTCCCGGGTTGCATCGACGTACTCGAAAGCGGCGGTATCGAGGGATTTCTGACCGGTTGGGGCGTGAGGCGCGGCAAACCGGTGGATCCTCAGACTGCGACTGCCTTCCGAATCAATGATGCCCTCGCGCTCGCTGCCTACATGCGCCGCGCAGAGAAGGAGCACGGCATCGACGACGCCGTGCTGCAACGGATCACCACACCGGCGTTGTTGTTCGTCGGATCGAGAGATCGCGAGCGCCTGCCGGATACCGAGCATCTCGCGTCGCTGATCCCGGACAGTGCCTTGACTGTGATCGAAGGGGCTGACCACGCAAGCGCAGTCGCAGACTCCGATGCTGTACTGCGTGCGCTCATTCCGTTCCTGAGCCGACAGTAGTCCGCCTTCAACCTCTCGCTACTGCGATGTGAGCACTCTCGACTCCAACGCGGTCACCGGTGGTTGCCGCAAGTCCAAGCGCCTCAACAACTGGGCATTCGCGGCAACGACCACAGTGGATACCGACATCAGGATTGCTCCGACCTCCATCGGCAGCACGAACCCGACGGGCGCCAGCACTCCCGCAGCGAGGGGAACCGAGATCGCGTTGTATCCCGCTGCCCACCAAAGGTTCTGAACCATCTTCCGGTAGGTGGCGCGGGACAGCTCGATGACCGAGCTCACCGAACGCGGATCATCGCTGGCCAGAACAACTCCCGCCGACGCGATCGCCACGTCGGTTCCGGCACCGATCGCGATGCCCACATCCGCCTGGGCGAGTGCCGGCGCATCGTTGACCCCGTCACCGACCATCGCCACGCGGTGGCCCGCAGCCTGAAGCCGAGATACCTGCGCTCCCTTGTCCTGCGGAAGCACTTCGGCGAAAACTTCGTCGATCCCGAGCCTGCGAGCCACCGAATGGGCCACGGCCTCCGCGTCTCCGGTGACCATGGCCACCCGCACACCGCGAGCATGGAGGGCGTCGACGGCCAATGCTGATTCCGGGCGAATCTCGTCGGCCAATGCCAATGCGCCGATTACCTTCTCGTCACGCACTACATGCAGGACGGTCGACCCGTCACTGAGCCACTCTTCGGTCCCCGGGATCGCGGTGGCCCCGACCGATCGCAGCATCCCCGGTCCGCCGACACCGACGCGTGCACCGGCGACGTCCGCAGCAACCCCGATCCCGTTGTGCGCCTGAAAGTCGGAACCCGCAGTGAATTCGAGCGACAACTCCCGCGCCGCCGCGACGACGGCGCGCCCGAGTGGATGTTCGCTGTCGAACTCGACGGCAGCCGCTGCGCTGAGAACGTCGTCATCGGAATACCCGTCGACACCGCGTACACCGACCACTGCGGGCTCCCCCTTGGTGAGAGTGCCGGTCTTGTCGAAGAGAACGGTGTCTACGTTACGCATCGCCTCGAGGGCCATGCGGTCGGTGATCAAGATCCCAGCCCGAGCCGCCCGTTCCGTCGCGATCGAGACGACCAGTGGAATCGCCAACCCGAGCGCGTGCGGGCAGGCGATCACCAGAACGGTGATCGTCCGGGTGACTGCGCTCTCCGGGGTGCCCCAGATACTCCAGGCGATCGCGGTCAGCACTGCCGCGCCGAGTGCGTACCAGAACAGCAGAGCAGCGGCCTTGTCCGCCAACACCTGCGCGCGACTCGACGAGTTCTGGGCTTGCTCGACCAGGCGCCGGATACCGGCGAGCGCGGTGTCTTCTCCCACGGCGGTGACTCGAAGCCGAAGTGCCGAGTCGGTGGCTACCGTGCCGGCCACCACCTGATCTCCGACAGTCCGGCGGACGGTCTTCGACTCGCCCGTAATCATGGATTCGTCCATGTCGGCGCTTCCCTCGACCACCGTTCCGTCCGAGGGAACACGGGCGCCGGGACGAACTATCACCAGGTCGCCGGTCGCCAGAGCTGCGGTGGGCACGGTTTCCACCGATTCCCCCACCACCCGTTCTGCCTCGTCGGGCAGCAAAGCGGCAAGTGAATCCAAGGCGCTCGATGTCTGACTGAGCGAACGCATCTCGATCCAGTGGCCCAACAACATGATCACGATCAGAAGCGCGAGCTCCCACCAGAAATCGAGAGTGTGATCCACCCAGTGCAGACTCGCAGCCCATGACGCGAAGAAGGCCACGGTGATCGCGAGCGCGATCAACAGCATCATTCCCGGCTGCCGAGAACGGATTTCGGCAACAGCGCCGGTGAGGAACGGCTTGCCACCCCAGAAGTACATCACCGTGCCGAGTACCGGTGAGATCCATTCCACCAGAGAGTTTTCCGGCAGTGTGTACCCGACCAGATAAGCGAACATCGCGTCTGCCGCAACGACCGGAACCGCGATGACCAGCATGACTGCAAACAACGTCCGGAACTGTGCGACGTGATCCCCGTGACCACCGTGTGCCCCATGCTCCATCTGGCCATGGCTCATCTCGCTATGGTCCATCTGGCCATGGTCCATCTGGCCATGGTCCATCTGACTGTGATCCATGTGGCGGTCATCCCCTCGCGTGTGATTGCAGCACAGCACCGGTCAAGCCATCAGCCTCGAACGTATGCCCAGGTAGCCACCCGAGCAAGGTCACGCGGCCAAGGCCTCCTGTTCAACTCCCCTTCAACATCGCTTCCATCTGAGTGATTTCCGCCTGCTGACCGGCAATGATCGCTTCTGCCATCTTCTCCGCCGACGGGTCGAGCCCGTTGTCGAGTTCGGTCTGGGACATGGTGATGGCACCCTTGTGGTGCTCGATCATCATCGTCAGCCACAACTTGTCGAACTCCGCGCCACTGGCATCGGTGAGGGCGGTCATGTCGTCGGCCGACATCATTCCCGGCATCTCGGCCATCCCGACGCCGTGTCCCGCGTGCGCCGACTCATCCATGCCCTCCATCGAACTCGACGAAGGCTCGGGGCGTCCCCACTCCGTCAACAATTCGGTCATCTGAGCCATCTCCGGGCCTTGCGCTGCCTCTATCTGCGCTGCAAGAGAGAGAAGTTCGGCATTGTCGGTTCGACCGTCGACCATTCTGGCCATGTCCAATGCCTGCGCGTGATGCGGGTACATTCCTTCGAGAAACTCGATGTCGGCGGCATTGACACCCGCAGGAATCTCCGACTGTGCTGCGACGCTGGTTGTTTCGGAAGAATGGTTGATGCTCTCCCCGGAGTTGTCCGAGCATCCGGCAATCAACAGTGCTGCCGCTGCCACAACCGGAACGAACCGCGCGGCGCTCTTCCTGACCGTCAAAGACATGTTTTCACTCCCGAGAATTGATTCTGTTCGATATGCACTGCACCACAATTGATTTGACAAGAGTGCTGCACATGCACAGTTGCCACGTTACCGGCGAAAATCCACCGCGAAGCCCGATAACCGGCTCGAACAGGCTTCCTTCATCGAATCTTCACAGTCGAGTGGAAACCACCACGCGACAGCAATGCAGACACGCAGTCGACTAACCTCGGTCTGATGAGCGCCGAACTACGACCTGGCGAGGAACCGGGGCGCGTTCTTGTCGTCGACGACGAGACTGCCCTCGCCAAGGTTGTCGCCAACTATCTGACACGCGAAGGATTCACCGTGCGCCTCGCCCACGACGGGCCGAGCGCAGTACGTTCGGTGCGCGAATTCGAGCCCGCGCTGATAGTGCTCGATCTGATGCTCCCGGGCTTCGACGGCATGGAAGTCTGCCGACGAATCCGTACCTTCTCCGATGCGTACATCCTGATGCTGTCCGCCCGCGGTGAAGAGTCGGACAAGGTGACGGGTCTGGCGGCCGGCGCTGACGACTACGTGGTCAAACCCTTCGGCCCCCGCGAACTGGTTGCGCGAGTGAAAGCACTGCTCAGACGGCCACGCGCGTCGAGTTTGCTGCCAAAAGTGCTGCCGACGCCTCCCGGACTCGACATCGACGTCGTGGCCCGCACGGTCCGTGTCGACGACACCCTGGTCGATCTCACTCCCACCGAGTTCACCCTGTTGTCCGCGCTTGCGTCCCGACCCGACGCTGCCTGGAGTCGGGCCGAGATCATCACCTCGGTGTGGGGCTCGTCCTGGTTCGGGGACCAGCACATCGTCGACGTCCATGTGCGTGCATTACGCCGCAAACTCGGCGACGACGCGACCGATCCTCGGTTCATCAGAACCGTCAGGGGCGTCGGATACTCCCTGAGGTCGTCATGAACGCGGTCGTCATGAACGGGGTCGTCATGAAGAAACTCGGGCTACGCGGAAAACTGCTGCTGGCGCAGCTTGTCGTCCTGTTCGTCTCCTGCCTCGCCATCGCCGCAGTCGCCATTGCCGTCGCTGCCCCGCTCTTTCACAACCACCTCATGATGGCCGGCATCGAAGACTCGAATGTCCGTACCCACACCGAAGAGGCATTCGCTCAGACCATGACCATTGCACTGTTGTGCGGGATCGCGGTCGCACTGGTGGGCGCAAGCATCGCCGCGGTCTACATCGTCCGACGCATCACGGCCCCGATCTCAACGCTGGCGGAGGCGGCTCAAAGCGTCGCAGACGGGAACTTCGACGTGACTATCGGCAGGTCCGACGTAGATGCCGATTTCACGCGTCTCGAAACTGCCTTTGCCGACATGGCGGCACGCCTTGATCATTCGGATCGGGTCCGCAAACGCCTGCTTGCCGATCTTGCCCACGAATTACGCACTCCGGTATCGACTTTGGCTGCGTACGTCGACGGCATCGAGGATGGCGTCCTCCCCACGGACAACTCTTCATGGTTGGTCATGCGCGATCAACTCGAAAGACTGCGTCGGCTCTCTTGCGATCTGGCGGACGTCTCCGCGGCCGACGAACACGCTCTCGAACTCGATCGCCGAGACGAGAAGATCGACGACATCGTTTGCAGCGCAACGGCAGCAGCGGCGCCACGTTTCGCCGAGCGTGGAGTCGAATTGACGACCGCTCTGTCTCCTCAACCGATCACGGCCGAGGTCGATCGCCAACGAATCGAACAGATCCTCGCCAATCTGCTCGAAAACGCGTTGCGGCACACTCCGAGCGGAGGTTCGGTGACGGTGACACTCGCACGGGAAGGTGACCACCTCTCGGTGTCCGTCACCGACACCGGTGACGGAATTCCCGCAGACCAACTCGAATCAGTCTTCGACCGTTTCCATCGCGGTGATCGATCCGACGGTTCCGGTTTGGGGCTCACGATTGCGCGCAGCCTCGCGCTCGCACACGGCGGCGATCTGTCGGCGCTCCGAAACGAGCAACCTCTCGGCAGCACGCTGATCCTCACCTTGCCGACAGGTTTCAGGCTGCCGCTTTGAACGGATCGTGCTCGGCGATCAGCTTCTCGAGTCGAGCCTCGTCCACTCGAACCCTGACTGTGGATGCCTCCTGCTGATCACGAATCACCTTGGCCAACGTGAACGTACTGGTGACCAAGAACAGCAAGGACATTCCGAGAAATCCGCGTTGCCACGCATCGATCGGAAGATACGCAATTCCGAGGAGGGTGCCGACAAAACTGACGGCAAAGGCTATTCCGGCCTGAAGATAGAAGGCTGCAGTGGTCTTCGAGGGTGTTGTCGGTGTGCTCATGCTTCGAAGTCTGCTCGCCCATCCCGGCACTCGGATGCGTAGTCCTACTCGAGTGCGCACGGTACTTCCCCGGCAAAAATCAGATGCCGTTACCCATCCTGGTGGATAGTCTCGGTCCGGTATCCGGAGTTGTTCCAGAACAGTCAGACGGCAGGAGTGATCGATGACCCGCAGACATATAGCCATGGTGAGCATTCCGGCACCGGGCCACGTCAATCCGAGCCTGGCGATCATCGCGCGTCTCGTCGCCGCCGGTCACCGCGTCACCTATGCCAACGACGAGTCGATGCGTGAGATCATCGAGGCGACCGGGGCCGAATTCGCACCGTACGTCTCCACGCTGCCCAGCCTCGTCCCTTCTCCCGACGGCGCCGAACCCGAGAAGAGCTGGGACGGGGATCTGATCGATCAGTTGACGATTTTCCAGGACGATTACGAGTCGATGCTGCCGCAGCTACGCCGAATCTACGAAGACGATCGCCCTGACCTCTTTCTCTACGACATCGCCGGCATTCCGGCACGAATACTGGCTCAGCAGTGGGGCGTTCCCATCATCCAGTTGTCGCCGACGTACGTTGCCTGGGACGGTTACGAAGCCGACGCCGCACCGATGTACGACGAAATTCGTTCCGATCCGAGAGGCGTCGACCTGCTCGATCGGGAGACCCGGTTCTTCCGCGCCGAAGGCGTCGAGGTCGATCCACGTGAGTTCACCGGACGCCCACCCCGTGCAATCGTGCTGATCGCAGAATCGATGCAGCCCAACGCCGATCGCGTGAACTGCGACGTCTACACGTTCGTCGGCCCCGCACTCGAACCGAGCAGTCAACCTTGGGTGAACCCGGATCCCGAACGCAAGCTCTTGTTGATCTCGCTGGGTTCAGCATTCACCGATCATCCGGATTTCTACCGCACCTGCGTCGAGGCTTTCGGCCAGATGGACGGCTGGCACGTCGTCCTTCAGATCGGAAAGCAGGTGCAGATCTCAGATCTCGGACCATTGCCCGACAACGTCGAAATACACCGTTGGGTACCGCAGTTCGCGATTCTGCAGCAGGCCGACGCGTTCGTGACCCACGCGAGTATGGGCGGATCCAGCGAGGGACTGGTGACCGGGACACCCATGATCGCAGTGCCGCAAGCCGTCGATCAGTTCGGCAACGCCGACTCGCTCGTCGACGCCGGTGTCGCAGTACGCGTCGACAGCGCTACCGTCACGGCAGTAGAGCTTCGTGAGGCGCTGACTCTGGTGAGCGCCGACGAGTTCCGCCGACGCAGCACGGAGTTGGCAGAAGAACTCGCAGCGGCGGGCGGTGTGTCCCGTGCCGTCGAATTGATCGAAGCCGCTCTACCCGGCAGCGGGCCCAGATAATGTCTGCTACCAGTGCCAGGCGTCGCCGCCCACGTTCTTGATGGTTCGCTGCAGCACAGTGATGGTGGTGACAAACTCCTCTTCGGTGATTCCCTGCATCCGCTCTTCCTGCAGCATCTGCTGTACCCGCGCGGCGCGATCGAACTGCTCGGAGCCCGCACCAGTCAGGCGAAGGACAGACCCGTCTTCGCGCGCCCACCCCAGTTCGAGGGCAGAGTCGACGGCGTCATCGATCACGTCGGTGGATTCGTTCGGACCGATCGTCCGCAAGAGGACAGCACGCTCCACCCCTTCAGGGTGCAGCGAAAGTTGGTGCAGGACCCACCACCCCGGCTGGGTGACGCCGATCGCTTCGAGTGCTCCGCGCGTGCGCGTGCGAATCGCTTCACCGGCTCGCGCGGTCCAGAATCCGATCGGCTGGTTGGCCGGTGGCTGCATCGCTTGTTTGTTCATGCACACGACGATAAAACCTCAACGGAAGTTCAGGTCAACCACCAGTGAGGTGAAGTTCTACATATGTTGCGTGATTGCTCGGCCGATAATGCGGGCGGCGTCGGGGAACTCACCCGGGTTCGGTCCGGCGTAGTTGAGCCGCAAGAACTTTCCAGTCGGTTCTGCCGGGAACCAATCGTCACCGGCCCCGACGATGACGCCGGCCGACCGGCAGTCCTGCACCACGCGTTCGACGTTCGTGGTGTCCGGGAGCCGAAGCCAGAGGTTGAGTCCGCCTTTCGGTACGGCATCGAGGTGAGCGTCCGGCGCGTGCTCGCGCAGACTCGAGACGAGGAGGTCGCGTCTGGCCTCGAGTTGGTGACGAAGCCTGCGCAAGTGCGTTCGCCAGGCCGGTTGGGTCACGACGTCGAGCGCTACCGCTTGCAGCATCCCGCTGACGTACATCGAATCTGCCTGTGTATCAGCCAGAATCCGCTCGTACGCCGGACCCCGAGCGATCAATCCGGCAACTCGCACCGATGGGGACACGCTCTTGGTCAGCGCACGAAGGTAGACGACGTGACCGCTGTCGTCTCGTGCAGCGATGGGGCTGGGATCTGCGGTGATTCCGAAGTCGAGCGCCGAACTGTCCTCGATGAGGAATGCGCCGTGCCGACGGACGGTGTCGAGAACCTTGTCAGCCAACGACGGCGACCACAGCGCTCCCGTCGGACTCGCGAAGCTCGGTTGTGCGTAGAACGCACGGGCACCGGTCTGTTCGAATGCACGCGAAAGCTCTTCAGGATCAGGACCGTTGGCGCCGCTGGAAATCGGAATGACCGTGACTCCAGCCTGCGCGGCGGCCAGGATCGCTCCCCAGTAGGTCGGCGATTCCATGAGCAACGGACGCCCCTCCCCCACCAACGCGCGAAAGGACGTCGCAAGCCCACCCTGACTGCCGGGAAGTACAACCACGTCGTTCGGCCCCGGCGGAGTGATCCCGGCAGGAGTGGCGGAACCCAATTCGGAGGCAAACCAGGACTGCAGTTCCGGAAGCCCGGCAGCGAGGGGCCGATTGAACACGGCGTCGGTTCGCGTCGCCCTGGTGAAGGCTGCACGAACCAGACCTTCCGGCAACAGCTCTCGGGCCGGATAGCCGGAATGCAGCGCGATCACGTCGTTGGAGGTGGACTGCAGCGCCATGGGCAGCTGCAGACGATAGTTCGGCGATCCAAGCGCCGCTGTCTGCCACCCGTAGTCGTTGGGTCGCACGACGCGCGCCGCGCGCACGAAGGTCCCCACACCGGGACGAGCCTCCACAACCCCCTGAGATACCAGTGTTCGCAGCGCCTTCTGCACGGTGACCGGACTCGCCCCGTGCAGGCTGACGAGCGACCGAGTGGACGGAAGCTTCGCGCCTGGAGGAGCCGTCGCGATCCACTCACGCAAGGCTGCGACAATCCTCGAACTGCTATCATTGGACATGTCGAATCATAGTAGCGCTACTCCTCTTTCGCCGCTAGCGCTATCGCGAATCAATGTCCGTTTCCAGACCGAACCCTGAGGCGCCCTTCTCATCTGAAACACAACTCGCCCACCCGAACCGGAGAGGTACGTAACCGCGTGAACACACCCATCGATCAGGCCCGCAAGCTCGAGAATGTCAGGTACGACATCAGAGGGCGAATTCTCGACAAGACCGAAGAACTCGAGGATCAGGGACACACGATCCTGCGACTCAACGTCGGCAATCCGGCCCCCTTCGGGTTCGAAGCTCCGGACGAAATCATGATGGCCATGATCCGCAATCTCCCTACCGCGCAGGGATATTGCGATTCTCGCGGACTGTATTCGGCGCGCACTGCGGTGGTCCAGTACTACCAGACGCGGGGTATCACCGACGTCACCGTCGACGAGATCTATCTCGGAAACGGTGTGTCCGAACTGATCACCCTGACGATGCAGGCCCTCTGCAATCCAGAGGACGAGATCCTGATTCCCGCTCCCGACTATCCCTTGTGGACGGCTTCGGTTTCACTTGCCGGCGGCACGCCCGTCCACTACCTCACCGATGAAAGCCAAGGCTGGGCACCGGACTTCGACGATCTGGAAGCTCGGATCACGCCGCGCACCCGAGGGATTGTCGTCATCAATCCCAACAATCCGACGGGCGCCGTCTACTCGACGGAGGTGCTGCAACGCTTCGTGGATCTAGCGCGCAAACACGATCTGATGCTCTTCGCCGACGAGATCTACGAAAAGATCGTCTACGACGGCCGATCCATGACAAACCTTGCGACGATGACCGGGCGAGACGTTCTGTGTCTGACGTATTCGGGACTGTCCAAGGCCTACCGCGTGTGCGGATTCCGAGCCGGATGGCTGGCCATCACCGGACCACTCGAGCGGGCGTCGAGCTTCATCGAAGGCATCAAATTGCTGGCCAACATGCGAATGTGTGCCAACGTGCCGGCGCAGCACGCTATCCAGACTGCACTCGGTGGACGCCAGTCCATCGAGGACCTGTTGCTTCCACAAGGTCGGCTGACGGCCCAGCGCGATCTCGCACACACCACGCTCAACAGCATCGACGGGATCAGTTGCCAACAGGCCGACGGGGCGCTGTACCTGTTCCCCAAGCTCGACGTCGACAAGTTCGGCATCGTCGACGACGAGAGGTTCGTTCTCGATCTACTGGAATCGGAGAAGATTCTTGTCAGCCACGGTCGCGCGTTCAATTGGATCGAACCCGATCACTTCCGGTTGGTGACTCTCCCCAACACCGACGATCTCTCGACGGCACTCGAGCGACTCGGCAACTTCCTCAGTTCCTACAGCCAGTAGCCCTGGGTACCGGGCCCACATACGACTGAACGCCGACCGGATTTCCGGTCGGCGTTCAGTGGTGAAAATCAGCAGGCGATCAGGCAGTGACGATCGCGTCGAGGGCCGAGTAGAACAAGCCCAATCCGTCGTCACTGGGACCGGTGAGAGCCTCGGTGGCGTGCTCGGGGTGAGGCATCAAACCGACGACCCGGCCGTTGGCCGAGGAGATACCGGCGATACGACGCTGCGAGCCGTTGGGGTTCTCCTCCGAGTAACGGAAGACGACGCGGCCTTCGCCCTCGAGTTCGTCGAGAACCTTCTCGGACGCCTGGAAGCGACCTTCACCCGACTTGAGGGGGATGAGGATCTGCGCGCCGGCCTCGTATCGCGAGGACCACGCCGTGTTGTTGGCTTCGACCGTCAACCACTCGTCGCGGCAGATGAAGTGCAGACCCTGGTTACGGGTCAGGGCACCGGGGAGCAAACCTGCTTCGCAGAGGATCTGGAAACCGTTGCAGATGCCCAGGACCGGCATGCCGCCCTTGGCTGCTTCCACAACCTTGCCCATCGCGGGAGCAAAACGTGCGATCGCGCCGCAACGAAGGTAATCGCCGTACGAGAATCCGCCGGGAACGATGACCGCGTCGACACCCTTGAGGTCTGCATCGCCGTGCCAGAGTTCGACAGCTTCACCGCCGGCCAGGTTCACTGCCCGCGCCGCGTCGATGTCGTCGAGCGTGCCGGGGAAAGTGATTACTCCGATACGTGCGCTCATGCCTCGACTCGCCTGACGGTCCAATCCTCGATCACCGTGTTGGCCAGCAGGCCTTCGGCGATCTTCTCGAGTTCGGCGTCTTCGACACTGCCGTCGATCTCCAACTCGAACCGCTTGCCCTGACGGACATCGGATACTCCTGCAAAGCCCAGGCGAGACAGTGCCCCGACAATTGCCTGTCCCTGGGGGTCGAGAATCTCGGCCTTGGGCATGACTTCGACGACGACACGGGCCACGTGCTGCTCCTCGGTACTAGTGCGCGAACCCGGAGTGAAACGCTCGGGTGATGGCCAGTTTACCGGGCGGACCCGAGATGGTTCGCATCGAGTGATCGGGGCGTGACGGCGACCACCTGTGAAACCCGCCTGCGAGTCCCTTCGGGGCGGCGCATACTCGAAATCATGCGACTGACACATTTTGGCCATTCCTGTGTGCTCGTGGAGTTGAACGGCTCGAAGATCCTCTTCGATCCCGGCAACTTCTCGCACGGATTCGAAGGCATCACCGGCCTCGACGCCATCCTCGTGACACATCAACACCCCGATCACGCCGACCCTGCGCGGCTGCCCGAACTGGCCGAAGCGAATCCCGACGCCGTGCTCTACAGCGATCCGCAGACGGCTGAAAAGCTCGGTGGGCGCTGGACCGGCGTCCGGCCGGGCGACCGGTTCAGCATCGGCGACGTCGAGGTGACCGGAACGGGCGGAGAGCACGCAATCATCCATCCGGACCTACCGATGATCGACAACACCGCGTTCCTCCTCGGTGACGCCACCAACCCGGCACGGTTCATGCATCCCGGCGATTCCCTCTACGTCCCCGAACAAAAGATCGACGTTCTCGCCCTCCCCGCCGCCGCACCGTGGCTCAAGATCTCGGAGGCCATCGACTACCTCCGCGCGGTGGCGCCGCGCGTTGCGGTTCCCATTCATCAAGCGATCATCCGCGACGAGGCCGCAGGCATCTTCTACGGTCGCTACTCGGAAATGGCTGCCGACGGCACCGAGTTCCGAGTTCTCGACGAGGAGTCGAGCGTCGAAGTCGCCTGATTCGGTTCTCACGCACTCACATCGACGATGATCCAGCCGGTGCTCGTGCCACCGGCTGCGTCGGTGAGTGTGTAGAGAATCCTGTCGGTGCCTGCCTTCGTTCCGGCTTCGAACACCACTTCGCCGTTTTCGAGCTTCACGGTGCCACCGAGAAGTGACGTCGCCCCGACGCCGGTCACTTTGATCGAATCTCCGTTGCTGTCATGATCATTCGCGACGGCGTCGACGGTGACTGTGCCGCCTGAGCGGACCCGCGCGGTGTCGAGTGCGGCGTACGGCGGGATCGGGCTTGCCGTGTACCGACCGACGTCGTCGAGTCGAGCCGAGGCAACCTCCGCCGCATCGACGATGGCAGCGAATTCGGTGCCGTCGAAGCGCGAGAGGTCGTTACCGTTCATGATGGTCGATCCCTCGGCGCCGCCGCCGTGGTAGTCGTCGGCATAGAAGTTGTGGCCCAACTCGTGGCGGAGAACGCGGCTGAAGTTGCCGTCGGACTCGGCACCGACATGCGCGTAGCTGTGGTCGAGTTCGAACTTCGAGTAGTAGGCATTTCCGCCACCGGATGCGCACACGACGGTTGCCTGATCGACACTCGACCCGACCTGATCGGACCACAGATCTTCCAACTGCTCGAGATTTTCACAACTGCTCGAGTACGGATCGCCGGCGGAATCTGCCCGCAGGACAACTCGACCGAGGACCGGCCGAATCCCGACGTCTCTGATCCAGATGGCAGCGGTGCGGGCCATTGATTCCTCGGCCCGATCCAGAGCGACGGCGGCACTGCCTGCGCCGTGCGCGGAGTACCACTCGCCACTGAGGTCCAGTCCGACCACGAACTGCTTGACCGTCTTGCCGACCCTTGCGGCCGAGGCCGGCGCAATGGCCGCGGTGGGCCACTTGGGTTTTGCGTCGATCGGCGCCGTGCTGCGACCGACCACCTCGGATCCGACGAACTCTATCGAAACACCACGATCGAAAATCACCTGCCCGCGCAGTGTTCCGGCGGAGTCGACGATGGCCGAGACGATTGCGTCCGGACGCCCTTCCACGCTGCCGATGTACGAACGGGGCGCCGGGATCACCGCGTCGGTCAGCTCTCCGTCGCTGTCTTGCACAGCCATCGAGAACTCGGATCCCCGCAGGTTCATCTTGCGAAGGCGCAGTGTGAGTTGCTCACCTTCATCGTCGACGGTTGCGGTGCGGACGCCATCGCTCGATCCGCTCGACCCGCCGTCGACACTGCCCGTCGGCAGCATGTGAACCGCGCCGGTCGGAGCGGCAGACGCGAGCGCCGGAACGAACGCAGCACAGACGACTGCGCCCACAGCCACGGCGACAAGACCCTCGGCCGACTTGGAGAACACTCTCGTGCGCATGGCGAGATCCCAATCCCATCTACTAGCGGCAGATTAACTGCACGCACTCTAGCAGTGGGAGAGTTGGCTGACCCAGCGCTCTAATTAATCGTCCGTTTTATGCGATTTTGACCCATTCTGCACTACTACCAGCAAGGAAGTGGAGAAACACGAAGAGTCTGCCTGCTCGGACAACCCGGACAGACGACATAGTCTCGTAGCTATCAAATAGTTGCCAACTACCGAATTCAGGCAGCGCCGAGCTCCTGAGACGGGGAGTTCCACCGATACACCTGCGAGTCGGCTTCGTGGAAGAGGGCAAGGTCGACGGCGTCGAGGACGGCCTGACGTGGGCCCTCGTTTCCCAACTGCTTGGCCGTGATCGACAATCTGACCAGTCCCCCACGTTTGGCGGCACGCCCGGCTCCGAGAACCAATGCGCGACACCACCACGGCTCGGCCTTGAAGCCTTCGCCGATCCCGAAAACCCTTCCCCGTTGCAAGGTTCCGCGGGTCAGATCATGTACTGCCCCGAGGCCTGCCATCGTGCGAAAGCCCGTCTCCGGCAACACCGACATGGCACCGGGCGATGCCACCCAGCGCGGCGGTGCGAACACCCGGGTCCGAAGGCCTGCATGCTCGAGAACGCGGTCCGCAGCGAGTAGTCGCAGTTTCGCTTCGTGCTTCGACAGAGTGGCGAACTCGGCTCGGCGACGCTTGGTCGCGGCCTGGTCGTAGCCGTGCAGAACGATGGCATCGCCGTGCTCGCGACGCTCACGCAGCCAAGCCGTCGTCACCGCGTCGTCGGCCAGTCGGTATTTGTCCTTCAGTCGCGGCGCCACCAGGAGCGACAAGCGGACACCTCGAGTGTCCATCTCGTCTGCGAATCCGGCAGCGAGATAACATGTCTCGTCTCTGATTCCGGATACCGACACGATCAGTTCTGCGGACATACTCCGATAGTGGCAGCTGTGGGTGAACAGCACACTGCCGCCGGATGATCATCCGGCGGCAGTTTTCAGCGCACCTACTGGTTCTTGGAAACCTCTAGTTCTTGGGAAGCGCAGCTTCGATCGCGGCGACAACCTCGGGTGCGTCAGGCTCGGTCCGCGGACGGAAGCGGTTGACGACGGTGCCGTCCGGTCCGATCAGGAACTTCTCGAAGTTCCACTGAATGTCTCCCGCAGCGCCTTCGGCGTCGGCCGCCTTGGTGAGCTCGGCGTACAGCGGATGCTGGTTTTCGCCGTTCACCTCGATCTTCTCGAGAAGCGGGAACGTGACGCCGTAGGTAGTGGAGCAGAACGTCTCGATCTCTTCGGCGGTACCCGGTTCCTGCCCCATGAACTGGTTGCACGGGATACCGATCACGGTCAGACCGCGATCGGCGTACTCGCTGGCCAGCTTCTCGAGCGCCGAGTACTGCGGGGTCAGTCCACACTTGGACGCGACGTTGACCACGAGGACGGCGCGGCCGTCGTATTCACCCAAAGAGGTGGGCACGCCACCGAGGGTGTTGATCGCGATGTTCTGTACTGGAGTTGTCATAGGCTCCAACTTAGCGACTCTCTCACGCACTGCTCCTTCGCGCACTGCTAATTCGACGCTCCGAGAATGCGATCGAGGTCGTCCAGAACGGTGAGGCCGCCGAGCGGTCCGACGCCGGTGATCCAGTAGGACATGTCCACCAGATGCGGGTTCGGGAAGAATCCGGCGTTGTCGGCCACGGCCTTCGGCATCGTGCCGGCATCGGCCGGTTTCGCGGAGGTGACCAGGATGAGGTCGGCGTTGGCTCCGGAGACGAATTCCGGGGAGAGGTCCACCGAGATCGAGTTCTCCCAGTCGCGTGCGGGAATCGTGAGTCCAGCACATTCGAGAGTGCTTCCGGCAAACGACGTGGGTCCGTACAGCGTCAGAACGTCGTCGCGTGGGCGGATCAGCTGAGCGGTCTTGCCCTCGGTGCTGTGCTTGCTCGCCACTTCCTCGCAGCGTGCCGTGTAGTCACCGAGCAGTTCACCTGCCTGATCGGTCTTGTTCAACGCCTCTGCGACGAACTGGACGTTGTCCTGCCACGGATCGGTCTGAGTTGCCATGTAGACGGTCGGTGCGATGGCAGCGAGCTGCTCGTACAGATCACCGTGCCGCGATTCCGTTCCGATGATCAGGTCCGGGCTCAGTGCGACGATCTTCTCGAGGTTCGGTGCCGCGACGGTTCCGACCATCTCGATCTCCGCCGCCTTCTCACCGAGGTACGCCGGAACGCCGGTCGTCTCGCTGAGTACCGCGGTGCCCACGGGAATCACGCCCAGCGCTACCGACGTGTCGAGCTGAACCGGCTCGAGCACGACAACTCGCTGCGGATCCGTCGGTACGTCGGTAGTTCCGCGGGCGTGGGTGACCGCGTGCACGGTGTCGGCAGACTGACTGCCGGTATCCGTCTTGTCGTCACTGCCACACGCCGTTGTCGTTGCCACTATGGCGGCGAGGACAAAACCACCCAGCATGTACTTCGTCCGCGAGTTACTGCGTTTCATTCACAAACTCCTGTTACCGACTGCTTCCGACCGTCACAGCCACGTGCATTCACCGCGGCTGAGCAAAGGATTCACCATCCAATAGTCTGGTGAGCCTAACCTACGAGACTGGAGCCTCATCATGTCTTCCCTCCCCTGCCACAGCGACGGTGTCCTGGGGAAAGGATCTATGCAGTGCCTTTCGGAATTTGTCGCCAATCCGCAAACCAGTCGACGCCCTCACGCCTGTACACGGCAGTCGTCGACCGCCGGCGAACCTATGGTCGGTCGCGCCGGAATGACACATCTGTGGGTATTGATCGAGCATCCCGGCCCCTGGCCGGCGTCCGCCCCTGACGACGTTCTCCCCGTCGCACTCACCGAAAAGATCTACGCAGCGCAGGGCCGTATCCGTGTCGTGGTGATCCGGCGGACCCGCAACCGCCGGGTGCTCACCCCGACGTGTGTACTCGCCTGGACGGACGGCACACGCCAATGGATGCGGGAAGGGGCGGTCGACCGATACGAGGACCTGTCGGTACTGCCGTTCGAATCGATGGCCGCCGGAGCGGAACCCGACTTCGGCCGCTCCCGCACGGAACCGCTCTTCGCAGTCTGCACGCATGGAAAGAAGGATGCGTGCTGCGCGGAACTCGGCCGCCCGGTCGTTTCGGCGCTGAACGCGGCACAGATCGCAGATGTGTGGGAATGCAGTCACATCGGCGGAGATCGTTTCGCGGCCAACATGATTGCGTGGCCTGCCGCAGTCTATTTCAGCCGACTGGACGGCAACTCCGCAATCGATGCAGCCGAAAAATACCAAGCCGGAGAATTGGAGCTGCTGCACCTGCGCGGCCGGGCGGCACTGTCACAGGCCGCTCAGGCCGCCGAACACGCAGTCCGACGCGCCACCGACATCGTCGCCACGGACGCACTCGAGAGCATCAGCGAGAGTGTCGACGGAGAACACACGACTGTCGATCTTCGGTTGGAGGGGAGAGACTTTCGCGTCGTCGTTCGCTCCGGTCCTCCAGGGCTGCCGTTCCGACATGATTGTGGTGCCGGAGGGACCGTCGAATGGAGCGGATGGACCGTCGAGCACGTTCGCGAGCAACCCCACTGACCACTCGATTTCGACAAGAGTGCCCGGCAGGCCATCGAACCGAGATTTGCGCTGACTGACAACACTTCGAATCAGGTCGCGATGAAGGATCGACGCCCCTGGTGTTTACAGCTTGCATTCTTCCCATGACCACCGCACTGACGCCGAATGCCGTACCCCGGTCTGCTGATCCGATCAAAAGTGAGGTCGACTACGAAACACTGGCAGAGAAATTCCGTCCGATCTTCGCGGACATCGCACAAGGCGTCGTCGAACGCGAACGCGATCACGTGCTTCCCTTCCAACAGATCGACGCACTCAAGAATGCAGGCTTCGGCGCCGTTCGGGTGCCGACAACACACGGTGGATCCGGTGCGAGCATCCCGCAATTGATCCGCTTACTAGTCGAGCTGTCGAGCGCCGATTCCAATATCACCCAGGCCCTGCGCGGACATTTCGCGTTTGTCGAAGACCGACTGGTCGCCGACCCCGGCCCGGAGCGTGACATCTGGCTCCGACGCTTTGCGGAGGGACAGTTGGTCGGCAACGCGTGGACCGAAATCGGCGACGTTGCATTGGGCGAAGCCAACACCAAGGTCTCGCCCGCACCCGATGCCGACCATTTCCTGGCGAACGGGGCAAAGTTCTACAGCACGGGTTCCATCTTCGCCGACTGGATCGACCTGTACTCGCAGCGCACCGACACCGGCGCATTCGTGATCGCGGCGGTCGAGGCGAGACAACCCGGTGTCACACACAGTGACGATTGGAACGGGTTCGGCCAGCAGACGACTGGCTCCGGTTCGTCCGTCTACGAGGACGCAATTGTACAGCCGGAGAACATCTTCGACTTCTCGACACGATTCAAATACCAGACCGCGTTCTACCAATTGTTCCACCTCGCCACTCTCGCCGGCATCGCCAAGGCTGCGACGATCGAGATCTCTCGTCGAGTTGCCTCTCGTACTCGAACCTTCAGTCACGGCAACGCTCCGAGATACGCGCAGGATTCGCAGATCCAGCAAGTTGTCGGCGAGGTGTCCTCTGCTGCCTTTGCAGCCGAGGCCGTTGCACTGCACGCAGCACAGTCGTCCCAATGGGCTTACGAAGCCGCATTCTCCGGCTCGCCGGAGGAAGAGAAGGCCGCCAACATCGCAGCCGAAATCGATTCGGGGCGAGGGCAAGTCGCCTCGATCGGACTCGTCGTGCCGGCCACGGCCAAGATCTTCGACGCACTCGGTGCCTCCGGAGTCAGCCGCGACCTCGATCTCGATCGATTCTGGCGCAACGCCCGCACCGTCGCCAGCCACAATCCGGTCGTCTTCAAATCCAAAGTTGTCGGCGACTACGAAATCAACGGAACCGAACCGATTTACGTGTGGGCCATCGGGACCGCACCGACCGAAAAGGATGAACAGGCATGACCGTGACCAGTGAAACCGAAGTCTTCGTCGGCGTTCCCGACACATCCGAGGGCTGGATCGACCGGGCTCGCGAGGTGAGCAACATCCTTGCCGCCGACGCACTCGCCCGCGACCGAGCCGGCGAACCACCGTTCCGAGAAGTTCAGCTGCTCAAGGACAGTGGTCTTGTGACGCTCCTGGGCCCGGTCGAGTTCGGCGGCGGCGGGCAGCGATGGGAGACCGCCTACAAGGTGGTTCGGGAGATCGCCCGCGCCGACGGCTCCATCGGACAACTGCTCGGATACCACTACCTGTGGGCATGGGCAGCCAGATTGGTCGGAACCGATCCGCAGATCTCCGCTGTCGAGGAGCTGTACACGAGCAACCGATTCTTCTTCGGCGGCGCGGTCAACCCTCGAGACACCGACCTCACCGTCGCGGACCGCGGAGACACCCTGGTGTTCAACGGTGTGAAGTCGTTTTCCACCGGCGGCCGAGTCACCGACCTCACGGTGCTCGAAGGAATCATCGACGGAACTGCGACGCATGTGTTCGCAATCGTGCCGACTGCTCAGGACGGCATAGTCTTCCGCGGTGATTGGGACAATCTCGGGCAGCGCCTCACCGATTCCGGCAGTGTCGAGATCAACGACGTCGAGGTCGACTGGGCAAGTGCGGCAGGCTTTGTCGACAAGGAATTCCAACCTCTGGTCTACAACACCCTGAACTTCCCGGCGATCGAGATCGTGTTCGCCAACTTCTACCTCGGGATCGCTCGTGGCGCACTGGACACTGCCGCCGAGTACACCCGAACCCGTACGCGTCCATGGCCGTACGGCGGTGACAACCGCGAAATCGCAACCGACGAGTGGTACCTCCGTGAGGGCTACGGCGACTTGCAATCCAAGCTGTGGGCAGCGGAGGCCTTCGTGGACCAGGTCAGCCGTGAGGCCGACGCAGTGCTCCACGACGCTCGCGAAAACCTCACCGAGCAGGCTCGCGGCGACCTCGCCGTACGCATCGCGGCCGCAAAACTTCGCGCCGCCGACGTCTCCTTGGAGATCAGCAACAAGATCTTCGAGCTGACCGGTGCCCGAGCCACGTCCAACGACGTCGGCCTGGACATCTACTGGCGCAACATTCGGACGCATACCCTTCACGATCCGCTCGCGTACAAACGCCGTGAAGTCGGTAGTCGTTTTCTGACCGGCGAGATTCCCGAACCGACCTGGTACACCTAGCCACGAACAGAAAGAGACCGTCGCACGGTTGGTGCGGCGGTCTCTTTCATCGTTACGACCAGGATCACTGATCGTAGATCGGGTTCCGCGCCTGCAGCGCAGTCAAACGTTCAGCAGAGCGGACGTTTCTAGTGATGGCTCACGAACGACTGTTTGGTGCCGGTCGGAGCCGTTTCGAGCTTGTGCTGCTCTTCTTCGTCCTCGTCGTCGAGCATCGTGGCTTCGTTGAACGGAATCTTCCCGTCGAGTACCTGGACGACGCGTTCCTTGTCGATCGTCTTGGTCCAGGCGCCGACCAGGAGAGTCGCAACCGCATTGCCCGAGAAGTTGGTGATCGCTCGCGCTTCCGACATGAAGCGGTCGATTCCGACGATGAGTCCGACGCCGTCGAGAAGCTCGGGGCGATGGCTCTGCAGTCCGCCTGCCAGCGTGGCCAGACCGGCGCCGCTGACTCCGGCAGCGCCCTTGGAGGCGATGATCATGAACACCAGCAGCGAGAGCTGTTCACCGAAACCGAGTGGCTGTCCCATGGCGTCGGCGATGAAGATCGAGGCCATCGTCAGGTAGATCGCGGTGCCGTCGAGATTGAACGAGTAGCCCGTGGGAACGACGATGCCCACCGTGGTGCGCTCGACGCCTACGTGCTCCATCTTGGCGATCAGACGCGGCAGTGCCGATTCGGAGGACGACGTGGCGAAGATGAGCAGGTACTCACGGGCCAAGTACTTGACCAGCTTGAAGATGTTGAATCCGGTGACGGCGCGCAGCAGCGTTCCGAGAACACCGAAGACGAAGATCAGGCAGGTCAGGTAGAAGCCGATCATCAGGGTGCCGAGCTGGACGACGGCGTTCAAACCGGTCTGGCCGACGACGCTGGCGATGGCACCGAAAGCACCGATCGGGGCGAGCCAGAGGATCATCGTCAGGATCTTGAACACGAGCTTCTGGATGTATCCGACGGCCTTGAGGATCGGTTCACCCGACTTGCCGAGCGACTGGATCGCGAAGCCGACCAGAAGGGCGACGAACAGAGTCTGCAGCACGCTGCCGGCTGTGAGGGAGGACAGCATCGACGTCGGAATGATGGACGCGATGAAGTCCCAGGTACCGCCCGCGCTGTGGGCCTGATCTGCAAGCTTGGCCACGGAGGCCGCATTGGGCGTGATGTTCAGGCCGCTGCCGGGGTTGAGCAGGTTGCCGACGCCCAGGCCGATCGCGAGTGCGATGGTGGACATCCCGATGAAGTAGGCGAGTGCGAGGCCGCCGACCTTGCCGACCTTGGCCGCCGCTCGAACCGAGCCGATGCCGAGCACGATGGTGCAGAAGATGACCGGGCTGATCATCATCTTGATCAGGCTGACGAACAACGTGCCGAGTACACCGACGGACTTACCGAACTCGGGTGCGAGCCAACCGACGAGGATGCCGCCGATGACCGCGACGATGACGCTCATGTAGAGCCAATGCGTCTTGTCGCGCTTTGCCTTGGTGCCCTCGGGCTGTGGGGAACCGTCTACTGTCCCTGTTGCCGTGCTGCTCATGGGGTGTCCTTTGGATCGGATATCTGTGAAGTGATCGGGATCACTTCGAGTCGTGGAGAATTCTTGTTGCAAACAGGTGGGCCCGGAAGTTTGTGTTCATTACGTTCAGGAGGCGCTCGATGGTCGAACGAAAGACCGGCCGACGTATGAGCGTCGCCAGGCAGATCCTGCTCCTGCAATTGGCGTTGTTGGCGCTGGTCATCGGTGTGGGGGCCGCGCTCGCAGTTGTCGACGAACGCCGAGACAGCGACGACGCGATCCGCAGGCAGGTGAGCTCGATAGCGCAGACTCTCGCCCTGTCGGATTCGACGGCGGCAGCCCTGACGAGTCCGGACCCGACCGCGATTCTGCAACCACAGACCGAGAAGATCCGACAGGCAACCGGCGTCGATTTCATCGTGGTGATGGCGCCTGATCGCACTCGGTTCACCCACACGAGCCCGGAGCTGATCGGTCAACTCTTCACCGGGAACATCGACCGCGCACTTGCCGGCGTGACCTTCACAGAGACGTACGCCGGGTCGCTGGGGCCGTCGATCCGCGCAGTCACTCCTGTTTACGATTCCGGCGGAACCCTGGTCGGTCTGGTTTCTGCCGGTGTCACCCGCGAGCAGATCAGCAAGCAGTTCGCCCAAAGTGTTCCGGTCATCCTGTTCGTTGCCGGCGGCGGTCTTCTTGCCGCCCTCCTGAGTTCACTTCTGGTGAGTCGGCGTATCCGGCGACAGACCCTGGGGATGGCGCCGGATGAACTGCGCACCATGTACGAACACCACGACGCCGTCCTGCACAGCATCGGTGAGGGTCTGGTGGTGATCGGGCGAGGCCGAAGCAGAGATGCGCGAGTGGATATCGTCAACGACGAAGCGCGTCGCCTCCTCGATCTACCGGACGGGCCCGTGCCACTTTCGTCCATCCCCGAGACCATGCGAGTCGACGACGCC
Source organism: Rhodococcus sp. D-46 (assembly GCF_011290655.1). Classification (NCBI taxonomy): domain Bacteria; kingdom Bacillati; phylum Actinomycetota; class Actinomycetes; order Mycobacteriales; family Nocardiaceae; genus Rhodococcus; species Rhodococcus sp. D-46. Next base: position 473,070 of record NZ_JAANTF010000003.1, on the reverse strand, counting down.
TCTCCCGCGAAGGATCAAGTGCACCTCACCGACAAGCGTGTGCTGGTGGTCAACCAACACCCGGTTGAGTGGGAGGGCAACAGAATTGGCACCGTGCTGACAATTCGCGATCACACCGAATTGCAGAACGTACTCGGGGAATTGGATTCGGTACGGAGTTTTGCCGAGTCGCTTCGATCGCAAGCCCACGAGAGTGCAAATCGTCTTCACACGATCATCACGATGGTCGAGTTGGGCCGGAACGAAGACGCAGTGGCCTTCGCCACCAATGAATTGCGAGTGTCCCAACAGTTGATAGATCGTCTGATGAATGCGGTCCACGAGCCGGCGCTCGCCGCACTGCTGCTCGGGAAAATGAGTGAAGCGGCCGAACGCGGGGTCGACCTGACCATCACCGAAGACACCGCGCTCGGTCCGGTTCCTTCGCTCAATGCACGCGAGTTGGTCACGCTGGTCGGCAATCTCGTGGACAATGCTATTGACGCATCGCGCGCGAGCGAGTCTCCGTGGGTGGAAGTGACGGTAATGGAAGAGGATTCGATGATGGTTGTTGCCGTCGCCGACAGCGGCCCGGGAATGACACCCGAAGCACTCGAAAAGGCCAAGGGCCGTGGCTACTCCACAAAATCCGGCTCTCGCGGACTCGGTCTCGCACTGGTCTCTCAAGTGGTGAAACGGCACGGCGGCACGCTCACCAGCGAGCCGGCGATGGGCTCCATGCTGGTTGTCCGTATCCCGCTGCGCGAGGTGGAAGCACCGCGATGATCCGTGTGCTGATAGTCGACGACGAACCGTTGATCGCCCAGGCGCACCGTTCGTACGTCGAGCGTGTGCCGGAATTCGTGGTCCACGGCGTGGTTCATTCCGGGAACGCCGCCGTGCGTGCAGTTACGGCGGCCAACGCCACCGACCAGCCCATCGACCTGGTCCTGCTCGACATCGGGTTGCCCGACGCCAGCGGTCTCGACGTGGCTTCCGCCCTGGGCGGTTTGCGGCCCAGTCCGGACATCATCGCGGTTACCTCGGCGCGCGATCTGGAGGTGGTCCGAAGCGCCGTGGCTCGCGGGATCGTCCTCTATCTTCTCAAGCCGTTCACTTTCGCAGCATTCCGCGACAAGCTCGAGCGCTACCTCGAATATCGTGCAGCGCTTCCCGCTGGAGAGTCTGCGGTCAGTCAACACGACATCGACCGCGCGATGTCCGCGCTACGAACGTCCGACGATCGAGCAGCGGCACCGAAAGGCTTTGCGTCTCAAACACTCGGACTCGTCGCAGCGTCTGTCCGGGATTCTGAGGGACCCGTGACCGCTGCAGAGGTGGCAGCATCGGTCGGCGTGTCCCGGGTGACAGCCTGGCGCTACCTGGAAAAGCTGGCAGACGACGGCATGCTCACCCGGGAGACCGAGTACGGGCGCGCTGGGCGCCCTCAGGTTCGTTACCGCAGAACCTGATTGACACAGAACCTGACAGTCACCGAACCTGATTGACACAGAAGCTAGTTCGCGCCCACGGTGTCCAACACCCAGGCGAACTCGAACGCGACCTCTTTCCACTTCTCGTACCGACCGCTGACACCGCCGTGTCCGGCGCTCATCTCGGTCTTGAGAAGTAGCGGAGCATCACCGGTCTTGGTGGCGCGCAGTTTTGCGACCCACTTGGCCGGCTCCACGTACAGAACACGGGTGTCGTTGATGCTCGTGATCGCAAGAATGGCGGGATAGTCCTTGGCTTCCACGTTCTCGTACGGGCTGTACGAGCGCATGTAGTCGTAGACGTCCTTGTTGTGCAGCGGATCTCCCCATTCGTCCCACTCGATGACCGTCAACGGCAGCGACGGATCGAGAATCGACGTCAACGGGTCGACAAACGGAACATTGGCGAGAATGCCGGCAAACAGTTCCGGAGCGATGTTGGCGACAGCGCCCATCAGCAATCCACCTGCACTACCGCCGTCGGCAACCATCCGGTCGGCCGACGTGACACCGGTGTCGATCAAATGCTTTGCGCAAGAGACAAAATCGGTGAAGGTGTTCTTCTTGGTGAGCGTCTTGCCGTTTTCGTACCAGTGACGGCCCATCTCGCCGCCGCCGCGCACGTGTGCGACGACGAAGACGACACCGCGATCGAGCAACGACAAGCGGGCAACCGAGAACGACGGGTCGATGCTCGCCTCGTAGGAACCGTAGCCGTACAACAGCAGCGGCGCGGGACCTTCCGGCGCACCTACGCGCCTCACGATCGAGAGCGGAATGCGGGTTCCGTCGTCGGCTACTGCCCAGTCGCGACGCTGCTCGTAGTTACTCGCATCGAAGTCTCCGAGAACGGGCTGCGACTTACGCAGTGCCAGTTCACCACTGGCGACGTAGTAGTCGTACACCTGCCCGGGAGTGATGAATGAGGTGAATCCGAGCCGGATGGTGGGCTGCGCCCATTCCGGGTTGGACCCCATGCCGATGCTGAAGAGTTCTTCGTCGAAGTCGATTTCGTGGCGTTCGCCGTAGCCGTCATCCGTCAACGGCCACACGGCAACCCGAGTGAGCGCCTCGCGGCGGTAGCTCAGGACGAGGTGTCCGGCAAAGGCTTCGGCTTCTTCCAGACGAACGTCTGCGCTGTGCTCGATCAGCGTCGTCACGTTCGTCGGATCCGACACGGGAGCTTCCACCAACACGAAGTTCTCGGCCTTGATGCCGTCGACGACGTCGTTGTGGAGGATCAGGAAGCGGTCCTCTCCCCCGATCACGGCGTGCTCGGCCCCGTACTCGACGCCCTCGCGACGCGGGATGATGACGCGGAAGTCGCCTTCCGGGTTCGCCGATTCCAGCATCCAGCCTTCGCTGGTCACCTTGGAACCGACCCAGATCATCAGGTACTTCTCGCTGCGGGTGGACCCCACCGAAACCCAGTACCGTTCGTCGGGCTCGTGGAACACCGAAACATCTTGACTCTGCGGCGTTCCCAGCTTGTGACGCCACACCGTGTCCGGACGCCAGGAGTCGTCGACCGTCATGTAGAAGACGTGACTGTGGTCGATCGCCCAGGTGGCGCCAGGCGCGGTATCGGGAATCTCGTCGGCGAGCATCTCACCGGTCTCGAGGTTCTTGAACCGCAAGGTGTACCGCTCGTCGCCGACGATGTCCACCGAGTACGCGAGCAACGTGCCGTCCTCGCTGATGGAGAACGCGCCGAGCGAAAAGAACTCGTGCCCTTCGGCTTCGACGTTACCGTCCATGAGGATCTGCTCGTCGGCCAGCTCGACGCCGGGCGTCAGGTCGGGCGGAGTCCAGTCGTCTTCACCGGCGATGGGGCACCGGCACTGGACGGTGTACGACTTGCCTTCCACGCTGCGCGAGTAGTACCACCACTTACCCATGCGAGTGGGCACCGACATGTCGGTTTCCTGCGTCCGCGACTTGATCTCCTGGAAGATCTTCTCGCGCAATGGCTCGAGCGCGGCCGTCTGCTCGTCGGTGTACGCGTTTTCGGCTTCGAGGTATGCGACTACCTCGGCGTTGTCCTTGTCCCGCAGCCACTCGTAGTCATCGACGAACGTGTGTCCGTGATGGGTACGTTCGGTGGGGACCTTCTTTGCGACCGGCGGGATCAGGCTCATGCGCTGGGACCGACCCAATCGTCGAAGGACAGACCGGAAATGCGCTCGTACGCCTCGATGTAGCGTGCCCGGGTCGCGTCGACGATCTCCTGCGGCAACGGCGGCGGTGTCGTGTCCGAGCTACGGTCCCAGCCGGATTCGGGGCTCGTGAGCCAGTCGCGCACGAACTGCTTGTCGAAACTGGGCTGCACCTTGCCCGCTTCGTAGCCTTCGAGAGGCCAGTAGCGCGACGAGTCGGGGGTGAGCACCTCGTCGGCGAGCACGAGGTTTCCAGCGGAGTCGAGACCGAATTCGAGCTTGGTGTCGGCAAGGATGATTCCGCGATCGGCTGCGAAGTTGGAGGCGCGGGCATAGACGTCGAGAGTGTCCTCACGAAGCTGCACTGCCAGCTTCTGGCCGACCTTCTCCACTACCTGATCGAAGCTGATGTTCTCGTCGTGATCCCCGAGAGCCGCCTTGGACGCCGGGGTGAAGATCGGGTCGGGCAGACGCGACGCCTCGACGAGGCCCTCGGGCAACGCGACGCCGCACACTGCGCCGGTGTTGTTGTAGTCGACCAAGCCGGAGCCGGTGAGGAAGCCACGAACGACGCATTCGACGGGAACCATGTCGAGGGAGCGCACGACGAGAGCGCGGCCGAGTACCTCTTCCGGGATGCGATCGTCGTCGGGCTCGCCGGCCAGGTGGTTGGTGCCACCGAGGACGTTGAAGAAGAACACGCTCATCGCGGTGAGCACGCGACCCTTGTCCGGGATCGGCGTGCTGAGCACGTGGTCGTAGGCCGAGATCCGATCACTCGCTACAAGCAGCAGATGCTCGTCGTCGATCGTGTAAAGGTCACGGACCTTGCCACCGGCCAGATGAGTGTAGGAATCAAGTGTAGGACGCACCCGGTCACCCTATCGGGCGTTCGCAGTTCGTACAGAACCCCGGTAGCCGGGACAGGTAAGCGTCCTCGCCGATCGGAGAGCTGTCCGCCCTGCTCATCCGGATATGCAGGTGGCCCCTCGCCAGCAGGCGAGAGGCCACCGTCACAGTCGATGAACTACTGGTTTGCGGGCAGCTTCGACAGGCCCTCGTCGATCGAATCCAGCGTCAGAAGAGCCGTCTGATAGGTCGCGGCCAGCGAATGCTGAACCTGGACGACGTTGCCGGCCTTCACTGCGGGCAATTCCTTCCACAGCTCGGAATTGACCAGCTCCTGCAACTGGGGCGACATCGAGCCGTCGGCATTGAGGCCGTAGACGATCACGTCGACATTTCCGAGATTTTCACCGATCTTCTCGATGGATACCTGTTCGACGTGGATGTCGGCAGGGTCTGCGGGGGTGCCGGGGAACTGGAGTCCGAGTCCGTCGAAGAGATTGGTCGTGTACGAGGACGCGTACTCGCGTGAGAAGGTGCCGGCTTCCGGCTTGCAGACGTTGCACACGCCGCCGAAGGTGAGCGAGCCGAGCTTGTCCTTGTACTTCGCGGCCAGTTCGGCGGTTTTGGCGTCGTAGTCGTCCTTGAACTCGCCGTAGGTGCCGGAGACATTCGCGGCATCGGCGAACTGCTCGCCCAGTACTCGCCAATCAGCAGGAACCGTCGGTCCCAGGAAGACGACGGGAGCGGCCGCCTCGAGCTGCGCCATGTCCAGCTGGCTTTCGACTCGAGCGGGAACGCCCATGATGATCAGATCGGGCTCGGCAGCGACGATTCCCTCGTAGTTGAGCTGGGAGACGTTGCCGTCGGGTGCGACCTTCGGCAGAGCTTCGTAAGCGGCCTTGGTCTTGTCGTCCATGTTGCCGAGTTCACGGGTCCACTCGCATACTGCTGCCAGGTTCGCTCCCGCCTGAATCAGCGGCAGAACTGCGTATCCGCAGGCCACGATCCGTTGCGGGTCGCTCGGGATCTCGATGGATCCGTTCTGTGCCTCGAAGACACGGGTCTGCGAGCTCGCGGCTGTCGTCGACGATTCGGACGACGCCTCCTCGGAGTTGCTGCAGCCGGCGACGCCGACCGCCAGCGCAGCTGCTGCGCCGATCACCACTGCGCGGCGAAACCGCGACAGACCTTGAACCCGCATGTTGAACTCCATCTGAACGCACCGGACTGCTCCGGAATTAATTTGGTGAGGCTAACCAATATCAGGGCACTGGACCTTTACACAAACACAGCTCCCGAGGAATGAACTGCGCCTCCCGAGCCGCCCACGCTCACAGCAGCACGCCTCCCACTGAGAGGGAGCAAAGCAAGATTCCTCTCGAATCGGACACGCGAACTCGCTACCTTGCCTTCGCGATACCTCATCGACTCGCCACTCTCTCCGCTCGACGAAGGGCTCACACATGTCCCGATCCACCCGTACCTGCTCACTACGGTCTGCCGCGGCCATTGCGTTGACCAGTAGCTTTCTCATCACCGGTTTCGGCGCCTCGATCGCGCAGGCCGAACCTGGCCCCTCGGCTCCGCTGTTCGGCTCGCTGGATTTCGGATCCAGCAACTTCGGCAGTTCCGAGCAGACCCCAGATGCGCCGCGGCTGACCGGGATCGACAATTTCCGCGACGTCGCAGGCACCGGCGCCGGATACTCGGGAACTTTCGGCCTGCCCGTGAACAAGGGAGTCTTCTACCGCGCGAACGCGATCACGCCCAAGGGCGATGACATGAGCAATCTCGAAAAGCTGGGACTGACAAAGGTTTACGATCTGCGCACGGAACCCGAGATCGCCAGTAAGCCCGATGTCTTGCCCGACGGGGTTGCGTACGAGAACATTCCGATCCTGTCCGGGAACATCGCCGAGATGATCGCGAAGATCAAGTCCCCCGAGGACTCACGATCGATGATGCAGGACATGAACCGCGCCTTCGTCACCGGAGCGACGGAGCGAGCCGGGTTCGCGCAGTTGCTCACGGGTCTCGCGGAAACCGAAGGTGCACAGGTCTTCCACTGCACCGCAGGCAAAGACCGCACCGGCTGGACGTCGTTTCTGCTGCTGAGTATCGCCGGTGTCGACCGCTCGGTGATCATGAACGACTACTTGCTGACCAACGAGTACACAGCCGAAGGCATGAAGGCCACGCGCGCGGGCATCGCGGCGAGCCTGGGCGAACAGATGGCCGTCAACATGGAGCCCCTGTTGGGTGTCGAGGCAAGCTATCTCGATGCCGGTCTCGCCCAGTTGGACCAGACCTACGGGTCGGTCGATCGGTACCTGACCGAGGGCCTGGGTCTGAGCCCGGCGACTGTCATGACGCTCAAAGCCAAACTGCTGGGCTGAGTGGCACGGATGCCCCGGGTTCGACGAGGGATCGGACCCGGGGCACGTGTACTTCTCTGCCCGTGCCGCGGCGGATGCGCCGCAGCGTCCCGTGCGTCAGCGCGATACGGCGATCACGTTGTTTCGGTACGCCCAGATGACGATCTGCACACGGGTACGCACCTGCAGCTTCTTGCAGATGTTGCTGATGTGCGACTTCACCGTGCTCTGTTCGAGGCTGAGGGAATCTGCGATGTCGTTGTTTCCCAAGCCTTGTGACAGCAACTGCACCACATCCATCTCACGCGCACTGAGACCGTGATCCGATCCGGAGCGCGCCGTGGACATCGGTGCCGGCTTGCGCCTCGCGAACTCCACGATCAGTCTCGACGTCAATCTCGGCGAGAGCACCGAACCACCTTCGGCCACGGTCAACACTGCCGACGAGAGCTCTTCGGGATCGGCGTCTTTGAGCAAGAACCCTGCGGCACCGCTGTCGAGCGCCTCGAAAACGTACTCGTCGAGATCGAACGTGGTGATCACGATGACGCGGGTCCCGGGAAACTCGGCAAGGACCTCCCGGGTCGCAGTCAACCCGTCGCCATGCGGCATTCGGATATCCATCAGCACGACGTCCGGACGCAGTGCACGCACCTGCTCGTACGCCTCGACTCCCGTCTTGGCATGCCCGACGACGCGAATCTCGGGGTGACCGGAGAGAAACAGCTCGAACCCCTGCCGTACCACCTGCTGGTCGTCTGCAATAAGGACATCGATCATGCGTTGATCCTCCCGTTCACCGGCACCAGTGCCTGCACAGCCCACTCACCTTCCGAATTCGGTCCGGCGTCCAGTTGACCACCCATGAGCGTCGCGCGTTCGCGCATTCCCACAATTCCGAGGTTTTGCCCGTCGGAGGCCGGGCGAGCATTCCCGAGAGTATTGACCACCCGTACCCTCACCGCACCGGCTTCTCGACTCAGACACACCTTGGACTCGCTACCCGGCGCATGGCGAAGGACGTTCGACAACGCCTCCTGCACGATGCGGTAACACGTCAACTGGACTCCGCTGTCCAGGTCGTCGAAGCGGCCGACCTTCTCCAACGAGATCGACGAGATGGTGCGCTTGCAGTCGTCCACCAACTCGTCGATGTCGGAGACCATGGGCGTCGGGAAATCGGGGTCTTCCTCACCCAGGCGAAGTATCCCCACGATCTGCCGCAAGCTGTTGAGGGCCCGCTGACCCTGCTCGATGACGCCCCCCAGAAGGGCTTGTGCTTGTTCGGGATTGCTCGAGAAGAACTTGTCGGCGGCACGAGCCTGGATGATCATGCCGGTCATGTGGTGGGCAGCGACATCGTGCAGTTCACGTGCCATGTCCTGCCGTTCGGCAACAACGGCATTCGCAATCTTGCGTTCGCGGTCCCGGTGCAGATCCGCTACTGCCTGACTGTTCTCCACTGCTTGTTTTCGCAGGCGCGCGACGATCTTTCCCATGGCTGCGACGACCAGAAAACTCGTGACGGTGTTTGCCGCCGGTTCGAGGAACAAGTGAGGCAACTCCCCCACCTGAACCTCGGCGACCGTCAGCCCGTCCCGTTCGGTGAGATACATCGCCAAGATCACGTCCATCGCCATTCCGAGGACCAGCAGTCCGACCAGGCGCATGCCTGTCACTCGGATGGACACTGCCATGATCGCGAACCAGAAAAGCGGCGTGGCCCCCAGCGATCGACTGCCGAGGAAGAGCATCAATCCGCCGGATCCTGCCAACGTCAGGAGGTAGTACGCGATCGGGTACCGCCGGCGCGCACACGCCACAACGGTCAACACCGTCAGGAAACCCATGATGCCGACGACGGTTCCCGGATCGCTCAGCACTCGATTGCTCGTCTCGGGTTCAGTCTTGAGACTGGCGAGACCGAACACCCACGGCACACTCAGCAGGCCGACGATCACGGCCGCCGTGGCCGGGTTGTTCAGGTTGAAACGTCCCCACCCTCGCGATGCCAGGGCTTGCCCCGGGGCATTCTGACCAGCCGAGTCGAACATCCACTCCCCATTCCGCATCCGATGATTGACGTTCATGGTGGCATGCGCGCACCACTTGGTCCCACATTCGGCGAACGTGAAGGGAATGTTCGATTCCCGGCTCCTACCAAAGCACTAGTTGAAGGTGAAAGACCTAGTACTTATGGCTCAGCTGAACTGCTCGACCAACCGGTTCACCATGTTGGTTGCGCTGTAGTAGTCGAGACGGAAGGTGTCCAGACCCACGGCATAGACGTGGTGATCACGAATTGCCGGATGCTGGGCCAACAGTGGAAGTGCCTCGACCGCCTTCACCGCACCGTCGTCGGCACTGACCAAGATCAGGGTGTTGCCCGAGATACCGTCGTAGAGGTTCTCCGCCGAGACCTGAATGATGTCCTTGCGCTTACCCATGGATTCACTGCTCTTCGCGGACTCGGGAATGTCGGCGACCGTGAAACCCATCGCCGTGAGCAACTTCGCCTGCCCCGACTCGTGCGTCCAGATGTTGGCACCGCTGCCGTCCTCGTAGTAGACCAGCGCAGTGGTCGGCTGCGGGGGAAGTGTGATCTTGGCCTTCGCGGCCTCTACTGCGCTGTCGAACTTCGCGACCGTGGCCGCCGCGTTGTCTTCGAGACCTGTCGCCTTACCCAGCACAGCGGCGACTTCCTGCCAACTACTTCCGCCGTAGTCCACCACGATTGTCGGCGCGATGGCCGTGAACTGTTCGTACAGATCGACGACGGAGTCACCTCCAGTTGCCGAGACGACGATCAGGTCCGGGTTCTGCGCCAGAACGGATTCCGCGTTCGCACCGCCCATCGGCAACACTGCGAGTCCGCGTTCTTCTGCTATGTCGCCCCACTGTGTGAACAACCCCTGCGCATCCGAGACGTCGGTGTTCGGTCCCGTCGATGCGGTAGCCACCACCGGAGCGTCGATCGACAACAGCGTGCCCGTCAGCGTCACACTGGTCGAGACGATCCTCTCCGGCTTCGACGTGATCTCCACCGGCCCCTTCGGCGTTTCCACGGTACGCGGCCAATTACCCTGCGATGCAGCTGAGTCAGCATCGGAATCGGCATCCGCAGAACTACAACCGACGAGGGCGAACCCTGCTACCAAGACTGCGGAGAGCACCTTCAGGGTGCGTGATTTTTTCATTGTGACGCCCACTGGCGGACCACTCCTCGAATTCAAAAGCCCATCAAATTAGGTTAGGCTGTGCTCATGCTAACTCAGGCGGTGACCGAATTGTCCGCTACCCTCGCAGCCTCGCCCGACATCGAGACGTCCTGGAATCGGATAGTGCAACAAGGAACGCCGATCATCGAAAGCATTGATACACAGACTGTTCGAGTTACGTTCCTCTGGCGTCAGCCCGAGGAGACCGAGGTCGAGCGCGTTTACCTGGATGCAAATTCGCTGACCGACCATCACGCAGAACAACTCAGCGTGATGCAGCGACTCGGAGACAGTCCGGTGTGGTTCTACACCGCCGAAGTCTCGAACACCTGGCGTAGCAGTTACAGCATCATCCCGGTACCGAAGTCCGTAGTCGACGAGTTCGACTATCCGGGAGCAGGCAAGGAAGACTCGACCCGCCGCACACGCTGGTTGGGGTTGCTCGAGCACCGAATTGCCGACCCACTCAATCCGCTTTCCGCAGGTGTGAACACAAGGCGTTCCGTCGCCGAGATGCCCTTGGCGCCGGTCCAGTTCGGTTGGGATGCTCCAGTTTTCAGGAAGTCGGTACAGCTCACCTGGGCTAGTTCGACTTTGGACGTCGAGCGGCCGGTGTGGATCTACGAGACCGTGGACGACGGATTGACACCGCTCGAAGAACGGCCGCTCGTGATACTTCTCGACGGGCGTCACTGGGCCGAGGTCATGCCGGCAGGCGCCGCCTTCGATCGTGCGGTCCAGACCGGCAAACTGAAATCCTGCGTTCTGCTGGCCATCGATTCCGTTGACAATCAACGCCGTTCGCAGGAATTGCCGTGCAACCGCGACTACTGGAGTGCAGTCGTCGACGAACTGCTTCCGCAGGTGCGCGCCGTCACACCTTTCTCGTCTGATCGAACGCGAACGGTGGTCTCGGGGCAGAGCTTCGGCGGCCTGGCTTCGATGTTCGCAGCACTCGAATTCCCCGAACACTTCGCGCTGGTCGCCAGCGGGTCCGGTTCGTTCTGGTGGCCAACCGGCTTGAAGCGCGGGGAAGACGGCCCGCCGGGTGGAGACATAGCCGCACGGATCGAGCGCGACGGCGTACCGGACGGTTTACGCGTTGTCCTCGAAGTAGGTAAGCACGAGTCCGACATGGTCGGGCACAGCGCAGCGGTCGCACAGGCGCTGGAGGCCGCAGGAGCGCAAGTGTCGTGTCGGATCTTCGACGGCGGCCACGACTGGTTGTGCTGGCGCAGTGTCCTTCTGGACTCCGTTGTCGAACTGATCGGCAGTCCGTGAGACAGACCACGCTCTAGGCCGGCTCGATGTCACCAAGCTTCCAAGTCCGATCGAAATACGGTTCGAGCGGTCCGTAGAAGCGGAAGTACGAGAACCAGTGCTGACCCGCAATGGTCTGAACCCAATTGGGTTCCTTCCCTACCGGAGTTGTAGGTCCGTAGTAGAGATCCACCGAACCGTCCTCGTTGACAACAAGATCGGGATCTCGCGAGCCACGGTCGCCTCGGCCCTGCTGGTTGTCGACAAGGCAGCGTGTGTCGACCGAGTAGACCGTCGCGGACCAGAACAACTTTGCCGGGACATCGGCGGGTACGTGGAGTGTGTAACTCTTTCCTCCGTCCAACCAGTGCCCCTCGGCGTCGGCGTAGCTACCCAGATACGCCTGCCCGAGTCCGGGCGTCGTACTCTTCATCGCCTCGGAGAAGGTGACCGCCTCGTAGAACCACGACGCGCGTTCGTAGAACTCGTCGTAGTTGTCCCCTCGCTGAGCTGAGTTGTCCAGGACAATCGCCAAGTCCCACTGGCGATCCGGCCAGTAGCGCGAACCGGGGAAGCGTTTGACGAACGCATTCGCCTGGGCGAACACCTCCCCCACTTCGACGGCCCGTTGCAAGATCTTTCTCACTCGATCATCCGGGGCGAAGGGCTTGCCCTTCTCAATCCCCAGCTGCCGAAGCCACGCCATCGGGAAGCGGTCGCGCTCTTCGACAGGTTCGTCCTGCACGATGTCGTGCAGGAGTTCCCAGTATCGAAGGTCTCGCGGCTGAATTCCGCTCCAGGGCTTGCCGTCCGGTGAGACCAGACGCGTCGGAGTCGGATTCTCACGATCGGAGTATGGGTACACCCGGACGGCGTCGACCAACGCGTCCGAGCGCGCCGGGTCGGGATCGAGCGTGCGGAAGCCGAACATGATGTGCATCATCGGGGAGTGGACAACGGTGTAATCACCTGTGTCCTCGACACTCTGACCTGGGCCGACTACCAGGGTCTTGCCACCCTTGCCTGCATCGGGGCCCATCTCACCGAGCACCGCGAATTCTCGTTGCCAGAAATCTGCGATGCCCCCGGCGGTCGGCCCTGGCGGCAATTCGATCACCAACGGCCCCGTTGCACCGAGATCGAAAAAGTTCAAGATGTACGGAGTCGTCGCGTTGGCGGTGATCAGGCCTAGTCGGTCACGATATGAGCGGTAGACGACGATATCGGAGGCAGTTGCTCCGAAGATGTTGGTATGCACGTCCATCCACTGAGCCCAGGACACGATGGGTATGGCCCACAAGTACGCCTGCACTGCTGTTTGGAAGTCGAGCTCGTCGAAGACCGTTGCGATGGTTTCGCGAGCGGGAAGCTCTCCGTCCCTCGGGACAAGTCCGGAGGAATACGTCAGTTCGATGTCGGCCATACCCAGATGGTGCTGGGAGAAACCTCGGCGCGAATCACCCACACCGGGTGAACCTCTAGTTCAGTGCGCCTCGAATGACGGCAGCCGTGCTGTCGAGGATTGTCCGATTGGGCGTGCGAGGTAGGGCGCGCAGGCCGAAGCCGTCGCCGCGATTTCGCGGAATGACATGCAGATGAACATGGAAGACTTCCTGCCCCGCAACAGCTCCGTCGGAGAGGTGCAGATTCACTCCGTCGACGGGGAGAGATCCGGTACGCATCGCCGCGGCGATCTTCTGCGCGACGGCGAAGATCCTGGCACCGTCGTCGGGATCGAGCGTGGACAATCCACTGGCGTGGCGCTTCGGCACGACCAGGAGATGGCCGGATGTGAACGGCCGAATATCCATGAAGGCAAGGACATTCGCGTCGTCGTAGACGACGCTGGCCTCGGCCTCACCGGCGATGATGGAACAGAAGATGCAGTCCATGGTCTCCGGCCCCTGTGCGCCTTTTCGGTAGTGGTGACCACCGAAAAGGCGCACGGGGCGTAGCCCTTACAGAATCGGCGACGGCGCGTACGCCGCAGCTTCGGGGTTGGCGTCGACAAGTTTCTGCACCTCGGCGACAACGGCATCGACCTGAGCCGAAGCGGCACCGACAAAAGCAGCCTTGTCGGCCAGGGCCTCGTCGAGTGCAACGCGGTCGAGCGGCAAACGGTCGTCGGCGGCAAGGCGATCGAGCAGGTCGGGCTCCTTGCCCTCTTCACGCATCGCCAGCGCAACTGCGACGGCATTCTCCTTGATCGCCTCGTGTGCGGTCTCGCGTCCGACGCCGGCGCGGACGGCGGCCATGAGCACGCGCGTCGTGGCGAGGAACGGCAGATACCTGGTCAGTTCCTTCTCGATGACGGCCGGGTACGCGCCCATCTCGATCAGCACGGTCAGGAAGGTCTCGAACATGCCGTCGATCGCGAAGAACGCGTCCGGAAGCGCGACGCGGCGCACGACGGAGCAGAAGACGTCGCCCTCGTTCCACTGCGCACCCGCAAGCTCGGCTGCCATGGAGCCGTATCCGCGCAGGATCACCTGAAGTCCGTTGACTCGCTCGCACGAGCGGGTGTTCATCTTGTGCGGCATCGCCGAGCTGCCGACCTGGCCGGGCTGGAAGCCTTCGGTGACCAACTCGTGGCCGGCCATCAGGCGGATCGTGTGTGCAAACGACGACGGGCCCGCGCCGACCTGAACGAGCGCGGAGATGACGTCGTGGTCGAGGGAACGCGGGTACACCTGGCCGACGCTGGTCAACACGTGAGCGAATCCGAGGTGCTCCGCAACCTTCGCTTCGAGCTGCTCGAGTTTGGCCGCATCGCCGTCGAGGAGGTCGAGCATGTCCTGAGCGGTCCCCATCGGGCCCTTGATCCCACGAAGCGGGTACCGGTCGATCAGCTGGCGCAGACGCGTCAGTGCAACCAGCAGCTCGTCGGCGGCCGAAGCGAAACGCTTGCCCAAGGTGGTGGCCTGAGCTGCGACGTTGTGCGAGCGGCCGGCCATAACGATGGACGAGTACTCGGCAGCGCGCTCACCCAGACGGGCGGCGACGGCGATGCCGTGGCTGTAGACGTGTTCGAGAGAACGCACGATCTGCAGCTGCTCGACGTTCTCGGTGAGGTCGCGGCTGGTCATGCCCTTGTGGACCTGCTCGTGCCCGGCAAGTGCGTTGAATTCCTCGATGCGTGCCTTCACGTCGTGGCGGGTGACCCGCTCGCGGTCCGCGATGGACTCGAGGTCGACGTTGTCGATGACACGCTCGTAGTCGTCGATGGCGTCGGCCGGAATGTCGATGCCCAGCTCTGCCTGCGCACGCAACACCGCCACCCACAATTGACGCTCGAGCACGATCTTGTACTCGGGAGACCACAGAGCAACAAGCTCCGGGCTGGCGTAGCGGTTGGCAAGGACATTCGGGATGCGGCTCACGAGGCCTCAGTCTAACGGTGGCCGAGCAGTGCCGTTACCCCCGATAGAGACCGAGCTAGACCGGCGGCGCCATCACGTCGATCGATTCCAAGAGCATTCCCCTGGCCAACCCCCGTGGGTCCGGGTCGTACTCCCCCAGAGCCGTGATCATCGCACCGTCGACCATCGCGACGAGACGGCGCAATTGCCCCTCGGGAGCGGAGCGGCCCGAGCGTCGAAGCGCATCGGTCAACAGGTCGTCGAGCTGGGCTCGTAGGCGCAACTGCACGTCACGAAGTGCGGGATGACGGGCACACGCGACGAATCGTTCGTAGCGCGAGATCAAACGCTCGCGGCTCTCCGGCCGCTTCTCTTCGTCTCCGAGCAGCAGCTCGACCAACAGTTCGACGGTTGATTCCGCGCCCCGCCGACGTTGGGTCACCGCAGCCACTCTGGCGCGCATCGCTTCCATGTCGGCGTTGCCGTTGAGCTCGACGGCACACGCGATCAGATCGTCGAGTGAGTCGAAGTAATAGGTCGTCGAAGCCAGTGGAAGGTCAGCTCTGGTTGCCACCGCTCGGTGACGAACGGCGTCGAACCCGCCCTCCAGCAAAAGTTCAGCAGCGGACGCCACCAGAGCTTGGCGACGTCGTTCGCCCTTGGGCGTAGCTGCAGAAGACACCACGACATCGTGCCAGCAGAGGGCACCTCCGCATGGCGAAACAGCTCGAAGACCCTGCTGTTTGTTACCCGAGCCACTTCTCGAGGCGGGCCAGTGCCTCCTGGATGTCTGCTGTCGCACCCGCGAACGAGAGTCTGACCATCCGGTTTCCGTGGACGGTGTCGAAATCGATTCCGGGTGCCAGCGCGACCCCGGTATCTGTCAGCAACCGGGCACACCACGCGGTGGCGCCCTCGTCGCCACACAGATGGCCGATGTCCGCGTAGACGTAGAACGCACCGTCGGCGGGAGCCAACTCGGTGATGCCCAGTTTCGGCAACCCGGTCAACAACAGTTCACGATTGACGGCGTACCGCTGAACGTGCCCGTCCAACTCGACCTTCGCCTCGTCCGAGAATGCCTCGACGGCGGCGTACTGAGAGATCGCGGGCGGACACACGGTCATGTTCGACGCGAGTCTCTGCAGCGGGCGCCGAAGATAGGTCGGCACCAACATCCACCCGAGTCGCCAACCCGTCATCGAGAAGTACTTGGACACCGAGCCGATCACGACGGATTCGCGTGAGGTCTCCCAGGCGCTCGACGTGTGCTGATCGCCGTATCCGATGCCGTGGTAGATCTCGTCCGAGATCAGAAGAGTTCCGTGCTGCTCGCACCACGTCGCCAATGCAGCGAGCTCCTCGGGCGAGATCACCGTGCCCGTGGGATTTGCCGGGCTCGCGACGATCAGACCGGCAGGCGGCGACGGCAAAGCCTCGAGCATTTCCACTGTCGGCTGGTATCGAGTTGCCGGCCCGCAGTCGAGTTCGACGACGTTGCAGCCGAGAGCGGCAAGGGTATTGCGGTACGCGGGATATCCGGGTCGAGCAACCACCACGGTGTCGCCCTCGTCGAACGCGGCCAGGAAGAGCAAGGTGAACGCCCCGGACGAACCGGTCGTCACCACCACGTCTTCGGCGTCGACGGCGATTCCCGATCGCTCGCTGTGGTAGCGCGCAATAGCCTCGCGTAGCTGCAGGATCCCGAAAGTCTCGGTATACCCGAGTAGTTCGGTGCCCAGAATCTCTCGCGTCGCACGTAGCACCGGTGCCGGCGCGGGCGTCGACGGTTGACCTGCCGCCAAGGTCAGGACGTCACCATGTGTCCGCTGACGTTCGGTCGCGGCCTTCCATACATCCATGACATGGAAGGTCTGGATATCTGATCGACGAGATTCTGAGCGCACACTCCGACGGTAGTCGAACCGTGGTGCGGCAAGAAACGACGACCACCCATTGTGACGATCGGACAGATTCAGGCGCTCAGCATGAGTCGATTCAACGAGACCTGGGCCACGTCCCTCGCGCAACATTGATCAACGACTTCCTTCGATCAAAAGGTGCATCAGATGAAAGCTCGCTCAGTGCCCACTGCGGCTCTGGTCACGATCGGCGTTCTCACGGTTGCCTCGTGCGGAAGCACCTCTGATCCTGGCGGCAATTCTTCCGGCGACTACGCGAAGGACGGCAGTTTCACCACGATCGTGAACACCGATCCCGGCAACCTTCATCCCCTGATCACCAATCTGACTGCCACGCAGGCGATCAACAGCTATACGAACGACTCGTTGTTGGCCATCGACCCCAAAACCCGCGCAGCGGGCTCGTATCTGGCCGAAAAATGGAGCGAGAACGGAACTTCGCTGAACTTCACCCTCAAAAAGGGGATCACGTGTGAAGACGGCACGACCTTCACTGCCCAGACAGCGGCAAACAACATCAACTGGGTCGTCGACACGACCAACGGCTCGCCGTGGTTGGGAGCATCCGTACCCGAAACTGCGGTAGCAACCGCTGATGGTGACGAGCTCACGATCAAGACAACGGAACCCGCGCCCTTCCTCCTCGAGCGCATCGGCGCTCTCAAGATGGCGTGCCAGGCAGCCCTCGACGACCCTGCCAGTGTTCGAGGCAGCAGCAACGGAACCGGACTGTTCAAGATCACCGAAGTAGTGGCCAACGATCACGTCACGCTCGAACGCCGCGACGGATACAACTGGGGGCCGAACGGCGAAACCACGTCGGACACGCTCGGAGTGCCCAAGACGGTCACGATCAAGGTCGTGACCGACGCCGCGACGACGGCGAATCTCGTCCTCACCGGAACGGTCAACGCGGCCCCGGTTGCCGGCGCGGATATCGAACGTGTGGAAGCTTCAGGCCTCGAGTCGATGACGTCCAACACCCTGAGCGGACAGTTCATCTTCAACCACAATGCGGCTCTCCCCACCAAGGACGAAGCCGTACGCACCGCACTCGTGCAAGCGATCGATCTCGACGATTACACGGACATCAACACCGGTGGCAAAGGCTCACGAGCTACGGCACTGGCAGTAGTCGATCCGCGGGCGTGTGACTTCGACAGCGTCACCGGTGTAGTTCCGAAGTTCGACATGGCCGCTGCGAAAAAGACTCTTGCGGACGCCGGTTGGAAGCCCGGATCCGACGGTGTCCTGACCAAGGACGGTCAAGCGCTGCAATTGACGGTCATCTTTGCGAACTACCGCGACACTACCTCTGCAGCAGCAGAATACGCGATGAAGCAGTGGCAGGAGCTCGGTGCGAAGGTAGAGCTTCGTGGTGGTGACAACAACTTCATCATTTCCAACACATTCGCAGCGAAAGACCTGACGTCATGGTCGATCTCGATCGGACTGACCGTCCAGAGCGATACCCCCAGCATCTTCGTTCCGTACTTCGCCGGCCCCACCCCACCGTCGGGTGTCAACTTCGCATCGATCGACAATCAAAAGTACGCCGAACTGGCGGCGAAGGCCTCGGTTCTGCCCGGGCAGGAATCCTGCTCGGTGTGGAAGGAAGCGGAACAAGCACTGTTCACCTCGTCCGACGTCATTCCGGTGTCCACGTCGCCGAACTTCATGTTCTTCAACGGCGCAACGGCCCTGTATGCACCAGTTGGCGGCACCCTGGCCGGCCCTGGCATTCGCGTTCTGAAATAAGCCGGAAGACAAAGCTTTACGTCTGCATCTATTTCTCCGATTCGAAGGATCTACATGACTGACCGTCCATTTGTTCTCGACGACCTCCACCGTGTGGTCACACCCACTGAGACCTCAATCTCTCCCGACGGCGCCGTGGTCGTCTTCGTTCGCTCGGAAATTGTTGCCGGAAAGGCAACTACATCGCTCTGGGCGGTGTCCCGCGATTCCCAGGCTCGTCGCCTCACCGCAGGGCCCGCCGATTCGGCCCCGCGGTTCTCTCCGGACGGAACGTCGATTGCCTTCCTGCGTAAGGTCGGCGACTCCGCGCAGTTGCACCTGATCCCGCTCGCCGGTGGCGAGGCCGAAACTCTCACCACAGCAGCATCACTCCCCCTCGGCGCCGGTGCAGCGGCCTGGAGCCCGGACGGAAATGCCATCGCGTTCGCCGCTGTGGTCTCACGTTCGGACTCCACCGATCCGAATGCTCCCATCGTCACCGACCGACTCGGATACAAGGTGGACGGTGCCGGTTGGCTCGGCACCTTCCGGCGCCACCTGCACACCGTCGATCTGGAGACGAAGGCAGTTCGACGGCTCACCGACGGTGATTGGAATGCAGACGTTCCGTCCTGGTCACCCGACGGCACGGCCCTTGCCTTCACCGCGAATCTCGAACCGGACAGCGATCTGAACCTCACGTTCAGCGCCTACCGCATCCTCGTCGACGATCTGTCGGTTCCCCCGCAGCGACTCGGTCATGCCACCGGAGTGCAGGGCTCCACACTGTGGCATCCGCAGGGAGATTCGGTCGTCGCCATCGGCACTCCCGAGGTCCGTGTCGGAACTGCAGACCTGATCCGGCTGTCCGTCCCCGGCCCAACCGAGACACCGGTCGACGTCACCCTCACAGCTCATCTCGATCGCAACGTGATGCCCGGTGCACCCGGTTACCCCGGCGGCACACCGGCACTGTCGAATACTCGCGACGAAATCGTGTTCTGCCTACGCGATCGTGGATGGACGCATCTGTACGCGGCCGACATCGAAACCGGCACCTCTCGATCCCTCGTCGCCAATCCCAACGAGGTCGTCTCGGCGCTCTCCGTTGCCCGTGACGCCCGCGTCGCCTCCGTCATCGTCACCACGCAGCAGTCCTTCGGCGAGGTCGCACTCGTCGATCTCGACAGCGGCGCGGTCACCACGCTGACGAAATTCACCGCAGAAGCACTCCCCGAGGTGACACTGTTTGCCGCCGAGGAACGCGAGTTCACCATCTCCGACGGCCGCACCGTGCATGGTTGGTTGCTGTCCGCTCCCGAAACCAGTGGCGCTGCACCTCTTCTGCTCGACATTCACGGCGGACCGCACAACGCGTGGACCGGCGTTGCAGATACCTATCACCCCGCCCACCAGGTTCTCGCCGCCCAGGGTTGGCGCATCCTGACCCTCAATCCACGTGGGTCGGACGGGTACGGCGCAGACTTCATGTACGCCGTCAACGGCGCCTGGGGTACCTCCGACCAAGCCGACTTCCTCGAGCCGATCGACGCGCTTGTCGCCGAGGGACTTGTCGACGGGGACCGTCTGGCGATCACCGGGTACAGCTACGGCGGATACAGTACGTGTCACCTGACGTCCGCGACGGATCGTTTTGCCGCTGCGGTTGCCGGCGGGCTGATCTGCGATTTCAACGCCATGGCCGGAGTCTGCGATTTCGGTCCGCACCTCGCGTCACTCGCCACCGGCACGACTGTTCCCGAGAACTCCGCGGGGCTCCTGGCAGCCTCACCGCTCGCCGCCGTGAAGAACGTGGTGACCCCGACGCTGATCCTGCACGGAAAGTCGGACGAGCGGTGCCCGCTGGGTCAAGCCGAGGCCTGGTTCGCCGCACTGCGCCAGCAGCACGTACCCACCCGTCTGGTGGCGTATCCCGGTGCAAGCCACGGGTTCCTCGTCAACGGCTCGATCTCGCACCGAATCGACTACAGCACACGACTCATCGAATGGGTCAAGCGATACACCTCCGCGAAGCTGCCCAAGACCGGCCTGGCCAACGCGTCTGCCGGAGCCGACGCGTGGAAGCGTTCGCTGGACGTACTGTGTGAGCGTTACGGCGTCACCGGTGCTCAATTCGGTATTCTCACACTCGATTCCAACGGCAAGGAAATCACCCGTACGACGGTGGCTTCCGGCGTGATCAATGCAGACACCGGGGTCGAGGTATCCACCGACTCCCTGTTCCAGATCGGATCCATCACCAAGGTATGGACCGCGATGCTGGTCATGCAGCTTGTCGACGAAGGCTTGCTCGACCTGGACGCGACCGTCCGGTCGATTCTGCCCGATTTCGCACTGCAGGACGAGGAAACAGCTGCCCGCATCACGGTTCGCGCACTTCTGAACCATCGCAACGGAATCGACGGTGACCTGTTCATCGACAAGGGTCGCGGCGACGACGTCGTCGAACGCTACGTCGAGGGCCTGCGTGACTTCCGTCAGGTTCATCCACTCGAGGACGGCTTCGCGTACTCGAACTCCGCGTACGTCCTTGCAGCTCGTATCGTCGAGGTTCTTCGCGGCGGCATCTGGGACGACATCCTCAAGGAGCGGATCATCGATCCGCTCGGCCTCGCGCACACACTCACGTTGACCGGAGATACACCGAGATACTCTGTGGCAGCGGGTCATACGGGGAACTCCGTCGTGATGCCCGTCTGGCCGATCACGCGCTCGATGGGGCCCGCGGGTTGCATCACTGCCAGCATCGGAGATCTACTCACGTTCGCGGAACTCGGTCTTCTCGAAGGACAGAGCGTCGACGGCGCACGGATCGTGTCGGAAAAGTCAGCCGCCGCGATGCGCACACCCGAAATCGACATCAGCGAACTGTTCCCGGACAAGTCGGGTTGGGGCCTGGGCTGGTTCCACGAAACCTGGTCGGGCGAAGAGATTTTCGGGCACGACGGCAGCACCATCGGGCAGCACGCATATCTGCGTATCTTCCCCCGCCACAATGTCGCGATCGCACTGCTGACCAGCGGCGGCAAGGCCGACGGCCTCTACCGTGATCTCTTCACCGAAGCCGCGGCCGCGTTGGTCGGACTCGAACCTCCGCAAGCCCTCGCCCCGAACCCCGCGAGTGTGGAGTCGATTCCGGATTCGGTTCTGGGAAAGTACAGCTCGGGCGGGATAGCAATCGAGTTCCGTCGTGGAGAGTCCGCTGACGAGGCCGTGATCACCGTCATCGGCGACGTAATCCCGAATCCCGAGGAAGACGAAACAGCTCCGAAGAAGCCTGCAACGGTAGCCACTCTCGTACCGTCGCAGATCCCGGGGACCTGGACCACCCGTCAACCCGGGGCCGCCGGTTGGACGACGGTACGGCCGCACCGAGACGGAGTGTACGTCGGATTCCGCTTCCTACCACGGGTTAACGCGTGACGATGACCGATACACATACGATGACGGAAACACAGAACGCCGAAACACAGAACGCCAGCGAACTCGAGGAATCAAAGATGCAAGAACAGCTTCAAGAACTCGTCGATCAGTGGAGGGTCGAGGCAAACATCCCCGGCGTCTCGGTCGGCATCGTGCACGGCGACAAGGACATCGTCGTCACCAGTGGCATCGAGAGCGTCGAAACCCAACTCCCGGTCACCGACAAGACGATGTTCATGATCGGCTCCACCACAAAGGTGTTCGCCGCAACAGCCGCGATGGCACTCGTCGAGGACGGCCTACTCGATCTCGACACCCCGTTGGTCGAGTACGTCCCCGAACTGACCTTCGCCGACGAAACAGCCACGCGCACAGTCACGATGCGTCACCTCCTCACCCACACCGGCGGATTCACCGGCGACGCGGGCCTCTCGGCAGGCTGGGGCGAAGACGCCCTGGGACGCTCGGTTTCACGGCTGAACGAACTGCGACAAGAATTTCCCGTCGGAGAAGTCTTCTCCTACAGCAACTCCGGATTCGTTCTCGCCGGACATGTCGTGGCCAAGATCAGCGGACTGACCTTCGAAGAGCTGGTCAAGCAGCGCGTGCTCGACCCCCTCGACATGAAGAACTCGGCCTTCCTGCCCTGGGACGTGATGACCCACCGGTTCGCACTCGGTCACTACATCCGCGACGGTGTGCCGTTCGTGTCCAACGAAACCGGGCTGGACCGCGGCATGATCCCTTGCGGCGGAATGTGGTCCTCGGTGCGAGACCAACTCGTCTGGGCACGTTACGCACTGTCTGGCGAACACCCCGGCGAAGGACAACCGCTCGACGAGTCCACCCGGTTGTTGATGCAGAAGCCGCAGCGTCCCGCCGCGATGATGTTCGAAGAAGTCGGCCTGGGATGGCTGTTGACTCGATACGGAACCACACAGGTAGTGCGGCACGGCGGAAACGTGAGCAACCTCCAGGTCTCCGAGTTCATGACAGTGCCCGAGAAGAACTTCGCCGTCACCGTGCTGACCAACGCCCTCGGCGGCGGAATCGGCAAGAAGATCGTCGACTGGTGCATGGCCAACCTCACTGAACTACCCACGCCGGCATCCCTGGACGTGGTCGAGCCCGAACCCGCTGCCGTCGACGCAGTCCTGGGCAAGTATCAGGCCGGCTCACTGACGATGACCGTCGCCCCCGGTGACGAGGGAATCGGCATCCGGATGGGCAGCGCGCAGGATCTCGGTGAATACGAGGACATCGTCTGGCCGCCGGCAATCCCGATCGCCTTCCTCAACGACCGTGACTTCGCTGCGCGCGCCGACACCACCCGGGCGTTGGGACGCTTCGTCACCGACGACACCGGTCGCGCCGTGATGCTCGAATTCGGCGGCCGCACCGCCAAGCGAGTGGCTTGATCCTCTAGACGGGTGACGCGGTCCGAACAAGTGCGATCGAACTCGCCGATCTCACCGGACCGCGTCACCCGTTTTTGCGTCTGCGGGCTGCCGTTCATTGCTCGGTTCTGGCAGAACATCGACTTTGGTGCCAGTGAGAAAGGCGACCAGCGCGACGATCACGATCGTGAAGACAATGCTCACCACCGTCGGCCCGAATCCCAAGCCGCCCTCATCTCGGTCTTGGGTCAACAGGTCACCGATGGACGCTCCCAATGGACGAGTGACAACATAAGCGATCCAAAATGCAAGTACAGCATTGAGTTTCAGGCCGAAGTGCGCGGCGGCCACTACGGCGATCACGACGCCGAACAACACAGCAGACTTCGCATACCCCAGGTCCACCTGTTCGGCAATCAAGTCTCCTGCCGCCGTTCCCAGTGAAAATGTGAACAGGATGGCGAACCAGTAGAACGCTTCGCGCTTCGGCGTGCGAATACTGTGGATGGACAACGTCCGTTCACTGGCAAACCAGATCCCGAACGTAGCGGCCAGGGCAACCGCAAAGACTCCCGTACTCACTTCGAGCGGTACACCGAGATCGTCGGTCAGAATGTCGGTGATGAGCGTTCCGACTACGCTGATCAGAACTACCACCAGCCAATAAATCCACGGTACATACTGTTTCCGCGTGAACTGGATGATCAGCGCGACGACCAAGAACACCGAAGTCAACGCAGCGGTGCCGATCAGTCCGATACCTAGATCCGCGTCGAGTGAATCCGCGGCAGTCTCCCCCACCGTCGTGCCCAGAATCTTGATCAGCCAGAAGTACAGTGTGACCTCTGGGACCTTGCTCGCCATTTCACGCGTGAACGCCATGTCGGCCAGCGTGGCACCTGGTTGTTGAAGGGAAGCTGAGAACGTTCGCCGCGATTGCGCCGGAGAGTACAGACTGGACGTCATGGAGCATCTTGCCTCGTCGATTCTGCACCCGTCCCGGTGGAGCGTGCGCGCGCGGTCGACCGTGGCTTCGACACTCGTGATCGCCTTCTGCCTGGTGATCGCCGGGCTTGCACTGGTTTTCGTGCTGGCAAACTCCCTGCATCTGTCCGCGCTGAACAGCTCCGACGCTCGCGCCACGCAATTGGTCCAGCAGCTCAACGGAAAAAACCCGGCCGATCTCGACCCTTCGCTTCTGTCCACAGACAGTCAGATCGGAATCGTGCAGATCGTCGACGCCGATCACCGAATAGTCGCCCAATCACCTGGAACCGACAGCGACCTCCTGTCCGAACGTTTTCTCGGCCCTGACGAGTCGGACGCTCTCGGAAGGGTCAAGAAGTCCGACGACGAGGACTACTGGCTGATCGGGCGAGGCGCTCAGACGGCGACCGGACCAGTCACCGTCTTCGTCGGCGCCGACCGCGAACCGGTTGAAACCGTGGTGACGACCGTTGCCGTTCTGCTGGCCATCGTCGGACCTCTGGTCCTGGGGCTGGCAGCGTTTGCCACCTACCGCCTCGTCGGTTCGGCCCTCGCTCCCGTCGAACGCATCCGCGCTCGGGTAGCATCGATTTCGAGTGGGCGTCAAGGTGAACGAGTGCCTGTCCCGTCAGGGAACGACGAGATAGCCCGACTGGCAACAACAATGAACGACATGCTGGCGCGCCTCGACGAAGGTGCGCTGGCCCAGCAACGATTTGTCAGCGATGCCTCACACGAGTTACGCAGTCCGCTGTCCACGATCACGACGGCCCTCGAACTGGCACACCGACGCCCGGATCTCCTCGACAACGCGCTGATCGAAGACGCACTACTTCCCGAGGCGCGCCGGATGCGGCAGTTGATCGAAGACCTGTTGATTCTCGCGCGCTCTGACGAAAGCGAACTCGAAAAGTTCGGCATCGTCGTCGACGTCGACCTCGATGACATCTTGTTCGCCGAGCAGAAAAGGATCGACGGTATCTCCGCAGTTACGGTCGCCGCTGCCGTGGCTCCGGTTCGGGTCTCCGGAGACCCGAGAGCATTGACGCGGATGGTGCGAAACCTCGTGGACAATGCAGTGCGGCATGCGGAGACCCTCGTGTATCTCGAGTGCTCCGAAGCCGGAAACGAAGCCCACATAGTGATCGAGGACGACGGGCCCGGAATCCCTGCAGCAGAACGCGAACGAATCTTCGGACGCTTCGTCCGCCTGGACCAGCCGCGGTCGAGGCAGGGAGGCGGGTCCGGACTTGGACTCGCCATCGCGTCGGAAATAGTTGCGGCGCACCACGGAACCATTTCCGTCAGCGAGAGGGCGGGCGGTGGAAGTCGATTCGAGGTGACGATTCCGGTACCGAACGACTGACGATCAGGCAGTGCCGACAAAGCGGTACCCGACGCCTCGGACCGTTTCGATGCTCTGAGTTCCGAACGGGAGGTCGAGCTTCTTACGAAGGTAACCGATATACACCTCGACGATGTTCTCGTCACCTTCGTAGTTGGTGTCCCAGACAGAGCGAACGATCTCGGTCTTCGTGACCACCACACCATTGTTGCGCATCAAGAATTCGAGAACGCTGTACTCCCTTGGCGTCAGGGTCAATTCGATTCCCGCTCTGCTCACCTGATGTTTGGCCGGGTCGAGGGACAGGTCTCCAACGGAGAGTATCGCCGGACGTTGTGGAGCGCCGCGACGCACCAGTGCGCGCAGCCGAGCGAGAAGCACGACAAACGAGAATGGCTTGACCAGGTAGTCGTCGGCGCCGAGATCGAATGCATCAGCCAGGTCGTATTCGCCGTCCTTTGCCGAGAGCATGAGGATCGGCGTCCAGATCTCCCGGGCGCGTAGATCCCGCACGATGTCGTACCCGTGTTTGCCCGGCAACATGATGTCGAGAACGATCACGTCGAATTCGTCACTGCACGCAGTCGCGAATCCGTCGTCACCGTTGAGTTCGACGGCGGTCACGAATCCCTCGGCCACCAATCCCCGCCGGATCGTCTCGGCCAGGCGCACTTCGTCTTCGACCACCAGTACTCGCACCACCGGCCCCGTTTCGTCGCCACGCAGTTGTTCGGATGCACCCAGTAGAGCAGACGGTAGACCCAGAGCCGAGTTCCGTTCAGCGTTTCTTCAGCTTCGGCTCGTCACACTGCATTCATGCCTGCAACTGTGTCGACCGTGCGAAACGTGGTCACCGAAGTCCTGACCGAGAGCACCACCGCAGAGATCGCGGTCGCCGCAATCGTGGTGGCCGCAGCTCTGTTCGCGTTCGGTTCGATCTACCGAGCTTCCGGCGTTCGGTCTACAGCCCTTCGCACGTGCGGACTCGTGCTTGCACTGGTGACGCTGTCGATCCAGGTGTATGGAAGCGGGTGGTTGACGAGCTTCGACGGGCCGGTGACCGACTGGATGGTCGATCATCGGAGCGGCGCCCTGAACCAGATCGCGGTCGCCGTCACAGATCTCGGTAGCCCGGTCGCCACCGCGCTACTCGGGATCACCTGCGGAGTGCTCATCTCATGGCGTGCGCGTTCGGTCGTTCCGGGCTTGATCGTGATCGGAACCGTTGGCGGGGCGGCGGTCGCCAGCACGGTAATCAAAGCGCTCGTCGGTCGCGAACGTCCGCCGACCAACATCCAGGTTCTTCTCGAGACCGGCCACTCGTTCCCCTCCGGTCACGTGACGGGCACAGCAGCGCTGTTCGGCATTGCCGTTCTCGTTGTGAGCGTCGACCGAACACCGGCCGTCAAACGCCTTCTGATGCTCCTCGCCGTGACGGTCACCGTCGTCGTCGCGCTGACTCGCCTCTACTTGGGTGCGCACTGGCTCACCGACGTCATCGCCGGAGCCATTCTCGCGACGCTTGCAGTCACGGTGGGTGGAGCCCTCTTCCGATTCGTCGGCACTCACAACCAAGCTGAATCGACTACTGCTGCAATGCGCTCTGCAGAACCTTCAGCACTTCACGAGCCGCAGTCGGCCCGGTATTGAGGTAAAAGACGTCATCGTCAACAGCGACGGCGTGGTTGGCGACCACACCACGTAACTGCGCCCACAACGGCGCGTTCGTCAATGTCGCCGGGTCCCCGCCCTGCACGCCGTAGAAGATCCAGTCGGCGTCCGCCACGTTCAACTCTTCTTCACTGATGTCTCGGGAAGTGTCGTCGAACTGCTGCGACTGCGGACGGGTCAAGCCGGCATCCTCGGCGATACTGCCGGTGAACGAAGGAATACCGAAGATGCGCAGACGATTTCCGTTCTGGCGCGTGAACGACACCGTCGGCGGCGACGAGAGGGAAGCACCGAGGGCCGCGGCATCGGTATTGAAGGTATCCAGCAGTACCGTCGCCTGCTGCGTCTTACCTACCCCGTCGGCAACCAGCAGGAAGTCCTGCTTCCAGTAGACGCCGGTTCCCTGTGTTGCCACCGTGGGTGCGATGACAGAAAGCTGGTCGTACAGCGAATCAGCGTCCTTTCCTGCAACATTCATCAAGATCAGGTCAGGATCGAGCGTGACGATCGCTTCGAAATTCGGTGTGAAGCGTCCACCTGCGTCAACGACATCACTTAGCTGAGTACGGAATTCGGGGTATGCAGACAACAAGTACGGAGGCACCAGGTCCGCACCGTCACCACGCGTCGAACCTGCGGGCACGACACCGAGCGACAGGAGAGCATCTGCTTGCCCGGTCGAGATGACGACAACCTTTTCGGGCTGCGATTCGATCGTGGTGTCCCCTTTGAAGTGTGAGACGGTACGAGGGAACTCGCCGTCCGACTTTCCGCTCCCCATTCCAACCAGGACTTCTCGCGGAGCGACAAACGCAGAGTCCGCCGGAGCCGACGCACTGATCTCGGCATCTGTGGGCGACGCGTCCTCGCTCGAGCAGCCACTGAGAGCTGCCACCAATGTCAGTGCGCCGATCAGCATTACACTGCGTGACTTCTTTCGAAAATTCATGATCGTGTCCCGTACGTCGTGAAGCATGACAGCTTCATCTTCCGTCATGGTTAGGTGACCCTACCCTTTGAAGAACTGTAAACTATATCTGTGTCAGATACAGTTCCAGGGCGTGGATCACACGAGGTCGATCGCTACTCCGATCGCGTGCCCACCGCGGAAGAAGCATCGAGATCACTCATCGCTGCGGCGTTCGAATTGCGTCGAGCGCTGCGGGAATACATGGATACGTCGGGTACCGACGCGACTCTGCCAGAGGCACAATCCGAAGTACTTCACGATGTCGCACACCATCCGGGCACTCGCATCGGGGCCGTGGCCGATCGCCTCTCCAGACGCCCGAACACCGTCAGCACGCTGGTGCGCACACTCTCCGACAAAGACCTGATCGAACGGCGACCCGATCCCACGGACGGCCGAGTGAGCACACTTTTCGTGAAGGACGAGCGAAGCGCACGACGGGACCGTCGATCCGAACTACGCATCGGTGTCCTCGCCGAAGAATTGGCGTCCCTCGACGAGGGCGACCTCGACACATTGACCACTGCCGTCGGTATCCTCGACCGAGTCAATCGATCATTGCGAGATCACGCACCGCGGTGACACTCCGGGACATACAGAAGCGGTGCGGTGCAGCACCTGCCGCACCGCACCGCACCTGCTGACGAGTTACCGCCCTAGTTCATGTCGTTCGCAATGATGTTCTCGATATTCCGTTCGGCCAGAGCGGTGATGGTGACGAACGGATTGACTCCCACATTGCCCGGTACGAGGGATCCGTCCATGACGTACAGACCCGGGTACTCCGGCAGACGACCGTAGCCGTCGGTCGCCTTGCCGAGCACACAACCGCCGAGGGGGTGGTACGTCAACTGATCGCCCCACGTCTGCGTCGGGCCGAAGAGGTCGGTCCGGTAGATCGTGCCTTCCTTCTTGTTGATCTTGTCGAAGAGCTTCTTCGCCATGTCGATCGACGGCTGGTTCTGCGAGCGCTGCCAGTTCAATCCGACTTTGCCTGTTGCCGAGTTGAATTGGAACTGAGCACGTTGCGGATTCTTGGCAATCGCCAAGTACAGGCTGACCCACAGTTCGGTACCGGCCGGGAAGGGTGCGATTTCCGCAAAGACGGGAGCGGATGTGTCGGCCCAGTTGTCGATACCCATCACGGGGATCGCGGACTGCTTCGCACCGGTGGCGTCCCACATGTGATTGGCGCGGCCCACCATCACGTTGCCGTTGTGACCCCATTCCTGTCCAACTGCACCCGGCAAATTCGCCAGCTGCCCTTGCGCTTTCATCGCGACCAGGAGCTTGCTGGTCCCGATACTGCCGGCCGCGAAGAAGACCTTGTCCGCCGTCACTGTCTTGGTGCCGACGGTATTGCCCTGCTCGTTGATCTGGTTCATCACCACTTGATAGCCACCGCCGGTCGCGGCCGGGGCAACCGAGGTCACGACGTGCAGAGCTGAAATGGTGAGCTTGCCGGTGGCGGATGCCGCAGCGAGGTACGTCTTGTCCAGAGATTTCTTTCCGGCATTGTTGCCGTAGATGACCTCACTGACCAGAGCAGACTTGGTGACCTGGCCGGCAGCTTCCTGCTTCATGTAGTTGAAGTCGTAGACATTCGGCACGAACGTTGTTGTGTAACCGGATCTCTCAGCGGTCTTTCGCCCCGTCCGCGCGAACTTGTAGTACTCGGTCGATTCGAACCAGGCCGGGTCGATGTTGTTGACTCCGAGCGCAGCGTTCGCGCGCGGGAAATACGTCGAGTACATCTCGTTGGAATCGACACCGGGCAGGATCTCTTCGAAGTAGTTACGCTTGGGTGTGACGGCCATACCGCCGTTGACCAGCGACCCACCGCCGACCCCTCGGCCCTGGTAGACCTTGATCCCGCCGAAGTCCTCGGCGTCGAGAACACCGACGTAGCGGCTGATGTTCTTGTCCACCGAGCCGCCGGAGAAGTGTGAAACCGGTTGAACTGTACGGTCTCTGAGCCAGAAGGACCGACCGTCGGGCGAGAGCATCGGGCAGAAGATCTTGCCGTCGGACCCTGGTGTGGTCCACGACTTCCCCATCTCGACCATGTGCGTGTCGATACCGGCCTGTGTCAGGCGAAGTGCCGCAACGGCACCGCCGTATCCACTGCCGATCACGAGCGCGGGGACACGGTCACCGTCGTTCAATGCTCGTCTGGGCGCAGCGGCCGCCGTGGTCCACGAGGACGAGAGTGCGGCGGCCCCCACAGCTAATCCTGTTGCTGCCAAGAAGTTTCTACGCGAGAGCGTGGAATTGGTACGTGCGTGCCGTTCGTTGGATCCAGCGCGAATGCTCAAGTGTGCCCTTCTCTTTCCGTGACCCCCGCGCTGAGATATACCGGGAGAAACCGAACGAGAAGTCCATACTCGTGGGTAACTTCGAGGAACCGTTGATTTTCCATGAAAAGGGCCGATGAACAGAAAGTTCACCGGCCCTCCGAAAGAACGAGTCAGGGAATTGAGATGCGACCTTCGACGGCGCCGAGCCCGATGTCCTTGCGGAAATGACCGCCGGGAAGCTTGACGTCGGCGATCTTTGCGTAGGCGTCGTCGCGAGCTTCGGTCAGATCCTTGCCCACTCCGACAACACTCAGCACACGCCCGCCGGCCGAGACGACGGCACCGTCTTCACGCTTCTTGGTACCGGCGTGCAGGACTCCGTCGGCGTCGGCTCCGGTGATCACGTCGCCGGTGCGTGGGGTTGACGGGTAGTTCTCCGCGGCAATCACGACCGTGACAGCGGAACCGTCGCGCCACTGCAACGGACCGACCGAATCGAGTGTTCCGGTCGAGGCCGCATTGAGTAGACCGCCCAGCGGCGTTTCGAGGAGAGCAAGCACGGCCTGAGTTTCGGGGTCACCGAACCGGCAGTTGAATTCGACGACGGCCGGGCCGTCGACACCGATCGCCAGACCGGCGTAGAGAAGGCCGGAGAAACTGCTACCGCGCGCGACCAACTCGGCAGCGACAGGCTTGACGACGTCGTCGACGATCTGCATGACCATCTCGTCGGGCAGCCACGGCAATGGGGTGTACGCGCCCATGCCGCCGGTGTTGGGTCCGGAGTCTCCGTCGCCTACTCGCTTGTGGTCCTGAGCCGGGAGCAGCGGGATCACGGTTTCGCCGTCGACGAGGCAGAAGAGCGAAACTTCCGGACCGTCGAGGAAGGACTCGAGGAGAACCGGGTGTCCGGTCTCGAGCAGTTCTGCGGCATGATCGCGCGCGGCGAGACGATCCGTCGTGACGACTACGCCCTTACCCGCGGCCAGTCCGTCGTCCTTGACCACCCAGTTGGGACCGAAGCGGTCGAGTGCTTCGTCGAGCTTGGCCGGATTGTCGACGATCTCGCTGTGAGCGGTCTTGACGCCGGCGACAGCCATCACGTCCTTGGCGAAAGCCTTCGATCCCTCGATGCGGGCGGCGTCGGCCGAAGGCCCGAAGCAGGCGATACCTGCTGCGCGCACCGCGTCTGCGACACCGAGGACCAGCGGAACCTCGGGTCCGATGACGACGAGGTCGGCTTCGACCTTCTGGGCCAGCGCGGTAACCGCGTCACCCGAAGCGACGTCGATGGGGTGCTGCTCGGCGATTTTTGCGATCCCGGCATTGCCAGGCGCGCAGATCAGGGCCGTGACACCTGGATCGCGAGCAAGAGAGAGAAGGAGGGCATGTTCACGGGCTCCGGAGCCGATTACTAGTACGCGCACGGTGAACAGACTACGGCCTGCGATAACAGGGCTCTCGGAGTGCCACTGGCGGGGCCAAGGTCCCAGCGTTCGGCCTTTGTGCGAAATATCCGTTTCGAGATGAGATCATATGAATACCTGAATAGGTGAACAGATGTTTTCGTACACCTGTCCACCAAGGAAAGGACACCCGTGAAACTCCACAAACCAGGCGTTCTGACGCTCACCGCAACCGCCGCAATCGGCGCACTTCTGATCACGTCGTGCAGTAGCCCGACTGGCACCGACTCCTCGGGCAACAACGACGGCCTGGTCTTGGCCGACGGCTACGAGCTGGGCGGCTACAACCCGGTCGCAGGCTTCGGCGCTGCCGGTGAGGCCAAGATGTACGACGGCCTCGTCCGGCTCACCGGAGGGACCGGCATGCCGGGATTCGAGCCGTCTCTGGCCGCGGAGATGCCCACTGCCAATGCCGACGCGACAGTCTGGACGGTCAAGCTACGTGACGGCGTCACCTTCTCCGACGGGTCGACCTTCGACGCCGACGACGTGGTTGCCACGTACAAGGCGATCCTCGATCCGGCTTCCGCCTCCGAAGCGCGGTCGTCGTACGACATGATCAGCGACGTCGTGGCCGTCGACGACAGCACAGTCGAGTTTCGTCTCGCCTACTCGTATGCGCCCCTGCTGACGAAGATGCTGATCGGCATGGTCCCGTCGGAATCCCTCGCGACACCCGGACTGGCCGCCGAATCGCCGTTGAACACCGCACCTGTCGGTACGGGTCCGTACACACTCGTCGATCTCTCACCGGATCGAGCGGTCTTCGAGGCGAACGAGAACTACTGGGACGGTGCACCGGAGATCAAGAAGCTCACTCTCCTCTACGTTCCGGACGACAACACCCGCGCCCAACGTATGGTATCCGGCGAGATCGACGGAACCAATCTCCCTCCACTGCTTGCCAATACGTTCTCGGGCAAAGACAACATGTCGGTGACTGCCCATCAGTCAGCGGACTGGCGCGGTCTCTCACTTCCGACGAACAATCCCGTGGCAGGCGACAAAGCCGTACGGATGGCGCTCAACCTCGCCGCCGATCGCCAGTCGATGATCGACAACGTCCTGGGCGGACACGGCCGCGTCGCCGCCACCCCGATCCCCGAGGTCTACGGCGATTCGTACAACCCGAACGCAACCTTCGCCTACGACCCGGCCGAGGCCGAGCGAATTCTCACCGAAGCGGGCTGGATCGAAGGTTCCGACGGAATCCGTTCGAAAGACGGTCAGCGGGCGCAGTTCACGATCATGTACAACTCCGTCGACACCGTTCGACGTGATCTCGCTCAGGCATTTGCCTCCGATGCTCTCGCTGTCGGCATCGAGGTGGATCTCGAAGCGCTCTCCTGGGACCGCATAGACCCTCGAATCAACCAGGATTCGACGCTTCTCGGTGGTGGAGACGAACCTTTCGATCCAGACACGCAGGCGTACGACGCGCTGAACTCGAAGTACATAGCGCCCGGGGTCGGCAGCATCTACGACAACGCCAGCGACTACTCCAATCCAGCAGTCGACGCAGGCTTGGAAGTAGGACGCCGCAGCCTGGATCAGGCAACGCGTGACGCCGCGTATCGCGACGTGCAGCAGGCGTACGTCGAGGATCCCGGATTTGTCATCCTCGTATTCCTCGACCATACGTACGTTTCGAAGGATTCCGACTGGCAGATGTCCGGACCTGTACTCGAGCCACACTCACACGGTGTGACCTGGGGCCCGTGGTGGTCACTGCAGACGTGGGCCAGAGGGCAATGACAGCGGTCGACGTTCGGGTAGACGCGAGGCAATCGCTCGACCACCGTGGCAACTCCCGCCGAAAGGCCATCCTCACGATGGTCGGTCGGCGGGCGTTGTTCATCGTGCCGGTGATCGCCGTGGTGTCCGCGGGACTCTTTGCCGCCGCCGCGATCTCACCGTTCGATCCACTTGTCGGCTACCTGGGCACGCGATACATGACGACCAGCGACGCGGACAAAGCGTTGATCGCCGATCAGATGGGTTTCGACAACCCCTGGTACAGCACGTACTGGAATTGGCTCCAGGGCGTGTTCACCGGTGATCTCGGGATCTCCAGATCGTTCAATCAGCCTGTTTCCCAAGTTATCTCCGAGCGTCTGCCATGGACCCTGCTGCTGGTCGGTATCTCACTCCTCATCGCGATTCTCGCCTCGCTGACACTCGGTGTTCTCGCCGGAATCCGCAGTGGAGGATTCTTGGACAAGACCGTGTCCGGGCTGAGCGTCGTGGTCCAAGGACTTCCGCCGTTTGTCTTGTCGCTGGGTGCCATCGCGCTCTTCGCGTTGACTCTCGGCTGGCTCCCGGTCGCCGGGTTGACCGACGGGGGTGCCGATCCCACACCGGGACAGGTGATCCGGCACTTGGTCCTACCGGTGACGGTCCTCTCCATCTCGCAGATGCCGTGGCTCCTACTCGCGGTCCGAGAATCCGTCGTGGGTTCGAAAAGTGAGGGATTTGTCGCGGGCGCCGTAGCACGCGGAATCCCGACGCCGACCATCACGAAACGCCACATACTGCCGACCTCACTGGCGCCTTTCGTGAACATCGTCGGCGTGCGACTGCCCGAGCTGATAGTCGGGGCAGTGCTGGTGGAAGAGGTCTTCAGTTGGCCAGGGATCGCCGGCGCCATCGTCTCGTCAGCCCGTGACCTCGACATGGCACTGCTCGCGTTCCTCACCGTCGGTACGACATTGACGGTCATGCTCGGCTCACTGATTGCCGACGTCCTCGTTGCAGTACTCGACCCGAGAGTGAGTACCGATGGCTGAACGACGCTTCAAGATCGCCGTCGGCGTGCTGATCCTCGTGGCGCTGTACGCGGCGTTGGTCCCATGGTTGGCCGACGTCGACGACCGAGTCACAGACTTCTCGGCGGCTCGCCTGGCTCCGTCGTTCGATCACCCGTTCGGAACTGACTCGGCGGGCCGAGATCTATTCGTGCGCATAGCTGCAGGCATCAGAACCTCACTTCTGATCGCACTCGCCTGCGCGCTGCTCGCCACGGTGATCGGCGTCGCCGTTGGCACTACGGCCGGACTGGTCGGCGGCTGGGTGGACAGGTTCGTCATGCGCGGCACCGATGCCGTCAACGCACTCCCCCACCTGTTGCTCGGCATCGTCATCGTCGCGATGTTCCGTGGAAGCATTGCCGCCATCGTGCTTTCGATCGCACTGACCCACTGGACCCAAGTGGCCCGGATCATCCGCTCCGAGATCTTGAGTCTGCGCGACCGTCCCTACATCGACGCCGCCATTCTCGCGGGAGCCAGTCGACGTCACGTGATCATGCGCCACCTCGTGCCGGCGACGGCGCCACAGGCTTTGATCGCAGTCGTTCTCCTGCTGCCCCACGCCGTCTGGCACGAATCGACGTTGTCCTTCCTGGGATTCGGCCTTCCCCCGCACAAGCCCAGTCTCGGGACGCTTCTCGAAGAGGCACGCGGTTCTCTGCTCCTCGGCGGTTGGTGGACGCTGGTATTCCCCGCCGCAGTTCTCGTGATCGCCACCGTCGCAGTTGCCGTCGCCGGTTCGGCCCTGCGGTCGATGCTCACGCCCCCTCGACCTTCGGAGTTGCGACTGTGAACCACGGCCTGCGCATCGAATCTCTCACCGTCAGGATCCCTCTACTCGGAGGATCGGTAGTTCACGCTGCGAGCGACATCGACCTCGACGTTCAAGCTGGCACGGTGACCGCACTTGTCGGGGAATCGGGGTGTGGCAAGTCGATCATCGCCACCTCGGTCATGAACATGTTGCCGCCGAATGCTTCTCGAACCGGAACGGTCACCGTCGGAACACCGGACCTCGAGATCGACGTCTTCTCCGGCGCCGCGTTCCGTGGGCGGCACGTGGCTCTCGTTCCACAATCCGCCGCAACACATCTCACCCCCGTCCGCACTGCGCGATCGCAGCTACAGGAGACGATCGACGCACTCGGCAGCGATCACACTTGCGATGCCTTGGCACTTCGCGTCGGACTCGAACCGTCGGCCCTGGACTGCTACCCGCACGAACTGTCGGGCGGCATGGCGCAACGCGTGGCCATTGCCGGTGCGATGGCCGGGAATCCGTCGGTGATCGTCGCAGACGAACCCACCGCCAACCTCGACCGCGAACTCACCGACCACGTCATGGGATTACTTCGAGAGTGCGCGGACGCCGGAGCGGCGGTCCTGCTCATCACCCATGACCTGGCATCCCTCACCCGCAGCGGTGTCGCTGATCGACTTGCCGTCATGTACGCATCACGCATCATGGAGACCGGTCCGGCCGCGCTGGTGTTCAAAGATCCGCTTCACGATTACACCCGAGACCTTCTCGGCGCCTTACCTTCCAGAGGTTTGACTCCCATGCCGGGATCGCCACCGCAACTCACCGATCTCCCCAAGGAGTGCGTCTATCACCTACGACGCCCGGAGTCGAAACAATCCGGTGGCCCGACCGAACTCGTCACATTGGGTGACCGCACGTACCGAACGCTGCGGAAGGTGGGCTGACATGAGTCTGCAAGCTCTGGGAATCACCAGCGGTTACCGTCGCAACCGGCCAGTTCTCGAGAACGTCTCGCTCGAGATTCCGTCGGGAAAGCTGATCGGCCTGACCGGGCCTTCGGGCACCGGAAAATCAACACTTGCAAGGATTCTCGCTTCGCTGGATGCACCGTGGTCAGGCGAAGTGCGGATCGACGGATCACCCGTTGTGGGTACCAAATTCTCGGTACCCGCGGCACTACGCGGCACGGTGTCCATGCTGTTTCAGTCACCTCGCGCATCGACCGACCCTCGGCAGACGCTCGCCTCGATCATCGGCCAACCCGGTGACATTGCCAGTAGGTCAATCGATGTGGCCGCGCTGGCAGCAGAAGTGGGCCTCACTCCCGATCTCTTGTCGCGCAGACCACACCAGGTGAGCGACGGCCAACTACAGCGCGCCTGCCTGGCGAGATCGCTGGCGCAACAACCGAAATACCTCATCTGTGACGAGGCGACGGCGATGCTCGACGCCGCCACGACGGCAGCGCTCATTCGGTTGATCGAGAGTCGCGCCGCCGAAACCGGCGTCGGTGTATTACTCATCAGCCATGATCGCGAATTACTCGGCGCCTGCTGCGACGTGGTCCACGACCTCGACAGTATCAGCGCTTAGCCCCTGCGAAATCGACCCTTGACCCGAACGTATGTTCGAGTATGATTTGGGCAGGGGATCGGGGGATTCAATGAGTGTCTTGTTGTCGGATGTGGTGTCTGGTTCTGCGGTGGGTTTGCGCGGACGCCTGTGGCAGTTGACTGCTGCGGAGTTGCGTGAGGCTGCTGTCGAGGCGAGTGCGGAGATTCTGCGCCTCGAGGCCGTGCGGGTGGCCGTGGTCGACGAGTTGTCGATGCGCCCGGATGATCAGGTGATCACGAGCCGCGGGGTGGGTGCGTGGTTGGCGGCCAACACGATGCTGCAGGTTCGGGACGGGAAAAAGATCGCCGCGTTAGGTTCAGCGTTGCGGCCGTTTCCGGCGGTGGCTGCTCGGTTCGATGACGGGGATTGCTCGTTCGATCATGCCGTGTTGATCGTGGCGTTCTGTGAGTCACCGCCGAAGGGGATGCCGGAGGAACTCCCGCGCTGTATCGATTTGTTGTTGGCTGCTGCGTCGGGTGTGGAGGCGACGACGACGAAGGTGCGGAACGTGATCGCGACGTTGGAGCGGTTGTTCGAGTCCGATGAGATCCCGCCCGCCGAGGATGTCGATCTCAACGAGTTGCGGATCGCGTCGACCTTGAACGGTCGGGTGGTGGTGCGTGGTGATTTCGACGCCCTCACCGGTGAGATGTTGCTGTCGGCGTTGTCGAATCTGACGATGCCCACCCCGGCACCGGACGGGACGCCGGATGCCCGGTCGGCGGCGAAACGGACCGCGGACGGGTTCACCGAACTGATCCGCCGCTATCTCGATTGCGCCAAGACCGGTACCGATGGTGGTCAGCGTCCGCATGTAAACGTGCACATCAACGCTCGGGATCTGGCGGAGCATCGGGACTGCGCCGCCACACCAACTGATGGTGGTGGAGTGGCTGTGTCTGATCTTGATGTCGGCCACATGCCGTGGCTCGGACCGCTGTCCGTTTCGCAGACAAGGCTTCTCGGGTGTGATTGTTTCCTCTCGACCGTGCTGCTCGACGATCACGGCGCGCCCTTGGATGCGCAACCAGGAAAGAGGTTGGTCACCGCCGAACAACGGACTGCGTTGATTGCCCGCGACAGAGGCTGCGCGTTCCCCGGCTGCACGTGCGTACCCGCCTGGACGGATGCGCACCATATCCGGCACTGGGCGAACGGCGGCCCGACGGTGATGAACAACCTGGTCCTGCTGTGCCGTTCACACCACCGACTGATGCACCGAAAATCCGGGTTCGTCGGCAAATGGGAAATCCGAATAGGAGTCGACAACAAACCCTGGTTCATCCCGCCACCCTCAATCGACCCGCAGCAGCACCCGCGGCCGGCGAACACCACCTTCAAAACCTGAGGACGAACCTCAGGCATACAACTTCACGCCAGGTCCGCATCGAAGGAAGCACCTCCGATGCGGACCTGGCGTGCGTTCATTATGGTCAGCCTGCAACCGTCAAGTCGTAGAGGGTTACTCCGTCTACCGTTGTGGCGGTGAAGTTTTCGGTCACCCACGTCGAGATAGCGGTAGCGGTGCCTTCGGCGTTCATACCGCCACCCATCCCACCGCCTGCGATGAAGAAGTGAATCTTGCCCTCTGCCACGTACTGCTGGAACTGCGCGAGCGTCGGCGACGGATCGCTCCCGTTGAACCCTCCGATAGCCATGACCGGTGACTGCGTCGCAAGCTGATAACCCGAGGCGCTGTTGGACCCGATTGCCGCGGCTACCCACGTGAACTGGTCGGAGTTCTCTTCGAGTGTGGACACAACAGCGGCTCCCGGCGTGCTGCCCTGCAGTAGACCACCGGCACCGCCTCCCATTGCGCCCCGCGTTCCGTCGGTGGTCGGCGTGGTACCGCCCGGAACTGTTGCACCACCGGGCATCTGACCCATTCCTACAGGGGGCGTGCCCGGCATTCCGGTCCCAGCCCCGTCAGTCCGACGGTTACCGCCATCAGCCGTGCCACCGAATCCACCGAAGCCTCCGCGGCCACCGCCGGGCCCACCCATTCCACCTTCGACGCTCGGTCCGGCCGAAACTATGGAACCGGTATGCGGAGTGTTGATCGTGTCGATCGCGTATGCAGTCGGACCTGCCAGACCGGTGAAGATCGCTGCGAGAATCACTGCCACAGCCGATCGACCTCGCGTCACTGCCGGAATCAGCACTGCCACGGCACTGACGATGCCGACCACCAGAATGGTCCAGCGAAGCCACGGTACGAACGAAGGCGAGCGTCCGAGCAGTACCCACGCCATCGCGACGGTTGCGGCCAAGGACACCGCCAGAATGATGCGAACCCAGAGGACGTCACGATGACGCCACGCCACTACCGATCCTGAACCGATCAGCGCGGCGATCGCCGGCGCCAGCGCAACGGTGTAGTAGGCGTGGAAGATTCCCGCCATGAAACTGAAGGTCAGTCCGGTCACCAACAGCCACAGTCCCCAGACGATGAATGACGCGCGCTGTGTATCAGCGCGGGGTGCCCTGCCTCGCAGCACGATTCCAGCCGCCAGAAGTATCAGTGCAGCAGGAATCAACCAGGCGATCTGTCCGCCCTGGGCCGATTCGAACAGTCGGGTAATGCCGGTACTCCCCCACATACCACCGCCGGCCCCACCACCTGGTGCCATACCTCCCCCGGCCATACCACCTGCGGCCTCGCCCATGCCGGGGAAACCGCCCGCAGCAGCGCCGGCCGCGGCATCACCAGCACCGCGCATTCCGCCGCCGCCGACGCTTCCGGTCTCGTTGCCGCTCAAGCGCCCGAGCCCGTTGTAGCCGAGCGTCAGTTCGAGAATCGAATTGTTCTGTGAACCACCGATCCACGGACGCGAGTCGGCCGGCCACAGTTCGACGATTGCCAACCACCATCCGGCGGAAACGATCAGTCCGCCCAGTGCCGCGAACAGTTGGAGTACGCGCTTACCCAGTTTCGGCGGTCCGGCGATCAGATAGGTGAGCGCCAGCGGTGGAACCACCAACATGACCTGTAATTGCTTTGTCAGGAAACCGAATCCGCAGAAGATACCGACCAACACGAGCCAGCGGGTGTGGCCGTCCTGCACGGCGCGCATCATCGCCCACACTGCTGCGATCATCAGGAGCACCAGCAGAGCATCCGGGTTGTTGAACCGGAACATCAGCGCCGCTACGGGTGTGAGCGCAAGTACCAGGCCCGCGAGGAGGCCGGCGGCCGCACCGAAATACCGTCGAACCGTTCCCCACAACAGTGCAACCGATCCGACCCCGAGGAGTGCCTGCGGCACCAACATCGCCCAGGAATTGAGTCCGAAGATGCGAACCGACAGCGACATCAACCACAGGGACATGGGCGGCTTGTCGACGGTGATCGAGTTTGCAGCGTCCGAGGAGCCGAAGAAGAAAGCCTTCCACGACACCGAACCTGCCTGTACCGCAGCGGCATAGAACGAGTTGGCCCATCCGGACGCGCCCAGGCCCCAGATGTAGGCAACTCCGGTGCCCACTAACAACACTCCCAGCGCCCACGGTTCCCAGCGCACCTGACGTTGCGGTTCCGGCGCTGGCAGCGGCGCGGCGAGTGTCTCTGCAGTGGCGGTCATCGATTGGCTCCTACGGATTGTGCGGTGCGAAACACCCAGCGCAGTGCGATGAATCGACTGACTGTGGCAACAAGATTGGCGATGACGAGTACGGCAAGCTCCACGTGCTTGGAAGCATCGGGCGCCATGACGTCGAGCACGAACAATGATCCGCTGGTGAGCAGTAGACCGAACCCGAACACGAGCAGTCCCTGCATCTGGTGACGAGCGGATCCTTCCGACCCTCGGATCCCGAAGGTGAAGGCCCGGTTGGCGGCGGTGTTGAATACCGCGGTCACCAGCAATGCGACGGCGTTGGCCCACTGCGCACCCATGATCGAGTGCAGAGCGAGGTAGAGCAGCGCGTACGCGAGCGTCGAAATGACTCCCACCACGGCAAAGCGTGAGAGCTGCCCGACCATTCCTCGTGGAACTCCGGGAACCAACGGTTCACGTCCGAAACTTGCCCTGAGCTCGGCCAATGGAAGGGAACCGGTAGACAGTGCTCGCCCGACACGGACCACACCTTTGAGGTCGGCAACTGCCGTGGCAATGATGTCCACCCGGCTGTCCGGGTCGTCCACCCAGTCGACAGGGACCTCGTGAATCCGCATGCCCGCTCGCTCGGCCAGCACCAGCAATTCGGTATCGAAGAACCACCCGGTGTCCTCCACCAGCGGAAGTAGTTGCCGTGCAACATCGACGCGCATGGCTTTGAATCCGCACTGGGCGTCGGAGAAGCGAGCATGCAGTGCGCTTCGGAGGATGAGGTTGTAGCTACGTGAGATGAACTCACGCTTGGGGCCGCGCACCACGCGGGACGATCGTGCCAGCCGGGAACCGATGGCGATGTCCGAGTGTCCGGAGAGCAACGGAGCAATCAACGGCATCAGGGCGTTGAGGTCGGTCGAGAGGTCGACGTCCATGTACGCGACCACGTCGGCATCGGAGTCGCTCCATACCTGCCGCAGTGCTCGACCACGACCCTTCGCATCCAGGTGGACGACCCGGACGTCGTCGAATTCTTCGGCGAGGGAACGGGCGAGTGCCAACGTGCCGTCGACACTGGCGTTGTCCGCGATGGTAATTCGTGCAGAGAATGGCACCTGCGTGCGTAAATGCCGGCGCAGGCGCCGCACGCACGTCTCGAGGCCTGCCTCTTCGTTGTATACCGGGACGACCACGTCCAGCACTACAGTCGTCGCGGAGACCTCCTCTGCGTCCGTGCTGCCCGCGGTCTGCATGGCTTCTGTCGTCATGCGTCCTAGATTTGTCGGGCCGGCTCCGACGAACCTGCGTCCAGCCTGGGAGTTTCCTGGCAACCGGACGCGGGCTAATCTCGGGGTATGCCTTCAGTCTTCAGTGCCATCATCAACGGGGATCTACCAGGACGTTTCGTGTGGGAGGACGAGGACGTCGTCGCGTTCTTGACCATCGCGCCGGTAACGCAGGGCCACGTGCTTGTGGTTCCGCGAGCCGAGGTCGATCAGTGGCAGGACGTGGATCCTGAACTCTTTGCCAAGGTCACCGCTGTTGCCCGCAACCTCGGCCAAGCCGTGCGGAAGGCGTTCGACGCGCCTCGGGCGGGTCTCCTCATCGCAGGTCTGGAAGTTCCGCATCTTCACGTTCATGTTTTCCCCGCATACGACATGGGGAACTTCGACATCAGTGGCGCCGACACCTCGCCGTCACCCGAATCTCTCGACGAGGCACAGACCAAACTCAAGTCGGCGCTACGCGACCTCGGCTTCGAGGCAACTGTCTCGGCTCGTTGATCGCATACCTTCGACCGAATTTCGCTGGCCGATAACTGGACTCCCCGCCGCAGCCTCCAACGGAGGTTGCGGCGGTCGCATTTGTCGCTCCTACCGACCGTGACCTGC
Source organism: Rhodococcus sp. D-46 (assembly GCF_011290655.1). Taxonomy (NCBI): domain Bacteria; kingdom Bacillati; phylum Actinomycetota; class Actinomycetes; order Mycobacteriales; family Nocardiaceae; genus Rhodococcus; species Rhodococcus sp. D-46. The sequence goes on along the minus strand of NZ_JAANTF010000003.1, from coordinate 430,518 downwards.
GATTGCACACCGAACAGTCCGTTTCGCGCTGTCGCGCGAGCACGAGATTCGCTGCTACCGTGGGTCGCTGGTCCGGGACCTAGGGCCCTAAAACTGGTTCACGTGTTAACAGTCGGAGGACAAGGGAGCAATGCAGGAACGTGCCAAGATCAGTCGCCGACAGATTCTTCAAGGTGCTGCTGATCGGTTCGAAGTCACGGGGTACGGCAGCACGAGCATGAATGACATCGTGTCCGCGGCGCAGATGACCAAGGGCGCGGTCTATTTTCACTTCTCGTCCAAAGACGAACTGGCTCAGGCGGTGATCGAAGAACAGCACCAGATCTCGATCAGTGCCTTCACCGCAGTTGCAGCCACAGGCGCACCGGCACTGGAACAGCTCGTCATGGTGTGCCACGAGATGGGCCGCCAACTCGTCGCAGAGCCTATTGTTCGTGCGGGAATCCGACTTACCCTCGAGTTGGCCTCTGCCGACGGTTCGCAAGGCCCGTACGTCGCGTGGATCCGCGAGCTTCGAAAACTGGCCGAGGCCGCGAAGCTCGAAGGCGACATCCGCGACGATGTGGAGCCGGAATCGGTGGGTCGCGTGGTGATCTCGGCATTCACCGGCGTTCAACTGGTTTCGAACGTTCTCACCAGACGAAGCGATTTGAACGACCGTATCGACGAATTGTTCACCCTCCTGTTGGCAGGCGTGGTCTCCGACAAGCGACGCAGCGCCGTCGCCGAACTGGTCGGATGTCGCCTCGAAACTTATGCGTCCTGATCCGGAGAACACCCCGACGCCCGGATGATTCGGCGCATCAGCACCGAACCGTGCGCCAACCTTCGTCGATTCGTACAAGACCCCCCGTCGTCGACTCACTATCGTCAGATCCACGAATAACCCAGATACATGGATACCGACGAAAGGGCTTCTCGAATGACCGAAACCGCCACGTACGTTGAGAGCGCACAGCAGGAGATCGCTGCTGTACTTGCCGAAGCGAAGACCGATGCCTACGTCCACGCACGCGACATCGATTCCGGCGAAGAGTTCGACTACGGCGCGGACGAAGGTGTCATCCTCGCCTCCGTTTTCAAGATTCCTGTTGTGCTTCAGTACGCCCGTGAAGTAGCGGCAGGCACCCTTGATCCGACCGAGCACGCCACGGTGACCGCCGAGTTCCGCTCCGGCGGCATCGGTATCGGCGGCTGCGCCGACGACGTGACTGCAAGCTGGCGAGACCTCGCTCTGCTCATGATGAGCTTCAGCGACAACGCCGCCACGGATTTCTTGTACGAGCGTCTCGGACTCGACAACATCGTCGCAACGCTGCGCGGGCTCGGTTTGGAGAAGACCAACTTGGTCCGTGACTGCCGAGGCCTCTTCAAGACGGTCTACGACGACCTCGGCGTCGACAAGGGCACCTTGCTGGAAATGCCCCCCATCGAAATTCTTCGGACAATTTCCGTCATGGATCCCGCCCGCTCCAATTCCAGTACTCCTCGTGAGATCACAATGTTGCTGGCTGCAATCTGGAGGGACGAAGCCGGCCCCGCATCGGCTTGTGAAGAGGTCCGAACCATCATGAGCAAGCAGGTCTGGCCGCACCGCCTTTCGTCCGGTTTCCCCGACGAGGTCACTGTCGCCGCCAAGACCGGAACGCTGGGACTGGTACGAAACGAGGCCGGCGTCGTGGCGTACCCGGACGGCAAGCGTTACGCCGTCGGTGTCTTCACCAAGTCCCACGAGCTCACCCACCGCGCCCCGAAGATCGACGCCTCCATCGGAACCGTCGGCCGCATCGCTGTCGAAGCACTTCGCAACAACAGCTGATCCGAACCCACTGACAAAGAATGCGGGTCGCGCTGAGAAATCAGTGCGACCCGCATTTTTCGGCTTTCGAGCTAGCGTGGACCGCGCAGACGAAGATGCACCATCAACCGGAAGCGGACGTTGGGGTCGTCGAGATCCAACGCGGCCATACCCTTCAACTTGCTGAGGCGATATCGAAAGGTGTTGGGGTGCACGTGCAATGACGCCGCGGCGTCACCGACATCACCGAACGCGTTGAGCCACGCATCGAGAGTGTCCACGAACGAGGTCGCATGAGCGGCGTCGTGGCTGGCGATCGCCTCGATCGGTCCGAGGTCCGAGAACCCTTCGGCTGCAGCTTCCGACGCGATCTCCAACAGGATGGCATCGACGTGGACGCTACTGAAGGTGGCGACGCTGCCCGACGCTCGTCCCGCCAACAACACTTCGAGGGCATGTTCGGCGTCGCGCTTCGATCGGCTCAGCTGCGCCGGTCTGGTCACGACCCGGCCGATCCCGATGATCGTGTCGCCGGACGCTCCGGTGCGGTCCAGGAAGTCCGAGGCCACACGGAACGCCTGCAACTCGGCTTCGGCCGGGGAATGCCCTCGTACAGACAGCACCGCGTAGCCGGTTCCGTTGACCAAGGCTGCCGCCGACTGCGAGTGGACGGCGCCGAGGTGCATGGCCAGAGCGTCGGTCAGTCGCACCACGTGGGCGGCATCGTCCGGCTTCGACGATCCTTCGAAAGACCTACGACCCAAAGCCATCACGAGTGCGGGGCCGGTCCCGAGGCCGAGGCGATTCATCGCGTCGACCGCACCTGACCCACCGTCGAGAAGGGTTGCGATCAGGTCTGCGCGCAGTCGGCGCTCGGCGTCGGCGCCGCCGCGCAACCGCAACATCTGCAGCGCGATCAACCCGGCTGAATCGCGCAGAGCACGCATCCGGTCGTCGGACATCGGCTCACCGGTTGCCACCCACATGGAGCCGAGGAACTCGTCGCCGGCTCTGATGGACACGGCGATACGACCCATTTTGGTACCGAGGGTCTCGGCCGAGACCCACACCGGATCGTCGCTGCGATAGAGCCGGTCGAAGACCCCGGCCTCTTCGAGCACTCGAATGTACTGGTCAGGAACTTGCCGCTCCAGAACGGTCGCGATACGTGGACCGTCTCCTTCTTCCTGGCGGCCGGAGAAGGCGATGACCCGTGAGCTTCGGTCCTCGATCGTGATCGGCGCATCGAGAAGTGCGCTGACAGCGTTGGCGAAGGCGAACAGATCGCCGGCCGGGCCACCTCCGCGTGAGTGGATGTGCCCGACTTCGTTTCGGGCCGAGAGCACCGAATGAAGCAGGCTTGTCAGCTGAACCCACGAGACTCCACGCGCCAAGGCCAACAGCACGACGCCCGAGGCGATGACGGATTCGCGGTCCGCATCGCTGACCTCGGCGGTCACTCGCGCGACCACCACGCGTACTCCGCGCTCGGCCAGGCCGGCCACGGACTCCGCGATACGTTCGCCTCCGGTGACGCCGACGAGCAGCACCATGGAGTCCGGTGTCGAGGGTGAGTCGTCGTCGGGGTCGTGAATGACCACCGAGGCGATCTCCTGGACCGCCTCCGGGTCGCCGACAACCGGATTCAGCACCGTAGTTCCCACGTCTTCGAGAAGCCGCACCAAACTGATGCGAGGTCGTACGGTGCCCACGTCTATCACTCCTTCGTCCGGTGAACGAAGTGTGTCATAGTGATTCGTCAAAGCCGATCCATGCCGATCCATTCGACCGACGTGGTAATTGCTTCGAGCAGGTCGGGGATCGGTTCGACGCCGATACCCGGTCCTTCCGGAACCTTCACGTAACCGTTGTCGAGTACGAACGGCTCGGTGATGTCTTCGGCGAAGTACCGGTCGGAAGCCGATGTATCGCCTGGTAGGACAAATCCGGGGAGCGCGGCAAGCGCGACGTTGGCGGCCCTGCCGATTCCGGTCTCGAGCATTCCGCCGCACCACACGGCAATTCCGTTGGCCTTGCAGACGTCGTGGATACGACGCGATTCCAGATAACCGCCCACACGTCCCGGTTTGATGTTCACCACGCTGCACGCACCGATTGCCAGCGCGTCGGCGGTGACCTTCGCGGAGGTGATCGACTCGTCGAGGCAGACCGGCGTCCGCATCATCTCGGCCAGCCTGGCGTGGCCGCGCAGTTCCTCTTCGGGAAGCGGCTGCTCGATCAGCAGGAGGTCGAAGTCGTCGAGCCGCTGGAGATGGCGGGCGTCAGCCAGGGTGTACGCGGTGTTCGCGTCGACCTGGAGGAGTACGTCGTCGCCGAACCTCTCGCGGACTGCGCGAACCGGCTCGATGTCCCAGCCCGGTTCGATCTTCAGTTTGATGCGCAGGTATCCGGCATCGAGGAACCCGCCTACCTCCTCTAGCAGCTCATCGATCGAATTCTTGATACCCACCGAGACACCCGCGGGTACGCGATCGACTACTGCACCCAGGTACGAAGACATGCTCGTCCCGGCAGCCCGTAACTCGGCGTCGAGAAATGCGGTTTCCAATGCCGCTTTGGCCATGGGGTGCCCGGCGAACTGTTCCATCGTCGCGCTCAGTGCGTGCACGTCGGGATCGGTGAGTTCACCCAGAGACGGAATCAGGAACTTACGAAGGACTTCGGCGGCGCCGTCCGTGTATTCGGAGCAGTAGCGAGGCTCGGACATCGCCACGCACTCGCCCCAGCCCTCCGACTCCGAGGTGACGACCTTGACGAACAACACGTCCTTGGTGGTCTCGGTGCCGAACGAGGTACGGAACGGCGCTTTCAACGGCATTGCCGCCCGGCGTAATTCAACTCCTTCGATCTTCACGATGTAACCTCCGCTGTTGTCCTGCCTGCCTGTGTTCCCGGCGCACGGTCCAGCACGTACTTTCCGGTTCTGGTAACTGCGAGAACCACTCCGTTCTCGGCGAGCACACCACCGAGAGTCTCGCGGACTGCCAGGCGCCAGTCGTTCGCTGCCGTCGGGTCCGACTTACGCAGTGTGTACACGTCATTCGGTGTAGCCACCGTGACGAATCGATTCTTGGTCGACTTCAACACGGGCAGGCCGGCTTCGGAGACGGACAGCAGTTCGCTCGCCCCCAAGGACTCGGGAGTCGGGACTTCTCCCGAACCGGCGACGACGTCGGCAACCTTGCTACTACCGATTTCCCAGTCGATCAACAACCGGTCGCTGTCTGCGCCGCCGTTGAGGCTGTCGTTCATCGGCGCGTAGAAACGCGGCAGATACTGGATCGGGAACGCACCGAGTTTCGAGACGTTGAAGTAGGCATTGCGTGCGACGAGCGGGTCGAAAGTCCACCGCACGTGGAGAATTCCCCGTTCCAGTGCCCACGCACGCTGGAACAGTTTCAACGCGAGGCCGATGTGCCCGTTCTGCACGTTCGGGAGGATCCCCGTGATGTGCGAATGCAACGAACGGTGTTGCGGTTCCTCGAAGAATGCAACCGAGCCGCCGATCAGATCCCCGCCACGAAACGCGCCGGCGACGTAGTTACCGGAGTGTGCGAGCGCCTTCATCATGTCCCGATGGACGGGAGGGTTACCGCTCTCCGGCTGCCATACCTTCTCGAACAGACCGAATACCTGTTCCAACTCGGCATGCCCGGTGACGGTTTCGATAGTCACACATGCAAGCAGAGCGGCCTGCTCGGCCTGGCTGATTGCCTGCCGCATCCGTGAAGGCGATACACCTCCGAATGGTTGAACGGTCTTGCGTTGGACATTGTTCGGCGACGTCATCGTCACAGTCCTCCCTCCAGGATTCGAGTCACCAGACCGGCCAACAAGGTGGCGCGCGGGATCATCTGATCTATCTCTACGTGTTCTGTCGCTGCGTGGGCACCACCGCCGACGGCACCGAGGCCGTCCAACGTGGGAGTTCCTACTGCGGCAGTGAAATTTCCGTCCGATGCACCGCCGACGGCGCAGTCGCGCAGCATCCCCAAGCCGCTCTCACTGCTGACCTGGTGAGCGAGAAAGTACAGCTTCTCCGAAGACACTGATTCAAGTGGTCCACGGTTGGGGCCTCCGGACACCGAAATTCGACTTTCGGCCAGCGCCGGTGTCAGTGCACGGATCGAACGGTCGATGCGTTCCTGTTCCTTCGCCGACCACATGCGAACGTCACACCACAGTTGCGCTTGCGCTGCAACAGTATTGGTGGTCGTGCCGCCACTGATCACGGACGGCACCACCGACGTTCCCGCCACCGGGTCCGCGAGCTCCACCACGGCCTGAATCTGGTGTGCGAGCTCCACTACAGCGTTCACACCTCGTTCCGGTTCCAGTCCGGCGTGTGCAGCGCGTCCCTCGATGTCGACGCAGTACAGCGACATACCCTTGCGCGCGGTCTTCACTGCGCCGTCGGCTGCGGCTTCGAGGACCAGCACCGCGTCGACCTGACGTGCTTGCTCCTCGATCAGTGCGCGCGAGGTCGGGGAGCCGATTTCCTCGTCGGAATTGAGGAGCACGACCACCCCGTCGAGCGACGGAAGCGATGCGAGCGCGTGGAAGAGCTGGACGATGCCGGCCTTCATGTCGAAGACTCCGGGTCCGGTGGCGATGTTGTCGGTGACAGACCAGGGCAACTCCGCGAGCGTTCCGAGAGGCCAGACGGTGTCGAAATGGCCCAGGAGCATCACCTTCGGCTCCGCGCCGAACGACCAACGCAAGTGCTGGCGCCCGTCGATGCGGATACGTTCGGGGGTGCTTCCGAGGTGGCGTTCGCCGATTTCGGCCACCACGTCCGCACATGCATCGACTGCGCCGAGATCGGAACTGGGCGACTCGGCGGTTACCAACGCCGCCAGGTCTGCCACCATTGATTTCTTGTCCACTCCGACGCTCTCCTGTCACCGACTTGCAACTTCGCAGTCAAGCTTGGTCGAAGCGACCCTGTCGGATCTTGTCCAAGACTCCTGTCCTTCGTGCTCGGATTCGTCGTGTGTCACGAACAGCTGGGTGTCATCAAGCAGGTGTGTCAGGTACCGATCTCTGTTCGGGCGGCAAACAGCTCGGGAAAGAAGCTCAACTCCAGCGCACGTTGCAGGAAGCCGGCACCACCACTCGAACCGCCGGTCCCCTTCTTCATGCCGATCACCCGCAGCACGGTCCGAAGGTGCCGGAACCGCCACAGCTGAAAGCTCTCCTCGAGGTCGACCAACTCCTCGAACGCCTCGTACGCCGTCCAGTGCTGTTCGACGTTCTCGTAGATTGCTTTGACCAGCGGAATCAGTTCGTCGTTTCGCACGTAGGGCGCGCTGACGTCTCGTTCGAGAGCCGACGCCGGAACGTCGTACCCCTGCCTGGACAGGTACCGCCAGAACTCGTCGTACAGTGTCGGCTCCCCGAGCAGGGTCTCCAACAATCGATGGGCGGACGGATCCGATTCGAACACCTTCAGCATGCCCGCGTTCTTGTTTCCGAGCACGAATTCCACGGCGCGGTACTGGTACGACTGGAACCCCGACGAGTTGCCGAGAACGCCCCTGAACTCCGCATACTCCGCCGGCGTCAGTGTCGCCAGCACCGACCACTGCTCGGTCAAGGTGGCCTGAATGTGTTTGACACGTGCGATCCGCTTGAACGCGACCCGAATGTCGTCGGCAGCGATCGCTGCTCTGGCCGCCCGAATCTCGTGGAGAAACAGCTTGAGCCACAACTCGCTGGTCTGGTGCTGAATGATGAACAAGAGTTCGTCGTGGTGTTCCGGCTCGCTCACCGGGTGCTGCGAATCCAGGAGGGTATCGAGTCCGAGGTAGGCCCCGTAACTCATCTTCCCGGAGAAATCGGTGACGACGTCGTCTTCGATCTTTCGTGTGCCGTCCGTTGCCGACATCTTCGGTCTCCTTGTCAGAATTTCGCCGGGGTCTGCGGAACGATCATGGCCACCAATGCGGCAGCGCTCGTCGCTCCGACCAGGACTCCGAATGCAGCCATGTACGAGAACTGGTCCACCATCCATCCCATCACGAGCGGGGTGATGAAACCGGCGAACTGACCACAACCGTTGATCAAACCCATTCCGGAACCGAGGAATTCGGCCGGAAGTGCCCGCAACGGCATCGCGAAGATCGACATCGAACACAGACCGCTGATGCCTAGAGCCAACGTCTCGTAGAACGTGAACATCGCGACGGTGTCAGCGGTGGTCATCAGGAACAAAAGGACTGCCGACGTGGCCATACACGGAACCAGAAGGATCCTGGCCCGGTCGTGGAAGTACTTGTCCACCAACCGCCCGCCCACAATCGTGGCCAGCGCCGTGACGATGAAGGGAATTGCGGCAAAGATTCCCGTGTCGATCAGCGAGAGTCCCTTGTCGTTGAGCAGATAACTCGGCACCCAGGTCATCAGCCCGTACGCGGACATGTTGGCCAGGCAGAACAGAATCGCGAACTTCCACACCGACGCGGACTTGAACACCGCGGCGCGAGAGTGCTCGCTCGCCAGAGGTTGCAAGGCTGCCTCGGGATCTTCCGAGATTTCCGTGTCCAGCGGTGCGGGCAGCACCAACCACACCACCGTGCCGATCACTGCGCCGACGATCGCCACCAGCCAGAACGCGTCACGCCACCCCACGGCCATGAGGACCGGCGCGATGATCAGCGGTGCGATGCCGGGGCCGAGGTTGTTGGCGCCGAGCATGAAACCCATCGCGGTCGCTCTGGTTTTCGGACGCGTCCGCTCAGCCAAAGCCTTGAACGACGCCGCTGGAAAGAGCCCCTGGCTGATGCCGAACATCGCACGCATGACCATCAGCGAGACGAGACCCCACGCGAACCCTGTCAACGCTGTGAACACCGACCACAGGATCAAAGCAACGATCAACAGGGGCCTGGGTCCGAAGCGGTCGGCCAACATTCCGCCGGGGACCTGCCCGAGCATGTAGAAGATCGCGAATACCGAGACCACGCCACCCAACTGCGTACTGCTGAGCGAGAATTCGTCGCCGATCATCGGAAGCGCAAGCCCGATCATGACGCGATCCACCATGTCGATCAACCAGATGGTACTGAGCAGCCCCACCGTAACGGTGGTCGTACGACGAATCGACCTGTTGTCCATCATATTTCGAACCGGACCGTCGCTCGCCCGCGACGGTCCTTCCACTGTGACGCGTTCCGCCTTCATCAAGCCTCCCGAATTGTCTTGTGCCGCATGGACTGGAACATTGAAAAGACTGATGAAGTGTGACAGCGAACACGTCTACCGCATTGGTCCGTTTCACCAATAGCCGAAGCAACGATTGGTCGGTCGGAACATGTTCTGCCCCAAGAGATGACAAATGCCGCCGGCGCACACGGCGTCGGCGGCATTTCGCGATGGAGTCGCTACTTCACTACGTGCGATTGGCGACTGCCACGATCGTCGAGACGCCTGCGGCTGCAAGCCGGGCATTGACAGTGATCAGACCGAGAATGTCGTCGACGCTGCCGAGTGTGTGCGAAATCGTACGATCCGAAATCCGTCGCGAGCCGGGAACAGCCTCGGCGAGTTCAGCTCCCGTGGTGGTGGGGTGAACGATCTCGAGGGTCCATTCGTCACGCAGCTCGACCGGCTTCAGTGTGTCGGCCTTACGCACTGCGCGCTCGGCTCCTGCTCGGATCTGCTCGCACGCCAGCGACGGCGGCAGCGAATTGGTTGCCGACCATCCATGTGCCTTCTTGACCTCGACGGTCTCGGTTGTCGGCGAGGCCGCGTCGACCAAGCCGCAGATGATGTCGTCACCCGTCACCAGGCCGACGGGAACGCCCTGGGTGGCAGCGTAGAGGGTGTTGACGTCGGTCTCCGAGACGGACTTGCCGTCGAGGCGGACGTCGGCGAACAAGCTCGAGAACGTGTGCGCCAGGACGCCGGGCCCACCGGCGGGTGCGTGATAGCCGACAAACAGCGCGACGTCGTGATCGGACGTCAGTCCCTCCGCCATGCACTGCATCTTCGGTGTTCCGAAGATCAGACGCGCCCGTGGATCCAGGTCGGCGTGAAGCAGATTGTCCATCGTTCCGTGGCTGTCGTTGACCAGGACGCTCGTCGCACCGGCGTCGAACGCACCGGCGATCGCGGCATTGGTCTCGGCGGTCATGAGCATCTGCGCACGGTGGTAGCCGCCACCGCCGCGGATCGTCTGATCGAGCGTCGCGATACCCGCGATACCCTCCATGTCCACCGAAATATAGACGTGCATTCCTGTCCTCCATCGATCTCAATCGGCTGAATTGATAACTTCGCTTTCACCTTCACACTCGAGCGCATCCGTTTCTTGTCCGCTCGAACGGTGAGTCGGCCTCCATTTGGGACGTTCACACCAGAATCCGATACCCGAGCCGTGAAACCATCGGGACATTCGCCGGGCCAGGCGGTTCGACCAACGACAGGAGTGCAGCGCTGATGCAGGTCCACGACATCGTGTTCACCGGCGGCCGTGTCGTCGATCCCGCATCGGGGACAGACGAGGTACGGGGCATCGCGATCACCGACGGCAAGGTCTCGGCGTGGGGTCGCGACGCGATCGAAGCCCGGCAGACGATCGACGTGACCGGTCAGGTCATCTGCCCCGGATTCATCGACCTGCACAGCCACGGACAGGAAATCGCCGAGCAGCGACTTCAGGCATTGGACGGAGTCACGACGGCCCTCGAACTGGAAGCCGGCGTCATTCCTGTTGCAAAGGCATATGCCCGGGCCGGCGCCGAGGGCCGCCCGATCAACTACGGCTACGCGACGTCGTGGGCGCACGCCCGAATGATCGAACTCTCAGGGGCCGATCCCGACGGCGACATCAGAACGCTCCTGCACCATCTCGGTTCCCCGAGCTGGCAGGGCGAGCCCACCGCCTCTCAGCGCGCCCACATTCTCGAACTCCTCGAAAACGATCTGGCCGCAGGCGCTCTCGGCATCGGCGTGGTGGTCGGGTACGCGCCGAAATCCGATCCGGTGGAGTACCTACAGGTGGCGGATCTCGCGGCGCGAGCCGGTGTTCCCACCTATACCCATGCGCGCCCTCTCATCTCGGCCGATCCGTCGAGCCCGGTGGATGGTGCCGTCGAAATCGCCCGTGCAGCAGCCGAAACCGGCGCACACATGCACTACTGCCACGTCAACAGCACCTCGGGAATGCACGTCGACCACGCGCTGTCGGTGGTGGCACAGGTTCAGGCAGCCGGATCGCGCGTCACGACGGAGGCGTATCCGTACGGTTCCGGGTCGACGGCCGTCGGAGCTGCATTTCTCGATCCCGACAAGCTGCACCTGATGAATCTGACACCACGGTCGCTGACATTCGTACCCACCGGTGAACGTATCGCGGACCGCAAGCAGCTGGAACATCTTCGGGCCACCGACCCCGGTGGACTGGTGCTGGTGGAGTTCCTCGACGAGAACGACACCGTGCAGCGCGAATTCCTCGAACGGGCGATGACTTTCGATCGCGCCGCCATCGCGAGCGACGCGATGCCACTGACCTGGCCCGGCCGTTCGCCTGCCGACTCATTGCAGTGGCCACTGCCGGAGAAGGCACTCGGCCACCCCCGCGGCGCAGGCACCTATGCACGTGCGATTCGTACGCTGTACCGCGAGCGTCGACTGCTGTCGCTGTCGGAGATAATCGCGCGCTGCTCGTTGATCCCTGCGCAGATTCTGGAGGAGTCGGTTCCCTCGATGGCGACGAAAGGTCGGATCAGCCCCGGTAGCGACGCGGACATCCTCGTTTTCGACCCCGAGCGAATTACCGACAACGCCACGTACATCGACGGCACCCGCCCCTCCACCGGTATCAGCCGCGTGCTGGTCGGCGGAGTACCCGTCGTCGAAGACGGTGTCGTGGTCCAGGACGCGTTGCCTGGTCGCCCGGTACGCCGCTCGTAGCCGGATCTCATTCTGACCTGCATAGTTCTGACAGAAAGTCACCACACATGAACACATCGTCTGCAATCAACGGCACAATCGATGCCATGACGGATTTCGCGAACCCCCCGATCGGTTGGCAGCACAAGGCCTTCGGCACCGACCTCGAAGGTCGCGACGGTTCCGACCTCGAGCCGCTGGGGATCTCGGCACTCGACGGCAACCTCCTGCTACCCGTGATGACACTCAACCGTGCAGCGATCGCGCACAATGTCGACCTCATGGCGCAGTTCTGCTCCGACCACGATGTGGATCTGGCGCCTCACGCGAAGACCACGATGAGCCCCGAACTGGTTCGACGGCAACTCGACGCCGGGGCTTGGGCGATGACGGCGGCAACCGTTGCGCAGGCACGCATTCTGCGTGAGTTCGGTGTGGACACCATCATCATCGCCAGCCAGGTTCTCGATCCCGCCGGTATTCGGTGGATCTGCGACGCCCAGGCCACCGACCCCGATTTCTTCGTCACCACCCTCGTGGACTCGGTCGAGAGCGTCCGCCTGATGGAACAGTTGATCGCGAAAGTCTCACCGGCCAGCCGTATCCGGGTTCTCGTTGAACTCGGCTACGACAGCGGACGCGCGGGCGCTCGCACTGTCGAGCAAGCACTCGACGTCGCACGCGCAGCATCGCAGGCACCTTCGTTGATTCTCACCGGAGTCGAGGGGTTCGAGGGCATGATGCCCGGAGCCTCGGTAGCAGCCCGCCGTATCTCCGTCGATTCGTATCTCAAATCCGCGCGGGTTTTCACGGAAATCTGTGTTGCCGAGAACCTGTTCGAGAACAACTCCGCGAAGGCTCCCCGGCCACTGGTCACTTTCGGCGGCAGTGCGTTTCACGATCTGGTCGTACGCGAGCTGGCCGGCCGGTGGGCACTCGACAACGGTGTACGCATCGTGCTGCGCAGCGGTTGCTATATCACCCATGATCACGGTCTCTATGCCGAAACTTCGCCGTGGGCTGACGGTCCGCGAACTCTGCAGGGAGCCGCAGAGGTCTGGGGTGTAGTGCTCTCCATACCTGAACCCGGACGGGTGATCCTGGGCTTCGGCCGCCGCGATGTCGGTTCCGACGCAGGCTTTCCCATAGTCCTGTGGCGCCGACGCGACGGATCCAACCGATCAGCACGAGAGCTGACGATCACCGCACTCAACGACCAGCACGCGTACGTCGACGTTCCGGCTGACTTCGACGTGAAGGTCGGCGATCTGCTCGGTTGCGGAATCTCGCATCCCTGCACCACATTCGACAAGTGGTCACTGATTCCCGAGGTCGATTCGGATTACCGCGTCGTCGGTACGGTGCACACCTACTTCTGAGGGGCCGGTTGCGGTAATCCGGCGTCAGTCGTCCTTCGGGTCACGCGGCAATTCGACGCAGAACGTCGTCCCCTGCCCGAGGGAGGTCTCGACGCTGACGGTTCCGTCGTGCGCTGCAACCAAAGCCGAAACGATGGACAGGCCGAGACCGGCGCCCCCGGTCTCACGGGTGCGAGAGGTGTCGGCGCGGTAGAAACGCTCGAAGATCCGCGCGGCATCCTCGTCACTCAAACCCTGACCGGTATCCGAAACCTCGACCACCGCGGAGTTCTCGGTCGTACCGACACGAACGGTGACCTGCGCATCCGGCGGCGTGTGTTTGATCGCGTTGCCCACCAGATTGGCGACTACCTGACGCAGCCTGGCCTCGTCACCATGCACTTCGGGCAGGCCTGGGCCGCCGGTCATCTGAAGTTCGACAGTTCGATCCGGTGCGATCGCTCGTGCCGCCTGTACCGAATCCGCCGCAACTGCAAGCAGATCCACAGGCTTGTTCTCGAGTGGACGCTGTTCGTCGAGTCTTGCCAGCATGAGCAGATCTTCGACCAGAAGTCCCATCCTCGACGCCTCGCCCTCGATCCGGTTCATCAGCGTTTCCGTATCAGTCATGGCGCCTTGGCGATACAACTCGGCGAACCCACGAATAGTCGTCAAGGGTGTGCGCAACTCGTGGCTCGCGTCGCCGACAAACCTACGCATCTTCTCCTCGGAACGCCGTGCCGATTCCTCCGAAGCCTCGGTCGCGGCAAATGCGTGTTGAATCTGCGCGAGCATTCCGTTGAGCGCCACGGACAGTCGACCGACCTCGGTGCGGTCATCGCGCTCCGGAACACGTCGATGAAGGTCGCCGGCGGCAATGGCAGCGGCAGTCTCCTCCACCTCTACCAGCGGACGGAGGCTCCGACGAACCACGAAATACGCTGCGCCGCCGAGGATCAGCAGGACAACCAGACCGATGCCGAGTTGCAGGCCGACCAAGTCGTCGACGGTCTGCTCGTTATCCGTCAGTCGCACACCGATAGTCGTGGTCGTGCCGTCGCGGACCGTCGTGAGAACCCGCCAGTTCACGTCCGAACCGTCGCTCGATCCGACGGTGATCGGGCCGTTGGTGGAATCTTTCGACAGGTCGGGTTCGGTCGTCGTCGACTTGTCGTTCAGGATGATCACCCGTCCGTCCGGGGTCACGGTCCGAACGAAGAAGGGGCTGGGTGGGCGGGTGCCCGGGCCGACGTCACTGGGCGGCTGCAGGTCTCTGCTGTGCGGCTTTGCCCAACCGTCGACCGCTTCGTACAGCGTTTTGTCGGTTCGCTGGGTCAGTGAGTTCTCGAGAGCAGAAGTGACCGCTACACCCGACGCCAACAGACCCAGCGCGGCCAACACCAGCAAGGCCGCAACCAGGGTGAAGCGCAGCGGCAGTGAATGGAGACGGAAACGACCCCGCTTCGGAAGCTGATCGTTTTCCGCGGCGGCGATCATTGCCGCGGTTCACGCATCACGTAGCCGACCCCACGCAATGTGTGAATCAGCGGTGTCTCCCCCGTGTCCACCTTGCGCCGCAGGTAGGAAACGTAGGACTCGACAACTCCGACCTCCCCACCGAAGTCGTAATTCCAGACGTGGTCGAGAATCCGCGGTTTGCTGAGAACCGTCCCGGCGTTGACCATGAAGTATCGGAGCAGTGTGAACTCGGTGGGCGAGAGTGCAACCAACTCGCCCTTCTTCCAGACCTCGCGGGTGTCGTCGTCGAGTTCGATGTCGGCGAACTTCACCCGCGGCGACTGCTCCGGCGCGACCCCGCGACCGGCGCGGCGCAGGATGACCCGCAACCGCGTCACGACTTCTTCGAGGCTGAACGGCTTGGTCACGTAGTCGTCCGCGCCGAGGGTCAGGCCGCTGATCTTGTCGTCGAGCGAATCCTTCGCCGTCAGAAACAGGACGGGCGCGTCCACACCGTCGGCGCGCAGGCGTCGAAGCAGACCGAAGCCGTCCATCCCGGGCATCATGACGTCGAGAACGATCGCGTCGGGACGGAATGTCCGTGCGACGTCCAGGCCTTGGGCGCCGCTCGAAGCAGTTGCCACCTCGAAACCCTGGAATCGGAGGCTCACGGAGAGCAACTCCACGATGGTGGGTTCGTCGTCGACAACGAGGATGCGGGCTTCGGGGGTCTTGTCGGTCACGAGAACCATCTTCTCCCCTGCCACTGGATTCCCGCTGTATGTTCCCTGGGAGCTTCCTGTGAACGGCCGAGTGCATGTGATGGACTAGGTACAGGTGAAAAGCCGGGTGCAGCTGAAAAGCTGGGGTGCAGGCCCACGAATCGGAAGGATGCGGCATGTCACTACCCCCACTGTGGAACATGGAGTGCTTGACCTGGCGTATTCCTCTGTTCACCAACAACTCCGATACCGGCGAGGATCCCGGCTTCGCGCCACCGGAGTCTTGGGCACAGGCCCTCGCAGGTGTTGCCCAAGATCTGCGTTGCCTGCGATTCGGACCTGAAGTTGTTGTCGACCGTTTGATCTGGGAATTTTCGATCAACAGCGACTACAACGTCACGATCGGCTGGCAAGGCACACGTGACATCAGCGGATTCAGCTACTTCAACGCACTGTCGATGGAGACTGCATTCGCGGACGCTGCGGTGTGGGTCGCCGACGCAGTTCAGACAAATTTGGCCGGCTACGACTTCGTTCAGTGGCCGAGTCGAGGACGCCATCTGCTGGTTCCTCGACTTCGAGACGGGGAACCGGTGTGGATTGATCCGCACGGCGATGCGACGATAAGTCGTATCGGCGAGTTGTGCAAAAATTCGACGAATTATGCAGCAACGTAGCCCAGTTCAAATCGCTCAGCTCTACGGTCCTGTGGCGTCCGCGCTGGTCGGCGGCGTGGTAGCCGCGTACGCAGTGGCCGAGTCCCGAGTTGACGACTTCTCCTTCTCCGACGCCGGCGTTATCTCGGTGGTGATCACGCCGCAGTGGGCGGGAGCAACTGCCGCTGTGGTTGCGGCCGTCGGCGTAGCGCTACTGCATCGCTGGGGACGTGGCGGTCTCGCGAGTGTCTTCGCTGTAGTCGGCGCCCTCGCCATCGCGCTACCTGCATTCGTCCCCGTCTCCGCCCAGATTTCGGTGACTCTGAACGCAATCGGAGCAGGCGCTTTCCTCGCGGCAGCGGCATTTCCGACGAAGGGTCACCGCGGAGCACAAACCGCTCTCGGACTCGGCGTAACCACGACGACCCTGTACTTCGGCGCAGCGGACTTATGGCGCGATCGCGTCCCCAGGTGGTCGCTCACACTTCCGGGCGATTCCTACCCCGTGCCGTCCACGGTTCCCGTCTGGATTCTGCTCGCCGCAACTCTTCTCGTGGGTGGAGTCGCCGCACTCGCACGACCGAATCAGGAGCCGGGCGACATCGACGCACGCCTGGTGAAGCTGGGAGTTGTTCTGCCCCTGGTATTCACGGCTCTCTATGTGTGGTTGGGCTCGACGACATCACCTGGGTCATGGGTGATCGCGGTGGTATTGGCGGTTGCCGTTACCGTCGCACTGGCTTGGCGGTTGCCGCCACACGACGGTCGTTTCGTACTCGTCGGACTGGCAGTCAGCGCGGTTTCGGTCAGCTCGATTTCCTTTCCATCCGACTGGACCTGGGCGATGCCCGCGGGAGCTGCTGCCCTGGCGTTGGGCGTCGTCGTCGGCTGGAGAAGACCGATGCCGCAACTCGGGCTGGGACTCCTTGCCGTGACTGCACTCTCGGGATTGCTGGATGCCGCCCCGACCACGGTTGCCTACGTCCTCATCCTCCCGCTTGCGCTGGGACTGGCCGTCACGTCATGCATGCCTGTTGCCGTCGAAGCAGTCTCGAGCGGGGCGATGCTGCCCGTCGCTTTCACGTTGTTCTCGGTTTCACCGACCTTCTTGGACCCGGGCTCGCGGGAATTCGGGTGGTCTACCGGTGTGCTCGTCGAACACGGACCGGCCGCCGTGAACACGCCGATTCCTCTGACTGTTCTCGCTGCGACGGCGACGATCGTGGTGTCCGTGTCGACCATCCATCTGAAGAGAGTTCGAACGGCGGTGGTGACCTAAATCGCCAGCTGATCGGGTCGGAACGCAGAATTCTGTTGCTATGGTTGGGTGGTCAACGACGACATCCGGACGAGCGCACCGTACCCGGCCAGCGAAAAGACGGTGCCTTGGGAGTTGTTCACCATGGCATGGATCGTGCTCGTCATTTCCGGACTTTTCGAAGCTGTCTGGGCTACCGCACTCGGTAAGTCCGACGGATTCAGCAAGATGTCACCCACCGTTGTCTTCATCCTCGGCCTGATCGTCAGTATGGCCGGCCTCGCGTATGCAATGCGCACCCTTCCCATCGGAACTGCGTACGCGGTCTGGGTCGGCATCGGCGCCGCCCTGACCGTGGGATATGCGATGATCACCGGCGCGGAGTCCACGTCGATCGTCAAGATACTGCTGATCCTGGGCATCGTCGGCTGTGTCGTCGGTCTGAAGGTCCTTCACTGACCGGCGATCCTGGTGAGTGTTTGTGTGTTACCGGTTACAGTTAACGCATGAAACTGCTGGAGATGCTCACGCTTCCCCTACGCGCGGGCATTGCAGCCGCAGAGATCAGTTTGGGAATCGCCGAGCTGACGGTCACGACAGTTCGTATCGCCGTCGGTAATACCGGCGCCGTGACGGCGGGTGCTGCCGGCTTGGCAAGCCCCCGCGGACCCATGCAGATGATCCAGCAGTTGTCATCGCTCACCGCTGACGATCGGCCCATCGGGCAGGCCTTGGCCCCCGGTGGGCCACTCGATCGACTTCTCTCTCCCGGCGGCCCGGTCGACAAACTGACTGCACCCGACGGCACTCTCGAACGACTACTCGCTCCCGGCGGACCACTCGAAAGACTTCTTGCCCCCGGCGGACCGCTGGATAGGGTGCTCGCCGAGAACGGCGCATTGGAACGCTTGCTCGCGCCGGACGGTCTCCTCGACCGAATGATGGCGGAGGACGGTCCGCTGGAACGCCTGACAGCGCAAGACGGTGCCGTCGAACGCCTGACTGCCAAGGACGGTGTCATCGATCGCGCACTGGCCGAGAACGGCATCCTCGAAACACTCCTGGCAGAGAACGGGGCCTTCGAACGGCTCATCGCCGAAGGCGGCCCGCTTGACCAGATCGTTGCACTGTCCGACACCTTGACTTCCCTCGCCCCCAACCTCGAGCGGATGAGCGCGAGCATCGAGGTCCTTCAGGAAACCGTCGGAATCCTCAGCGCTGCAGTCGGTCCACTCGGAGAACTTGCCGGCAAACTTCCCAATCGGTGGCTCAAGAGCAAGAGCGACCGCCCAGGGCCTGACCTTCCGATCGAATCGGCATAACAAACGGTTACTCCCCGATTACGCGGTCAGTTGTTGATCACGATATTGAGGTTGATGATGATTCCGCCGAAAGTCAGGATCGTGTTGGCCAAGCCAACGGTCATTCCACTGTTCAGAGCCGCGATCAGTCCGTTCATCGTCGTATCCCCTTCACTGTCTACGGGTTACGCGTACAAGATTGTGCGCTGGCGCTGACAATAGGCCAAGTTCGTGACCTGCGCGCCATTGCGGAGAAAACTTGTACCCCAGTCGCAGTTTCCACGTTAACTGTTGCAGGACAACATAATTCCAAGATCGGCGCACTACCCGCTAACGGCCGAATCAAACATCACGATTGGGCATACGCAGACCACTTCACATAACCGTCCGCCCCATCAGACACTTGTCCACCGAAACAGAGTGCACAACAGTTAGTCCGGTGCAACAATGAGACGAATCGGACATGCCTGCGACGTGATGGGGAAGGGTGGTTGAGACAATGACGGCGCCGCGCATCGCCAGAGGACACCGCGGCCCCACCGGGGGCCGAAATTCCGCGTCGCAGGACAGCCTGGACGCCGCCTCGGACGCCCTGCAATCGCTGTACGCGCACCTCGATCCACATGCCCAGGCCGAGCAATTTCTCGAACAAGTCTGCAGGCATGCCGTCGATCTCATCGCCGACGCCGACATGGCCGGAATTACCATCGGCGGTTCGGACACGACATTCCGAACCGTCGCCGCCACCCACCAACTTGTTCGCACCGTCGACTCGATCCAATTCCGACTGGACTACGGACCGAGTGTGACGTCGTCACGCACGGGAACCGTTGTCCGCGCACATGCCAGCGAAGCCCACAGCCGGTGGCCTCAATTCGCAAGCGCGGCAAAGGCAGTCGGCGCCGTCAGCTTCTTGTCCATGCCACTGCCTGGCCGGGAACGCCCGCTCGGAACCCTCAATCTCTACAGCCACGACCTCCGAGGTTTCACCGGCGCCGACGTGGCATTGCTCCAACTGTTCGCCGTGACCTCGGCCTACGCGCTGCACAGCTCGCAGCGCCTCGACATCGCCAGAAAGCACGCAATGGACCTCGAGCGAGCACTCGAATCGCGAGGCGTCATCGAACAGGCCAAGGGCATCATCATGGGCACCCACCACGTCGACGCCGACCGAGCCTTCCGCATTCTCATCCAGGACTCGCAGCGCAGCAACGTCAAACTGCGAGTGATCGCCCAGCAGTACATCGACGGCGCGATCGACCCGCGCCAGGCTACGAACAAGCCCGAGACCAACTGAACCGGGCGCCTATCGGCACCTCAGCAAATACAGAGGCACCCACCACATTGGTGAGTGCCTCCTCTTTCGGAGCCTCCTGTCGGGATTGAACCGACGACCTTTCGCTTACAAGGCGAGTGCTCTACCACTGAGCTAAGGAGGCGAAGACCGACGCGTTGCCGCGACTGACTTTGCGGAGCCATCATATCCAAGCCGTCGCGGTGGCCGCGCGCGGGTCACGTTAGATAGCGTGGGCCCCATGCGCAACTCCCACTCCGCCCCCTGATGGCGAAATTCACCGAAGTACTCACACGCCTGACGGGAAACCGGCAAGCCACCGTCGACACGGTCACGTCAGCTCCCGCACCGCTTCAACCGATCGACCTGACAGACGACGCCGTCGTCGCAGAGGTCCTGGACCTCGCGGTTCGGGTGGGCGAAGTCCTCCTCGCATCCGGAACCGCGGCCATGGACACCGCTGAGCAGGTGCAGTTCATCGCCGCCACGTACGGCCTTGCCCAGTGTGACGTCGACGTCACTTACAACTCGATTGTGCTCTCTGCCTATCGCGGCCCGACGCGACCGCCGGCGAGCACGATGCGCATCGTCCACTACCGCTCGATGGACTTCACGCGGCTGGCGGCCGTCGACCGTCTGACACGTCGTATCCGCCGTGAGGCGATCACACCGGACCAAGCGCACGACGCGCTCACAGCCATCACGACGGCGCCGCACCCGTACAACCGATGGACCGCGACCATGGCCTGGGCTGCGATGGCGGCTTCGGTCTCCGTCCTGCTCGGCGGCGGGTTCCTCGTTGCTACAGTCGCGTTTCTGACGACGATGGTCATCGATCGAGTCAACCGCGTACTGAACCGGTTCGGATTACCGTTCTTCTTCCAGCAGGTTGTCGGTGGTCTCATCGCGGCTGCGCCCGCCGCCACGCTCTATACATTTCAGGACCAGCTGGGGATCAGTATCCGGCCGTCGTTGGTCATCGCGGCCGGAGTGGTCGTTCTACTGTCCGGGCTGTCGTTGGTGGGCTCGGTCCAGGACGCGATCATGGGTGCACCCATTACAGCTGTCGCGCGATTCTTCGAAGTGGTGATGATGACGGGCGGCATCATCGCGGGCGTCGCAATCTCGTTGCGAATGACCGGGATGTTGGGTTCGACGCTTCCACCGATCAATGTGGAAGTCTCCACCATCACGCAGTTGCCGATCCTCATGCTCTCCGGTGCGTGTGCGTCGGTGTTCTACGCGCTCGCCTGCTACGCCGAGCGGCGTGCACTCACCGCGGCGTTCCTGGGCGGTGCGGCAGGCAGTGGTGTGTCGATCTTCGTGCAGACACTCGACGTCGGTCCCGTGATCGCCGCCGCAATCGCCGCAACCGTGGTCGGTCTTGCCGGTGGTTTGATGGCTCGCCGCGCACTGACGCCTCCGCTGGTTGTCGCGGTCGCAGGCATCACTCCGCTGCTCCCCGGTCTGTCGCTGTACCGAGGCCTGTACGCGCTGCTCAACGACCAGGTACTGATCGGGTTGACTGCCTTGCTGTCGGCCTTCGGCATCGGCTGTGCCCTGGCCGCGGGCGTCACGCTCGGCGAATGGGGAGCGCGCACGCTGCGTCGTCCACGGATTCTGATGCGCGTGGACTCGCTACGTCGCCCGATGGTCCGCAAGCGCAGGCGTCGAGTTCCCGTCACCGAGAAGTAGGCGTCGTTCAAGCAGAAAGAGCTGGGCACCTGACGGTGCCCAGCTCTTTTCTGTTCACTCGGGGGTTCCGAGCGGTGAGAGAATCAGCTCTCGACTGCGTGCTTTCCACCGGCAGCCTGATCGGCTTCCATGGCCTCGCGCAGGCTCTTCGGACGCATGTCGGTCCAGTTGGCCTCGACGTATTCGAGGCACGCCTTGCGGCTGTCTTCACCGAACACCACTCGCCAGCCGGCGGGGACCTCGGAAAACGTGGGCCACAGCGAGTGCTGGTCCTCGTCGTTCACCAGCACGTAGAAGCGGCCGTCTTCGTCATCGAAAGGGTTAGTGCTCATCTCGCCTCACTCGTTACGTACGTGTCTTGTGCGCCCAGACTAGCAAGCGCACCAGTTCGGTTCTGGTGGCTCAGCACCGACGCCAGAATCTCCCCCGCCCGCACTGCCACGTTCGACAGCAGCGACGACGTCAATCCGTGAGTCTGTTCTGTCCCACCCTGCAGATAGATACCGCCTGTCACGTCCTCCGTTACAGCCAGTCGATAATCCCGACTGACGTTACGCGGAACGGACGAATCCGGCACGAGTTCACCCAACAAATCGTCCAGAGGTGCCGGGGTGAAACCCGTGGCCAGAATGAGTGCGTCGCACGCCAGCGTGTCGGTCAAGCCGTCGAGATTGCTACGGACAGCCAGTTCGATGCCGGATTCGGTCTCCACGGCACTCGTGATCTCCGAGGCCCGACGCATGAACAGTCGCCGCGGCCCACGAACCATCTCCTGATATTCGGTGGCATACAGCTTGTTGATCAGTTCGATGTCGACGACCGAGTAATTGGTACTGCGGTGCAGATCGAGCAGTCGGCGTCGTTCCGCGGCGTCTGCACCGTGCAGCTGATCGACGGCTTCGGGATCGAAGATGCGGTTCGCGTACGGGCTGTCGTCTGCCGGGCTGTAGCCGTAACGGGCAAAAACACTGTGAACTTCGGCGTTCGGGTAGTTCGCGTGCAGGTAGTCCACGATCTCCGCGGCACTCTGGCCGGCGCCGAGAACGACGAACCGGTTGTGTACGGGCTCCGGCATTGCTTCGAGATGGAAGAGGAACTGGTGATTGTGGAAGCACCGCGACGAAGGCGTCGCCCACTCCGGGATCCGCTCTTTCAGTCCGGCTCCGACAACGATGTTGCGCGCGATCACCGTTTCACCGTCGGCGGTGCGAACCGCAAAGCGATCGACAACGCCGTCGGAGTTCTTGATGCCCTCGACCCCGTCGACGGTTGTACCGAACTGCACGTCCGCGTCGACTCGTCGAGCTGCCCAGCACAGGTAGTCGTTGAATTCGTGGCGCGTGGGGAAGAAGGTCTGGTGGTTGACGAAGTCGACCAGTCGACCCTGCTCGAACAGATACGAGAAGAAGCTGTATCCGCTCTGTGGATTCCGGAACGTCACCAGATCCTTCGGAAACGCGATCTGCATGGTGGCACCGTCGAGCAGCATCCCGGGATGCCACGCGAACTGAGACTGCTTTTCGAAGAACCGCGCGTTCACCCGATCAACGGCCGCACAATTTGCATTGTGTTCTTCGACAGCAATGGCCAACGCGAGGTTGGCCGGACCGAACCCGACGCCGACGATGTCGACAATGGCAGGTTCGGCGCTGGAGTCTCTTGGTGATTCACTCATTACAGGTAGTCCATCCCCGACGGAACGACCTGGTACGGCCGCCAATCGATGTCCCGAAGTAAGTAGCAAAGGCTACCCTTAATGAGGTGAGGGTATCAACACTGTGAGCCCCCGTATAGCGGTCGACCCCACGGAGCGATGCGACGTATGTCATAGTTTCGCCCCCTCGCTCGCGTCATCCCCTTCGGCGGCGACTGCAGCCTCGATCACGTCGACCAACTGACCTGCCCATACGCGGACTGCACCCGCATCGACGCGGTCGGCACGGAACCCGAGAGTTGCAAAGACAGGCCCATCGCCTACCGGCTCGTAAAAACTCAACGTCACATCCGCATCGGGCACTCCCACCGGAATCGGTACGAGAGAACCGAAGTCGCCGAGCCCGTCCAAATCCGCCTGCTGGTGATGGATCACCATCACCTGAGGTCTCATGGACGCCGGATTACCCAGCGCCTGCTCGACATACACATATGAGACGTCCTGATTGCTCAGCGCTTCCAGATTGTTTTCCCGGATGCGAGCCAGCAATTCTGCAAACGTCGGACTACCGGACGTATCCGTGCGCAGGAGAACAACATTGAAGAACGATCCGATCATCGGTTCGAGACGGGGATCCGACCTGCCCGCAACCAATGAACCGATGGGAAGATCAGTACCCGCGCCGGCCTTCGTGAGAACGCTGGCCAGTGCGGCCTGCAGGACCATGAACATACTCGTGCCGGTGCGCGCAGCCAGGGCGTCGATTCCGGCGTGCAGACCCGCGTCGATGTCGACGGCGATCACGTCACCTCGAGGCTCCGAGTCACCTTCCGGCAACGGAAGATTCACACTGGTCGGTATTCCGTCGAGCGCATCCCGCCAATATGTAAGTTGCTTCGACGCACGGCTGTCGACGTCTCGGGGGTCTCCCAACAGCTCGTCCGACCACACGGTGTAATCGGCGTACGTCAATGCAAGCTCGTCCCAAACCGGTTGATCTCCCTGCGACCGGGCTGCATAAGCAGAGACCAGATCTCCCAGCAGCGGCACTACTGACCACTCGTCGACGGCGATGTAGTGCATGACGAGAAGCAGTGTCCTAGAGCCGTCTTCACCGAGCACCAGATGAACCCGCAACGGTGATTGCTCACGCAGATCCATCGGAAGTTGAGCCAGTTCGAACACCACTCGACCCACATCGCCGGCGCCGACATCGACCACATCGACAGTCGGACGCACCGATTCTCTTGCCACGACGATGCCGTCGACCTCGACGAAGGTGGTCCGCAGGGGTTCGTGCCGCGAAGTCACATCGTCCAAGGCGTGCCCGAGAACCTCCGGATCGATCTTCGATTTCAGGGTCAGCGCCAGAGCGTGGCTTGCTTGCGGTTGCGCGCCGGACGCGCGGAACAACTCCCATTGACGACGTTGCGGCGCAGACAGACCCATCGTCTCGGGACGTTTCACCGCCGGCGCCAGGATCGGACGCCCACCTTCCGAACGCGCGACGACGGCCGCCAACTCCGCAACACTCGGCGCGTCGAATACGTCTCGAATACTGACGTCCACGCCGAACGCTTCACGAATGCGACCGACCAGTTTCATCGAAGCCATCGAATGGCCGCCGAGTTCGAAGAAACTGTCGTGGACTCCGACACTCGGGAGTTGCAGGATTTCCGCGAACGCAGCCGCAACCGTGGACTCCACTGCCGTGCGAGGAGCAACATCACCCGCCAGCTCCGACCAGTCCGGAGTGGGCAACGACTTGCGGTCGAGCTTTCCGTTGGGCGTCAACGGCAGCGGACCGTCAAGGGCGACAACCATGGTCGGAACCATGTAGTCGGGCAACGACACTGTCGCGAGGTTCCGCACTGCCGTCGTGTCGACGACGACACCGGGTTCCGGTGACACGTAACCGACCAGGCGCGTGATTTCGCCCTGCCGATCCGCGACGACCGTTGCCTGCTTCACCGAAGGATGGGCACTGAGAGCTCCGATGATTTCGCCCAACTCGATTCGGAAACCGCGGATCTTGACCTGATCGTCGACGCGGCCGAGGAAGTCGATGTTCCCGTCAGCGCGCCACCGCGCGCGGTCCCCGGTGCGATACATGCGATCGCCCGCGGTGAAGGGATCGGCGATGAATCTCTGTGCCGTCAGATCGAATCGGCCCAGATAGCCTCTCGCCAGGCCGCGTCCCGCGATGTACAGCTCGCCGGATACTCCCGGCGGAACCGGACGGAGTTGATCGTCGAGCACGTACGCCTGTTCGTTGGGGTCAGGGATTCCGATGGGCACGGGACCGTTCCAACCGGGTTCCGCCTGCCACAGTGTGTTGTTCACCGTGGCTTCGGTGAGTCCGTACGCGGCAAGCAAATTCAGCCGCTCCGCCCATCGCCCGATCAGCTCCGGTGGCACCGTCTCGGTTCCGACCAACACGGTGCAGCCCTGCGGCACTTCACATCCTGCCGGCAGAGCGGCCAGCAACGAGGGAGGGATGATCGCGTGGGTGACACGATTGCTCGTCATGAAATCGGTCAGCGCCGGACCGGCAACTCGTGCATTCTGCGGCACGATCACCAGGGTGCTGCTCGTGCACAGTGCCATCGCCAGCTCGAATACCGCGACGTCGAAGCCGACCGAAGCGAACTGCATCACCACCGAACCCGGTACCAGTCGCATCCGAACCTCAGCTGTGGCAACAAGACTCGGAATACCGTCATGGGAGAGGACGGCTCCCTTCGGCTTGCCGGTCGATCCCGAGGTGTAGATGACATAGGCAGCGTGGCTGACGCCAACTGGTGGCCGGGGAGTTTCGACGATCACTGCCTCGTCCAGTTCCGCACGGATCAGCGGATCGTCCAGGAGAATTCGCTCGACGCCGACCACATCCTCGATCCGCGAGCTTTCCTCCGCAGTGGACAGAAGTACCGAGGCGCGGGAATCGGTGAGCATGTATGTGATGCGCTCGCTCGGGTGACTCAAATCCAGGGGTAGATACGCGGCCCCCAGCTTGAGCACGGCGAGGACCGACGCGACCATTTCCACCGAGCGCGGGACGGCAAGCCCCACCACGTCTTCGACCGACACTCCGCGGCGATACAGCACGCCGGCGATCCGATCACACTGCTCGGAGAGTTCGCGGTACGTGGCCTGCCCCGCCTCGTCGCGCACCGCAATCGCCTCGGGCGTAGCAACGACTCCACGCGCGAAAGCGTCGTAGAACGTCTCTTCCGGCACGTCGACGGCGGTGTCGTTGAACGAGGTGACAACCTGTTCGAGTTCGCCTGGCAAGAAGATGTCGATATCACCGATCTCGATGTCGGCCGATTCCACGACGGCCGCGATCACCGATTCCAATCGGTTCGAAATTCGCTGTGCCGTTTCGCGATCGAAGAGGTCGCTGCCGTACTCGAGCCGGACGTCGATGCAGCCTTCGTCGCCGAGGTACTCGGTGAAGTTGAACACCAGATCGAACTTGGCCGTGTACTCCTCGAGTTCGAACGAATCGCCGCCCGTCTCCTCCCGGCTGTGATAGCCGACCATGACCTGGAACAGCGGATTACGTGCCAAAGTACGCGACGGATTGAGGCGCTCCACCACCGTTTCGAAGGGAACGTCAGCGTTGGCGAAGGCCTCGAGATCTCCCTCGCGAACGCGATCCACCAACTCCCGGAACGTCGGATTACCTGACGTATCCGTGCGCAGCACAATCGTATTGACGAAGAAGCCGACCAGTTCGTCGAGTCCCTGCTCACTACGTCCGGCGACGGGAGCGCCGAGGGGAAGGTCCTCACCCGCTCCGAGCGCAGTCAGCAACGCCGCCGACGCCGCGTGCAGAACCATGAACATCGAACTCCGGCTCTCGCGCGCCAGATCTCGCAGTGCAGCAGTTGTCTCCACGCCCAACCGTGTCACCACTGCACCACCGGAGAAACTCGGTCTGGCCGGTCGACTCCGGTCGGCGGGAAGCAGCAGTTCTTCGGGGGCTCCGTCCAAACTCTTCGCCCAGAAGTCCAACTGCGTGCTCAGGATGCTCGACGGATCGTCAGGGCTGCCCAACAATTCCCGTTGCCACAGAGTGTAATCCGCGTACTGAACCGGAAGCGGTTCGAAAATTGGATCTTCGCCCTGGATCCGAGAGGAGTAGGCCGACATCAGATCGCGCAGGAATGGCCGATCGGACCATTCGTCCGTAGTGATGTGATGCAGGACGATCACGACCACTACGGCACCGTCCACCTCGTCGCCGTCCACCCGGATCAGACGTGCGCGGATCGGAATCTCGTCAGACAGGTCGAACGGACGACCCACTGCCACGGCAATTTCACCGGCGACACCGGATTCGTCTCGATGAACTGTCTCGACCGGAATCGTCGCCGATTCGAGAATTATCTGCTCCGGCGATCCGTCCACCAACCGGAACACCGTACGCAGGGATTCGTGTCGTTCCACGACGTCGCCGAGCGCCGCGGCGAAGACGTCCGCGTCCAGTGCGCCGTCCAAACGGAGCACGATCGGGAAATTGTAGGCCGCGGAGTTCTCCTCCATCTGTCCGATCAGCCACAATCGCTGTTGAGCGGCAGAAAGAGGAAGGTGGTCCGGCCGCGGCTTCGCTACCAGCACCGGTCGCGTCGATCCCTGCTCGGCCACAATACGTTCCGCAAGTTCCGCCACCGTCGGCGCTTCGAAGAGATCACGCATGGTCAGACTGTTCGGAATGGCGATCCGAGCTCGACTGATCAGCTTGGTGGCCAGAAGCGAGTGCCCACCGAGGTCGAAGAAGTTGTCGTCGACCCCGATATCGCCCACATCGAGTACGTCGGAGAAGAGGTCGCAGAGGACCTCTTCCGTGTGGTTACGCGGTGCGATCGACTCCCCACTCCGCTCCCCCAGCACCGAATCAGCGGTGGGCAGTGCCTTGACGTCGAGCTTGCCGTTGACGGTCATCGGTAGCGTCTCCACCTCGATCACCACGGCCGGAACCATGTAGTCGGGTAGGAGAACTCGCGCCTGCGCGCGGTAGTCGTGCCCGGCGCCGAGTCGCACGGGCGTCACGTAGCCGACGAGCCTCTTGACTCCACCTGCCCCGACGTCGACCACCACTGCCGCTTGCCGCACATGTTCGTCGGATTCGAGAACGGAGACGATTTCGCTCGGCTCGATGCGGTGACCTCTGATCTTCACCTGATCGTCGGTGCGGCCGAGGAAGTCCAGGTTGCCGTCACCGCGTCGCCGCACGAGATCCCCGGTGCGGTACATACGTTCTCCGGTCCCAGCCGGATCTGCGACGAAGCGCTCGGACGTGAGCGCGAAGCGTCCGAGGTAGCCGCGAGCCAAACCGGCTCCGGCAATGTACAGTTCGCCGGCAACTCCATCGGGGACCGGACGCAGCCAGCCGTCGAGAATATGCGCGGCGGTGTTCCAGATCGGTTTGCCGACGGTCGGGGTGTCACTGTCGAACGTTCCGCCACCGAGCGTGTTGATCGTGTATTCTGTCGGACCGTAGAGGTTGTACCCCACGGTTCCCTCGGTGTCGCGCAGCCTGTTCCACACCGAATCCGGAACGGCTTCACCGCCGAGCAGGACCAACGGCGGGCGGTGGTGTCCCACACCGTCGTCGAGAAGCCCGCTGTCGATCAGGTGCGTCGCGTAGGTCGGTGTCACGTTGACGACGTCGATGTCCAGTGCGTCGCAGTATGCAACGAGTGCCTCGGCATCACGACGCAGATCCTCGTCGCAAATGTGCACCTCGTGGCCTTCCACGAGCCACAGAAGTTCCTCCCACGACATGTCGAAGGCGAAGGACACGGTGTGCGCGATCCGCAGGCGCCGGCCCGCCGCGGCGATCACTGGTTCGAAAATCGCCTCGCGGTGGTTGAACTGCATGTTCGTCAAGCCACGGTAACCGGTGACCACGCCCTTGGGCTTGCCGGTCGAACCGGAGGTGTAGATGACGTACGCGGGGTGGTCGAGTCGATGCGGTGCCCCCGGAGCGAATGCTCCGAGTTCCGACGCGGAGAGCGCCCGCGCCGAGATCGTCAGTCTCCTTGCTGCTGTATCGGGTTCGTCGATCACGATAGTGCGGACGTCCGCACCTTCGAACCTCGGTGAGGCCGAAACGGTTGTCAGCAACACGACAGGATCCGCGTCGTCGATCATCACGGCCAACCGTTCGGCCGGATGGTCGAGTTCGAGGGGTAGGTAGGCAGCACCCGTGCGCAATACCGCGAAGAGCGCGACGACCATGTCCACAGAACGTGGTAGGCCAAGAGCGACAATCTTTTCCGGGCCGGCGCCGCAATTGATCAGCAACCGCGCCATCCGGTTGATCTCGCCGTCGAGATCGGCGTAGGTCATCCGGCGCTTCCCGAACACGAGTGCCGTGTCGTTCGGTTGCGCCGACGCGACTTCTTCGAACAGGTCGGCAATGGTGCGCTCCGGCAACTCCCGGATCTGCGTCTGCTGCGCTACTGCGGGAACCGGAGACGCAACAACCGATCCCGTCATGTCCTGCGACCAACTCTGCAGCAGGTCGACGAAGTGACCCAGTAGGTCCTCGGCCCGGCGCGCGGTCACCAGATGCGGATGGAACTCGAACTTGACGTTGACGGTGGCACCCGGTGTGACCACGACGGTCAGCGGATAGTGCGTGTGATCGATACTGTCGCTTCCACTCACGTCGTGAGCGGCGTTGAGCGCGTGGACTTGCTTCTCGTCCACGAAGTTCTGCAGGACCATCAGCACGTCGAAGAGTTGACGATGCTCGGAAACACGCTGGATCGATGCCAAACCGAGGTAGTCGAACGGCATCAGCGAAAGTCGATCCGCCTGTGTCCGACGAAGAAGTTCCTCGACGCTCTCGTTCGGATCCAGTTGCAGCCGAACGGGAACGGTGTTGAGGAACATGCCCACCACGGTGTCGATTCCCGGTACCTCCGGCGGCCGTCCGGCAACCGTGGAGCCGAAGACGACGTCCTGTCGACCGGTGGCCGACGCCAACACGAGGGCCAGCGCTGCATTCAGTACCGTGTTGAACGTGACGCCGGACGCGGCAGCGCGCTCACGCAACACACGCGAAAGCGTTTCCGACAGAACCGCATCGCGGCGATCCGGAAGCTGAACTTCGACGCCGGGCATCGGCTCGGCAACAAGCGTCGGCTCCTCGAGTCCTGCGAGCGCTCCGCGCCACCCCTCGTCGGCGGCTGCACCGTCGCGATCGGCCAACCAGGCGAGGTATGTCTCGAACGACCCCTCGGGTTCGCCGAATGCGCTGTCGTCGCCGCCGGTATCGTAAAGCGCCAGAAGCTGACTGACGACAAGGCCGTTGGACCAGCCGTCCCACAGCAGGAACTGCCTGTTGATCACCAGACGATCCTGGCCGCCGGGCAGATGCAGCACACTCATACGCCACAGCGGCGGCGCGGTCAGGTCGAATGGCGTCACTCGGTCTTGGGCGGCGACGGCCTCGGCACGCTCACGAGCAACCGAGTCGTCGAGTTCACGGAGATCGTGGACGACGACCGGAACATCGAGTCCAGCGCTGAAGAACTGCACCGGCTCGTTCAGCCCTTCGCTCACGAAACCCGCTCGCAACGTGGGATTTCGTCGTTGAAGTGTCCGGGCGGCCGCAGCCAACCTGTCGACATCGAGGGTGTGCCCGAAGTCCATCGAGAACTGTGCCGTGTAGATGTCCCCACCACTGCTGCTGTCGCTGCTGCCCGCGTAGCCGGCTTGGAAGTACAGGCCTTCCTGCAACGGTGAGAGTGGGAGGATGCTGCTGACACCTGCCGGACTCGCATCGGCTATCGCGTCGATCTCGGTCTGACTCAGGTCGAGCAACGTCACATCGGACGGGGTCAGAATGGGAGGCCCGGCGTGACGCGCGGCCGCAGCCGCCAGATCGCCGAGGGCCGAAACCCAGCCGTCGGAGAGTGACTGCGCGTCCTCCTCGGACAAATCTTCACTTGCCCAGGCAAACTCGGCGCGGAGCCCCGAATCCACGCTGACGACATTCACGATCAGTCGGTACGGGCCTCCCATGTCTGCGTCGGGATCGGTGGACAAGGCTTCGGATTCCGCTGCCAAGGACCATGCTGTCGATCCAGCTGTCGTCGTACGTCCGAGATAGTTGAACAGGATCTGAGATTCGGAGCGCCCCGCCAATGTCGATGCCGTGCGGGCATTCACGTATCGCAGCATCCCGTAGCCGATACCGCCGTCCGGAGCCGCCCGCAGGCTCTCCTTCACCTCGCGTAGCGTGTCCACCGGGTCGATTCCGCCGTGCAGTCGCATCGGGGCAATCGTGGTGAACCAGCCGACTGTTCGCGACAGATCGATGCCCGCCACCAACTCCTCCCGGCCGTGCCTTTCCAGATCGACCAGCAATTCGTGCTCACTGCGGCCGGTGGAGCGGCGCCAGCGATCGACGGACATCGTCAGCGCTGCCAACAGAACATCCGTTCCCTCGGCACCCACCATTGCCGCAACCGATCCAAGTGCTGCCTCGGAGATTGCTCCGTCCACCGTGACCGTGCGCCTCGAGCCTCCGGATACGACGGCATCGCCCGCGGCGTCGGGGATCAACTGCGCGCCCGGAGCGGTCACGGTCAGCCAGTGATCGAGTTCGGCGAATCGATGAGCACTGTATGCGTGTTCGGCCACCGTACGGGAGAAGGTACGGAGCGAAGTTCCGACGGCATCCAGTGCGGCGGGCTCTCCGGCTTCGACTGCCACCCAGGCCATCGCGAGATCCTCGAGCACGGTTCCCCAGGAAACCCCGTCCACGACCAGGTGGTGCGCGACTATCGCGAGTCTGCCCAGACTCTCAGCGCCGCAATCGAACCAGACCACCGAGACCATCCGCCCTGCAGACGGATCCAATCGACTGGTCGCAGTGTCAGAGTGCTCAGTGACGAGTCTTCGCAACTCGGAGTCATCCAGTCCCCGAGCATCAACGCGTTCGACCAGGTTCGCTGCCCGGACACTACCGGGTTCCTCGATCCGCGCCGACCACATCCCGCGGTCATGTCGGATCAAGGTTTGGCGAAGTCCGTCGTGGTGATCGAGCACGGCCTGCAATGCGCCGGTGATCGAACCGAGAGATGTTGCCGGAGAGTGGATCAGAACTGCCTGGTTGAAGCGGTCGGTACCACCCGTCCATTCGGACAAGCGGTGAACCACCGGCAGCGGAACCAGCTCACCCACGCCGATGTCGGCCGTGACGGTGGCATCCGAGGTGGCGACATCACCCACCGCTGCAGCGATCGCAGCGGGAGTGCGCAATTCGAAGATCTGACGCGGGGTCAGCACTACCGAATCACGACGAGCCAGGTTGACCAGTCGGATCGCCAGGATACTGTCGCCGCCGAGAGTGAAGAAATCGTCGCGCACCCCGACACGGGGCAGTCCGAGAACCGTCGCGAAATGCCCGGCGAGGAGGTCTGCAACGCCCGAGGAAACCACTCCCGTCAAGTCGCCCACCTGTGCCGCAAAATCCGGTGCAGGTAGTGCTTTTCGGTCGAGCTTGCCACTCGGGCTCAGCGGCAGCGACTCGAGCCGCACGAAGGCACTTGGCACCATGAACTCCGGTAGCACTGACAACAACTGAGCTCGAACCGCAACATCATCAGCATCTCCGACCAGGTAGGCGACCACCTGCGCGCGGTTGCTCGGACCGTCGGTTCGGACGATCACGGCACTTGCCGTGACTCCGGGGCACAGCGCCAATTGCGCGTCGATTTCGCCGAGTTCGATTCGGAATCCACGAACCTTCACCTGCTCGTCGGCACGGCCGAGGTACTCGAGAACGCCGTCGGCATTCCACCGCACGATGTCACCGGTCCGGTACATCCGCGAGCCGCCGTCGCTGTACGGATTCGCCACGAATCGTTCGGAGGTCAATCCCCCACGTCCGTGGTAACCACGTGCCAGTTGTGGCCCTGCCAGATAGAGCTCACCGGTGGCACCGGCCGGGACGTTCTGCAGGTAGGGATCGAGAACCAACAGGCCGGTGTTGGCGGCAGGTGCGCCGATCGGGACGCTGACGGCGTCTGCCGGAGTTTCCTGCACCGACGGCTGCCAACTGACGTCGACGGCGGCCTCGGTGGGGCCGTAGAGGTTGTCCACCAGAGTATTCGGCAGGATCTCGGAGACCTTGCGTGCAACGTGAACGGGCAGTGCCTCACCGCTG
This sequence comes from Rhodococcus sp. D-46, assembly GCF_011290655.1. Classification (NCBI taxonomy): domain Bacteria; kingdom Bacillati; phylum Actinomycetota; class Actinomycetes; order Mycobacteriales; family Nocardiaceae; genus Rhodococcus; species Rhodococcus sp. D-46. The sequence continues at coordinate 397,217 of NZ_JAANTF010000003.1, read as the reverse complement.
CAGTTGACGATCTCGAGCGAAGAGCACAGTGCTGCTTTCGGCTCCGCGAGAAACACGTCGAGCATCGACGGAACAAAATGCACTCGGGTCACGGAATGTTCGACGATGACGTCGGCCAGATAGCCAGGGTCCTTGTGCCCGTCCGGCTCGGCCATCACGAGAGTTGCCCCCACCAGGAACGGCCAGAAGAATTCGGGAATGGAGACGTCGAAGCTCGACGGGGTCTTCTGCAGCATCCGGTCGGAGACGTCCATCGGACGTATCTGCTGTGCCCAGAGCAATCGGTTGACCACACCCTCGTGGTTGACCACAACGCCTTTGGGGCGACCGGTCGAACCCGAAGTGTAGATCATGTACGCGGCATCCGCGGGCGATCCTGGCACACTCAGCGGATCGGCGGGGAACTGCGCCGACTCCGATACCGTCACCCGCGGAACCGAACCCGAATCGAGTGAAGAGTCTTCCGACACCACGACGCACACAGGATCGGCGTCACCCAGCATGTACGTCAGCCGCTCCGCCGGGTAGCCGGTGTCGAGGGGAACGTATGCTCCCCCGGCCTTTCCGATGCCGAGTATCGCGACCATCAGATCAAGAGAGCGAGGCAAGGCAACCGCTACCAACGATTCGCGTCCGACGCCACGTTCGCGCAGCAGATGCGCAAAACGATCAGCACGAGAGTGAAGTTCGGCGTAGGTCAACGACTCTTCACGGAAGATCACTGCGGTGGCTTCGGGCGTACGCCCGGCTTGATCCTTCAGCAGCTCGGTCAGCGTTGCGCGCGGCCGATCCAAGGCCGTGCCGACGCTCCCCGGCTGTGCGGGTGCCAGCGCGATCCGGCCGATGACCTGATCGAGATCGCGCGAGAGCTCGGTGAGTACGACTGCGAGAGTTTCGGCCAGCGACGCAGCGGCATCGCCGTCCACCTGAGCAGCGTCGTACTTGAGCTCCAACGCCAATCGATCGCCGGGGACGACGATCAGGGTCAACGGGTAGGCCGGTCGCTCGTCGAATCGAATTCCCGTCAGTCGCACCGAGTTCGTCGGATCAGCGATTGCCGTGTCACCGAGTGGATAGTTCTCGAACACGACGAGTGATTCGAAGTCCTGCTCCAGTCCGCCGGTCCGTCGCAGTTCGGGTAACCCCAGGTACTGATGGTCGAGTAGTTCCGATTGTTCCCTCTGCCAACGGGAAAGCGCTTGCGCGGCTGTCTCTGCCGGATCGAACCGCAACCGAGCCGGCACGGTGTTGATGAACAAGCCCACCATGGACTCGATGCCGGGCAGGTCTCCACCGCGTCCCGATACGGTCGATCCGAACAGCACGTCTGTTCGGCCGGTCATTCGGCCGAGCACCAGCCCCCAGGCGCCGTGCACGAGCGTACTCAGCGTCAGGCCATGGGAGCGTCCGTTGATCGCCAGTGCGCGAGTATCACTGTCGGACAGCTCGACTCGGGTGGCACAGACGCCGCTGCTGCCCGCGCTAGGCGCGGGAAGTTCGACCGCGGGCCCGGGAGAGTTCAGCGCTTCTCTCCACACCGCTGCCGAGGCCTCGTGATCGTGGCCGGCCAACCATTCGAGATAGCTGCGGTACGGCGCCGGAGTCGGGAGCACCACGCCGGAGTCGCCAACGCTGTACGACGCCATCAGCTCCCGCAGCATCACCGGAACCGACCATCCGTCTGCGACCGCATGGTGAATCGACTGCAGCAGAAGGTACTTCTCCGAAGAGGCACGGACAAGCGTGTAACGGACGAGCGGCGGTTGCGCCAGGTCGAACCCGCGCGCGCGGTCGGCGGAAAGCAGTTCATCGACATCGGCGCCGGCCACCTCGACTACCGCCATCTCCACGACAGCGCTCGGGTGCACCACCTGCACGACCCGGCCGTCACCCAGGACCGAGAATCCGGTGCGCAGCGCCTCATGCCGATCGACGACGGATTGCAGCGCGCGGCGCAACGCCGCACTGTCCACGGCTCCGGTCAGTTCCACAACCTGTTGCACGACATACTGATCGGCCCCCGGATCGGCAAACGCCGAATGGAAGTAGATCCCTTCCTGCAGCGGAGTGAGTGGGAGAATCTCTTCAGCCTTCGGTAACCCGTCCACGTCTGCCTGAGCGAGCGCCACCAGAGGGTAGTCCGAGGGTGTGGCTCCGCCGAAGGCTGCGAGCCCGGACACGGCCTCGAGCGAGTCCAGCCACAACCGCGCAAACCTGTCGATGTCGCTACGCAGGAAGATGTTCGACGCCCAGGTCAGGGTGGCTCGCAGTCGTGGTCCACCGGCGGCATCCTCGGCTACGACGTCGACAGACAACGCGTGTCCCAGCGGCATGGACGGATCGGCAGCACCGTCCATCGACACCGGGAACCAGTCCCCCTCCGCTGCGGCAGTACGTCCCAGGTAGTTGAGCACCACCTCCGGCGCTGCGACGCTACCCAACTGATCCGAGCTGCCCAGGTATCGCAATGCTCCGTACCCGAAGCCGGCGTTGGGGACGCGTCGAAGTTGCTCCTTGACGCTCTTGAGAACCCCCGCCAACTCGCCGCTCGCTTCGAGATCCGGAGCGGCTGTACCGATCTCGAGCGCCACCGGGAACACTGTGGTGAACCATCCGACGGTACGAGTCAGGTCGACGTGCGCAGCGCCGTCACCGCGAACGATGTCCTCGTCGCGTCCGTGCCCCTCCAGGTCGATCGTCACCGATCCGGCACCGCTCCAACGGGTCAGCGCCACGGCAAGTGCGGTGACCAGCACTTCGCTCACATCGGCTCCGAACGCCCGTGGGACACTGCCCAACAGCTGATCTGCAAGTTCTGGAGGTAGGGTGATCGACCGCGCTGCAGCGGTGCGCGCGAGGTCAACTGCCGGGTCGAGTGCCCGACGGCCGAGAGATGCCCGTTGTGCGGACGTCACCGAGTCCCAGAACTCGATTTCCGAGTCCAGTCGCCCGGCTCCGACCGCATCCGAGACGAGTTCGGCGTACCTTCGCACCGACGTGCCGACCGGAGCGAGTGCGGGTTCGTCGCCATTCATCGCTGCGATGCCGGCGCGCGCGAGGTCCTCGAGGATGATGCGCCACGAGACGCCGTCGACCACCGCGTGGTGGATGACAAGCAACAGCCGTCCGGGACCGGTCACAGGGCGGAACAGAACAGCGCTGACCGTCGTGCCGTCGGCCGGATTCAGTCGGCCGACAGCTCGCTCGGTCTCGGCGACGATCAGCGGTCCGCATTCTTCGAGCGGTGCCGGTAGTGCACGGGTCTCGAAGACCACAGCCACTTCGTTTGTCTCCGGGACGAGCAGTCTTCCTTCGGGCGTCAACGTCGCACGAAGTGCATCGTGGCGCGCCACCAGGGCGTCGAGCGCCGCCTGGACATGCTCGGACGTCAAGGCTGACGGCGTCTGAATCAGCGCTCGCTGGTGGAAGGTTCGTACTGCGTCCGACACTCCGAGAACCCTGGCGGCAATCGGCGTCGTGGCTACGTGGCCGATCGGTTGGTCCGCGTGGTCGACGATCTCAGCCACTCGGGAGGACTGGGCACGCGCCATAGCCTCGGCGGTGCGCAGTTGGAACACCTCGCGAGGACTGATCGACAAACCGGCAGCACGAGCCGCGGTCACGAGTGAGATCGCGACGATGCTGTCGCCGCCCAGTGCAAAGAAGTCGTCGGTAACGCCGACCGAATCGAGGCCGACTGCCGACGCGATCAACGTGCAGAACTGTTGTTCGACTTCGTTTCTCGCAGCGACATGTGCACTCAGTTCGGCGAGATCGGGCTCGGGTAGCGCGCGACGGTCGAGTTTGCCGTTTGCCGTGAGCGGAAACTTGCCGAGGACGGTGACGGTGGTCGGGACCATGTAGTCGGGCAGCTTGCTCGCAGCCCACTCGCGAAGCTCACGTGAGTCGATCGCGAGGTTCGTCCCCGACGCTGCGCTCACGTAGGCGGCGAGATACTTTGCACCGGTTGGTGCTTGGCGCACCAGAACTGCCACGTGACGCACTGCGGGGTGCGAAATCACGGCGGCTTCGACATCCTCGAGTTCCAGGCGCATGCCGCGGATCTTCACCTGATTGTCCGTGCGTCCGAGGAAGTCGAGGGTGCCGTCGTCGGTCCATCTGGCCAAGTCACCGGTGCGATACATGCGGGATCCGGCCAGATCACCTGAGACGAAGGGATCCGCGACAAAACGAGATGCGGTCAGTGCCGAAGCACCCACGTATCCGCGTCCCAGCAGGAAGCCCGCGGCGTAGAGTTCGCCGCCGGTGCCGATCGGAACCGGCTGCAGGTCGCCGTCCAACACGTAGAGGCGAGTGTTGGGGTTCGGGCGACCGATGGATGTGGCGATTCGTTCCGCGTCCTCGCGGTAGATCACATGGGAGACACCGATGGTCGCTTCGGCCGGGCCGTAGCCGTGATACAGCGTCGTGGACAGTTGGGCACGGAACCGGTCGAAGAGTTCAGGCGTGAGAACCTCACCGCCGCACCACACGTGCTTCAACGAATCGAGCTGATCGGTCTCGTTCGCCAGGTCCAGCAGTATGTCGAGCATGGACGAGACCAGGTAGACGAAGGTGACCGATTCTCCGGCGATCAGGTCGAGCAGGTATTGCGGGTCGCGTTCCCCCTCGGGCTTCGCGATCACCAATCGACCGCCGGAGACGAGCGGGAGCAGGATCTCGTTGATCGAGATATCGAACGAGAGTGGGGCTTTGAACAAGGAGGCATCGCCGGACCCGAACCCGAGAATCCGCTCCCGTTGCCACAGCAACCTTGCGCAGATTGCCTCGTGGCGGATCATGGCGCCCTTCGGACGTCCGGTCGAACCGGACGTGAAGATGACGTATGCGAGTTGGGCACCGTGAATACGAATGTCGGAGGTCATTGTCTCGGACAGGTCCGAGGGCCCGTCCTCGTACGCCCACGCGGAGAGATCGACCGGAACGGAGTCGTCTACACCGTCCGAGGTGAGCACCAGTGTGGCACCGGCATCGGTGAGTACCGATTCGCGGCGCTCTGCGGGCCATGACGGATCCAGCGGAACGAAGGCACCGCCGGCGCACATGACGGCCAACAACCCCACCACCATCTCGGCGGATCTCGGAAGGCCGATCGCCACAACGGTTTCGGTCGCGACACCGCGAGAGATCAAGTGCGCGGCGAGCTGTGATACCCGACTTTCGAGTTCGCCGTAGGTCAGCCGGATATCGCCGTCGACCACGGCGACGGCGCCCCGATCGGCAGAGAAGCTGCTGCGCAACAAATCCGGCACCGTCGTCACGGGCTGCGGCTCTGCGGTGTCGTTCCACCCGTGGAGCACGAGTTCTCTCTCCGCGAGCGACATGGGGTCGAGTGCCGAGATCGGAAGCTGCGGCTCGGCTACGAATCGATCGAGGAACTGTTCGATTCTGGCGGTGTGATCGGCCAACTCCCTGTCGAATCCGGCCGGGGCGCGGACGTCGATCTCGATCGGCTCCCCGTCCTGACCACCGCGCACACTCAGATCCAGGTCACTGACTCGACCGGTTACCGAATTACGCACGCGCACCGGGCATCCGCCGAAGGTGAGTGTGTGTTCGAACATCATCGAGTTGATGCCGGGACCGAAGACCTGACGGTCGGGATCGATCGCCCGAATGTCGCGAGCGAGATCCTCTCCCCGGTAGCGCCCGTGCTTGAGAATCGAGACCAGGGCGGTGTCGAGACGAGTTGCCAACTGGCCGATGGTTTCCGAGCGTTCTACCCGAATATTCAGCGGCAAAATCGTCGACGCCATCGAAGGAGTGCGACGCATGTTGCGCCCCACCCGAGCGGCCATCGGTACCGAGACGACAACGTCGTGCTTTCCGGTGGTTCGTGCGATGTACGCGATCAGCGCGGCCATGGGCAGGCGAGTTCGTCGAATCCCGGCGTCGGCCGCATAGCGGTAGAGCTGTGCCGCGCGATCAGCGTCGAGCGTGAGTATCGCCGAGATCGGCGGCAGCGAATCATCCACCTGCCCATGCAGAATCCGCGTCGCTTCCGGTCCCGATTCAACGCGTTCGACCCAGTACTGACGGTCGGTCTGGAATCGCGGAGAGTTCCGGTAATCCAGATCGGCTGCAACCACGGCGTCGAGTGACCACTGCGGCGCGGCAGTCCCGAGATTCGGATCGTCGTATCGCTCGGCGACGTCGGCGACGATGAGCGAGATGCCGTACCCGTCGACCACGCTGTGGTGATAGCGCTGATACCAGATGACTCGGTCGTCAGCGGTCAGCAGAAGCACCTGGCGGAACAGCAGATCGTCCGGACCGAAGACCCGAGCCATGTCGGTGTCCATCCACGACTGCGCAGTCGAATCGGGATCCGCCTCGGCCCGAAGGTCGAGAATTTCCACGTCCCAGCGCGCATCCGGAATCGGCACCTGGATCAGCTGGTTGTCGGCATCGACCTCGAAGTGCACGAACAGCGCTTCGACGCGTCCGACGCTGGCCTCGATCGCCGCTGCCGCGCGCTCGACGTCGATCGTGCCGTCGACCTCGACGACAAGTCCGATGTTGTAGACCGGACTGCTCGGATCGACGTTCTGAGCAACCCACACCTCACGCTGAGCGGCCGTCGCCGGGAGCGCTGCGTCCAGATCGGCACCGCCCGATACCGCCGGGTGAGCTACCTGAGAGTGGTCAGACATCAAGAATCCGATCATCGTCGTTCATGCTCATCGAACGACGAACACCCTCGCAAGTTTAGGGTAGGCTACCCAGGAACGTGAAGGTGCGCTCCCGCCCTGGTCAGACCTGTTCCCACGGACCGAATTCGAGCAAAACGTCAATTGCTGTCTTACCGTCCTGCGGCCGAACGACATGTTCGAGGGCATAGACCCTCGATCCCTCCGCAGCGCGAGCGAGATCGGAAATACCGGGCAGAATGGTCGGTTCGGGTGGACCGCCCACACCACGATGGAAGTTCTCGATGGAATGCCCCAAATAGAGGACCCGTCCGCCGGGCGTCAGCCACTCCCCGACGCGATTCAAGGTTGCGGCCAGATGGTCGACCTCGAGGTGAAGAAAGCTGACCAACACCAGGTCGACCAGCCCTTCCGGCTGCCACTCGGTCGCGTCGCCGACCTGCCAGTCGACAGCCTTGTCCCCGTCACTCGCCCGTGCCAGATCGATCGCCACCGACGAGTAGTCGACCGCAGTCACCGACCAACCTTGCCCAGCCATCCACCGCGCGTGACGGCCGTCGCCGCAGGCCAGATCGATCGCGGTGCCCGGTCTCAGATCGGAAATTCTTGTTGCGACGGTTCCCGCCGGGTCGACTCCCCATGGCTCCGTCACCGCTCGGTATCGCTCGTCCCAGTCGCGTGCGTCCATGATTGCTCTCCCATATCCGTTTCACCGTTTCAGATCGGACGGTGCCCCCAGCAGCATAGAGAACCCTCGAATGTGACAGATCGATACCCCTGGGGGTATACAGGTGACGGACAGGAATACCCCCACCCGTATCAGGAGTGAAGATGTCAGCGACCAGAACAGTCACCGCGGACCCACCCACCCGAGCCGACGGCATACTTGCGCGTCTCGGTCGATCGATGGCGACTCACACCCGCCTCGTCGTCGGCGTCTGGTTGATCGCGTTGATCGCACTCGGCGCCGCAGCACCCAGCGTGTTCACCTCTCTGGCCGGCGCGGGTTGGCAGGCAAACGGATCCGAATCCGTGCAAGTTCGCGAGTTGGCCGAGCAGCATTTCGGTGGAAATTCCTCCGCCGCAGTACAGGTGGTCGTTCACTCGGATTCTCTACCCATCACGGATCCGTCGATGCAGCAAACCCTGGCCGCGGCAACGGAAATCTTTTCCGCGGACCCTCGCTTCGGCGAAGTGATCGCCCCGCAGCCCGGTATGACCATCAGCCCGGACGGACATACCGGCATCATGGTCGCGGGCGCCAACGCGAGTACCGACGAGATGGTCAGCGCGGTAGACGAACTCGGCAAGAAGCTCACGGGCTTGTCCACCGACACGATCGAGGTGTACCCGACGGGTGCGTCGGCGTTGTGGAGCGATTTCAACAAGGCCAATCACGAAGCCATGATCAAAGCCGAAATGATTTCGTGGCCCGTCACTCTCGCGATCATGGTGTTGGCCTTCGGCTCCCTGGTTGCCGCGGGTCTACCACTACTGCTGACGCTTGCGGGCCTGGTCGCTTCGGCGGGTGGGCTTGTAATCCTCAACGAGATCACGCCGATTTCCGTGTGGGCCATGAACTTCGCGATGATGTTCGCTCTCGCGCTGGGCATCGACTACGCACTCTTCCTCGTCGCCAGGTTCCGGGATGCATTGCGAGCCGATCCGGATCCAAGGGCCGCCGTGGCTCAAACCATGGACACCGCCGGCAAGGCTGTGGTCCTTTCCGGCCTCACAGTTCTGGTCAGTTTGTCTGCGGTTCTCATCGTTCCAGCCCCGGCCGTACGCACGATGGCTGTCGGAATCATGCTCGCTGTGATCTTCGTTCTCGCCGCAACACTCACCCTGTTGCCTGCCGTGCTCGGCAGGATCGGCGCGAAGGTCAACGGCGGTTCTCTACCGTATGCAAAGCGCCAGCAGCACCGCTCCCCAATGTTCGCAGGTTGGGCATCATTGCTGCACAAGCACCCGTGGCCATTCGGCTTCGGCGCCTTACTCATCCTGATCGCACTCGTTGTTCCGGTCTTCGGACTGAAGGTGGCAATGCCCTCCATCGCCGTGGTTCCCGAGGACGCCCCGGTTCGCCAGGGCTATGAACTGGTGCAGCAGCAATTCGGGGACGGCGCCCCGGGGATGTTGCAGATCGTCACGTCCGCCGACGATGCAGCCGACACCTCACGTATTGCCATGAGCGTTGACGGCGTGGCCATGGTCACCCCAGCGCAACAAGCTGCCGACGGGTCCGATCTTGTTATGCTGCAAGCAGTTCCCACCGTCGACCCGTCAGATCCTGCGATGGAAACCATCCTTGCCGACCTTCGGTCGCAACTGCCGGAATCGGCGCTCGTCGGCGGCGCTCCGGCCGAAAATCTCGACCTTCAGCAGGCACTCGACGACTACCTTCCCATCGTCGTGGTCGTGATTCTGACGCTCGGATTCCTGTTGCTGCTGATCGCCCTCCAGGCGCCTTTGATCGCCTTGATCGGCACGCTGGTCAGCCTGCTGTCCACTGGGGCCGCATTCGGAATCGCGAAGCTGATCTTCCAGGACGGTCACGGAGCAGGCCTACTCGGCTTCACCCCCCAGGGTTTCCTCAACGGGTGGGGTCCGGTCTTCTTCTTCGCCATGATCTTTGCGATCGCGATGGACTACACCGTGTTCCTGCTTTCGAGTGCCAAGGAGCACTACGAACGCACAGGCGACCCCGCGATCGCACACATGGACGGCCTCGCGCATTCAGGTCGGGTCATTGCGGCGGCAGCAGCGGTGATGGTTGCGGTCTTCTTCACTTTTGCGCTCGCAGATCCCTTGCCACCCAAGGAAATGGGCATCATTCTCGGCGTAGCTGTCCTCCTGGACGCAGTGCTCGTCCGCTTGGTGCTGCTGCCCGTTCTCCTACGCCTCACCGGCCGGGCAGCCTGGTGGGCGCCGGCATGGCTGCGTCGCGTCCTGCCGAACATCAGCTTCTCGCATGGCTGATCGTGTACCCGACATCACTGTCCTACTGATACCCCCAGGGGTATGATGGGGACAAGAGAAATCAAAGCCGGCGACAGTGACAGCCCACGACGAGGAGTGCGCAATGACAACACCCACAGAACCGATAGCGATCGCAACCAAGGTCACCGGAACCTTCGACGACGTCGTCACCCGCACGCGTGGCGCTCTCGCCGAGCAGGGCTTCGGCATCCTGACCGAGATCGACATGCAGGCAACCCTCAAGGCGAAGCTGGACGAGGACATGGAAAAGTACCTGATCCTGGGTGCCTGTAACCCGCCGTTGGCCCATCGGGCAGTTTCGGTGGATCGTCAGATCGGCCTCCTGCTGCCGTGCAACGTCGTCGTCCGCGAAGATACGACTACCGAGAATTCGTTCTTCGTCGAAGCGATGAACCCTGCTCTCATGGTTCAGGTTTCCGGCGAACCCGGCCTCGAGTCCGTGGCAGCCGACGCAGCCGTCAAGTTGCGCGCGGCCGTCGACTCGCTGATCTGACACCGCAGTCGGATCAAACACTGAATCAAGCAGTGACATGCCCCCAGGGGTACCCTTGACCGCAGCACGAACACTCGAGAAGGGGCCACCATGACCGGCGACGAAGAGAGCATTGCGCTCGTATTGAACAGACTGCGTCGTGCCCACGGCCAACTTGCCGGGGTCATCTCGATGATCGAGAACGGCCGCGACTGCAAGGACGTCGTCACGCAACTCGCCGCCGTGTCCAAGGCGCTGGACCGAGCAGGGTTCAAGATCGTCGCTTCCGGGCTGCGTGAATGCCTGAGCGGTGACAGCGCGGAAGGTCAGGAACCGATGACCGAGGCCGAACTCGAGAAGCTGTTCCTGGCACTGGCCTGAAACATGAGAAGGGCCTGACCTGCAGTTAGCAGGTCAGGCCCTTTCTCGCGTGCGGAAAACTACTTCGCCAGGAAGTCGATCAGCACCTTGTTCACGGCCTCCGGACGCTCGAGGTAGCCGTAGTGCCCGGCGTCGGGAATCTCTTCGTACGACGCCGTCGCGATGCAGTCCGCCACCTCGCGGGAGAGGTAGGGCGGGATCATGCGGTCGTCGGCGAAAGCGACGGACAGGCACGGGCGCATGATCGACTTGTACGCACCCCGTCGATCGAAGGCGCGGTCCATACCGAGCTGTGCGCGAACACCCGGTGACGTTGCGCCGCCGGTGAACTCGAAGATATCCATCCAGTCGCGCGCCGAGTGATCGTCTGCCAGCGTGGCCGGCGAAAGGTTCATCACCGCGGTCACTGCGGCACGGTACTTGGCCGGCAGAGCGACGCCACTGTCGAACAACTGGCGCTCGCCCTCGGTCAGGACCTGCTGGAAATGATCCATCCGGGCGTGGCCGGCGAGGAACACTGCTTTGCGAACCAGATCGGGCCTGGCGAGCGTCAGTTCCTGCGCCACCCGGGCGCCCATCGAGGTGCCGATGACATGGGCCGGACCGCCACCGAGGTGCTCGATCAGTCCGGCGGTGTCTGCGACCATGTCGGGCATCGTGATGCCGCCGAGGCTCTCGCCGGACGGTGCGATTCCGCGGTTGTCGAAGGTGCAGACTCGGTAGCCGGCGGCCACCAGCGCCGGGGTCTGGTGCAGATCCCAGACGCGGCCGGGGCTGCCGGTCCCCATGATGAGCACCACCAGATCTCCATCACCCTTGACCTGGTAATTGATGGGGATTCCGTTGATTGTGGCGACCGTCATGTCAGCCTTCCTCCTCGTACGTGTGATCAACAATTTTGGTTGGATAGCCTAAGCTGATGGGCGGTCGTGTGACCGCAACCCCAGCCCATGCTCGTCCAGGAGGACCCCCGTTGAGAGTCGCTACGCTCGGATACCAAACCTGGGGCCACCGTACCCTGCAGGCCTTGATCGACTCCGATCACGAGGTCGTGCTGGCAATCACACACCCGAAGAGCGAACACGTCTACGAACAGATGTGGGCGGACTCGGTTGCAGATCTGGCGGCCGAGAACGGTGTACCCGTTCACGTGGCGAACAAGCCTGACGACGCATTCAAAGCCGCGCTGGCCGAAGCAGCTCCCGACATCATCGTCGCCAACAACTGGCGTACCTGGCTGCCGGCGGAGGTCTTCGACGCACCGAAGTACGGCACCCTCAACATCCACGATTCGCTGCTGCCCAAGTACACGGGCTTCTCCCCGCTCATCTGGGCTCTGATCAACGGCGAAGAAGAAGTCGGGCTCACGGCGCACCTGATGGACGAGGAACTCGATGCGGGCGACATCGTGCTGCAGCGATCGACGACGGTCGGCCCGACCGACACCGTCACCGATCTGTTCCACCGCACGATCGACATGATCGGCCCCATCACACTCGACGCCCTGGATCTGATCGCGTCCGGCCGTACCGACTGGACGCCGCAGGACCGATCGCAGGCCACGTTCTTCCACAAGCGCGCACCGCAGGACAGCCACGTCGACTGGTCCTGGCCCGCCGAGGTCATCGAGCGTTTCGTCCGGGCACAGTCCGATCCGTACCCCAACGCTTTCGCCGAGTTCAAGGGCCAGCGCATCCGCATCCTGAAGGCGTCCGTCTCACGCGGGCACTACGGCGGAACCCCCGGCCGAGTGTTCATCCAGGAAGACGACGGCATGGTGATCGTCGCGGGCCCCGACGCGTGGTCGGGCAAGAACAAGGGACTGCGGATCGAGCGCGTCCGACTCGACGACGGCAGCGAGTACACCGCCGCCGAGTTCTTCCCCCACGGCGGCGGGTACCTCACCTGATCGCCGGATCAGACCCCCTCAGTACAAAATCCAGTACAAACCCCTCAGTCGCGACCTTCCCAGGCCGCCCACAGTTGTGCGTAACGCCCGCCCGCGGACACCAGTTCGCGGTGCGGGCCTTCTTCTACGATCTGTCCGTGTTCGAGCACGATCACTCGGTCGGCGCCCGCAGCCTGCGTAAGCCGGTGTGCGACAACCAGAGTGGTGCGGCCCTCCGTAGCGGCGTCGGCAGTCGCTTCCAGTTCCCGCGCTCCGGCGCTGCCCGCCTCCGCTGTTGCCTCGTCCAGTACGGCGACGGCGGGATCGGCCAACACCAGTCTCGCCAAAGCCAACTGCTGCGCCTGCGCCGCTGTCATCTCGTGCCCGCCTTCGCCGACGACGGTCAGCATTCCCTCGTCGAGAGCCTCCACCCACTCGTACGCGCCGACCGTCCGCAGTGCCGCGGCAACGTCCTCGTCCGAGGATTCGGGAGCCGCCAATCTCAGATCCTCGATCAGAGGTCCGGCAAAGACATGGACCTCCTGACTCACGATCGCGATGTGGCGTCGTAGGTCGTCGAGGTCGGCAAGCGGGACACCGCCGATCGACACCCGGCCCGACGTCGGAGTGATCGAACCGGCAGCGATCGCCGCGAGCGTCGTCTTTCCGGCTCCGGTCGAACCGACGAGCGCCACGCGTTCCCCCGCTCGCAGTGTGAGGCTCACTCCGTGGAGAACCTCATGACCACCGTCGTAGCTGTGCCGAATGTCATCCAGACGCAGCGAACCGTCGGCCGGAACGGAACCTGCATCCGTCGAAGGCTCCGTTTCCTCGATCTCGACGACGCCGACCAGTCGCGCGAGGCTGGCGCCGGCCGACTGCACTTCGTCGAAGGTGTAGAGCAGTGAGCCGATCGGGTTGAACAGGCGGTGGAACAGCAGGGCAGCAGTCGTCGTCTGGCCGACTGTCACGACGTCCTCACGGACCAGCAGGAATCCGACGACGAGAATCATGGACAGGCCCACGAATTCGGCGCGGTTACCTCGACCGGCGAACCTCGTGAACAGGCCGAACACTCCGACTGCCAGATCGCGCGCTTTTGCCGACGCCGCATCGATCTGCCCGAGGTGTTCCTTCTCGAGGCTGTACGCGCGGACCGTCTTCGCACCCTGGAGACTGCTGATCAGCGCTTGTGAACGAGCGCCCATCGCTACCCGCTCGGCTGCGTAAACAGGAGCCGAGCGTGGCAGGTACCACTTAAGCGCCAGCGCGTACATCGGCAGCGCGACCATTCCGGCCAGACCGAGTCGCCAGTCGAGTCCGAGCATGGTCACCATGCTCAGAGCCACGAGCAGAACCGCCGCGATCATGCCGGGAACCACGTCGGACACGGCCTTGGCGATCACCGACACGTCGTCACCAACTCGTGAGAGCAGATCGCCCTTGCCGACCTTCTCGACGGTCTGGATCGGCAGGCGCAGTGCCCGGTCCACGGTCCGCTCTCGCAGATCCGCCAGGATCGTCTCACCGAGCCGCTTGATCAGATAGGCAGCCACACCGGTGAACACACCGCCCACGATTGCGGCAGCGGCGATGATCACGACCACCCCGACGATCGTCGACGTGGGCGCGTTGTCCCGGACCCGGTCGACCAGGACGCCGAAGACGTAAATCGGCACCAAGGCCATCGCCGACGCCGAAGCCGCGACGATCAGGACCAGCAGGCTCTGCATCCGGTGTTCGGTCAGCGCCGCCCGCAACCACTTCCAGGTCTGGCGACCACTCGCGATCGGCAACAACTCGCGCTCTGTCACCTTCTCTGCGTTCTCCCCGGCCGGCATTTCGGTTGTCGTGTCCGTGGCCGTCACCGCAGCACCGCTCCTCGGTAGTTCGCGTCGCCGCGAGAGAGTTCGGAATGTGTGCCCGTCGAGGCGATCACTCCGTCGTTCAACACGATCACCCGATCCGTCACGGCCAGCAAGGCGGGGCTGCTGGTGATCAATACCGTCGTGTGGATGCCACCGGCACCCTCGTGCCGCAGTTGTGCGATTCCTTCGGCGATCGATGTCTCGGTAACCGCGTCCACCGCCGTCGTCGGATCGTGCAGGACCATCACGGGTGCCTGTGCCACCAAGGCGCGCGCGAGGGCGACGCGTTGCCGCTGGCCTCCCGACAAACTGGCGCCCCGATCGGTCACTTCGAGGTCGAGACCGTCCGGATGTGCGTCGACGACATCCGCCGCTGCCGACGCCACCAGAGCACTCTGGATGTCGAGAGCAGCGGCATCACCGGCGCCCGCGGTGACGTTCGACGCAAGCGACCCGGAGAACAGATCGGTGATGTGCGGCTCCACCAACACCGTCCGACGTGCCAATCGCAAGTCCATGTCGGACAGGCTGATTCCGCCAACCCTCACCACTCCGCGATACGCGTCCTGCGCCAGCTGACCGGACAGGACCGCGACAAGAGCGTCGGCGTCCTGCGGCTGGTAAGCCACGACGCCCAGCAGTTCTCCGGCAGGCAGATGCAGGTCGATGCCCTTGAGCGATTTGTACTCGACTCTGTCGAGAGTCAGGTCGGTGCCTTCGAGTTCGGTCTGCGAACCCGCGCCACGCAGTGGCTCCGCGTCCAAGACCAGTGCCAGTCGATCCGACGACGCTCGCGCCACCGCGAAGTATCCGGGAATGGACGCAAGCAAGCCGAGCGGTTCGATGATGAACTGCGCAAGCCCCACCACGGTGATCAGTTCACCGACCGTGATCCGGCCCTGCAACGCGAAGTATCCCGCGAAGCCCGCAACACCGACCGCGAGCAACGCACTGATGGTCGCGGCAACGCCGGTGTAGATACCGGTCGCCTTGGCCGTGCCGATCGTCGATGCGAGCGCTTGACGGCTGACCGTGCGGTAGCGCGCCGACGCGGTCTTCTCGCCGCCGATACCGCGCAGCGGACGCAATCCGCTGACCAGATCCGTAGCCATCGCCGACGCCCGAGCGATCGACGCCTGCTGGCCGGTGGCCCTCGACGTGATGAGAGGCGCCGCCAATTGCAGCAGACCGAGAATGACCGGCGTTCCGATCAGAACGGCCAGCCCCAGCCAGAGGTCGATCCACACCAACGCCACCGCCGACGCCACCGCAGCTGTCAGGGCCGCAGCGGCGCGCGGGACGATGTCCGCGATCCACGAAGTCTGCTCGGCATCGGATGTCGAGACTGTCAGCAATTCACCCGAACGCAGATCGGTGCGCACCCCACGCGGATCGAGGACGCGGTGCGCCACCTCGAGCCGGAGGCGATGAGCCTCCTGCTGCATCGCGGTGACGATGAAGCGTGCGCCGAAGCGCCAGGCGGCCGTCAGAACGAGAAAGAGAGCCGCGAGACCGACGATGGAGACGATCAGGGCCGTGGTGTCCGAAGTCTCCACCGCACGGTCGATGATCACACCGATGGAGATCGGCACCGCCGTCTCGGTCAGTTGGTGCAGACAGACCAGAACCGTGCCGATGGCGAGCGGGCCACGGTTACGGACGAGGACACGTCGCAAAATCGCAGCACCGCTGTGATTGCCACTATCCGGCTCGTCCGAGTCGACGGTCACACTCGAGGGGGTCGAACTCATGGAACTCCAAGCATCGATGGAAGCGATAAAGTTGAGTACAGAGATAAGTAAGTCGACCCTAATACATGAGCAACTAGCGTCGACACGCCCAGTTCTCATAGAGTCGCGAGTAAGAACCATTGCTTGCGCCGTGCAGGCAAGCACGAGAGGAACATGATGGCTGAGAACACGACCGTCGAAACCGAGATCGCGGACGAGGACCTCGAGCCCGTAGCGGACGAAACTGCTCGTCAGGCACAGCGCGTCGTCGCTGCCTACGCGGAAGATGCCGACGAGTGCAGGATGCTGCTCTCGATGCTCGGTATCTCCCCCGCCGCCAAGCTCGACTGAATCTTTCCCTCACCGACCGAGAAGGAACCACGTGCCTGTCAGTCCGGATTCGACCAGTTCAACCCTTTCTGACAGCGCACCTGCTTCTTCGACCGGTGAAGCCGTGTCCGGGCAGGCTGAGTTCGTTGTCGTAGCGAACCGCCTGCCCGTCGACTTGGAACGGCTTCCCGACGGCACCACCCGCTGGAAGCGAAGCCCCGGCGGACTGGTCACCGCTCTCGAGCCGATCCTGCGCAGCAATCAAGGCGCGTGGGTGGGCTGGGCGGGGGTGGCGGACGCCGAGCTCGACCCCATCGTCGAAGACGGGCTCGAGCTCTACCCCGTGCCGCTGAGCGCCGAGGAGATCAACGAGTACTACGAGGGATTCTCCAACGCCACCCTCTGGCCGCTCTATCACGACGTCATCGTCAAACCCGAGTACCACCGCGAATGGTGGAACGCCTACGTCGAGGTGAACCGGCGATTCGCCGAAGCCACCTCCAAGGCAGCGGCACAGGGCGCGACAGTCTGGATCCAGGACTACCAGCTGCAGTTGGTACCGAAGATGCTGCGGATGCTGCGCCCCGACCTGACCATCGGCTTCTTCCTGCACATTCCGTTTCCCCCGGTCGAGCTGTTCATGCAGATGCCGTGGCGCACCGAGATCGTCGAAGGCCTCCTCGGCGCCGACCTCATCGGCTTCCACCTTCCGGGTGGCGCACAGAACTTCCTGTACCTGGCCAGACGCCTTGCCGGGCAACAGACTTCACGTGGAACCGTCGGCGTCCGCTCCAAACTCGGTGTGGTGCAAGTAGGTTTCCGTAGCGTCCGCGTCGGCGCCTTCCCTATCTCCATCGACTCCGGCAAGCTCGACGAGCTCTCGCGCACCAAGGCAATTCGAGACCGCGCCAAGCAGATTCGCAAAGAACTCGGAAACCCCAAGCACATCATGCTGGGCGTCGACCGCCTCGACTACACCAAAGGCATCGACGTCAGGCTCGCTGCGCTCCACGAACTTCTCATGGAGAAGCGCATCGATCCCGCCGACACCGTCATGGTGCAGCTGGCGACCCCGAGCCGCGAACGCGTCGAAAGCTACGTACAGATGCGCGGAGACATCGAGCAGAAGGTCTCCCGGATCAACGGCGAGTTCAGCGAAGTCGGCCGCCCCGTCGTCCATTACATCCATCGGCCGATCCCACGCGACGAACTGGTCGCGTTCTTCGTCGCCGCCGATCTCATGCTCGTCACGCCGCTGCGTGACGGCATGAACCTCGTCGCGAAGGAATACGTCGCCTGCCGCAGTGATCTGGGTGGTGCATTGCTGCTCAGCGAATTCACCGGTGCCGCAGCAGAACTCCGCCAGGCATTCCTGTGCAATCCTCACGACCTCGACGACGTCAAGGATTCGATGGAGAAGGCCCTCAATCAACCGCGCGAGGACGGCCGGCGCCACATGCGTGCGCTACGTCGTCAGGTCCTGACGCACGACGTCGACCGCTGGGCGCGCTCGTTCCTCGACGCGCTCGCACACGGCGGTGCCGCAGGCCCGGCGCTGATCGCCCCGGCCGAAGCCCAAGACCACTGAGGACAGTGCACAAAGGCTGAGGCCGCGGAGAGTGAATCTCCGCGGCCCCAGCCTCTTTCGTACCCGACTCCAGCCTTCGTGTGTTTGATCAGAAGGGTTGGACGTTGTTCACGAGCCAACGCCCGTCCTGCTTCTCCAGACTCATCTTCACGCGACTGCCACTGGCAACGGCTTCGGGCGATTCCGAAGACGTCGTGATCTGATTGAGGAACAGCATCGTCGTCGCGCTGTCTGCCTCGGCGTCGAGAACCGCGGCGCCCTGGACGACGACCTGAACGGTCAGCGACTTTTCCTTGGCTCCCGGAATGATCACCGACTCGATCAGGTTGGTGAACGTGCCTTGAAAATCGCCCGTCAAACCGTCTGTGGCTGCATGCAACTGCTGGTCGACGTTGTTGTAGTCGTACTGGAACATCGCTACCGCCTGATCGGAAGAGGCCTGTGCCACTTCGTCTCTGGTCTGATCGATCGCTGCGGTGTCACGCGTTCCGTCCGGACCGAAGTAGAGATACGCCGACACTGCCGCCAACGCGATGGCCACTGCACTGATGACGCACAGGATGATGGCGAGCGGTGAGGCGCGCTTCGGCTTCGGCGAAACTTGCTTGGACGTCTCGGGGTTCACTTCTGGGGTCATGGCACAAACTCCACATTCGAGGCACGCAATTGCCCGTCGACGTCGCACATGGTGATTCGGAGTCGGTAGTTGCGTTCAGCGGGCGCTTCGTCGCCGTTCTTCTGCATCGCACGCACCGCGACCAATGAAGTCCCGCAATCGCCGTCGGATTTCTCGAACCCGGCTTCGAGCACCTCGCCGTCGGTCTGAACTCCGGCCTGCCCGAGGACGTTGACAAACGAATCCTTGCGTCCGTCGAACTGCGACTTGAACTCGTCGGTGGTGCCGGCGAGGAACTTGTCGAGGTCGGCAGCCGCTGTATCCGCGTGCAGTGTCGTCAGATTCAGTGCGGTGGTCCGGGCACCGGCCACGTAGCGGGCTCGGTCCTCGTCGGCATTGGACGCCTTGTTCCGGTCGACGAGAAGAAACACCGTCAGGGCCGCAAGAGCAACAGCGATCACCGAAGCAATGGCGATCCCGACTACCAACCCGGCCTTGGGCTTCGAACGAACAGGGGTGTCCACAGCAGTTTCTGCGGGGGTTTCGGCGGTACCGGTCGGCTCAGCCTCGGTCGTGACCTGATCACCGCTGACGACCTTCTCAGGTGGAGTATCGGGCTTGCCCAAAGCAACTGGCGCCGCCGCCTTCTGCTCAGCCACCTTCTGCTCAGCCGCCTTCTGCTCGGCTGGCTTCTGTTCGGCCGACTTCTTTTCGGTGGGCACTACTACCGCGGCAGCGTCTGCATCCGCACCCGTGGGTCCGGCGCTGCGGGACGCGCGACGGCGCACCCGCTGCCCGGCCTGTGGATCTTCGTCTGTCATCAACCCTGCTGACCCTTCATGAACTGTTCGAGACTGACGTCGCCGCCACCGAGGTTCGGTTGCGAGTACGTCCTTCCGTCCGGCCCGATGTACGTGCCTGTAATCGGATCGTACCGACGAGCCGAGACCGAAGGCGTCGACGTGTACGAGCTCGGGGTCGCGGTAATCGGTTCCGGAGGCCCGGATTGCGGGTTCGTGCCCATCGGTACGTAGCCGGAACGGCACTGTTCGACCGTCGGCGCACGACGTCCCGGATACTCCTCGCAGGGAAGGTTTCTCGCGCCGCGCACGGCGATCGGCGAATCCTGGGCAACCTGGCAGAAGAGATCCGACGGCGTCTCGATCGGTGATTCGTCCTTCGGACTGCGCCACTGCTCTGCGGGCAGGAATCCTGTAGTGCACGGCGGCGGGTCGTTGACCTCCATGTGGAAGTCCACCAGTGCACCATCCGCAGCCGGGCCGGAGCCTGCCACCGTGACCAGCGCCGCGGCCAGCGGCGGGTAGATGACCAGAATCTGCTCGATCGCGTTGTTGTAGATCACGCCGACCTGTCCGACGGACACGAGGTTCGCCAGAAGAATCGGCAATGTCGGCTGCATGTCTTGCAGAAGAGCATTCGCCTCCGCCGCTGCCGCCGGCCCCTTCTGGATGACGGCACGCAGATCAGGGTCGCTGGCTCGGAGCTGATCGGTGAACGTCACCAGATTGCTTGTCCAGGAACGGATGGCGTCGCTGCTGACCACCTGGGTGTCCAGGAGTGGACCGGCCTGCTCGATCAGGGTCTTGGTCGCGTCGGAGTTGTTGTTCGCCTCTTCGACGAACAGCCGAGCCGAGTCGATCAGCTTCTGCAGATCCGGGCCGGCACCGTTGAACGCCTTGAAGGATTCGTCGATGACGGTCTTGAGCTTGGTGTCGGAAATGCTCTGCAGCAACAGATCTGCCTGATCGAGCATCGCGCCGACATCCTGCGGAATGCTGGTTCGGTCTTCGGGAATCACCGATCCGTTTTCCAGATGCCCGTCGACCACGATCGCTCCGGAGCTGTCGGTGTGCGGAATCAGATCGACGAACTGCTCGCCGATCGCCGACACACTCTTGACCGCAGCGTCGACGTCCGAGGGCACCTTGACGCCGCTCTCGAGAGACAGACGCGCATTCACGCCCGTTTCCGACAACTCCACCGCGTTCACGACGCCGATGGTCTGACCGCGGTAGGTGACGTTCGAGTTCTTGTACAGCCCACCGGTGGCGGGCAATTCGACGGTGACGTCGTATCGGCCGATACCGACCATAGCGGGAACACGCACGTACTGAGTGGCCATCACTATCAAACCGACGACCGTCAAGACGGCGAAGATGATGAGCTGGATGCGGACGAACTTTGTGAGCATCATGGTGCCGGTGCCCCCTGAGGAAGTCCTGGAATGTTGATCGGCGGAAGTCCCGGAATCTGAATGGTATTCGGATCCGCTGCCGGAGCCTGTCCTGCGGGAGCCTGTCCGGCAGGGGCCTGTGCGGGCGGTGCGGCAGGCTTGAGCGGATCGCTCAACGGGTTGCCTGTCTGTCCGGCCAGCCCGGCCTGCTTACCCAACACGCCTTCCGGTCCGGAGAGCGTTCCGGCCAACGGAGTTCCGGTGAGGAAGTTCGCGTCCAGTCGGGGCAGCGAGATGTCGATGGTCATGGCCAGGTTGGCGTAGTCACCGCGAATGACGTTGTCGATTCCGTTCTGTGGGAACGGGAACGTCAAGAGGACTCCGAGAACCTGCGTGAGAGCGTTGCCCGAATCCGCCAACGCTTTCAGAGTCGGCGACAGCGCGCGAACGTTGGTCGCGAAATCGTCACCGCTCTCCTGGATGACGCGACTGGCCACCTCGCTGAGACCACCGAGGGAGGTCAAGGCGTTGGTGATGTCCTGACGCTGAGCGACAAGAACCTCGAGTGCCGGCGGAATACCTTCGAGTGCTTTGTTCAGGGTGTCGTGCTGGGCCTGGACCGTCGAGGACAGTCGATCGAGTCCCTCCATCGCCGAAACGATGTCGCCCCGTTGCTTGTCCAGACTGCCGACCAGCTGATCGAGCTGAGGCAGGAGGTCGCGAACCGAATCTTCACGCCCACCGAGAGCGGCGTTGAGTTCCTTCGTGATGTCCTGAACCTGAGCGAGACCGCCGCCGTTCAGTACCACCGACAGCGACGACAGCGTCTGTTCCGTCGTCGGGTAAGCGCCCGCCCGCTCGATCGGAATCAGGTCACCGGCTTCGAGTCGGCCCTCGGGCTCCTCCCCTACCGGCGGCGCCAACTCGATGTGCTGAGAGCCGAGCAAGCTGGTCTGACCGATTTTTGCCGTCGCGTTGGCCGGCAACTGAACCTCGGGATTCAGCGACACCGTCACCAGAGCGTGCCAGCCTTGAACCTCGATGTTCGAAACGCTTCCCACTGCCACGTCATCCACCCGGACGGGCGAATTCTGCGACAGCGTAGTCACGTTCGGCATCTCGATCTGAACCTCGTATGCGCCTTCGCCCCGGCCTTGAGTGCCTGGCATCGGCACCGAGTTGAGACCGTTCCATTCACAACCGCTGGCGCCGAGAGCCACTGCCGTGGCCAACACCGCAACCGTGGTCTTGCGAGCTACCCGCATCAGTTCCCTCCGCCCATGTTGAAGAGTTCGGCGAGATCCTTGGGAACACTCGTCATGGGAGCACCCGACATCGGTCCTGCGACGGTTTCCGGCTGATTCTGACTTGCCGCTTCCAATCCCGGCTCGGTGTAGACGATCTGATCCGGGAAAGCCTGCACACCCGCGACCGGGTTGAACAGGAATCCGGGGTAGTTGCCGATCATCGTGCTGAGCACCGGCCCGAGGTACTGCTTACACAGGTCGGCACTGTTCTGGGAGTTACCACTCTCGATACCTTCGATGGAACCACAGATCCACTGGATCGGATTCTTGAAGTTACTCAGTGCAATTGCGCCGGTCATACTGCCCTGAGCCGGCTTGTAGATCTGATAGAAGTTGGCAAGCGACGTCGGTCCGGAGTGCAGAACCTGCTCGATCTCCGGGCGCTTGTCAGTCAGTACCTGAGTGGCATCGGCGAGACGCGCAACCGATTCGCTCAGTCCCTCGCTGTTGTCCTTGACGAACCGCTGGACGTCGCCGACGGCCAGGTCGAGATCACTGAGGGCGGTACCCAACTCGTCGGAACTGCTTGCGAGAACGCTTGTCACCGAAGCGAGGTGACCGCTGAACTGCACGATCTGCTCGTTGCTCGAGGACAACGCAGTGACAAACGCCTGCAGGTTCCGAATGGTGGAGAACAAATCGGTCCGGCCTTCGGACAGCGTGTGCATCGTGGCCGAGAGTTCGCGCAGCGTCGACCGAATCGACTCACCGTTACCGTCGAGGTTCGTTCCCACGGTGTCGATGAATCGACCGAGGGAACCCTGATCGTCCAGACCCTCCGGTCCGAGTGCGTCCGACAGTTTGGTCAGTTCGGTCTTGATCTCGTCCCACTCCACCGGAACGGCGGTGCGCTCGATCGGGATCTCGCCGCCGTTGGGCATCTGTTCCCCGCCGGAGTACACGGGGGTCAATTGCACGAAGCGTGCGGACACGAGGCTTTGAGCAACGATGAGCGCCTTGGCATCTGCCGGAACGTCGACGCTCGAATCGATCTTCATCTCGACGTAGGTGTCCCGATCACGCGGTTCGATCTTGGTCACCTTGCCGACGTTGACACCGAGCACTCGCACGACATCGCCCTCGTAGAGACCGGTGGTCGAGACGAAGTGCGCGGAGATCTTGGTCTTGCCCAGGCCAGGGATGAAGAGGTAGGCCGCACCGGCGACGAGCAGCGCGACCAGCACACCCGCTCCGATCAGCACCCACTTCTTGCGTGGGTTGGTGGAGCCCTGTGGATCCTGTGAAGTCATGGTCTCGGTCATTCTCCCGGCCCCCTGATCGTCGGTGGAATACCGGGGAAGAAGTCTTCCAGGTCGCCCGGAACCTGCTCGGGCGCGACGCTGGTGTCCACCAGGGTCTTCCACCAGTTGCTCGGCAGAATGTTGATGATGAAGGCGTCGAAGAACGGGCCGCTGGCCACGGTCTCACCGAGCGCGGTGATGTACGGTCCGAGTCCGTCGAGCGCTCCCGCGATGTTGTCCTTGTTCTGCTGGAGAACCTCGGCGACCGAATTCAGCTTCTCGAGGGTCGGCCCCATCTGAGCCTCGTTCTCCTGCACCAGCGCTGACAGTTGACGTGAGACTGCGCCGGTGTTGACGATCAGTTCGCTGATCGCGTCACGCCGCAAGCTCAGTTCGGCAAACAGCTTGTTGCCGTCGACCAGCAACGAATCGATCTGACCGCTTCTGTCGGAGAGGATCTTGGTGACATCTTCGGCCCGCGAGAGCAATTGGAGCAGGCTCTCGTCGCGTGAGTTGATGCTCTGCGAAAGCCGCGTCATTCCGTCCAACGCGGTGCGCAGTTCGGGCGGAGTATCGGCCAGCGTGTCCGAGATCGCGTTGAGCGAATCGTTGATCTGTTCCGTGTCGAGTTCGGACACCGTCGTCCCGAGGTCACCCAGAGCGTCGTTGAGCGAGTACGGGGAGTTGGTGCGTTCGACCGGAATCGGCGTGTCCGTCCGCAACAGTCCGGATCCTTCCGGCCGTACCGCCAACGACTTTCGCCCGAGAACCGTGTTGGTCTTGATATCAGCCGCTGTCTGCTCGCCCAGGGCGACACCGTCCTGAACGGTGAAGGTGACCAACACCTTCTGGTCGTCGAGTTCGACGTCGCTGACCTTGCCGACCTTCACGCCGGCCATGGTCACGTCGTCGCCGGTGACCAGGCCGCCGGCATCTTGGAAGTACGCCGAGTAGCGAATGCCACCGTTGATGAACTGGAGTTGATCGTATTGAAGCGCGGCACCGACGGTTGCCACCGCCAGGACGAGACCGATGACACCGATCTGTACCGGATTACGTTCACGGGTTGGGGTCATGAGACTTTTGCGCACCTTCCCGTGTCCTGAACTGCCGTGGGCAAGATGATCGTCGTCCCGTCGGGTCCGGAGAACTTGAAAGTGTTGGCGCACAGATAGAACTGGAAGAACGCTCCGTACGTGCCCACTCGGATCAGCTTCCGGTAGTCGGACGGCAGACGATCGAGAGCGGTGTTGATGTCGTCCTTGCCCAGGTCCAGCTGCGTCATCGTTCGGTTGGTCTCCCCGATCAGCGTCTGGATGTCCGGACGTGTCGCCTGCAGCAACGACGCGAGATCTCCCGTGGCACCGGCGATCTCGGTGATCGAATTACCGATCGGGCCACTGTCCTTCGCCAATCCACTGACCAACTGCTGGAGCTGATCGATCGTGGTGGAGAACTGATCGCCCTTGTCGTTGATGGTGCCGAGTACGTCGTTGAGATTGGTGATGACGTCCCCGATCAGCTGGTCTCGGTCCGCCAACGTTCTGGTGAACGAACTGGTGTTTCCCAGCAACGAAACCAGCGTTCCGCCCTGGCCCTGGAGTACCTGCAGCAGGGCCCCGGAGAGGTCGTTGACCTGCTGCGGGTCGAGCGAACGAAGCAGCGGCTTGAATCCGCCGAGCAGCAGATCCAGATCGAGAGCGGGCGACGTCTGATCGACCGGAATGGATCCTCCCGACGGAAGCATCTCGGTGGAACCGGCGCCCTCGAGCAGTTCCATGTAGCGATCGCCCACCAGGTTCTCGTAGCGCACAGTCGCTTTGGTGCTCTTCATCAGCGAGTACTTGGTGTCGACGTCGAACTCGACCTCGGCCTGGTTGGAGTCACCGATGGACACTCCGGTGACCGACCCGACCGGAACACCGGCGATGCGGACCTTGTCGCCGGACTTGAGTCCCGAGACGTCCGAGAAGGTGGCGTGAAATCCGTTGCTGCTGCTGAAGCGCACCTGACTGAAGACGATCGCCAGTCCGGCGAAGATGACCGCCATGACGACGGTGAAAATCAGCAGCTTGACCGTGGTCGGTCTCATCACTTCCCGTCTTCCTGCTCGTAGGAGTCACCGAAGAGATACTGGAAAATGGTCGGCACGGTAACGCGCAGTTCGGTGTTGGGAACGAAGGGCACATTGCCGGTGTTGGTGACTGCGAACGGTGCATGCCCGTCGACCTTCGGATCGAATTCGGGCAGACCATAACAATTGGGTCCGCCGGAGGCCGCGACCTTGGGGAGAGATTGCGGATTCTGGTACGCCTCGGCGCCGTACATGAAGCTCGCACTCAGCATCAGTGCCGCTTTGTCACCGGTGCCTGCCAGTGGCTCGAACTTGATCCGGCCGTCGTTCAACCCGACGATGAAGCACGTCAGACCTGACGAGTACTTGTCGAGCAGGGTCGTCGTCGCGGTCAGAGTGTCGAGGGCGGTGGTCAGGTTCTGCTCGTTGTCGGTCAACAACGCGTTGCCGGTGTCCGCGAGGCCGGTGACGTTGAGCAACAGCAAGTCGAGGTTTGCCTGCTCCGCCACGATCGATCCGCTTGTCGCGGTGGCATTGTCGAGAATGCGCATCAGATCCGGTGCCACGTCGGCGTACAGATTGGTGACATCGGCGGCGCCGACCAAGTCTTCCTGGAGCTGCGGCAGAACCGGATTCATCTTCTTCAGATAGGTGTCACCGAGCTCGAGAACCTCACCCAGCGACTCGCCGCGCCCGTTGAGTGCGGTGGAGATCGCGCCGAGTGTGGCGTTGAGCTTTTCCGGTTCGATCTTCGCGAGTACGTCCGAAAGATGTTCGAAGACACTGTTGAACTCGACGGTGACGCTGTCCGAAGCGATGACAGCACCCTCCTGGATCGACTGGGTCGACGGATCGTCGGGAATCACGATGTTGACGTACTTCGCACCGAACACCGTGGTGGTCTTGATCTCCACCCGGGCGTTCGACGGAATCTTCGACATCTGGCCCGGATCCATCGCCAACTTCAGGTTTGCCTGGTCCCCGACGAGGGAGATCGATTCGACGCGGCCGACCTGCACTCCGCGCAGCTTCACCTTCGCATTCGGTTCCATGACCAGGCCGGCACGCGTGGACGTCACGGTGATGGGCGTGCTCTTGGTGAACCCACCCGAGAACATGGTGAGAGCAACGGCGACGATCGCCACGAGTCCGAGGACCAGGCCGGCTGCGGCCAACTTCTTGTGCCATCTGGGTACGGTCATCGCTTGCCCGCCTATCCCGACAGGTTGAAGTTGCCGGACCCGCCGTAGATGGCGAGTGAGATGAGCAGGGTGACCGTGACGACCGCGATCAACGAGGCGCGCACTGCGTTACCCACCGCGACACCGACGCCGACCGGGCCACCGGTTGCGTTGAAGCCGTAGTAGGTGTGGATGAGCATGACGGCCAGCGCCATGACTATCGCCTGGGCGAACGACCACAGTATGTCCGTGGGTATCAGGAAGGTCGTGAAGTAGTGGTCGTACACGCCGCCGGACTGGTTGTAGAGGAACACCGTCGCAAAGCGGCTGGCGACGAACGACGCGATGACCGCCAGTGAGTACAGCGGGATGATCGCGATCATGCCGGCCATGACGCGGGTGCTGACCAGATACGGAATCGACGGGATCGCCATCGTCTCCAGCGCGTCGATCTCTTCGGAGACGCGCATCGCACCGAGCTGCGCGGTGGAGCCGGCGCCGATGGTCGCGGCGAGGCCGATTCCGGCGATGACCGGCGCTGCGATGCGAACGTTGATGAAGGCGGCGAAGAAGCCCGTCAGTGCTTCGACGCCGATGTTGCCCAGCGAGCTGTAACCCTGAACGGCGATGGTGCCACCGGTGAACAGCGTCAGGAATCCGACGATCACGACGGTGCCACCGATGACGGCGAGCGCACCGGTGCCCATGCTGATCTCGGCGATCAGTCGCAGAGTTTCACGTGGATAGCGCATCAGCGCCTTGGGAGCGTGACCGAGAGCCTTCGCGAAGAACAGCGCTTGATCACCGATGCTGTCGATACTGCGAGAGATCGAGCCGATCTGTCGACGTGTGCGCGGGAAGCGTCCCGCTGCGGCCAACGCCATCAGATCTCCTCCCGTCTGTCGTTTGTCGTTCTGTCCACTTCGATCTCTCCGACTGCCGTGGGCCTCATCCGGCCGTCAACTTGATACCGATGGTCGTGATGAGCACGTTGACGACGAAGAGCGCCATGAACGCGAACACGACGGTCTGGTTGACCGCGTCACCGACGCTCTTGGCGCCGCCTTTGACGTTGAGTCCGAGGTAGGCCGCAACCAGGCCGGCGATCATGCCGAACAGCCCTGCTTTGACCATGGAGAGCATGAGCTCACCGAATCCGGTGAGCAGTGTGATGCCGTTGACGAACGCGCCGGGGTTCACGTCCTGGATGAACACGGAGAAGACGAAACCGCCGAGGATGCCGATGGTGCAGACCAGTCCGTTGAGAAGCAGCGCCACACCTGTCGACGCGAGCACTCGGGGAACGACCAACCGGTGGATGGGATTGATCCCGAGCACCTTCATGGCGTCGATCTCTTCGCGGATGGTTCGGGCCGAAAGATCCGCGCAGATGGCGGTTGCGCCGGCGCCGGCGACGATCAGCACTGTGACGATGGGGCCGACCTGTGTGACGGTGCCGAGGGCAGCTCCGGCACCACTGAGGTCGGCTGCACCGATCTCGCGCAAGAGAATGTTGATGGTGAAGCTGACCAGCACCGTGAACGGGATTGCGACCAGCACCGTCGGCACCATCGAGACTCGGGCCACGAACCAGGCCTGATCGATGAACTCTTGCCGCTGGAAAGGGCGGGAGAAGACTGCCCTCAAGGTTTGGGCGGACATCTGAAAGAAGCCACCGACCGCTCGTAATGGCACCTCGACGAGGTCTACCATTCGCCCTCCTCGTCCTTGGTTGCCGCAGTACTGTCTGTTCTCATAGTCCAGCCCCCGACAGCTTGTGACTCAGGTCATATTAACTAGAACGTGTTCACCTGTCAAAAACAAGTGTCCAACTCTAAGGAGTAGCCTCACGGCGCCGATCCGAAACCGGAAGATCGGAGACATGGGAAGCATCCCTTTTCGATGTGATTTTCGCCGAAATATCCTGGAAATTAATACTTTTGAATGATCGGCGCCTTTCGGCGCCAGGTTCGAAAATCAGCCATGCGAGAGCCTTGACTGGGCACGCCGATCGAATATCGCATCGTTCGCAGGAATGCAAAATTGGAACACAGTCCAGTTTTTTCGAGACCGTTGGTCTCGTTACAGAACGCAGGCAAGCTGCCGCGCCCACCGACTCGTGAACACGCTATTTCTACCAGGAAGTGGACACGCAGACCGTCTGAGTGCGAACAACGGTTCTACGTGTCGCGAGCACCGTTCAGCCCAGCGCCCTCAAGGCCGCCGATGCCGAGAACATCTTTGCCGGGTCACGGCCTGCGAAGTAGTCACCCATCACTGCGGACAGCGTTTCCGGCGACCAGGA
The DNA here is from genome assembly GCF_011290655.1 of Rhodococcus sp. D-46. NCBI lineage: Bacteria > Bacillati > Actinomycetota > Actinomycetes > Mycobacteriales > Nocardiaceae > Rhodococcus > Rhodococcus sp. D-46. The sequence goes on along the minus strand of NZ_JAANTF010000003.1, from coordinate 368,371 downwards.
ATCTCCCTCTGCGTCGAACCTCTGCTCGACGACGGGCGCCGCCATCAGCGCAACCATCGGTCCGTACACCACGAATACCTGACCGTTGACGGCGTCAGCCGCTGGTGATGCCAGGTACGAGACGAGCGAAGCCACGTGCTCGGGCGAGAGCGGATCCATGCCGTCGGCCGGCGCGTCGCCGAACACGCCTTCGGTCATCGACGTCCGTGCCCGCGGGCAGATCGCGTTGGCCCGTACGCCGTAGCGCGAGAGCCCACGTGCGGCCGACAACGTCAGCGCCGTGATTCCGGCTTTTGCAGCGCCGTAGTTGGGCTGCCCTTCCGGTCCGAGGAGACCCGCCTCCGAAGAAGTGTTGACGATGCGCCCGTACACCGGCGCCCCGGCTTCCTTGGATTTCGCCCGCCAGTAGGCAGCGGCGTTGCGGCACAAGAGGAAATGGCCGCGAAGGTGCACTTCGAGTACGAGATCCCAGTCTTCGTCGGACATGTTGAACAGCATCCGGTCGCGTACGACCCCTGCATTGTTGACGACGATGTCGACACTGCCGAACTGACCCTGCGCTGCTTCCATCAGTGCGTCGGCAGTAGAACGCTCACCGACGTTGCCTGCCACGAATTCGACCTTGGCACCGAGACCACGGATTTCCTCGAGCGTCGCTTCGACGGCCTCGTTCGGGGCCAGATCGTTGACGACCAACGAAGCACCGGCCTTCGCCAGACCGATGGCCTCGAACTTTCCAAGCCCCGATCCGGCACCGGTCACGATGGCGACCTTGCCTTCGAGACTGGTTTCTGGGCTGTTCACAGCATTCATCGAAGCGCTCTCCCGGTTCTCTGCGGTCGTGTGTCGAGTTACCCGGCTCGATTGCCGTGACCCACGAGTTCGCAACTTTAGAACGTGTTCTTGTTTTGGGCAACCATCGTCACGGATGTTCGGTCAGTGCCGCGCGCGGGCACTGAGCGATCGCGGAACGGACATCCTCCCAGCGATCCTCCGGTGGGCGCACAGAACTGATCACGAGCTCCTCGTTGTCGTCGAGGTCGAAAATATCGGGCGCGATCCCGACGCACACACCGTTTGCCTCGCAACGGTCCAGATCAACCCTGACCTCCATGGCGATTCCTCTTCTCTACTCACAACTGCTCACACGAACACGGATACGAAACGAGTGCCGCAAGGCTGTGCCGCACACCGTTCCTGGCGATAACACTAGAACCTGTTTCAGTCGTGTGCAATGATTCGAAAAAGTACCGAGAACGGACGTCGAACGATCCGCCGGAGACGGCGAGGGCGCCCCTTGTCGCCGATGAACGCATCGATAGAACCTGTGTCAATCGAATGGTTGACGCTTTGATTCGTATCTCTATGGAGAGGTAACCATGCACATCACCTACACCCCTGAGCAGCAACAGCTCCAGGAGGAGTTGCGTGCCTACTTCGCACAACTGATGACTCCCGAGCGGCGTGAAGCGCTCGCCGCCACGACGGGTGAGTACGGCGAAGGCAATGTGTACCGCGAAGTCGTCGCGCAGATGGGCCAGGACGGCTGGCTCACGCTGGGTTGGCCGAAAGAGTACGGCGGACAGGAACGCTCCGCGATGGACCAGCTGATCTTCACCGACGAAGCTGCCATCGCCGGTGCGCCGGTGCCGTTCCTGACGATCAATTCGGTAGCGCCGACAATCATGCATTTCGGTACGGACGAGCAGAAGGCCTTCTTCCTGCCCAAGATCTCTCGCGGTGAGCTCCACTTCGCGATCGGCTACTCCGAGCCCGAGGCCGGCACCGACCTGGCCTCTCTGCGCACGTCGGCGGTCCGTGACGGTGACGATTACGTCATCAACGGGCAGAAGATGTGGACCAGCCTGATCCAGTACGCCGACTACGTGTGGTTGGCGTGCCGCACCGATCCGGAAGCCAAGAAGCACAAGGGAATCAGCATGCTGATCGTCCCCACCACGGCAGAAGGCTTCTCCTACACACCGGTTCACACCATGGCCGGCCCCGACACCAGCGCCACCTACTACCAGGACGTACGGGTCCCGGCGTCGTCGATCGTGGGTCAGGAACACGGCGGCTGGGCACTGATCACCAATCAGCTCAACCACGAGCGCGTTGCCCTCACCTCGGCCGGACCGATTCTGACCGCGCAGCGTGAGGTCCGTGAGTGGGCACAGAACACCAAGCTGCCCGACGGCCGACGCATGATCGACCAGGAATGGGTGCAGATCAATCTGGCTCGCGTGCATGCCAAAGCCGAGTACCTGAAGTTGATGAACTGGGAAATCGCCTCCGCAACCGATCACGCTCCCGGCCCCGAAGCTGCGTCCGCCAACAAGGTGTTCGGTACCGAATTCGCCACCGAGGCTTACCGCTTGCTGATGGAAATCCTCGGATCCTCCGCCACGATCAGGCAGAACTCCCCCGGCGCCCTTCTGCGCGGCCGCATCGAACGTATGCATCGTTCTTCGCTGATCCTGACGTTCGGCGGCGGTACCAACGAAGTGCAACGCGACATCATCGGAATGACAGCTCTGCGGCTTCCCGCATCGAAGCGATAAGGACCCACGATCATGGAATTCACCCTTACCGAGGCCCAGCAGGACCTGTCCGGCCTGACACGATCCGTAGTCACCGAACTGGTCACCAACGATCGCCTTCGTGAACTCGACGCCGCGGAAGACCGCTTCGACGCCATCTTGTGGAACGCTCTGGCCTCGGCCGGCGTCCTCGGTGCGGCCCTTCCGGAGTCGGTCGGCGGAGACGGATTCGGGGTCCTCGAGCAGTGCAGCATCCTGGCCGAACTCGGACGCGGTGTTGCAGCCGTTCCGTTCCTGACGTCCATCGTCGGATCCGCCGCAGCGATAGCGGAATTCGGCTCGGACAAGCAGCGAGACGAATGGGCGAGCGCCGCCGCCGCCGGCGAGAAGATACTCACCGCGGCCCTCGCCGAGGAATACAACGACGACCCGGCCCACCCCGTCACGCGTGCCGAGAAGACCGCCGACGGTTGGCGCATCGACGGAACAAAGATCACCGTCGACAGTGCACCGCTCGCAGATCTGTTCCTCGTCCCCGCCATCACCGAGGACGGCGTCGCGGTCTTCCTCGTCGAACCGTCGGACGCGGGCGTGAGCATTACCAGGCAATCGACCACAGATTTCTCGAGCGCGGGTCTCGTCGAATTCGATTCGGTGCAGATCCCGGCCGATCGTGTTCTCGGCTCGGTTGCCCAGGGATCGGACATCGCGGCGTGGATCGTCGAGCGAATTCAGCTCGGTTCGACCGCCTACCAGTACGGAGTGCTCGATCAAGCGTTGAAGCTGACCGCCGAATATGCCACCGAGCGTGTGCAGTTCGGTCGACCGATCGGTAGTTTCCAGGCCGTGGCCCAGCGCCTCGCAGACGGATACATCGACGTCAAGGGTGTCCGTCTGACTCTGTGGGCTGCCGCGTGGCGTCTGAGCGAAGGACTTCCTTCCGACGGCGCTGTACAGACGGCCAAGTTCTGGGCTGCAGATGCGGGACACCGTGTCGGGCACACTGCGGTTCACGTTCACGGCGGTGTCGGTCTGGACGAGGACCATCCGGTTCACCGCTACTTCCTCGCGGCCAAGCATCACGAGTTCCTGCTCGGCAACGCAACGGATCAGCTTCGCGCGCTCGGCAAGGTACTTGCCGCAGTCCCTGCCTGAGTGCGTCCCACCGAGTGGAAATCCATGACCTGGTCCGAGACGAATCGATGATGATGCAGCTATGAGTCAGAGCCCCACTGTTTCCGATCTACTCCTCGGAGTCAGCGAGATCGACGACCGCGGTCTCCGTTTCGAGGACCAGGTCATCACCTGGCGCGAGCACGTTCAAGGCTCGTTCGATCGAGCAGCGCTGCTGGACACGCTGCTCGATCGAACGCGCCCCAGGCATTTCGGACTTCTGATGGAGAACGTCCCCGAGTTCTCGCTGCTGCTCGGAGCGGCATCGTTCTCGGGTTCGGTCGCCGCCGGGCTGAACACGACCAGGCGCGGCCCGGCATTGGCGCGAGACATTGCCCTCTCCGACTGCCAGGTCATCTTCACCGAGAACAACCAGGCACATCTACTCGACGACGTCGATCTCGGCGACGTCCGGGTGATCAACGTGGATTCTCCGGCCTGGGCGGAATTGTTGGCGCCCTTCGCCGATACGCCGGCCTACGCATCGACGGCGCAGCCCGACGATCTGTTGATGCTCATCTTCACTTCCGGAACCAGCGGTGATCCCAAAGCGGTTCGGTGCACGCACCACAAGTTGGCCTCTCCCGGGGTCATGCTTGCCGATCGTTTCGGGCTCGGCGCCGACGACGTCGTCTACATGGCGATGCCCATGTTCCATTCCAACGCGATGATGGCGGCGTGGACGGTCGCGCTGCACGCTCGTGCGGGAATTGCCATGCGACGCAAGTTCTCCGCTTCGGGTTTTCTACCCGACGTTCACAAGTACGGAATCACGTACTCCAACTACGTCGGAAAGCCGTTGTCCTTCATCGCTTCCACCCCCGAGGTGCCGAACGAGCGGGACAACACCTTGAAGATCATGTACGGCAACGAGGGTTCGGCGCCCGCCGTCGCCACCTTCGTCCGGCGCTTCGACGCTCGCGTCATCGACGGGTTCGGTTCCACCGAGGGCGGCATTTCGATCTCCGCGGCACCGGTTCCCCGGCCAGGCGCCCTCGGACTGCTCCCGGACGGCGTCAAGATCCTCGATCCCGAGACCGGAGCGCCATGCCCGCCTGCAGTCTTCGATGCCGACGGCCGGATCACCAACGCCGACGAGGCAACTGGTGAACTGGTCAATGTCACCGGCCCAGGCACGTTCGCCGGGTACTACAAGAACCCGGACGCCGACGCCGAGCGAATGCGCAACGGCCAGTACTGGAGTGGCGATCTGGCGTACACCGACGTCGACGGTTACGTCTATTTCGCGGGACGCAGTTCCGGTTGGCTGCGAGTGGACGGCGAGAACATCGGTGCCGCACCCATCGAACGCTCCCTGGTCGGTTACCCGGGCTTCGCGCAGGTGTCCGTGTACGCGGTCCCCGACAGCGACGTCGGCGACCGCGTCATGGCGTCGGTGATTCCGGTCGGCGATGTCGACAACTTCGACCCGGCAGCCGTAGCCGAATACATCGATTCCCGGCCGGAACTCGGGCCGAAGCAGAAGCCGACCTTGATCCGAGTGTGCAGTGAGTTCCCGAGAACGGCGACCTTCAAGGTGGTCACTCGAACGCAGAGCGCCGAACGCTGGAACACCTCCGATCCGGTGTGGATCCGACGGCGTGGAGAATCCGACTTCCAATTACTCACTCCCGAAATGGCACTCGGCCTCGAGAAGACGCGAGAGCCCGTCTAGCCCGATATCTCAGTAGTGCTGAGCAAGCGGTTTGTGCGCAGACACCGTTTTGTAGAACTCGGTGAGCCGAAGCTGTGATGCCGCTGCATCGTCGATCACCACCGTCGCGTGTGGATGCAGTTGGAGGACCGATGCCGGGCACACCGCGGCCAGCGGCCCCTCGACGGCAGCGGCAATCGCAGCGGCCTTGTGCTCGCCGGTCGCGATCATCACCAGATGCTTTGCTTCGCAGATAGTTCCGAGGCCCTGGGTGATCACGTGCCGTGGTACGTCGTCCGGACTCTCGAAGAATCGGGCGTTGTCGGTTCGAGTCTGTTCCGTCAGCGTCTTGACCCGGGTCCTCGAATTCAGCGAGGACGTCGGTTCGTTGAAACCGATGTGACCGTTGCCGCCGATGCCCAGAAGTTGTACGTCCACCGGACCATTCGACGCAATCGCCCGGTCGTAGGCTGCCGCGGCGGCAAATGGATCCGACGCGGTTCCGTCGGGGCTGAATACCCTTGCCGCGTCCAGGTCCAGGTGATTCACCAGCTCCGTTCGGATAACCTGGGCATACGACTCAGGGTGGCCTTCCGGCAGGCCGACGTATTCGTCCAACAGGAACGCCTGCACGCCGGCAAAACTCAACCCTTCCTCGCGGTGACGGCGCGCGAGTTCGCGGTACACCGAGAGCGGTGAAGATCCTGTCGCCAGGCCCAAAGTCCGTGCACCTGAATGCACCGCGTGTTCGAAGATGTCGGCAACAACGGTGCCGGCCGCCTCCGCACTGTCGACAATGACAATTTCCATCGGTTGATTCCTCAGCTTTCGGTGTAGTTCATGAGCCAGTTCCCAGCGGCCATGACGGCGCGGGTTTCGAGTTCTGGACCGGTGACGATCAGATCGGCGCGGCAACCCGGCACGAGATCGCCGACCATTCCGGCCAGCCCCATCAGCGAAGCAGGCGTTGCCGTCGCTGCGATGACAGCCGAAAGCAGATCGACGCCGGCGTGATTGACAGCCCGGCGGACTATGTCCATCAACCGACTCGTCCCGCCGGCAATGGCCGTGTCCCCCTGGCCGGCCAGCCGCGCCACGCCACCGACCACGTCGACGTCGAGAGGTCCGAGTGGGTAGCGCCCGTCGGGCATTCCCGCCGCAGCCATCGCGTCGGAGACCAACGCGATCTGATGCGGACCGACCAGATCGAACACCGTCGCCACCGTCTCGTCGGCGAGATGTACTCCGTCCCCGATCAACTCGACCACCATCTGTCCTTTCGCGGCCGCGGCAAGACACGCCGCCACTGCGCCGGGAGCGCGATGATGCATCGGAGCCATACCGTTGAACAGGTGAGTGGCACTGAGCGGTGCATGCGCCGAGTGTGCGATCGAACGTGTCGCAATCGGGTTGGACGCATCGGTGTGTCCGATACTCACGACGGCCCGGTGACGCTCCAGCAATGAGGCAAGTTCGCCGAAGTGTGCTGTCTCCGGAGCGATCGTCATCGAGCGGATGTGCCCGCGGCCGGCTTCGAGCAGCGACTCGAGCAGAGCCGGGTCGCCGTCGAGAATGCTGTCGGGATCCTGGGCGCCACAACGGAGTACCGACAGGAATGGACCTTCCAGGTGAATTCCGGCCAGCGTGCCCTCGTCCACCAGTCCTGCCAGGAGCTCGATGCGACTGCGCAGGATCTGCGGCGGCGCGGAGACGAGCGAGCCGATCACCGAGGTCGTGCCGTTCGTCCGGTGGTGATCGGCAGCCACGGTGGATCCGAACTCGTCTGCCTCGGGGAAACCGAATCCGCCGGCGCCGTGGCAGTGAACGTCCACCAACCCCGGGATGATCGTTGTCCCCGCAGCTGCCCGTTCGGGTAACGGGTCGGTTCGCTGCGACGCGGGCCCGGCCCACACCACACGATCACCGGAAATCTCGACGACACCGTCCGGAAGCAGTTGCCCACCGGTCACCAGTTGTCCACGAAGAATTTGTCCACGATGCATCACGACATCACCTGCGGTACAACGGGAACTTCGGTATCCGCGATCGACAACTCACGGAGCACGGCGTCCGCGAGCACGTAGTGCCCTTGTTCGTTCGGATGGAATGCGTCAGCCAGGAGAGCCGGCGGTGGACCATCGGGAGAATGGGCCGTCCACTGCGCGTAGTGGTCGACGAACACAACGCGCGTCGAGGCGGCAACCTGCCGCACGACCTCGACGTACTGAACCAATCCCGCTCTGGTGGGCGCATTCTCGACGTCGATCGGTGGCGGCGTCTGCAGGATCGGCACCGCACCGATCGCTCGCGTCCGGAAAATCATGTCCGAGAGGTCGTCTCGAAACCGCTCCAGTTCTTCTTCGCCATCCAATGCGTCATTCGTACCGAGCATGATCAACACCACCGAGGGTTCGAACACTTCGATGCGGTGCGCGAAACCCGCACGCACATCGGAGGATCGATTGCCGCTCACCCCGGTGTTGACAAGGACGTGGTTGAACAAGGAAAGTTCACCACGGACGCGCTCGGCGCAGTGTTCGACGTAACTTCGATGACCGTCGGTGTGCGTCAATCCTTGAGTGATGCTGTCGCCGGTGAAGACCCACCGTATCGGCGTCGAGGAGTCGCCGAGCAAAGTCTCCAGCCGAATCCGTTCAGCGGTCCTGGATTTCAGAGCCTTCGACGTCGGGGTCACACCCTCGACCTTTCGGCGCCCGATACTGCCGCTGCGAACTTCGACGTGATGAACGCCGGATCCGTGATTGCGGTTCCGACAACCACCGAGTCTGCACCCAGGGCGATGGCGCGTGCCGCATCCTCCGGGCTGTGGTATCGCCCCTCGGCAATGAGGACTGCATCTGGAAGTGCCTGCCGCAGTTCCGAGATCAGCTCCAGGTCCGGGCCGGCCAGCCGTCGGCTGTTCTCGGTGTATCCCGCCAGTGTGCTGGAGATGATGTCGGCGCCCGACGCGGCGGCAGCGACGCCGTCCTCGAGTGTTCCACAGTCGGCCATGACGAGGCCGCCGCGATCATGGACCGCGTCGACGGTGTCGGCAAAGGTCAGCCCGTCCGGACGAGGTCGCAGCGTGGCGTCGGCAGCCACGATCTGCGCACCCGAATCCACGACTTCGAGGGCTGATTCCCTTGTCGGCGTGATGAACACGCCCTCCGAGCCGATCTTCGTCAAACCGATCACCGGTACCTTCACTGCCGACACGACTGCTGCGACATCCGGGGTTCCGCCCACACCGCCGCAGCGGATAGCCACCGCTCCCCCGTCGACCGCAGCGCGGGCCATCCTCTCGATGGTCCCGGTGTCGCGCAGGGCATGGCCGTGTCCGGCCTGACAGGACACGATCAGCTTCCCGCTGATGATCGTGAGCAATTCTTCGACAGTCACGGTGTTACCTCGATTCGTGTTGCGGCGGCCAGGAGCGCAGCGCCGACGAGCGGCGCATCGGTCCCCAAACGGGCAGGAAGAATGGCGGTTTCGGCAATGGGGCCCATCGCTTCCACCCGGAAAGCGGACGTCAGCGGAGACAGGAGGTCGGCTCCGATCTGGGCTGCGCCGCCGCCGATGACGATCACCTCGGGATCGAATGCAGTCGCGATGCCGGCCAGGACGCGGCCCAGCAGAGTACCGGCGTCGGAGACCACGGCACGGGCGATCGGATCGCCCGAGTGCATGAGCGCCACCACTGCCTGTAACGGTTGAGTGGGCACACCCGCCCGCGCTGCGTACTCGGCTGCCATCGCCGGGCCAGACGCGACTGCCTCGAGGTGATCGGTTCTGCCGCAACCGCAACCTATCGCCCCGGAGACCGGAACCAACAGATGCGCGAGCTCGCCGGCTGTTCCGTGGGCACCGTGGTACAGCTGACCGCCCACGGTCAACGCGCCACCGATTCCGGTACCGATCGAGACGAACAGTGCAGAGGTTCGACCGCGACCGGCGCCGATCATGTTCTCGCCGTGAGCCATCGCGCGCACGTCGTTGTCCACCGTCACTGGTAGGCCTGAGTGTGCCTCGAGTTCTCCGCGAACCTCGGCGCCACTCCATCCAGACAGAATGTCGGAGGCGAAGACGACGCGGCCACGCACCCGATCGATGATTCCCGGTGCACCGACTCCGATTCCGGCTACCGTGTGATTCGCCCTCAGACGGTCGATCAACGCGGTAGCGGTCCCGAGAACGGCTTCCCTACCCGCCGTCGGTGTTGCCGCACGAACGGTGTCGATCACGTCTCCGTCGGACGTCACCACCGCGGCAGCCACTTTGGTGCCGCCGATGTCGATACCGATCCATCGCTTCTGCCCAGATGTCATGTCAGAGGAGCCCGGCCTGTTCCAGAACGACCTTGATCGTTGCGGTCTCGGACTCGTCGAGCGAGAGCATCGGCGCGCACATCGTGTTGCCGGTGATGACGCCGCGCAGGGCCAGAGCCGTCTTGAACGCGCCCAGACCCGCGGCACCGGCACTGACGCGACCCGGTGTCGGCGCCTCGACGATGGAGAACAGATCGGTGAGTCGATCCTGCTCGGCCTTCGCTGCGGCCCAGTCTCCTGCCTGCGCAGCGCGCCACAGTCGTACGTAGCCGTGCGGGTCCACGTTGGCCAGGCCGGGCACTGCGCCCGAAGCACCCATCAGCAGGCATCCGTCGACGACTACCTCGTGCCCGGTGAAGACGGCGAAGTTTTCGAGCCCGGCCGACTGACGGAGCAACATACGGAAACTGACGTCGTCGCCGCTCGAATCCTTCACGCCGGCGATGACTCCCTCGCGACCGAGCTCGACCAGCATTGCCGGGCTGAGCTTGCTGTGGACACGAACCGGGACGTCGTAGGCGAACAACGGAAGATCCACTGCGGCGTGGATGGAGCGGAAATGCGTTGCCGTCTCGGCTGCATCGGTGATCGCGTAGAACGGCGCCGTCGCGACGATGGCATCCGCACCAGCCTCGCGCGCCTGCTCGGCGACGGCGATGACCCGGTTGGTGGTCATGTCGTTCACTCCGACGAGGACCGGTACCTGGCCACCGACGTGACCGATGGCCGTCTGCACCACCTGGGCGCGCTGAGCGTCGGTGAGGTAACCGACCTCACCCGAGGAACCGAGGACGAACAAGCCGTCGACTCCGGCTTCGATCTGCAGTGAGAGCAGGCGTTCGAGCGACGTGGTGTCGACCTCGCCCTCGAGCGTCAGTGGTGTGACGATCGGCGGGACGATTCCGCTGAAGGTGGTGGTTTCCGTGCTCATGGGGTCTCCATATGTTGGTTGTCGGATTGAGTTGTGGGTGCGGCTGTCAGGGAGAAACGGAGACCGGCTGACCGCTCGAGGCGGACAGATAGGCAGCATCGATCACGCGCATCGACGCGCGGGCGTCTGCCACGGTGTAGTCGGGTTCGGTCCGTGTGGGAAGTCGATCGAGCACGTGAGAGAGAAAGCTCGACACCGCGTTGTCCGAACCGAAGCCGCCGATGGGTAGTGCGGTCACGTCTCCCGAGGCCGCGAAGTGGGTCACCGCGGGTTTGTCGTCGTCGGAACTCGCGTATCCGTGGGATCCGAGGACGCGAACCGTCGCGGTATTCGCGCCGAAACCCGGTGCTGCGGGGATTCTTCCGACGGTCACCGTCGCGGTGACGCCGTTTTCCAGGGCGAGCGAGATCAACGCCGTGTCTTCGACTCCGAACTGCTGGTGGGCCCCGCCGTAGAGTGTGCTCGTCTCGGCGTACACCTCGGTGACGTCCAGGCCGGTGAGGTATCGGAGGTAGTCGGCGGCGTAACCGGCGAAGTTCACTACTTCTCCCCCGCCGGAAAGCGCGGGATCCACCACCAGTTCGGGACGCTCGACAGACGTCGCGAAATGTGTTCCGCTTGCGAGGAACTCGATGTCGACGTGGCGCGGCAGTCCGAGATTTCCGGCGTCGATCCATCGGCGCAGTCGCCGGAGCGCAGGTGAATGAGTGCGGTTCACCACCGTGCAGATTCGCCCGTTCGACCGTGCGGCTTGCTGAACCGCCGCGGCCTCCGCCTCGTCGACGCCCACCGGCTTGTCCACCAGGACGTCGAGTCCGGCGTTCAATGCGGCAATCGCAAGCCGCGCATGCCTGGTCGGCTCACTGCAGATGATCGCCAGGTCAATCCGTTCGGGGTCGAGCAACTCGCCGAGTTCGTCGATCCACTCGATGTCTGCGGCCTTTGCCATCGCGATCCCGTCCTCACGAATCCAATCGGGGACCGAGGATTCGTCGGAGGCCCCGACCAGGCTCACTCGAGGATCGGATCGCAACAGGTCCGCATAGGAGCCGGCATGCCTGACGCCGCTGACAAATCCGACGCGGATCGAACCGGTGCCGGTCATTGGTTTTCTCCGATCGAGACAGCGCGGCCGGTGTCGAGCGATTGCTGGGCAGCGATGGCAGTCGCGAGAGCTGCACGCACCTGCCAGTTCTCGACTATCGGGCTCGCGGAACCGTCGAGAGTGGCGATCCAGTGACGCATCTGATGCGACATCGCGTCCTCGATCGACGACGGCGGCGCGTTGGTCGTGTCCGTCATCAGTCCCGGGTCGTCGCCGGTGTCGTGCGCGAGCGTGCCGGAAGTCCCCGACACCACGATCCGACGCACCATCTTTCCCGATTGTGGTAGCGCGTAGGCCAATTCGATCAGAGCCAGCGATCCGTCCTCGAAGCGAACGGTCAGATGGAAGCTGTCGTGCACGGGCATCCCCGCCGCGAAGGTGGGGAAACTACGAGCGAACACACGGGTCGGACGACGACCGATCAGCCACGTCACCAGATCGAGTGCGTGGGTTCCGTTGTGAACGGGGTGACCACCCGAACGTTCCTTGTCGTGTTGCCAGCCTCGCCAGCCCCCTGGCCAGACATGGCCGGTGTACCAACTGAGATGGATCAACCGGGGGTCGCCGATGGCACCTTGTGCAACCGAGTTTCCGATCGAGGTGATCGACGGCTGGAATCGTACGGTCTGTCCGACCATCAGTGAGGTGCCGTTACCTTCGGTGGCCTCGACCATCGCGTCGAAGTCCGCGACTGTCAGCGCGGCCGGCTTCTCCACGTGCACATGCTTTCCCGCGCGGCCCGCGGCTATCGTCACGGGTGCGTGGTCGGGAGTGGCCCCGACGACGTTGACCGCCTGCACGCTCGGGTCGGCGAGAATCTTCGCCAGATCGGTACTGGCCTTCGCGCCCGGCGCCAACGCCGCAACCGATGCGGCCCGGTCCAAGTCACTGCCGAATACGTAGGCGACTTCGACCGACGGGATGCGCGCCAAGGCGCTGACGTGGTCCCGCGCGATTCCGCCGCTACCTATGACGGCTACACGCACCGTCACTTGGCACTTCCCGAGAGCGCTGCCGGTTCGCCGCCACCGAGTCGCACCTGTTCGGCGACGACGAGTGCGCGTTCACGTGCGTACGTCAACGGCGAGTCGGGATCAGCCTTGCCGTCGAGAACTGCTGCCATCTCGTCGATTTCGTGACGAATCGCAGCCTGCATCCACAGCGAGGATCCTCCGTTACCCGAGTTGTACTTCTGCGTCCTGCTCGCAGCGTCGATCAACGATTGGTTCTCGGCGTCGACGTCGAAGATCGGCCACGACTCTACGACCTGTCCCCCGCGCAGTCGGCTGACCCGGCCGGTGTGGAAGTCCGCGTGGACCGAACCTTCGGTGGCATCGACGGTCAGCTGCCACGACGAAGTGTGTGAACGCGTCGAGATGGTGTGTCTGCCGATCGCGCCGCCGGCGAACGACACCACTGTGTTGCGGAAGCCGTCGTCCGCGGTGGCGATGCTCGACACGGCAGTCACCTCGCCGCCGAGCCAGCACATCAGGTCCAGTTCGTGAATTTCGTGAGTCAGTTCTCCACCCGTTCGGCTCTTGTCGAGCTTCCACCACTGTGGATCTGCGCCGTCGGTGTCGATCCAGCGTGAGCGAGACGATTCGATCGCAGCGACCTCGCCGAGCTCCCCCGACGCCAGCAGGTCCGCCAGACGTCGTACACCCGGCATCATCCGCATGATGTGCCCGACCATCAACGGCGAACCGCTCGCGTCGGCGCTCGCGATCATGTTCTGCGCATCGACCAGTTCGACGGCGAGTGGCTTCTCGACAAAAACTGCCGTGCCGTGTTCGAGCGCCGCGATGGCAGGTTCGGCGTGCGCGTGATTGGGCGTCGCGACGACAACGAGGGCCAACTCCGGGTGAGCGGCCACCGCGTCGTGATCGTCTGTCGGGGTTGCCGAGAACTCTGCGGCGACGTCCTTGGCCCGCTCGAAGTCACGGTCGCACAGCATCGTCAGTTCGAAACGTGGATGGGCAGCCAGCTCGCGAGCGAGGGAACTACCGAAGAATCCGCAACCGACCACACCGACTTTGTATCGGGTCATGAAGTCTCCAAAGATTGGATGAGGGATGTCCTATGTTATACGGCCAGCGTCATCGCTCGTCAATTCGACGCCGGTAACACAGTCTTCATCTATGCAGGTGAGCGCACTATTTTCGGCTCGAAACCGGCAAAACGTGAAGTTCGGCGCCGCCAGTTCCGAAGATTCTCTAGACGCTTTCTGATCCACAATGTAAGTTACGCAACATCGGACGTCGAACATAGGACATCCCCTATCCACTCCCTTGATGTCCCGCTCCCCGCCTTGGAGGCCGCCTTGAAGAACGAACGACCGCTGAGCTCCGCGTTCACCCGCCGAGACCTGTTCCGGTACACCGGGCTACTGGGAGCTGCAGCAGGTATCACCGCGACTCTCGCGGCCTGTGGCGGCGGGCCGTCGTCGACCTCGGTTGTCGGCGGTTCCGCGAGCACCGGCGATCTGACCACCGCCATCGGATACGGCAACGACCAGAGCTTCGACCCGATGCAGACTGCATCCGGTTTCCTCATGGCAGCGGTCAACCACGTCTACGAGGGACTGCTCGAAAACGATCCAGGCACCGGTGAGACGTATGCGGCGCTCGCACAGGCCGTCCCGACCGACGCCACCGCCTCGAGCTGGACCATGAAAATCCGCGAGGGAGCAACCTGGCACGACGGCACTCCGGTCACCTCGGACGACGTCGTCTTCACCTTCGATCGCATCCTCGATCCACAGCTGAACGTACTGATCCGCTCCTTCTTCTCCTCCTGGCTGCAGTCCGTCACCAAGGTCGACGACCAAACGGTGACCCTGAACTTCAACTACCCGTTCAGCGCTGCCGCACAGCGTCTCTCGATCGCCAAGATCATGCCCAAGCACGTCTTCGACGGCCACTGGGACGAGGCCAAGTCCGGAGCGCTGGTCGTCGGTTCCGGTCCGTACAAGCTCAAGAGCCACACCCCCAAGAGCAATACAGCTTTCGAGGCCTTCGAGGCGTACAACGGGCCGCGTCCGGCCAACTTCGCGACCATGAACTGGCTCTCCATCGTCGACACCTCCTCACGCATCGCGCGCGTCTCGGGCAACAATGCCGGTGCACAACTCGCCGACAACATCCCCGTCGCCAACGTCCCCACTCTGACCTCCGGTGGGCGCACCGTCGAGGGCAACCCGGGCATGAACCTCATGTACCTGCTCTTCGACACCACTCAGGCACCGTTCGACGACGTTCGTGTTCGCCAGGCGATGTTCTACGCGATCAACACCCCGAAGATGATCGAGATCGCCCTCGGCGGCAAGGCAGCACCGGCCACGAGCTACCTGTACGAGCGCAACCCCGACTACGCGCGAGCGTCCACCGTCTACTCGTACGATCCGGACAAGGCCCGCTCACTCCTTGCTGCCGCCGGCGTCAGTGGCCTCGACCTGACACTGCTCTCCACCAACGTCAGCTGGCTGGGCGACTGCTTGCCGACCATCAAAGAGTCTTGGGACGCAGTCGGATTCAACACGACGCTCGAACCGCAGGACACCAGCGCCATGGTGAGCAAGCTCAACAGCGGCCAGAAGTTCCAGATCGCCGCCGGTACGTCCAACCCGCAGGCATTCGGCAGCGACGTCGACCTTCTCGTCCGCTACACGTACAGCAAGGGCGGCTTGTGGACGAAGACCTACGCCAAGTGGGACGACACCCCCGAAGCGCAGAAGATCTACGCCACCATGGACGAAGCCACCCGAGAGACCGACCCGGCAAAGCGCAGCACCCTCGTGCAGTCGTACCTGAACCAGATCGCCGAAAATGCTGTCTACTACCCGGTTCTCCATCAGGAGCTCCTGACTGCGTGGGATCCGAAGAAGATCGCCGACGTCACTCCGCTGCCGTACCCCGGCGTCAACCTGCTTCAGGCGAAGCCGGCCTGATACCCGCCCGCTCGGCCGTTTCCCACAACTGAGAGATCCCCCGATGGCAAGAGTCCTCCCCATGCTGATCAGGCGATTACTGATACTGATCCCCCTGATCCTCGGCATCATCGCGTTCGTCTTCATCGTGATGCAGTTCGCGCCCACCGATCCCGCAACCGCGGCGTTCAACGGTGGCAACCCGACTGCGGAACAGCTGCAGCAGTTCAAGGAAGAGAACGGACTGCTCGATCCGCTTCCGCTGCAATACGTTCACTTCGTGACCGATCTGGTCAGCGGCAACATGGGTGACAGTCTGATTTCCGGTACCCCGGTGTTGGATTCGATCTCCACCGCTCTGCCACTGACCATTCAGCTCACGGTTCTCGGACTGGTGATCGCCATCGTGCTCTCGCTGATCTTCGGCGTCACCAGCGCACTGTTCCGCGATCGCTGGCCGGATCAGGTCATCCGAGTGATCTCCCTCGGTGGTGTGGCGGCACCGTCATTCTGGTTGGCACTGCTGATGATTCAGTATCTGGCTGTTCAACTCGGATGGTTCCCTACCGGTGGCTACGTCAATCCGAGCGACTCCGTCAGCGACTGGCTCTGGTACATGGCGCTCCCGGCGCTGTCCCTGTCACTGCCCGTCGCAGCACAACTCACGCGCATCATCCGCACGTCGATGGTCGAGGAGTTGGACAAGGACTACGTCCGGACCGCGATCGGCAGCGGCCTGCCCTATCACGTGGTGATCGGACGGAATGTGTTGCGTAACGCGCTGATCAACCCGCTCACCGTCCTGGGCCTCCGTGTCGGTTACCTCCTCGGTGGCGCTGTGGTCATCGAGCAGATCTTCGGCCTGCCCGGCATGGGTCAGCTCATGATCAACGGCGTCACCAACGGTGACCCCGCAGTCGTTCAGGGAGTTGTCATCGTCATCGCGGTCGGCTTCGTCGTCGTCAACCTCGCCGTCGACATCCTCTACCTGCTCGTCAATCCACGACTTCGGAGCGCAGCATGATGAGAAGAAAACTCACCGAGAAGCTTTCGCGACCCGGCATCACCTTTTCTCGCTTCCCCCTCTCGGCCTGGCTGTCGATGGCGGTTCTCGCGATCATCGTGCTCGCCTGCCTCTTCGCGCCGCTGATCACGCAGTACACCCCGCTCGAACAGGCGGTGGGTACCGCGGGCCCCAGCGCCGACCACTGGTTCGGTCAGGACAGTCTCGGTCGAGATCTGTTCAGCCGCTTGCTCTACGGCGGACGCTGGTCGCTGACCATCGGTCTCGGTTCCACCTTCCTCGCACTGTGCGCCGGCGCTCTCATCGGATCGGTGGCCGCAACGAGCCGAAAAGGCGTCGACGAGACCATCATGCGTGTGCTCGACGTGGTCATGGCGTTCCCGGGCATCGCGCTCGCTGCCGTACTCGTCGCAGCCTTCGGTGGTTCGATTCCAGTTCTGATCGTCACTATCGCGTTCCTCTACACACCGATGGTGGCTCGCGTCGTTCGCGCGAACGTTCTCGCTCAGTACGGCGAGGACTACGTCGCGGCCGAAAAGGTTATCGGCGCAAGAACTTCACACATCGTCGTCAAGCACGTCGTAGCCAACTGTGCTGCGCCCGTTCTCGTCTTCTGCACTGTCATGGTCGCCGACGCCATCGTGCTCGAGGCCAGCCTGTCGTTCATCGGCGCCGGTGTGCGTCCCCCGGATCCGTCGTGGGGATCGGTGATCGCCGACGGCAAGAACATGGTGCTTCTCGGTGGTTGGTGGGCAACGGTGTTCCCCGGCCTGCTCATTCTGCTGACGGTGCTCTCCCTCAACGTGCTCGCCGAGGGCCTGACGGACGCGATGGCAGATCCGAGTCTGAAGAAGACCAAGAAGACGCCCTCCGCGCTCCAAGCAGCGCAGACCGCTGCAGCGGAGGAGACCTCCAACGAACTCATTCTGGAGGACGAAGCCGCATCGGTCACCGACACTCCGGAGTTGATAGACGACTTCGCCGATCCGAGCGTCGTGAAAGATGTTCTCGAGCCGGCCGCCGAGCCGACTCCTCTCGAAACGCACCTGAAGATCCTGGCGGAAACCGAGCGGTCCCGCTCCGATCGTCTTGTGTACGAGGGCGATGCCGCGCCACTCCTCGAGGTCCGCAATCTCACGATCCGGTTCCCGGAACGCTACGGAGACACCGCGATCGTCGACAACGTGAGCTTCACCGTCCGCCCGAACGAGACGATGGCACTCGTCGGCGAGTCCGGTTGCGGAAAATCGCTCACGTCGCTGGCGATCATGGGTCTGCTACCCAAGACGGCAGTGGTGACCGGCGAGATCCTGTTCGACGGAGTCAACGTCCTCGAGCTGAACAACCGAGAGCGAAACAAGCTGCGCGGGCACGACATGGCCATGATCTACCAGGACGCGCTGAGTTCACTGAATCCGGCGATGCTGATCCGCGCGCAGTTCAAGCAGCTCACCAAGCGCGGCGGTACCCGCACAGCCGAGGAACTGCTCGAACTCGTCGGACTCGATCCGGTGCGCACTCTCTCCAGCTACCCACACGAGCTTTCCGGTGGTCAGCGTCAGCGCGTTCTGATCGCCATGTCGCTCACCCGCAGTCCGCGGTTGATCGTCGCGGACGAGCCCACCACCGCTCTCGACGTCACCGTCCAGGCCCAGGTCGTGGACTTGCTCAACGATCTTCGGGAAAAGCTGGGGTTTGCCATGGTTTTCGTGAGCCACGATCTTGCACTCGTTGCTTCACTCGCTCACAAGATCACGGTGATGTACGCCGGTCAGGTCGTCGAGTCGGCGCCCACGAGTGATCTGCTCGTCGATCCCCGCCACGAATACACCCAGGGCCTTCTCGGTGCCGTTCTCTCGATCGAGGACGAAGCGCCGCGACTGCATCAGATTCAGGGAACTGTTCCCTCGCCCGGAAACTTCGCGCCGGGTGACCGTTTCGCCGAGCGTTCCACTCGCCCGGACTCCGACCCCCTCCGCAAGCCGGAGATGGTCCGGGTCGACGGGACCGAGCATTGGTTCGCCAGCCAGTCCGCGACTCCCGTACGTACAGAATCGGAATTGGAGAGCGTGCGATGACTACAGCTGAAGCACCCATCCTGGAACTGAAGAACATTCACGTCGTCCACAAGACCCGTTCGGGATCACTGTTCAAACCGGGCACGGTTCACGCGGTCAACGATGTCAGTATCGACGTACGACGAGGGACGACGATCGGCATCGTGGGCGAGTCGGGTTGTGGCAAGTCCACTCTGGCCAAAGTCATGGTCGGACTGCAGAAGCCGACGTCGGGCGACGTGGTCTTTCGCGGCCGAAGCGCTCTGACCCGGTCGGCCGGCGTGCGCAAGGAGTTCGGCCGAGCGATCTCGATCGTCTTCCAGGATCCGGCTACCGCGCTCAATCCCCGAATGACGGTGGCCGACATCCTCACCGATCCACTCGACGTCCACGGCATCGGCAACCGCGCGAGCCGAACCGCCCGAGTTCGCGAGCTGGTCGGTTTGGTCGGACTCCCCCAATCTGCGCTCGAAGTCATCCCGAGCCAGATCTCCGGCGGTCAGCGGCAACGTGTCGCGATCGCGCGTGCACTCGCGCTCGAACCTGACGTCATCGTGGCCGACGAGCCGACGTCGGCGCTCGACGTCTCGGTGCGAGCGCAGATCCTGAATCTGCTCAGCGACATCAAGGCTCGGTTGGGGCTCGGCATGGTGTTCATCTCGCACGACATACAGACGGTGCGGTACGTCTCCGACACCATCGTCGTCATGAACGCCGGGCGGATCGTCGAGCAGGGAACGGCCCAGGAAGTATTCGACAGCCCGTCCGATGCGTACACGGCCAAACTGCTGGGTGCGGCGCCCAGCCTCCTGCAACGCACCGTTGACGTGGGTTGACCAATGGAGCGGATGACCGGACATAGGATGAAGGACGTTCGTATCAGAAAAGGGGAATCGATGTCTGTCCGGAGTGGCACACAGGGCGCTCGTTTCAGCGCGCAAAACCGCATGCGCGCACTTCAGACGGACATCATGAACTTGATCCTCGAACGCAGGCTCTCCCCCGGCGACCCGATGCCCACCGAGGCCGAACTGTCCGAGGAATTGGGTATCGGCCGAAACACGCTCCGGGAGGCGCTCAAGGTTCTGCAGGCCTTGGGCGTCGTCGAGATCCGTCACGGCTTCGGAATGTTCGTCGCCCCTAGCAACTTCGACGCTCTCGCCGACGGCCTGACCTTCCGTGGCCGGTTGTCCTTGCAGGGCACCGGGCACGAGGCGATGGAACTGGTCGACATTCGTCAGGCACTCGAGACCGGACTGATCGGTGCGGCGATGGCCGAGATGACGTCGGCCGACCACGCCGACCTCGACGAACTCGTCACCGGCATGGAGGTCCGTGCCGCTGCCGGGAAGAACTTCTCCGACATCGACGCTACCTTCCACTCCCGCCTGTACTCCCCTCTCGACAACCAGGTCCTCGGTCAGTTGATGGACGTCTTCTGGCAGGTGTACAGCGAGATACAGCAGGCCATCGGGCATTCGGATACGCCACTGATCGACATCGCGTCGAAGCACCGTGCGATTCTCGACGCGATCCGTACGGGTGATGCAGTCGAGGCGGCGCACACTCTCGATGTGCACTTCGGTGGCCTGCGCGAGCGGATCGCCAGTCTCCATGCGTCCGAAGCGCAGTAATTTCGAAACACGTGATTTTGCTCCGCTGGCTCACCATCGCGCCCGTTCTTCCGGCAAAATTACGGGTATGAAGAACCCGAACCTGACGCCTTCGCGCGTTCTCGCAGTTGTCCTCGCTGCCGCCCTGGTCATTTTCGTGATCGCACGCCGCCGCGACGACGGCGCCCTCAGCCGCGGAGAATGGTTGTCGGACACCGTCGGACCGGACGACCTCGCCGGCTGAAACGACGTGTGCCCTCGGCCGAAACTCGGCCGAGGGCACACGCACGTGTCATCTACTACTTCATCGAATCCAGTCGGGTTCGCGCGTCCTCGAACCCGGATACCAGCTCTGCCATGACCTCGGCGACCGGGCGGATCTCGTTCATCCGTCCCACGATCTGACCGACGGGCATTGCCACAACTTCCGGGTTCTCCGATGCAGCGATTCTCTGATGAGCGTCGCTGACCAGAAGGTTCTGCAGCGGCATCGGCAAGGGCGCCGGTGCTCCCGGGTTCGACCAGGCTTCCGTCCACTTGGTCTTGAGCAACCGAGCGGGCTTACCCGAGTAGATGCGCGAACGAACGGTGTCGGCCGACGTCGCGCCCAACAGTGCACGCTGAATAGCGGACGGGCCCTCGCCCGATGCACTGCCGAGTTTGTATTCGGACGTGGTGAGCCAGTACGAGCCCATCCACACTCCGGACGCACCGAGTGCAAGTGCGGCAGCCACCTGACGGCCGCTGCCGATACCCCCGGCAGCCAGCACAGCAGCTGAATCACCCAGTGCATCAACGATTTCCGGAACGAGAACCATCGACGCAATTTCGCCGGTGTGACCGCCTGCCTCGTAGCCCTGCGCGATCACGATGTCGACACCGTTCTCGACGTGACGACGCGCATGCTCGACGGCGCCGGCCAGCGCTGCTACCGGTACGCCCTTCTCGTGCGCCTGATCGATGACGTCCTTCGGCGGTGATCCCAGCGCATTCGCAATCAACGCAATCCGGTGTCCCAGAGCAACATCGACGTGTGACCGCGCCACCGAGTGAAGCCATCCCAGTACGCCGGTCGCATGCTCGACGTCGTCGGAAAGCGGCGGCACACCGAGCTCGTCGAGCGTGCGGTTGACGAAGGCGCGGTGCTCCTCCGGAATCAGCTTGTCGAGATCGACGGCGCCGCCCTCGGTCGGCACCTTGGCCGGCATGACGATGTCGACGCCGTACGGCTTACCGTCGGTGTTCTCGTCCATCCACGTCAGTGCGGCTTCGAGCTCTTCCGGGTCGTTGAACCGGACGCAACCGAGCACGCCCAGACCTCCCGCGCGGCTGATCGCGGCCGCGACGTGCTCGGAAGGAGTGAATCCGAAAATCGGGTATTCGATGCCGAACTTGTCGGCGAGATCCGAACGCATCAGGCTTCCACGCTTTCGTTTGCGGACGCCACAGGAGCGCCGTTTCCGTTGTGATCATCGGCCTCGCGCGATTCCGTTTCGGCCTTCGCCCAGCGGTAGTCGGGCTTGCCTGCCGGGTTGCGCTTGATCTGGTCCACGAACCACACGCTGCGCGGAACCTTGTATCCGGCAATCTCTTTGCGTGCTGCGGTGGCGATGTCGTGCAGCGTCGGCGACGTGCCTTCGCGTACCTGGACCACTGCGGCAACGCGCTGACCGAAGCGCTCGTCGGGGATACCGACCACCAGGACGTCGAAGATGTCCGGGTGCGCCTTCAAAGCGCCCTCGACCTCTTCCGGGTACACCTTCTCGCCGCCGCTGTTGATCGACACCGAACCGCGGCCGAGCATCGTGACCGTGCCGTCGGCTTCGACCTGCGCATAGTCGCCGGGGATCGAGTAGCGAACGCCGTTGATGGTGCGGAAGGTTTCGGCCGTCTTGACCTCGTCCTTGTAGTAGCCGAGCGGGATGTTGCCCTTGCGAGCGAGCATGCCGCGCTTGCCCGATCCGGGTTCGACCTCGTTGCCGTCGTCGTCGAGAACCGTTGTGGAGGCGTCGATCTTGACCGTCGGACCGCCAGTGTGCTTCTGGCCCTTGCTCAGCACGGCGAGTCCACCGAAGCCGGTCTCGGATGCTCCGATGGAGTCCGTCAGCAGGCGGTTGGGCAACAGTTCGAGGAACTGCTCCTGGATACTCGGCGAGAAGAGTGCAGCACTGCTGGCCATCACGTAGAGCGTCGAAAGATCGTACGGCTCACCGGTCTCCGGGTTTCCGGCGATGAGTGCGTCGAGCATCGGACGGCCCATCGCGTCACCAGTGATGAAGATCAGGTTGACCTTGTGCTTGTCGATGTTCTGCCACACCTCGTGGGCGTCGAATTCCGGGTGCATCAAACAGGTTCCGCCGCCGAAGAGGCTGTGGAATACCGCCGACTGCGAACCGCCGTGAATCATCGGGGGGATCGGGTAGCGGATCATGCTCGGGTTGGCGGCGCCGACCTTCGCCATCTCGTACTCGTCCTCGACCGGAACTCCGGTGACGAAGTTGATGCCTCCGCCGAGAACACGCCACCAGTCCTCGTGACGCCACATGACGCCCTTGGGACTTCCGGTGGTGCCGCCGGTGTAGAGCATGAAGATGTCGTCGTTGCTGCGCTCTTCGAAATCACGCTCACCCGAACTCTGCGCGAGTGCGTCCTCGTAGCCGATGCCGAAAGCACTGAAGTCCAGATCGGTGCCGTCCTCGACCACGATGACGGACTTGACCTTGGGAGTGTTCGGCAGGACGTTCGCGACCTTGTCCGAGTAGCGGCGCTCGTGAATGAGGGCAACCATGTCGGAGTTGTCGAAGATGTACTGCAACTCGTTCTCGACGTACCGGTAATTGATGTTGACCATCACGGCCCGGATCTTGAAAACCGCGACCATGGCCTCGATCGCCTCGATGACGTTCCGGCAGTAGATGCCGACCTTGTCACCCGGCTGAACGCCATGTTCACGCAGGTAGTGACCGAGGCGGTTTGCTCGGTCCTCCAACTGTGCATAAGTCATCTCGCGGTTGTCCGAGACCAGCGCAACGCGGTCCGGAACGAGGTCGATTGCGTGCTCTACGAAGTCTGCGATGTTAAGGGCCACGAGTTCAAAGTAGAACGTGTTACCGTTTCTGGCAAGACCCAATTTGAGAGCCAGCTCACAGACCCGCCAGGAGCCATCAGTGTCCACTTCGACGACCGAAAAATCAGACATTTCGGAAACCGCGCCGCATTGCCTCGTGGAGAAGCGTGGCCACGTTCTCATCGTGACCATGAATCGCCCCGAGCGTAAGAACGCCATCACCGGCGAGATGATGGCGATCATGGTCGACGCCTGGGATCAGGTCGACAACGACCCCGAGATCCGTGTCGCCATCCTCACCGGTGCGGGCGGCGACTTCTGCGCCGGCGCCGACCTCAAGAACATGTCCGCCAAGCCGCCGGGAGATTCCTTCGCGGGCGGTGGCGTCGACATGTCCAAGATCGAAGGCCTCCTCAAGGGCCGTCGGTTGACCAAGCCGCTGATCGCCGCCGTCGAGGGTGCAGCCATCGCCGGCGGAACCGAAATCCTGCAGGGCACCGACATCCGCGTCGCGGGTGAGAGCGCCAAGTTCGGCGTCTCCGAAGCCAAGTGGGGGCTCTTCCCGCTCGGCGGTTCCGCAGTGCGTCTGGTGCGACAGATTCCGTACACGATCGCGGCGGACATCCTGCTCACAGGTCGTCACATCAAGGCTCCGGAGGCCAAGGAGATCGGGCTCATCGGCCACGTGGTCCCGGACGGCCAGGCCCTCGACAAGGCGCTGGAGCTCGCGGAACTGATCAGTGCCAACGGCCCCCTCGCCGTGCAGGCGATTCTCAAGACCATCCGCGACACCGAGGGCATGCACGAGGAAGAGGCCTTCCAGATCGACGCACAGCTGGGTATGAAGGTGTTCATGAGCGCCGACGCCAAGGAGGGCCCGCGGGCTTTCGGTGAGAAGCGGGCGCCCCAGTTCAAGGGTGTCTGACCCACCCCTGTCTGAGCCACCCCCGTCTGACCGACCCCGCCTGAGCCCCCTTTCCCGTCCGCTCTCGGTCCCACCCACCCCCTTTTCGAGCGAACGTACCTTTCGGCGCCTTCAGTGCGCCGAAAGGCACTTTCGCTCAGCCGGTTTCGTCCAATTTCACCCATCTCGACCTCGCGAACACCTGCGGCCGGGGACGTGACTGCGCCAATCTGTAGTGCGCACGCAGGTCCTCGATCACGCGATCAGGGTCCGTTCGCAGTGCACTGGGCACCGTCGGCAACACGCTGATTCCCGCATTCTGCATACGCGTCCGACGCTCCACCGTGCGCTTGTAGTCCGTCGGCGCGGCATGCCATTCCAAGGAGTCGATGTCCCACGCGAAGGCAACCGAATCGATCCATCCGTCCGGAACTGCGATGAAGTCCCCGTTGGCATCCCGGATCTCATGGTTGAACAACATTTCCGGCAGCCCGCTCCGCTGCCACAATTTTCGCGCGTGAACCTCCGGAACCGAGTGGACGTTCGCGTTCACTTCGCGCAACACGACCCGAGGTAGCGCGGAACCCCGACTGCTACCCGCTTCGAGTTCCTTCGCAAGTTCGCGCACCGAGACATCGCCGCGCTGAACAGCCTCAGCGATGAGTGCCCGTGTGGGATCGAGCGCCTTGTACCGCCTCGCAGCGTCGAGTAACGCTCGCGGCAGCGGAGCACAGCGCAGACCGTTCCGAATCTCCGGCTCGGGCAGTCGAACAGGGCGCTCCACCGTGACGAACCCAACCGATTGAACTCGACGGTCGATGGGGATGAGCACCTGCACATCCCCCGAGTGCGTTCGATATCCGTACTCCGACATGGCTGATCGCCCGGTCAGCAGGGAATCGTCACCGCTCAACATGAGCGCAGCGATCGAGCGTTGACGTGGCGTCGGTTGACCGTTTCTGAGCAGAATGACCCCCGGCAATATGCGCTGCCACGGTCCACCTACCCGACACCGGGTGTGCACTGCGGAGTTGGACACGCCCAATCGCGCCAACTCCGCCGTTCGGATCACTCCGCTTCGACTGACGCGGTAAATCGCGTCCAGATCATCGCCCCACGTTCCTCGCCGCATGGTTGCAGCATGACTCGAGCATCAGCGCGGGCCCCGGCGGCGAACTGGGGTTTCGGTGCGCCTGTGGATAACTTTGGGCGAGCGAAAGGTACGTTCAGCGCCTCAGATGCGCTGAACGTGCCGTTCGCTCGAAAAAAGGGGGTACCGCTCGAAAATGGGGGGGTGCCCCGCTCAACCACCCACCGCGGCCGCGAGCTCTCGCACATGGTCGGCGTCGCGGCAGGTCACCAGCAGCATCGTGACTCCGGCTTCCTCCCAACGCTTCACGTCTGCGCGCACCTCGTCGACGTTGCCGATGATCATGGTCTCGGTGACCATCTCGTCGGGGACGACGGCAGCAGCTTCGTCCTTGCGGCCCGACATGAAGAGGCGACCGATCTCGTCGACCTCCTTCTCGTAGCCCATCCGCTTGTAGACCTGCGCGTGAAAGTTCAACTCCGGGGCGCCCATTCCGCCCACGTAGAGGGCGGTCATCGGCTTGAGAGCAGCGATGGCAGCGGCGCGATCGTCGGTCACGATGACCTGGCACGTGGCGGCCACCTCGAAGTCTTCGCGACTGCGACGGGCCCCGGCGCGCGCGAACCCTTCGTCGAGCCACTTGTTGTACATCGGGGCCAGGCGCGGGGTGTAGTAGATCGCCAGCCAGCCGTCGGCGATTTCACCGGCGAGCGCGACGTTCTTCGGCCCTTCGGCGCCGAGCCAGATCGGGATGTCCGCACGCAGCGGGTGCGTAATGGGCTTGAGCGGCTTGCCAAGTCCCGAACTACCCGGTCCCGCATACGGCAGAGGGTAGTGGGGACCGGGGCTGGTGACGGGCGCTTCACGGGCGAGGACCTGGCGCACGATCGAGACGTATTCGCGGGTGCGCGCGAGCGGCTTCTCGAACGGCTGGCCGTACCAACCTTCGACGACCTGCGGTCCGGATACGCCGAGCCCGAGGATCGTTCGCCCACCGTTGAGGTGATCGAGAGTGAGCGCGTGCATGGCACAGCTGGTCGGTGTTCGCGCCGAAATCTGTACGACGGAGGTGCCGAGACGGACGTTCTCGGTGCGCGATCCCCACCAGGCGAGCGGGGTGAAAGCGTCCGAGCCCCACGACTCCGCCGCGAAGACCGCGTCGAATCCCGCGCCTTCCGCGGCCTCGATCAGTTCCGGGGCGTTTGCCGGCGGCTGTGCGCCCCAGTATCCGAGTTGCAACCCAAGCTTCATCGCAGGCCTCCACATTGCCGGTGATCAGAAGTGACTCTTGCCACAATCTCTAGAACCTGTTCTACTCGATCTTGTGACCATCGGAAAGAGCGGGGTGGCCGACAAGCCCCTGAGCGCACCATTGAATCTCCATTTCGACTACACCAGATCGACGGGACCGACCATCGGCGCGTTCGTGACTGCCCTGCGTGATCGCAAGGTGATCGGCGCACGCGGGTCGAACGGTCGTGTCTTCGTGCCGCCACCGGAATTCGATCCGGACACGGCCGAACCACTGACCGACTTCGTCGGAGTCTCCGACGGCGGAACGGTCGTGAGTTGGACGTGGATGCCCGAACCCATCGAGGGTCAACCACTGACGAAGCCTTTCGCGTGGGCCCTGATCAAGCTCGACGGCGCGGACACGTCCATGCTCCACGCAGTCGACGTCGACTCCCCTGACGACATCAGCACCGGCCTGCGGGTTCGTGCTCGCTGGGCGTCGGAGCGGGTCGGGCAGATCAAGGACATCGAGTGCTTCGAACCGGGTGAGAGCGAAAATGGAATCGCGACAGTCGATTCCAGCGCCGATCCTGTCACCATGATCACGACGCCTGTCGACCTGCACTTCATGCATTCCGCTTCGGCCGAGGAGAGCTTCTACCTCCGCGGTCTCGCAGAAGGCAAGCTCATCGGTGGTCGCAGCGGACCCGAAGACAAGATCTACATCCCACCGCGCGGCGCCAATCCCACCAACGGGAAGCCGACGAGCGAGCAGATCGAACTGCCGGACAAGGGAATTGTCACCACCTTCTGCATCGTCAACGTCCCGTTCCTCGGGCAGCGAATCAAACCGCCCTACGTGGCCGCCTACGTGCTTCTCGACGGGGCCGACATTCCGTTCCTGCACTTGATTCTCGAATGTGATGCCGCGGACGTACGGATGGGCATGCGCGTCGAAGCCAAGTGGAAGCCTCGCGAAGAGTGGGGTTACACCCTCGAGAACATCGAATACTTCCGGCCGACAGGTGAACCCGACGCCGAGTACTCCACCTTCCAACACCACCTGTGAGGCTCCTGAAATGACTTCTGCAGACATCGCAGTCGTGGGCTTTGCTCAGGCACCCCACGTCCGCGAAACCAACGGCACCACCAACGGCGTCGAGATGCTCGTCCCGTGCTTCCAGCAGCTCTACAGCGATCTGGGAATCACCAAGTCAGACATCGGCTTCTGGTGCTCCGGATCTTCCGACTACCTGGCCGGACGAGCGTTCTCCTTCATCTCGGCCATCGACTCCATCGGAGCGGTCCCGCCGATCAACGAATCTCACGTCGAGATGGACGCTGCGTGGGCCTTCTACGAAGCGTGGATCAAGATCTTGACCGGTGAGGTCGAGACCGCGCTGGTGTACGGATTCGGCAAGTCCTCCGCCGGGCACCTGCGCAAGATCCTGTCCATGCAGCTCGATCCGTACCTCGTCACTCCGCTGTGGCCGGACTCCGTCTCGATCGCCGGACTTCAAGCCCGACTCGGACTCGACGCGGGTAAGTGGACGCACGAGGACATGGCGGAGGTTGCCGCTCGTAGCCGTCGTCACGCGCTGAGCAATCCGAAGGCTCAGCTCGCAGGCGAGGTCGACATCGAGGCCCTTCTCGCCAGCCCCTTCCTCGCAGATCCGTTGCGCGCACACGATTGTGCGCCCATCACCGACGGCGCGGCAGCAATCGTCCTGGCCTCGGGTAACCGCGCCCGCGATCTCTGCGAGCGGCCGGCGTGGATCACCGGACTCGAGCATCGCATCGACTCCCCCAACCTGGGTGCACGTGACCTGACCACCTCACCGTCCACTACGTCCGCAGCCAAGGCGGCAACGGGCGGCGAGGTCGGCAACATCGACGTCGCCGAACTGCACGCACCGTTCACTCACCAGGAATTGATCTTGAAGGAAGCGATCGGCCTGACCGACGCCACCACGATCAATCCGTCCGGCGGTCCGCTCAGCGGCAACCCACTGTTCGCCGGTGGTCTGGAACGAATCGGCCACGCCGCCAAGGCAATCTTCGACGGCCAGGCGAATCGCGCTCTGGCCCATGCAACAAGCGGCCCTGTGCTGCAGCAGAACCTGGTAGCAGTCTTGGAGGGACGGAACTGATGGCCGGAACGCCTCAACTCGCGGCCGTGCTCGGCACCGGCCAAACTCACTACGTCGCAAAGCGTCACGATGTCTCGATGGCGGGCTTGGTTCGTGAAGCCATCGACGCCGCGATGCTCGACGCCAACGTCGGCTGGGACGACATCGACGCCGTCGTCATCGGAAAGGCCCCCGACTTGTTCGAGGGTTCGATGATGCCCGAACTCGCCATGTCGGATGCTCTGGGCGCCAACGGAAAGCCGTTGCTGCGTGTTCACACTGCCGGCTCGGTGGGCGGTTCGACGGCTATCGTCGCCTCCAGCCTGGTCAAATCCGGTGTCCACAAGCGGGTTCTGACGGTTTCCTGGGAGAAGCAGTCCGAGTCGAACGCCATGTGGGCGCTGTCCGTACCGGTTCCGTTCAACATGCCCGTCGGCGCCGGTGCCGGTGGATACTTCGCCCCGCACGTCCGTTCGTACATTCGTCGATCGGGCGCACCGGAGCACATCGGCTACCTCGTCGCGGTGAAGGATCGGCTCAACGGCAGCCTCAATCCGTATGCGCACTTGCGGCAGCCGGATATCACTCTCGAATCGGTACAGGCATCTCAGATGCTCTGGGATCCGATCCGCTACGACGAGACCTGCCCGTCCTCGGACGGCGCGTGCGCTCTGGTGATCGGCAACGAGGAAGCGGCCGCACAGGTCGAGGCCGAGGGTCGTTCGGTCGCGTGGATCCACGCGACGGCCATGCGCACCGAGCCGACCTTCTATGCCGGACGCGATCAGGTCAATCCGCAAGCCGGCCGTGACGCTGCAGCAGCACTGTGGAAGTCAGCGGGAATCACCGATCCGCTGAACGAGATCGACTGCGCCGAAATCTATGTCCCGTTCTCGTGGTTCGAGCCGATGTGGCTCGAGAACCTCGGCTTCGCGGAGGAAGGCCAGGGCTGGAAGCTCACCGAGGCGGGTGAAACCGCGATCGGCGGCAAGCTCCCGGTCAATGCCTCGGGCGGTGTTCTCTCCTCCAACCCGATCGGCGCCTCGGGCATGATCCGTTTTGCCGAGTCGGCGATGCAGGTCATGCACCGCGCCGGCGATCACCAGGTAGCCGATGCTCGCAAGGCTCTCGGCCATGCCTACGGCGGTGGCTCGCAGTACTTCTCGATGTGGGTCGTCGGCTCCGAACGTCCCACCACGTAAGCAGCAGCACACACGCCGATCAGGAAGAGGCCGAAGATGAAGTACACCGTCGGGGTTGCCATGAACCCCTTGGACCAGTTAGCCGGTATCGCCAAAACTGCCGAGGAATGCGGCTTTTCGTCGATCGCTCTCCCCGATTCACTGTTCTTCATGGAAACGCAGGCGGCGGATTACCCGTACACCCCGGACGGGTCTCGGATGTGGAATGCCGAGACCCCCTGGGTCGATCCGCTCATCGCCGCGGCTGCAATGGGCGCGGTGACCGAGAAGATCGAGTTCTACACCCAGGTGCTCAAGCTGGGTAGCCGCAATCCCGTCCTGCTCGCGCGGCAGGTCGGTTCCGTGGCCGCATTGACGAACAACCGTTTCGGCTTCGGCGTCGGAATCGGTTGGGCTCCGGAAGAGTTCGAGTGGTGCGGCGCTCCGTACAAGCGTCGGGGCGCACGTGTGGACGAGATGATCGACGTCCTCAAACTGATCCTCGGCGGCGGCATGGTCGAGTATCACGGTGAGTTCTTCGATTTCGATCGCCTGCAGATGAGCCCGGCCCCCACCAAGCCGGTTCCGTTCTACGTCGGCGGCCACACCGAGGTCGCACTCAAGCGTGCTGCGCGAGTCGGCGACGGTTGGACCTCGGCGATGATCAAGTTCGACGACCTGGTGGGTGTGATCGCACGACTACGCGAACTGCGCGCCGAGTACGGCCGCGAGAACGAGCCGTTCGAAATCCAGACGGTGTGCATCGACCGTTTCGGCAAGGACGGTTACGCAGAGCTCGAAGATGCCGGCGTCACGGACATCATTACCGTGCCTTGGGTTTTCGACGGAATCGGATTCGATGCCCCACTGGAGGCAAAGCAGGATTCGATGCGCAAATTCGCCGAGCAGTACATCAACTGAGGAGCCGCGATGACCGACGAACACCCCGCCCGCGTCGCGGGTAACGCTTCGCGCGCCGCAGCGAGTGGCAAGAACAAGGAAGCCTGGCTGGACCTCTTCGCCGAGGACGGTTGGGTGGAAGATCCGGTCGGGCCTTCGGGCTTCGATCCCGAAGGCAAAGGCCATCACGGGCGCGAAGCGATCTCCAAGTTCTACGACATGACGATCGCGAACGCGGACAAGCTCGAATTTCTGATCGACGATTCCCTGGTGTGCGGCAACGAGAACGTCAACATCGGCAAGATCCGAACCACCATCGGCGGCTCGATCATCGACGCCGAGGGCGTGTTCGTCTACCGGGTGAACGACGACGGCAAGATCGCGTCGCTTCGAGCATTCTGGGAAGTGGACCGTGCAATGAAGACGGCACGCAAAGCCTGAGAACCCACAGTACGAGCGCGGCCCCGGTCATCGACCGGGGCCGCGCTCGTCGTATTCGAATCAGCCTGTCGTACTTGCACCGAGAAGCTCGAAATGGTTTCCTGGTTCCCAACGTCGCGTGTCGATGACGGACTGCGTCAGGCATGGAGGCGTCGTACCGCAAGGGGTCACTCATGACCATTTCGTTCAATCACACCATCATCGCCGCAAAAGACCGACAAGAGTCTGCGTGGTTCTTCACTCACATGTTCGGCCTTCCAGGCCCGGTCGAAGCCGGCTACTTTCTCGGCGTTGAACTCGAGCACGGCGTGACGTTGGACTTCGCACAGGTGGAAGAAGGCGCCGAGGTTGCGTCTCAGCACTATGCCTTCCTCGTCTCCGAGGATGACTTCGACGGCATCTACCAGCGGATACAGGCGCTGAAACTGGATCACTGGGCCGATCCGCGCCAGTCGAGTACCGGCTTCAACACCAACGACGGTGGGCGTGGGGTCTACTTCCTCGACCCGTCGGGACATTTCCTGGAAGCCATCACCAAACCGTACGGCG
The DNA here is from genome assembly GCF_011290655.1 of Rhodococcus sp. D-46. Classification (NCBI taxonomy): domain Bacteria; kingdom Bacillati; phylum Actinomycetota; class Actinomycetes; order Mycobacteriales; family Nocardiaceae; genus Rhodococcus; species Rhodococcus sp. D-46. The sequence goes on along the minus strand of NZ_JAANTF010000003.1, from coordinate 336,530 downwards.
GCTGAATTGGAGATTGAACTACAAACGGCGGCGCCTACGGGAGATGAGGGATCCCGCAGACGCCGCCGCAGTTCCAGGTTGCCAACAAGTGGCTCCCCGGAACGTCTACTGTAGTTCTGCGTGTTCGAGAGTGCAGAGGCAACTCCCGAAAACCTACACAGAACCTACTCGCCGGTTACCAGGTCAGTATATGTCCGGATCAGTGTTTGACCGGGCAGCCCGATGTCTTGTAATCAACCTGAAACTCTTTGATGCCGTTGAGCCAGCCCGAGCGAAGGCGTCGGGGATCCCCGAGCCTGGTGATGTCGGGTAGGTGATCGGCGATCGCATTGAAGATCAGATCGATTTCCAGACGGGCCAAGTTGGCGCCGATGCAGTAGTGCGCACCGGTGCCGCCGAATCCGAGGTGCGGATTGGGGTCACGCATGATGTCGAACTTCGTCGGGTTCTCGAAGACGTCCTCGTCGAAGTTGGCCGACGCGTACATCATCACGACGCGATCGCCCTTCTTTATCTTCTGTCCGCCGAGTTCGGTGTCTTCGAGCGCGGTGCGCTGGAAGGAAGTCACCGGGGTCGCCCAACGAACGATCTCGTCGGCCGCCGTCTTGGGGCGTTCCTTCTTGTACAGCTCCCACTGGTCGGGATTGTCGAGGAAGGCAACCATGCCGTGTGTGATGGCATTGCGAGTGGTCTCGTTACCCGCGACCGCAAGCAGGATCACGAAGAAGCCGAATTCCTCTGGGGAGAGCTCATTTCCGTCGATGTCAGCTTCGATGAGCTTGGTGACGATGTCATCGGCGGGACACTTCTTGCGCTGATCCGCCATCTGGTACGCGTATCCCAGAATCTCCATCGACGCTGCCTGCGGGTCGATGTCGAACTCGGGATCGTCGTACGACGTCATCTGGTTGGACCAGTCGAAGAGCTTCATTCGATCTTCCTGCGGCACACCGAGAAGCTCGGCGATTGCCTGCAGCGGAAGTTCGGACGCGACCTGAACCACGAAGTCACCGGCACCGCCGGCAGCCGCGGTCGTGACGATCTTTTCGGCACGCTCGGTCAGTTCCTCGCGCAGGCTGTTGATGGCGCGCGGGGTGAATCCACGAGATACCAGCTTGCGCAGCTTGGTGTGCTCCGGAGCGTCCTTGTTGATGAGAATGAATCGCTGCATCTCGACGTTCTCACGCGGGATGTCGTCGGCGAAGCGAGGAATCGCAGTGTTCTCGTGGGTCGAGAAGATGTCGCTTCGCTGCGAAACTTCCTTGACCTCTTCATGACGGGTGACCACCCAGAAGCCCTCGTCCTGGAATCCACCGATTTCCGGGGGCTGCGGATTCCACCACACGGGGGCCGTCTTCCGGAGTTCGGCGAACTCCTCGAACGGCATGCGTTCCGCGTAGATGTCGGGGTCCGTGAAGTCGATTCCCTCGGGGAATGCGGGCTGTGCCACTGATGTCTCCTGCCCTAAGCCTTTTCATCACAGGGGTGATGGGGATCCGTGATGTGTAACACGTTCTACTCTCATTGAAACACAAGCCTGCTTACTAGGAAAGGAAACGTCGGCAGGTCTTGCTTCCCGCAGAGAACCTGTTCTACTTTTTCATTACAAGGAAAGGAGCCCGCTGTGGGCACACCAGTAATCGTCGAGGCTGTCCGTACACCGATCGGCAAGCGCGGAGGTTGGCTCGCCGGTCTGCACGCCGCCGAGATCCTCGGAGCTGCACAAAAGGGAGTTCTCGACCGGTCGGGAATCGACCCGTTGCTGATCGAGCAGGTGATCGGCGGCTGCGTCACCCAGGCCGGCGCTCAGTCCAACAACATCACGCGCACGGCCTGGCTGCACGCCGGACTTCCGTGGCAGACCGGCGCAACCACCGTGGACTGCCAGTGCGGTTCGGCCCAGCAGGCGAACCATCTGATCGCCGGTCTGATCGCCACCGGCGCCATCGACGCCGGTATCGCCTGCGGCATCGAAGCCATGAGCCAGGTTCCCCTCGGCGCCAACGTCGGCGATCAGGCCGGACCGCGCCGACCCGCGACGTGGGACATCGACATGCCCAACCAATTCGAAGCTGCAGAACGCATCGCGCGTCGACGCGGACTGACCCGCGACGACGTCGAAGCCCTCGGCGTCCGCTCGCAGGCGCTGGCCAAGCAGGCTTGGGAGGAAGGACGTTTCGACCGCGAGGTTCTCGAACTCTCGGCACCCCAGGTCGACAAGGAAGGAAACCTCACGGGCGAGACCAAGGTCGTCAATCGCGATCAGGGCCTGCGCGATACGACGGCGGAGTCCCTTGCCCGACTGAAGCCCGTCCTCGAAGGCGGGATTCACACGGCCGGAACGTCTTCCCAGATCTCCGACGGCGCGGCCGCAGTCCTGCTCATGGACGAGGACAAGGCTCGCGCGCTCGGATTGAAGCCGCGAGCCCGCATCATCGCCCAGGCGCTGGTCGGCTCGGAACCGGAATTCCACCTCGACGGACCGGTGCAGGCAACCAGCCGTGTCCTGGAGAAGAGCGGAATGAAGATCGGCGATCTCGATCTGTTCGAGATCAACGAAGCATTCGCATCCGTCGCACTGTCCTGGGCTCAGGTTCACGAACCTGACTTCGACAACGTCAATGTCAACGGCGGCGCGCTCGCTCTCGGCCATCCGGTCGGCAGCACGGGATCTCGCCTGATCACCACCGCACTGCACGAACTCGAGCGTCGCAACGGCTCGACGGCTCTGATCACGATGTGCGCCGGCGGCGCACTGGCCACCGGAACCATCATCGAGCGTATCTGAGATGACTACTCCCCCAGCCAAACCCAAGGGACTCGACGCTCCGGCGACGGTCAAGATCATCAAGTGGATGTCGAAGGCGAACGTCGCGATGTATCGCGCCACCGACGGGCGGCTGGGTAGCAAGTGGCGGGTCGGCAGCGCGTTCCCTCGCGGGCTGCCGATCTGCCTGCTGACCACCACCGGTCGCAAATCCGGCGAGGAGCGGATCAGCCCGCTGCTGTTCCTCGAGGACGGCGAGAACGTGATTCTGGTGGCGTCGCAAGGCGGTCTTCCGAAGAACCCGATGTGGTACCTCAACATCAAGGCAGACCCGGTGGTGACGGTGCAGATCAAGTCTCGGATCCGCTCGATGAAAGCCCGCGTCGCGGCCGAGGACGAGCGCGCTCGGCTGTGGCCGATGTTGAGGGCGATGTATCCGGATTTCGACAACTATCAGGCCTGGACCGACCGGGTCATTCCCGTCATCGTGTGCGAGCCACTGAAGAGTTAAACGAACTGTTTACAACAAAACGTTTACATTGACCCGGGTTCGTGCCACCCTGGGTTCATGACCGATGACCAGTTCAGACCGATCGATTCCGGCCGCGAACGCGCACATCGCGAGTACGCCGGACTCTTTCGAATCAGCGAGCGCCACGGCGCGACCCCAAGCCAGCGCGCGCGGCAATCTCATCCGGAGATGCTCGAGCCCTACGGCGCGGTGCGCGTCGTGGCTCGTCTTGCGGGTGGCACCGACACACCGCAGCCGAACGAACCCGAGGTCGACGATGCCGACGTCATGTCCGCGTTGACTCTGATCCCCAAGGCCCGAGCCGAAATGGAACAGCTGGAAGCACTGTTCCTCGGGATTGCCCGCGAACGGGGCATGACCTGGCAGGACATCGCTTTCGGACTGGGACTCGGAAGCACTCAAGCCGCCCGCCAGCGCTACGAACGGCTCGTTCGCCGCACCGGAGGCTGAACGCGTGCCATAACCGGCGAGTTGGAGCACTATTGACTCGTACGGTCCGCACGGCGTTTCGACAGAGCCTCGAACACAGCAAGGAGTCGCATATATGACGACGCATATTCAAGATCAAATCCTGGACCGACGCGAGATCACCTCAGCCCTCGTGCGTGCGCTGGAGCGTCGCCACGAGGTGCTGGACGCAGTGGTCGACAGCAAGGACCACCAGGAGGCACTGACCACCGTCGCGGAACTCCTCGGCACGTCGGAAGCAAATGCCGAAGCAGTTCTGAGCCTCAAGTTCAGCGCACTGACCAAGGCAGCGCGCGATCGCATCCAGGGCGAGCTGGAGAATCTCGACGCCACTCTCGAATGGACGACGCTCGATCGTCCCGCGAGCAGCGGGCAGAACTTCACCCTGCGTCCGTTCAGCGACAGCGCAGAAGACAAGGCACTGTTCACGATTCGCTCGGCCGAGCAGCTCGGCGAAGACGGCAAGCCGTGGAGCGAGGATCGGATCGAAGCCGAGCGCGTCGGCGGTCTCGGTCGGATCGACGACGAGAGCGCTGCCTGGTTCGTCGCCGAGGACGTCTCCGGTGACGGCCCGAAGAGCGTCGGCCTGGTATTCGGCGAACTCGACGGCCAAGAGGTGAACGTGGCGATCTGGATCGCGCCGGAATCTCGCAAGAAGGGCTACGGCACCGCCTGCGTGAAGCATTCGCGGCGCGAACTCGCAGCTGAGTTCCCCGGCACCGTGTTGGTGGTTCGGGCGCCCGCGTAGGCGGCACGCCGCCTGTGAGTGGTTGAGGAGTTCCTGCACTCCTTAACCACTCACGGGGCCGGAGGCCCTACGCCCCGTACACCGGCGTCGGAATCTCCGCCTTCTCCAGCAGCGTTGCCACGACGGGCCCGATCTCCTTCGGGTCCCAGCGATCTCCCTTGTCCTCGCTCGGGCCGTGACGCCAGCCCTCCGCGACGGTGATCTTTCCGCCCTCTACCTCGAACACCCGGCCCGTGACGTCCTTGGACTCGGCGCTACCGAGCCAGACGACCAGCGGCGAGATGTTCTCGGGAGCCATGGCGTCGAAGCCCTCTTCCGGAGCTGCCATCGCTTCTGCCATCGCCCCGCCCGCGCCGACAGTCATGCGTGTGCGCGCAGCAGGCGCGATCGCGTTGACACTGACTCCGTAATTCTTGAGCTCGGCGGCGGCCTGGATGGTCATCTCGGCGATGCCGGCCTTGGCCGCGGCGTAGTTGCCCTGGCCGATCGAACCTTGCAGTCCTGCACCCGAACTGGTGTTGATGATGCGTGCGTCGACGGTCTTGCCTGCCTTGGCCTCGGCGCGCCAGTAGGCAGCTGCGTGACGGAGCGGCGCGAAGTGCCCCTTGAGGTGCACGCGAATCACCGCGTCCCACTCGCCTTCGCTCATGCCGACCAGCATGCGGTCCCGCAGGAAGCCTGCGTTGTTCACGAGTACGTCCAGGCCACCGAAGGTGTCGATCGCGGTCTTGATCAGATTCTCGGCGCCCGCCCAGTCGGCGACGTCGTCTCCGTTGACCACTGCTTGGCCACCGGCGGCGATGATCTCCGCGACAACCTGCTCGGCCGGACTCTCACCGGTCGCGGAACCGTCGGCACCCGCACCGATGTCGTTGACGACGACCTTGGCGCCCTCGGCAGCAAATGCCAATGCATGCGCACGTCCGATACCGCGGCCAGCCCCGGTGATGATGACTACGCGTCCGTCGACCAATCCACTCATATTTGTCTCCTAATGCACTCTGCTCGGGCTTGTCGGCTCCGCTTGTGTGCTAACTTACCAAGCAATCGCTTGGTTTGGTACACAGACGTAAGGAATCCCGATATGGGCATCAGCACCTCCTCCGACGGAACCGGCATCACCACGGTCACCATCGACTACGCGCCGGTCAATGCAATCCCGTCCAAGGGATGGTTCGAGCTTGCCGACGCCATCCTCGACGCGGGCAAGGATCTCAACACTCACGTGGTGATCCTGCGAGCCGAGGGACGCGGATTCAACGCCGGCGTCGACATCAAGGAGATGCAGGCCACCGAGGGATTCGACGCGCTGGTCGCCGCCAACCGCGGTTGCGCCGCGGCCTTCGCTGCCGTCTACGACTGTGCTGTACCCGTCGTCGTGGCCGTCAACGGATTCTGTGTCGGCGGCGGCATCGGACTCGTCGGCAACGCGGACGTGATCGTCGCTTCCGACGACGCGATCTTCTCCCTCCCCGAGGTCGACCGCGGCGCACTCGGCGCTGCCACACACCTCTCGAGGCTGGTGCCACAGCACATGATGCGCACGCTCTACTACACCGCACAGAGCGTCGACGCACACACACTCAAGCAGTTCGGCAGCGTCTACGACGTGGTCCCGCGCGAGAAGCTCGACGAGTGCGCTCGCGAGATCGCCGCGAAGATCGCTGCCAAGGACACCCGCATCATCCGGTGCGCCAAGGAAGCCATCAACGGCATCGACCCGGTGGACGTCAAGGGCAGCTACCGCCTCGAGCAGGGCTACACCTTCGAACTCAACCTCCTCGGCGTGTCCGACGAACACCGCGACGAGTTCGTCGCCACCGGCAAGCCGCGCGAGAACGCAACCCAGAAGGAAGGCTGAGACAAACATGGCTAGCAAGCGTGACAAGACGAAGTCGCTCGACGAGGTAGTCGGCGAACTCCGCAGCGGAATGACGATCGGCTTGGGCGGCTGGGGATCTCGCCGCAAGCCGATGGCCTTCGTGCGTGCGATTCTGCGTTCGGACATCAAGGACCTGACCGTGGTCACCTACGGCGGACCGGATCTCGGACTGCTGTGCTCGGCCGGCAAGGTCAAGAAGGCGTACTACGGTTTCGTGTCCCTCGACTCCGCGCCGTTCTACGACCCGTGGTTTGCCAAGGCACGCACCGCCGGTGAGATCGAAGTCCGCGAGATGGACGAGGGCATGGTCAAGTGCGGCCTCGAAGCAGCTGCCGCTCGCCTTCCCTTCCTCCCGATCCGCGCCGGCTTGGGTTCGGACGTCCGCAACTTCTGGGGCGACGAACTCAAGACCGTCACCTCCCCGTACCCCGAGGCCGACGGCCGCTCCGAGACCTTGATCGCGATGCCTGCGCTCAACCTCGATGCGTCGTTCGTTCACCTCAATCTCGGTGACAAGCACGGCAATGCCGCGTACAACGGCGTCGACCCGTACTTCGACGACCTGTACTGCATGGCGGCCGAAAAGCGTTACGTCTCCGTCGAACGCATCGTCGAGACCGAGGAACTGGTCAAATCCGTTCCACTGCAGAACCTTCTGCTCAACCGCATGATGGTCGACGCCGTCGTCGAGGCACCCAATGGTGCGCACTTCACGTTGGCCGGCGAAAGCTACGGCCGCGACGAGAAGTTCCAGCGTCACTACGCCGAGTCCGCCAAGACCCCCGAGTCGTGGCAGGCGTTCGTCGACACCTTCCTCTCCGGCAGCGAAGAGGACTACCAAGCCGCAGTAAAGAAGTTTGCCGATTCATCAAAGGCAGGGGAGCAGGCAAAATGAGCGAATCCACCGTCACCCGCGCAGAGTACGTTGTTCTCGCTTGCGCTGAAATCTTCTCCGGTGCAGGCGAAATCATGGCCAGCCCGATGTCGACGTCGTCCACCATCGGCGCTCGCCTGGCTCGACTCACCACCGAGCCCGACCTGCTGATCACCGATGGTGAAGCCCTCATTCTCGAGGACACTCCGGCCGTCGGAACGAAGGGCCCCGTCGAAGGATGGATGCCTTTCCGCAAGGTGTTCGACGTCGTCGCTTCCGGCCGCCGTCACGTAGTCATGGGCGCCAATCAGCTCGATCGCCACGGCAACCAGAACCTCTCCGCCTTCGGCCCGCTTCAGCAGCCGACGCGTCAGATGTTCGGTGTGCGCGGCGCCCCGGGTAACACCATCAACCACGCGACGAGCTACTTCGTCCCCAAGCACTCCAAGCGAGTGTTCGTCGACAAGGTCGACGTGGTGTGCGGTGTCGGCTACGACCAGATCGATCCCGAGAATCCGGCTTACAAGTACCTGAACATCCCCCGCGTTGTCACCAACCTCGGTGTCTTCGACTTCGGCGGACCGGGAAACACCTTCCGCGCGTTGAGTCTTCACCCCGGCGTCACCGCCGAAGAGGTAGCCGAGAACACCTCGTTCGAGGTTGCCGGACTCGCCGAGGCCGGTATCACCCGTGACCCCACCGCCGAAGAACTTCACCTCATCCGCGAAACCCTCGATCCGCGCAACCTCCGGGACCGTGAGGTCTCGGCATGACCCCCACCCTGAAGACCGCGCTGACCGAACTGGTCGGTGTCGAGTACCCGATCGTGCAGACGGGTATGGGCTGGGTTTCCGGTCCCGCTCTCACGTCGGCAACGGCTAACGCCGGTGGTCTCGGCATCCTGGCTTCGGCCACGATGACGTACGACGAGCTCGAGTACGCAATCAAGAAGACGAAACAGCTCACGGACAAGCCGTTCGGCGTCAACATGCGTGCCGACGCCACTGACGCCCCGCAACGCGCGGATCTGCTGATCCGTGAAGGCATCAAGGTCGCGTCGTTTGCGTTGGCTCCCAAGAAGGAACTGATCGCCAAGCTCAAGGACCACGGCATCGTCGTCGTGCCCTCGATCGGTGCCGCGAAGCACGCGGTCAAGGTTGCATCCTGGGGCGCGGACGCCGTCATCGTCCAGGGCGGCGAAGGTGGTGGCCATACCGGCGGTGTGGCCACGACATTGCTTCTCCCCTCGGTTCTCGACGCGGTCGATATTCCGGTCATCGCCGGTGGCGGATTCTTCGACGGCCGCGGGCTGGCTGCCGCATTGGCGTACGGCGCTGCCGGTGTCGCAATGGGAACGCGATTCCTTCTCACCAGCGACTCTTCGGTTCCCGATTCCGTCAAGCAGGAGTATCTCAAGCGCGGACTGACGGATACAACAGTCTCCCGCAAGGTCGACGGCATGCCTCATCGTGTGCTCAACACCGACCTGGTCAACAGCCTCGAAGGTTCCAGCTATGCAACCGGTTTGATCGCCGCGGCCAAGAATGCCACGAAGTTCAAGGCCATGACGGGCATGAAGTGGTCGACCCTCGCCAAGGACGGTCTCGCGATGAAGCGGTCGGGTGACCGCACGCTGATGCAGATCATCATGGCAGCCAACACACCGATGTTGCTCAAGGCCGGACTGGTCGAGGGCAACACGGAAGCCGGTGTTCTTGCTTCGGGTCAGGTTGTCGGCATGATCAACGATCTGCCCAGCTGCAAGGAACTGATAGAGAACATCATGGAGGACGCGGCCAAGCGTATCGACGCGCTTGCGGCTCTTCGCTGACGCAGATTCATCCGAGTGCGTCTCCCCCACTGCGCTTTACGCGGAGTCGGAGGAGGCGCACTCTGCGCATTGCCGAGCTAACCGGTCTGCTGGTGACGACCACCCGGCACCTCGAAATACTGGGAGATTGCCACCGCGGCCATCTGTACCGGTGCAACGTGTCGATCGTCGATCTTGCCTCGAACGAGTGGGCCGCTGATCGACAGACCGACTTCCGCTTCACCCAGCGCACCCACCCGCACACCGATGCAGCCGAGACCCGAAGTACACGTACCGAATACGACGCCGTACCGATGGTTGGCTATTGCGGAATGTTGCGCGACCGTCGAACGGCGGCCCGCTGCCAAGAGTGCCTTGCCGATTGCCGAGGATCGCGCCGGGATGCGAGAGCCGACGCCTGTCTGGAGGTCAGGTATCGCCTGGCTGCCGATCTTCTGAAGGTATCGCACGTTGCTTCCCTCGAGGACCCCGAGATGTACGGCCTGATTGGTGACGAGGTGCAGGTTATACAACAACGGCACCACCACCCTCTCGAACTTGTTTCGATACAACGAGATTGCCCCAAGATCGCCGAGTTTGTCGCCGATTTCGTACTCAAGGCCTTCTCTGCGAAGCCAATCCATCCTCACTAGCTTCAGAAGCATCCTGTGCACGGACGATCGCGGAATCCCGGTTCGACGGGCCACCTCGCCCAGCGTCAACCGCGGCGTGTCACGAAAGCAATCCACCACCATCGCCAACCTGTCGAGGGTTGACATAGGGATGGGCTCTTCTGTGATCGGTCCGACCGACATGGCGTCTCCGTTTCGGTGATCCGCCCGTCGAGAGGACAGCGCTGGGCGTGCTCTGCTGACTGCAAATCTGGGCCTTCACCGGACGAACCGCCAGGGTGTTTCCCACCGTGCGGGAGACAAACCTGCCTGGCCACTCCACCTGCAGCTATACCGATCACCGGTTACCCCCGTTGAACCTGGACCAACTCCTCACCACAGTGGCCAACACAGATCACTGAACAAAGGACGACGTTTTGACCACAGACGTGACGACCACAATGGACCTCGGCGAAGTCGACGAGATCCGCATGATCGACGAGGGCGCTGCGCCCGAACGTTTTGCCCGCGGATGGCACTGCCTCGGACTTGCAACGGATTTCCACGACGGGAACCCACATCCGATCGAGGCCTTCGGCACCAAGCTTGTCGTATTTGCCGACAGCCAGGGCGAATTGAAGGTCCTCGATGCCTACTGCCGTCACATGGGCGGCGACCTCAGTCAGGGCACGGTCAAGGGCGATTCAGTCACCTGCCCCTTCCACGACTGGCGTTGGGGCGGCAACGGCAAATGCACCGCGATCCCTTTGCACGCCGCGTTCCACCGCTTGCCAAAACTCGCGCCTGGACCACCCTCGAACAAGACGGACTGCTCTTCGTCTGGCATGACCCCGAAGGCAATCCGCCTCCGGCCGAAGTCGCCATACCGACAATCAAAACTCCGGACCACGAATGGACCGATTGGGTATGGAAGTCAATCGTCATCGACACCAACTGTCGAGAAATCGTCGACAACGTCGTGGACATGGCGCACTTCTTCTACGTGCACTTCTCGTTCCCCACCTATTTCAAGAACGTCTTCGAAGGACACGTCGCCATCCAGGAGCAGAGCGGTATCAACCGCGACGACATCGTGACCTGGACGGATCCCGACGTGCCGAAGCTGGTCTCGAACTTCTCGGTGGCCGCCTATCACGGACCCTCGTTCATGATCGATGATCTGGTGTACCAGTACGAAACATTCAAGGTGGATTCGGTTTTGATCAACTGCCACTATCCGGTCAGCCCGAACAAGTTTGTCCTGATGTACGGCATCACCGTCAAGAAGACCGACGACCTTCCCGCCGAAATCGCGGACCAAACCGTCGACGCGATGATCGGATACATCGGTGTCGGGTTCGAGCAGGACATCGAGATCTGGAAGAACAAGACCCGCATCGACAATCCGCTGCTCTGCACCGAGGACGGTCCGGTATACCAACTGAGGCGGTGGTATGAACAGTTCTACGTGGACGTCGCCGACGTCACGCCCGAGATGGTCGACCGTTTCGAATTCGAGATGGACACAAGCAAACCCATCGAAGTGTGGAAGCAGGAAGTCGCTGACAACATCGCACGCAGGGCCGCCGCAGGAGTAGGGCAATGACCATGGAACCGCTGGACTGCGAGCGGTGCGGAACATACGTCCTCGTGGAGAAGAACAGCTGGCATCACACGTCGACCCAGTGGCGATCAGATTCGCGCACGGCATGTTTGGAGTACCGCGACGATGCTGAACCGCCGAGAATTCGATCCGGAAGTTGTTCCGCATTGAGAAATTCCATCAATCAGGCAGCTACCGACGGACGCATAACAGTTCCCGAATGACAATCGTCCTCGCGACCTGAAGGCTCACGTCATAGCGGCGGCCAACTGCTGAGACAACGTACCTTTGTTCTCCACCTCGACGGTGTCGCAGCCCTGCCAACGCGCAGTTCTCCGAAGGAGTTCCGCCAACCGCGGCGCAGTGTCGGCGTCCGCGGTGGGTTCGGCCCACGCCGCGCGGACAAGCAGTCGACGGTTCTGACGGTCGTTCTTCAGATCGACTCGGGCGCAGATCTTGTCGTCGATCAACACCGGGAGCACGTAGTATCCGTGAACTCGCTTGTGCGCCGGAGTGTAGATCTCGATCCGGTAGTGAAAGTCGAAGAGCCGCAACGCTCGATCGCGTGCCCACACTACCGGGTCGAAGGGTGACAACAGCGCATCCGCACGGATGGACCTGGGACGCTTCGCTCGCGGATCGATCCACACCTCCCTTGCCTTGCCTCGACGCTCCCAGCCGTCGACGGACACCCGGCGCACACTGCCGGCATCTTCGAGTTCCTGCAATGCCGTTCGTGCTTCTGCGCTGGGCAGACGAAAGTAGTCGGCGATGTCGTCGAGGGTGCCGAGACCGTGTGCCTTCACACCCCGCAGCACCAGTTCGCGTATCGCCTCCGACCGCTCGACGTGTGCGTCGAGTATCTCGGGTGCAAGCATCTGCTCGGCCAGGCCGTAACGACGCTCGAAACCGGCGCGCCCCGCCGAGACCACCTCGCCCCAACGGAACAGCGTCTCCAGCCCGACCTTCACGTCGGACCACCCCCACCACGGACCGCGCCGTGTGTTCGCCTCGTGTTCGATCTCGCTCGCCGCCATCGGACCGTTGTCGCGCAACTCCTGCCGCAACCAATCGAGGAAGACACTCCGATCGGAAGCCCACCCGTCCTTGTCACTCAACGCTTTGGCGCGAAACTGGTCCATCCGCCAACGGAACAACGGCCACATGTCCACCGGCAAGAACGTTGCTTCGTGGCCCCAGTATTCGAGGTATCCCGAACCGGGGGCGAAGGCAAGCTGATCGAGTCTGGATTTGTCGTATGCGCCCAATCGCGCATAAACGGGTAGGTAGTGACTGCGTTCGAAGACATTGACCGAGTCGATCTGCAGCACCTGCAGCCGGTCCATCACGCCGACCAGATTGCGACGCGTCACCGTCGTGGGATGCGATTTGCCGAATCCCTGAGCGGCAAGCGCTATGCGACGGGCAGCTGCCAGTGACACGACTTCGCTCATAGTGGGCCAGACTACGCACACTCACCGACACGCTTCAGGCGGCCGAAGCCCGACGGCCGAACAGTACTGCCGACATGAACACCTGCAACATGGCCGCGTTCTCTGCGGCAGCGTCGAACTTCATCATGCGGCCGACATCCGGGACCAGGTTGAGCGCAGCGTGAACTACGAACTTCGCCTCTACTGCCGACAGCTCAGGACGAATCTCGCCGAGCACTCGCGCCCATTCGACCACGTAAAGCTTCTGGCGATTCTTCAGATCGCTTCGATGACTCGGCAGAAGGTTGTTCATCTCGGAGAAGTAGACCGACATCAATTCGTGCTGTGCAAACGACAACTCCACGTACATCGCCGACAGTGACCGGAGCACTTGTTCGTGCGAAGTCGCGGAGTCGAAGACCGCTGCCGTCGCCAAGTCCAAGCGATCTGCAGCTCGATAGAACACGGCGCCGAGAAGCTCTGCCTTGCTGGGAAAGTAGCGGTACATACCGGACGCGTTCAAGCCGGCGGCCGCGGCGATCTCTTCGATGCTGACGTCGTGATACCCGCGAGAGTCGAAGAGGCGCACGGCTTCCTGCAAGAGACGTTCACGTTTGTTCGTGGTCACGGTTCGAGGTAACGAGGACTGCTCCAAGCGGCTAGCGGTGATTGCACCCTCACCTTGATCTATCGCCAGACACGCGTCGAGCAGAACCTTCTCCATCGCTCGCTGGGGCAGCAACAGGTTATGGACGGTGATACTGCCGATGACGCTGAACATCGCTGCCACGACAAGGGTCTCGTCCCTCGCCGTCATCGCGGGTTCGGAGCGCGAAAGATACCGGGCTACTCGGCGATTGACCGTACTGGCTTGCGCTCGAACGGATTTCCGATCATCGGTGTCGAGAAACCGGCTCTCCCAACGATAGATTCCGGCCGTACGCCGATTGCGGATCGTCGTTCGTATCACTGCAATCAGATCTTCGCGCAACCGCTGCGCATCGGTTGCCGCAGGCGCAACCGAAACGGCATCGAGGGCACTGGCGAGCGCTCCGGTCAACTCCAGTGCCGCGTGGCGGAACATCGCGTACTTGTTCGGAAAGTGCCGATAGAGCGCCGAACCCGAAATACCGACCGCCGACGCGATGTCGTCGACACTGACAGCAGGATATCCGCGCTCACTGAACGCGATTGCCGCTGCAGCCGCGATCTGCGCCTTGCGGTCCTTCGGTCGCCTCTTGACGGAGTCGGACCTCGGCTGCCGAACAATCCCATTCGACGTCTGCGCGTCGACGAACTGATCGTTCAGGCTCACCGTGTACCCCACTCTCCAGCCCTCACGCACAAAGCACTTCGATCCGCCTGCTCATCAGACGAGAATCAGCATAAGCATGATTCTGAAAACTCGTACACCGATTTCAGCACATCGCGCGTCTAGAGTTTCATACATGCAGGTAACGCTGCCTTTGATCAGAACATACGACTCGCCCTTCGCCACCTCCCCCGTTGCTTCCACCGAGAATCTTCGTTAACAAAACGTTGCCTGTGGCCACCAGCAGTGGGTAGGGTCACCGCTCGAAGCATCCAGCCCGCATCCACGAAGCAATCCGACTGACAGATTCGGAATATTCGTAAACATACACAGGATGTCGATATGAACAGTTCCGATATCTCCACGTCAATGAAGGAAACTCGGTCAACAGGGCTGACAGTTCGACGAGAATTTCGGTTCACATAATGCTTGCTTGGACACATATATGTGTGAGATGCTTCACAGGCAGTTCGCTCGACCGCCAGCGCTCGAACAGTTCGAACTCCGTGCCGAACACTGTTGATCTGCAAAGGAATTCAATTAGATGACGTACGAGCTGCCAGCCGCGAAGGGCCCGGTGCGAGACGTAGCGTTACAGGGGGGCTATCTGATCGGATTCTCGGTTCAGGCACTCTTCGGCCTGTTCACGGCAATCCTGCGCAGACGACTCTCATTGCACGAGACGGTTACTCAGACCCTGTTCATCGGTCGCGTCAGCACCGGCCCGTCGCTGCTTCTCATGATTCCGATCGGTGTATTCATCGCCGTCTCGGTCGGTGAACTGGCCGGCCGGATCGGAGCCGGTGGATATTCCGGAGCTGTCGTAGCTTTCATCATCGTCGGTCAGGCCGCGGCGCTGGTGTGCGCGTTGATGATGGCCGGTGTCGCAGGATCGGCGATCTGCACGGATTTGGGTTCACGAAAGATCCGGGAAGAGATCGACGCGATGGAAGTGATGGGCATCGATGTGATCGAGCGCCTCGTCGCACCGAGATTGGTTGCGGCAGTGATCGTCTCCCTTGCACTGTGTTCGATGGTCACCTTCGGCGGTGTGATCGCGTGCTACCTGTACCACATCTACGTCCAGCATCTTCCGGCCGGAACGTTCATGGCAACGTTCAGTCAGTACGGGCGATCTTCCGACTTCGTCATGGCTTTGGTGAAGGCTGCGGTCTTCGGCATCGCTTCGACTTTGGTCGCCACCTTCAAAGGTCTACATGCAAAAGGTGGCCCACGCGGCGTTGCCGACGCAGTCAACGAAGCCGTGGTCATCGCGTTCGCGCTCGTCTTCATCGTGAACACAGTGTTGTCCGCGCTCTACACCGTAATCGTCCCGGCAGTCGGTGAATTCTGATGTCGCTCGTCGATCTCCGTGTTCGAGCACGTCAAGCGAGCAGACCCCTGCGAACCGCGGGCGACGGCCTCGTCTCCCTCGGTCAGCACGTCACTTTCTACGTCCGCACTATCGCATCGATCCCCTTTGCGCTCACCAAGTACCGCAAGCATGTACTCGGTCAGATCAGCGAGGTCAGCTTCGGCACGAACTCCTTGTTGTCCGGCGGCGGCACCATCGGGATCGTCTTCGCGATGTCGCTGGCCGCGGCGATGATGTTGGGCGTCGAGACCCACCGGGGCCTCGAGCTTGTCGGGATGACCTCGCTCTCCGGCATGCTGTCTGCGGTTGCCAACACCCGTGAACTGGCCCCTGTTGTCGTCGCGATCGCGTTGGCCGCCAAGGTCGGAACGGGTTTCACCGCCCAGATCGGGGCCATGCGTATCTCCGACGAAATCGACGCGCTGGACTCGATGGCGATCCGATCGATCCCCTTCCTCGCGGGTACCCGGGTGATCGCTGCCATGATCTGTGTCATCCCGATCTACATGATCGGACTCCTGGCCAGTTACCTCTCGACCCGACTGGTCGTCGTGTTCTTCAACGGCGCATCGGCAGGTACTTACGACTACTTCTTCCATCTGGCGATCTCTCCGCAGGATCTCCTGTACTCGGGTCTCAAGGCCGTGGTGTTCGCCGCTGTTGTCGCGCTGGTTCACTGCGCGTACGGCTACTACGCATCGGGCGGTCCGGCCGGCGTCGGGCAAGCGGCCGGGCGCGCGCTCCGGACTGCGATCCTCGCGATCGGAATCCTCGACGTACTGATGACTTTCGCGCTGTGGGGCCTCGTGCCCCAGATCCCGGGAATGGGGGTCTGAGCCGTGGACAGACTCACTACACGCACGAAGATCGTGTACGCCCTTCGCGGCGCGATCGCCATAGTCGTAGCCGTCGCCGCCGCCGTGACAATGGTTCTACGCGGTTCGGGAAATCTCGAGCAGAGCACCGACATCTTCGTCGCTGTTCCAGCCACAGCCGGTCTCATCAGCGGTGAAGCTCCGGTTCGGTACCACGGCGTCAACGTCGGCCGAATCGGCGAAATCGAATCAGGAACCGCCGAATCCGTTGTGCAGTTGCAGATTCAGACCGATGACGCGTCGAAGATTCCCGCTGACGTGGTGGCTCGCGTTGTTCCACGCACCTTCTTCGGCGACATCTACATGCAGCTCGTGGACAGTCCGAATGAGCAGGGCCAGACGACTCTGGCGGACGGAGACGAGATCCACATGGACGACGGTCCCGAAGCCGTTGCGCTCTACGACGTGTACACCAAGCTGGTGGGCGTCCTCACTGCGATGCAGCCCGAGAAGTTGCAGACAGCCCTGACTGCGCTGGGCCAGGCGCTCGACGGAAACGGAGCCGAGATCGGTACCACGATAGACAATCTCAGTGCCGCGTCCGGCGTACTGACACCCGCCGCACACCAATTCCTCGAATCGACACCCGAATTCAAGTCGGTCGTCGACGCGTTGGACCGTGCGACCCCCGACATTCTCGATACCTTGGCAGCCGCCACAACCGTCTCGAACGACATGGTCGCCAACAGAGCGAATCTCGAGTCCTCGATCGGCGCGGCCGCAGTCTTCGCCGCTACCGTCGACGATTTTGTCGGGGCGAACAACCGAAACATCATCACTGTGATCGATTCCGCCGGAAAGATACTCGCAACCACCGCGGCCAATCCCGGAGGACTGCGTTCCACCCTCGCCAATGCCAGTACGTTCGGCGCCGCGGGCGCTCGAGTCTTCGCCACCGGAAAGTTCGACATCACAGCAGTTGCCACGTTCGCCGAACCGCTCCCATACACGGGTGATGATTGCCCGCAGTACGGTGACTCGCGCGGAGCACAGTGTTCGGGCTCCAACCTGACGCCTGAACAACCCGTCAGTGCCCCGGTCGTGGGCGGCGTAGCCGAAGCGGCCCCCCTGCGGTACCTCGAAGATCAACTACTGGGCGGATCGCCGGAACCCTCGGATACCCCCAACCCGGCAACAACACTGATGTTGGGGCCGATGGTCAGAGGTAACGAGGTGACCGTCCCGTGAAGGTCCGTCCTGGCCAGGTAATTCGGTTGTCACTCTTCTGTCTCACCGGCGTCGCCTGCGCGTCGTTCGTGGCGAACACGTTGTCGGTCCCGGTTCGCGGAAGCACCGATTCGTACTCGTTCGAGTTCACCGACGTCGAAGGACTCAACCCGGGCAACCCGGTCACCATGTCGGGTGTGCGTATCGGCCGCGTGGACTCGGTTGCGTTCGCCGACAACGGAGGCGGGACGAGCAAGGCGATCGTCGACGTCGAAATCGAGTCGCGATATTCCCTCGAGTCGGATGTCCGTGCCGCCGTGCGCTACGGCGACATGCTCGGTGCTCGATATCTGGCACTGACGCAGGACGACAGCGCAACAACGGTATCCGCACGACAGCTCGAACCAGGTGACACGATACCGCTGGCGCAGACAACACCGCCGATCAACTTGACGGCCCTGATGAACGGGTTCAAACCGTTGTTCGCCGCGCTGCAGCCCGAGCAGGTCAACACGCTCACGCGAAGTTTTGTCGAAACCTTCAACGGCCAGGGCCAGGCAATGACCACCCTGCTCGACCAGATCGCGACCATGAGTTCCGGCCTGGTCGACCGTCAGGACGTCTTCGCGCAACTACTCACGAACATGAACACTCTTCTCACCTCCGTCGACGAGCGTCAACCCGAATTGGTCGGTCTGTTGGACGGTTTGAACGATCTGAGTATTTCCGTCGTCGGGCAGAACGATCAACTGGTCTCGCTCTTGGATCAGGGAAACCGCACTGTCTCGTCCTTGGCTCAGATCATGGCCGGGTCGAACGGTGCATTCGGTCAGACCGTGCAACAACTCGAAAGTGTCACCGGGAGTTGGATTGCGAGCACCGACGAGTTCAACAGACTTCTCGTCAACCTTCCCCAGTTCGCCGACGCCGCCAACCGGATCGGAAGTTACGGAAGTTTCATCAGCCTGTATCTGTGCAATTTCACTCTGAAGGCAGGCGACATGGAAGCCAACATCTTCGGTCCGACACACTCGCCGGTGTGCTCATGATGTTCCTGGTCAAGCTGATCGACGTGTTCGTCGGCATCATGCTCTTCCTGTTCAAAGGGGATCGCCGTCGCAGCGGTAGCGGCACCGCTCTCGCCCTGGGCAGTCTCGGAATCTTCGTTCTGGTGGTGGGACTCGGCGCCGCCTTGGGCATTCCGAAGCTCTGGTACAACGTACGCACGTCGGCATACACAGCCGAGTTAGCCAATGCCAGCGGGCTTTCCGACACCGATCCGGTTTACGTGGCCGGGGTTCCCGCGGGCCGAGTGGATTCGATCGATCTTGCCGG
Source organism: Rhodococcus sp. D-46 (assembly GCF_011290655.1). Classification (NCBI taxonomy): domain Bacteria; kingdom Bacillati; phylum Actinomycetota; class Actinomycetes; order Mycobacteriales; family Nocardiaceae; genus Rhodococcus; species Rhodococcus sp. D-46. The sequence goes on along the minus strand of NZ_JAANTF010000003.1, from coordinate 317,738 downwards.
CGACCACGTCGTCGTCAACTTCCGCTTGGACAAGGACCAGCCTTTGGGAAACCAGAGCACGGCGACGGTCAGGCTCAAGACGGTCCTCGGCAAGCGCTACCTGGAGATCGTGCCGGCCGGAGTGGTCGACGACTCCGAGACGCGGGTCATCCCGCTCTCCCGCACAACCGTGCCGTACAGCCTCGACGACGTCAGCAGTGATGCCACCACTGCGGCAACAGGCGTCGACCTACAGGCGATGGAGTCCATGATGAACACCCTTTCGCAGGTGATTCCCACTGATTCCGATCAGGTGGGCCGGGCTCTGGCCGGAATCAGCGGCGCCTCGGCGGCTTTCGCGCAGAACAGTGAACAGATCGACCAGATTCTCATCATGTCTCGTGAGCTGTCGGACATGGCTGCGGCACAAACCGATTCGATCGTCGGTACTGCGGCCAATGCTCAGACGATCGTTCGAACTCTTGCGATGCGCAAGGACGCACTGACTCAGCTGGTCGACAACCTGACAATCATCATCTCGAAGCTCTCCACCACTTTCGTCGATCGTCAGGACGAGTTCGGAGCCATGACCGACAACCTCGTCGCGGTCACCACCACGCTGAAGAACAACGCAGATCAGATCGACCTGCTGTTGACTCGTCTTCCTTCCGCGCTGCGTTCGGTCACCGATTCAACCGGCACCGGCAATTGGACCGACGTCAACGCGCCGGCGGCCGTGATCCCGGACAATCTGCTCTGCGCGCTCGGCATCATGGAGGGCTGCAAGTGAATACACGAAAAGCCGTCACGGCCATGCTGGTAGTGACCTTGGCGATCGCCCTGCCCGGTTGGTACATATTCGGACGAACAGATCAGTCCAAGACCGTCTACGCCGATTTCAGCTACGTCGGCGGAATCTACGAGGGAAGCAAGGTCACCGTCCTCGGAGTCGGCGTCGGGACGGTCACGTCGGTGGAACCTCGCGGAACTTCTGTTCGAGTAGCGATGTCGATGCCCGACTCCGTGGACCTGCCCGCCGACGCCTCGGCCTATGTCCTCAATCCATCGGTGATCAGCGATCGACACATCGAACTCGGCCCGGCGTACACCGGCGGAGAGACACTGAAAGACGGCGACCAGATTCCGATCGAACGTGCCCACTCCCCCATAGATTTCGACGGCTTGATGGGAAGCGTCAGCACTTTGGCCGACGCATTTGCCGGGGATGGGGGCAATCTCGGCGATCTCGTGAGCCGCGGCGCCGCCGGGTGGCAGGGCCAGGGCGATCAATTCAACACCGCAATTCGCAACCTCAGCACGGCAACCGGAGTTGTCGGCGCTCGGTCGGAAGACATCGGTGCCCTTGTCGACAATCTCAACACTTTGATGAATGCTCTGGACGCACGGCAGGTCAGCCTCGACGAACTTGTCGGCGACCTCGGCGTCCTGGGTGATCAATGGGCGAGCCAGAACATGGACATCTCACAGCCTCTGCAGGATCTGCAGGTGGTCTTCGACCAGTTGAACAGTTTCATGACAACTCACGGCGATGATGTCGGTGCCATAGCCGACAACGTGCGAGTTCTCGGTGACACTCTGGCTGCCAAAGAACCCGGCCTCGCCGAGTTCATGGACCTGGTGCCGTTGATGATGCAGAACCTCTCCCAGACAATCGGTCCTGATCAGCGCGGGCGCATTCGGCTCAACGTCTCGACTGCATTGACTCAGTTCGCGGTGGCGAAACCGCTGTGCGACACCTACAAGTTGCCGATCTGCACCGGAGCCGGGTTCACGAATCCGATTTCCTTCCCCCTCAGCACTTCTGATCCGCTCGGCATCGCCTCCGCGATTTCCGGCGGAGCCGTCCCCGGAGGTGGCAATTGACGCGGCAATCAGTTCGAATAATCGCCGGTATCGCGATCATCGGTGTGGGTTCCGCGGCCGTGTTCGCCTTCGGCGGCTGTAGCGCAGGCATTCAAGACCTACCCCTCGGTCGTTCGGCCGACGGTGACGCGTACAACGTGGCGCTGCAGCTGGCCGGCGCCGACGGCCTGGTGTTGGGAGCAGACGTCCGCAGCGGCCAGAAAGTCATCGGTCGAGTATCCGCGCTGTCAGCCGATGTCGTCGGAGCCGATGTGACTCTGAGTCTGGACGCCGCGACGCCATTGCCCGACAACGTCGAAGCTTCCGTCGAACTCCCGTCCGCACTTGGCAATCCGTTCATCAGACTCTTGGTGCCGGAAGTTCCGTCCGGCTCCACGCTCAGCGACGGAGACACAATTCCGGAGTCTCGCACCGAGATCGGTCCGCAGGTCGAAAGTGCGCTTGCCACCCTCGGCACGGTTCTGACCGGAAGCGGCATCGACCAACTCGATACCGTGGTGCGCGAGCTGAACACCGCGTTTTCCGGGCGCTCCGGTGAAGTTCGTTCTCTGACCGAGACCCTCACCTCGCTCATGGCAGAGGCAAGCAGTCACCGCAGCGAGTTCGACGAGGCCGTCGACCTCGCTGCCCGGGTCTCCTCCCAACTGGCCGGCCAACGCGTAGTTGTCGACAACTACCTCGATTCCGTTCCACAGGTGGTGTCGATTCTCGTGGGACAGAAGGATCAGATTGCGAGCCTGTTGAACTCGACCGTTCAGCTCGCCACCAACGCAAACACCATTCTCGACTCGTCTCCCAACGGCCTCGACGCGATGCTGCACGATGCGTCGACCGTTGTCGGGACTCTGGATTCGTTCAACTCGGAGATCGGCCAGACGCTGACGAACATGAACGGGTTGCTCGAAAACTTCACCGGTGCAGTGCAGGGCGACTACCTCGTTTTCGACGGCGCCCTGGATATTCCGGGAACGATCGACAAGCTCTGGAGCGGCGGTATGGCCGGTCAATCGATCGCACCAGCGGGAACTCTCACCGATCTACTTCAGGGAGGTCTGCGTTGAGTCGCCTTGCGCTTGTTCAACTTGTCCTGTTCGCTCTGATCGCTGCTGTGGTCATCCCTTTCGGGATCGTCTACGTGGTCGGCCCTCAGGGTTTCGGGGGTCAAATCCTGCTGCACGCCAACATGTCCGACGCCTTCGGACTGACCAAGGGCACGGTCGTCACGTATCGCGGCGTACAGGTGGGGAAAGTGAGTGAAGTCGAACTCGACGCAGGCACCCGCACGGCTCGGGTGGAACTCTCACTCAACGACAACACCGAGATACCTACCGACAGCGTCGCCAAGGTGACGATGGGGACCGCAGCCGGAATTCAGAATGTCGACATCTACCCCAACACAGACCACGGCCCGTATCTTAGGGACGGCGACGAGATCGCCATGCCCGCGGATCAGCAACCGGTCCAGATGAGCCAGTTGATGCTTCAGGCGTCCGGTGTCTTGGAAGGGATTGATCCACAAGCGATCAGCGACATCGGGACCGAGCTGGGGAATTCGTTCAACGGGCTCGGCCCGAGCTTGGCGACGATGATCGACAACGGTGGGACCATGTCGGCGCAGTTGAACGACCAGTCGGCCGAACTCGCTGCGCTGCTGTCGCGAACCTCCACGTTGGTGGACTCCATGGCGACACAATCGGATTCGTTCGTCCGGGGAATGGCAGCTGCCAAGAACTTCACCGAACAACTCGAATCCAATGCGCCGGTGCTGATCTACCTCACCGATCATTCGCCCGCCGCCCTGAACAGCGCTCAACAGTTGTTCGACAAGTACCACAACACTTTCGGAGCGGTCCTGGCCAATCTCGTCACTGTCGCACCGATCATCTCCGACCGCACAGAGGCCCTGGAAACCGGACTTGTCACGATTCCTGAAGGTCTCGCCAAACTGGCATCCATCGTCAAAGGCGATCGCGCCGACTTTGCCTTGGTTGCGACCCAGGGGCCGGTCTGCAACTACGACACCCCTCGGCGTGAGGTCGGCGATCTGTCTCCCACCAGTCCGAGTCTGGCGATGTACTGTCCCCCCGCCGACGACCTCGTCCAACGCGGAGCACAGAATGCTCCGCGTCCGAACGACCTCGGTTTGCAGAACTCGACCGTCCCGGGCACTCCGATCGGACCGCCCGTCGTCGCAGATCCGATTCTCGTCCCGACCGGAGTCGACGCCCTGAACTACTGGAGATTGATGTTGGAAGGACTGGGAAATGGCACACGGTGACAACGCACTACTCGACGAGACAGAAGCCGAGGTGGCCGAACATCCGACTTCTCCGTCGCTACTTCACCGCCTGAAGGAGCCACGCAACGCACTGATCTCACTAATGGCGGTAGCGCTGGTCGCAGCATTGGCGGTGCTCGGATTCCAGATGTACTCGGCGAATCAGGAAGACACGCTGCGGCAGGAGGCTTTGGACACCGCACGGGATTACTCAACCATCATGTCCTCCTTCGATTATCAGAACCTCGATGTCAACAAGGACACTATCGCCTCGATGTCGACCGACGAGTTTGCCGGCACCTACCGAACGATGGTGGATTCCCTGAGGGAAGTCGTTGCCGGGGGCCAAGGTCAGGCGAGCGCGACGGCGACAGACGTCGGCATCGGATCACTGGACGATTCGTCGGCCAAGGTGCTCGTGTTCGTCGACCAACAAGCCAAGAATGTCGCAGCGCCAGAGGGAAACACACAGAAGTACCGCATGGTCGTGTCCCTGGTCCGCTCGGGCGACCGGTGGCTCGTGAGCAACGTCGAGACCAAGTAACTCACCACACGCGGAGGAAGATCCATGCCCACTCACTACCTGGATTCGGAAAAGTCCGAGTCGTCGCTTCGCACCGATCAGACACGCATCACCATCACGGCCGAGCGTAGACGGTGGGCACGTAAGCCCGCACACATCACCGACGCACTCGATTTCTGGTCGTTCGCCGGAGCCGCTGCCAACGTCATCCTGCAACTCGGTTGGCCCGAGGTGGCGTACGGCGTCATGGAGAGCAAGGTCGAATCGGGTGCTCTGACAGCGCATCCGTGGAAGCGTGCACGAACCACGACGCAGTACCTGACGGTCGCGATCCTGGGTGACGAGGAAGAGCGAAAGGCTTACCGCGAGGCCGTGAACTCGGTGCACCGACATGTGAAGTCGGATTCAAACAGCCCGGTCAAGTACAACGCCTTCAATCGCGAACTCCAATTATGGGTTGCTGCATGCCTGTTCATCGGTTTCGAAGACAGTCATCAGTTGCTGCACGGCAAGATGTCCGAAGAACAGGCGGAGTCGTTCTACAAGTCCGCGTCAACTTTGGGAACGACGCTGCAGGTCACCGAAGAGATGTGGCCGGCCACACGTGCCGACTTCGAGCGCTACTGGAACCTCGGTTGCGAACGCGTCGTCATCGACGAACGCACCAAGCAGTACCTGATCGACTTGGTCAACCTACAGATGATCGCGTGGCCGATACGCCTGGTGTTCCGAAACTTGTTGCGGTTCCTGACGGTCGGATTCCTTCCACCGATCTACCGCGACCAACTCGATCTCGAGTGGACCGAAGACGACCGCCGCCGGTTCGAACACCTCTTCATTTTCGTGTCGTTCGTCAACAGGTTCATCCCACGCTCCGTTCGTCAGGCCGGCAACACCATTCAGATGCGCGACATTCGCCGCCGGATCAAGGCGAGCAAGAATCTCGTCTGAGCCAGCGGCGCGTTATTCGTTGTCAATTCTGCTGCCCTACAGGTAAATCGGGCCGGTCGGTCGACAACAGATCACGGCTGGACATGGGTTCCAGCACGACTGGAAACCGGGTCGAAAAGCCGACAAACCGGGCTGATTGAGTGTCACATTCGCCGCATATCGACGCCGTCGAGGCACGTTTAAGGTGACTTACATCACATTTTATCTCGTTTATGTAACGCCGGGAGAGGTGGCATATCGCCATGCGACCTGGGAAAACACTCTTTGATGCATTTCTGTTGCACAAACATGTGTCGACACGCCGACCCGTGACCAATCCGTAATCATCTCTTATGGTTGGTGACAGCCCGATCAACCGGGCATTACCGAATCGCCACCGCCCGTCCCACCCCGCGGTTCGGACTCGACAACATTCCTAGTGGTGGGAGCGGAGCTGAGACGGTCACCGTCCTCCGTCGGCGGGACTCGAGAGGATTTACCGAAAATGACCAAGACCACCGTTACCCGTGCACTTGCCTCTGTCGCCGCAGCCGGAGCCCTCGCGGCCGGAGCCCTCGGACTGAGCGCAGGCACCGCATCCGCAGCCACCCACGACTGGTCGGGTGTCGCAGAATGCGAATCTTCGGGCAACTGGGCCGCGAACACCGGAAACGGCTACTACGGCGGACTCCAGTTCAGCCAGAGCACGTGGGAGGCCTACGGCGGAGCGGGCAGCGCCGCCAACGCCAGCCAGGCAGAACAGGTCCGCGTTGCTGAAAACGTCCTTGCCGGTCAGGGCGCCGGCGCGTGGCCGGTGTGCGGACAGTACCTCCGCTGACCCCAGTTCGAGTAGTGCGTCACTGCCCGGTGTTCGTCGAGAATTCGACGGGCCCCGGGCAGCGTCGCACTAGCGACCTTCATGCCCCGCCTGATCCGGCCCCTCCGCCGCTGCTGTTGAAAGACATTACGGCGGTACGTGATCCGTCGGGATGACGCGGAGCGAGCGAGGTGTACCGACTCGCCTTCCGATCACGCATCAGCCCTCGGAGAGCCATCCACAATTTTTGGGCCGCCCTCGCCAACCGGTTGTGAGAACTGACCAGCGCAGCCGTAGAAGCGTACGGGATGGGGTCCTTACGCACGTAGTGCTCCATAACCCCAGCGTAGCCGTGTTTCGATGCCGAAATGTTCGTTTTCAATCGCTACCTCGCATCCCTCACGGCGACCGAACAAATCGATCCGGCGCACTCGATGGCCCATCCTTGACCAGGCGTGCAAACCGGTCGGGTAAATCGCGTGGCCCGAACACTTCTCGACCACTGTGTGACAAGAGACGGTCAACGCTCCACCACTCGAAGTGCTCGACCAGCTCGGCGGCCAGCGCTTCGCGCCCCAACGACCCACAGGGCTCGAATGCGGTCGCCACCGGCACGAGGAAGTAGTCGTTGATCGCACCACCCCAACCCGGCAATATCGCCGGGTCACGGATCTCCTCATGCCACACATGGGTGGCTGCGCCGTAGTCGCGCAAGCCGATCTCCTCGTCCAATTCGCGCGCGAGCGCCTCGGACGGGGTTTCGTCTCCTTCCAAGCCTCCGCCCGGAGGACACCAGACCGTCAGCCCTCCCCCGGGCGCGATGAATCGGTAAAGCAGAAGACGGGACTGGTCGTCAACGACCAACCCCCTGGCCGAATGCCTCAGACGCATGAGTGCCACTGTAAGCCAGCAGGTCAGGCCATAACGGCCAACTCCGGCAGTCCGGCAACCACAACCGCGAGGTTGTATCCCGACATCCGCAGTTCTCCGTTGTCTCCGGTCCTCGCGTACTCCGCATGCCCGAACGCCCGCTCGTGTTTCACTCCATCCGGGGTGATCCCCTCGGCCGTGGACAACCGATGGAACTCGGTGCGCGTCGGATCGCCACCGAAACGGCCGAACCCCGCGATACTGTCGCCTTCCGCTTTCATGACGTAGACGTGCCGGTCGGCGATACCGAGGTCCGACTCCACCTTGGCTCGCACCCCGGGTGAACCGTAGAACACCACGTCGTCGACCGCTGCGCTTGCCCCGCGTTGCAGCGCAAGAGAAGTCGCGAGGGATCCGTAGGAGTGGCCCAACGCGGTGATATGGACTCCGTCGTTGACCGACGCGGCACGAAGACCGTGAAAGAAGCTACCCAATGCGTCGGCGGCTATGCCTGCTTTGGACGATCGACTGACGTCGAAGCTGGCCCGACCGATGTCGAACTTTCCCGGCCCGATCACCTGTGGCGCGTCATATCCGATCCAGGCGATGGTGGCCACGCTTTCCTTTCGGCCGGCCAGTTCGAGCTGCTGCATCGCCTCGGCTCGTAATCGCGTTGCCTCTCCGACCATTCCGCGCATCGAGTCCTTGACGTTGGTGTTCAGTCCGGGAATCGTCACGGAGATGTGATCCGCTGTGTCCGGATCACCGATCGCAATTGCAGCGAAGCCGCGTTCGCCCGAGCGCATGTCCATGAGCAGTAACCGTCGATCAGGTTCGGCGCGAAACAACTCGTCGAGCGCGTCCAGATCCTCGAGTTTGCGTTCGGCGTACCACTGGCCCGCCCCGGTGTTACTCAGTCTGCCGCCGAAGAACTCGCGGTGAAGTTCTTGCGAGATTCGGACTGAATCATCTTGCAGCCGTGCTCGTTCCGATTGAATTCGATCGAGATTGGCCGGGCTGCGAATCACAGCAGGAATGCCGTCGAGGTTGGCGATCAGGCCTGGTGCATGACGCAACATCTGACGCTGCCGATCAGGGCTGAACGCTCGCCACTCCTCCCCCACACGCACAGCTTTGTCACGGAGGTCGGTGCCGACCTGAGACCGCAGAGACAACGCATGATGAAGATCCGCGCTGACCAGCAGTGCCTCACCGATCAGTTCTCGAACTGCGACCTCGAGCAACTGGGCGTGCACGTGGAGCGGGTGACCGTCGGCGATGGGCGCAATGGCAGAGACGGTTCCATCCTGACGAATATGCAAGTCGTCGGCGACGGCCTCTTTGCGCAGCGTATCCAGCCGTCGACGGATGTCGCGAACGCGGTGAGCGACCAGAACGCCTTCCAACCCAGCAGACAGTTGATCCAAGGCTTCGACGTCCCATACGTCGATATCTGTGAGATCCACTCGGGTCAGGACGAACGAGCAGCGATCCGAGCCTGTACTTCCGGGCGACGCAACGGAGGGACGGTCTGAGGTGGCTGTCTGCGAGGCGGCAACGCACTGAGCAGGCGCGTCGTCGTTTCGGTCACCTCACGCACCGCCTGTTCGAAGGCGTCTCGGTTCGCGTCGGACACCTTGGCTATTCCGCTCACCTTACGTACGTATTGGCGAGAGGCCGCTTCGATCTCCTCCGGCGTAGCAGCGGGCTCGAGTCCACGAAGTTCAGTGATGTTTCGGCACATAATTCGACGATAACCCTGCTCACCGACGCCGTCACGGTTCGATACATCAATGTATCCAAACTGCCACGCAGATCCGGGCATCACGGTAGTTTCAGTGAAATTCCCCCAGTGACTGGAAGTAGCCACTAACTCATGGACTCTGCACTCACCTCCGTCGGCCTACCCGCCGCACTCGCCATCATCATGTTCGGCCTCGGGCTTTCCTTGACGGTCGGAGATTTTGCCCGCGTGGCAAAAGCGCCGAAAGCCGTCTCGATTGCCCTGATCTGTCAGTTGTTGTTGCTCCCGGCCGCGGCCTTCGGTCTGGTCACGTTGTTCGACCTCGACCCACTGCTCGCTGTCGGCATGATGCTCCTCGCCGCATCACCGGGCGGCACCACGGCAAACCTGTTCAGCCATCTGTTCCGCGGCGATATCGCTCTCAATGTGACACTCACTGCGGTCAATTCGGTGATAGCGGTGGTCACCCTTCCGCTCATCACCAACTTCGCGTTGGGCTACTTCGAACCCGAGGACGCGGACGGCACCCTCGGACTGCAGTTCACGAAGGTACTTCAGGTCTTTGCCGTCGTACTGATTCCTGTCGCCCTCGGAATGTGGGTTCGATTGCGCTCGAGCGCCTTTGCCGAGCGCATGGACAAGCCCGTCCGCATCGGATCCGCGGTGGTTCTGGCACTGGTGATCGTCGGAACGGTTGTTTCCGAGCGCGAGAACATCGCGGACTATCTCGTCGACATCGGCGTCGTCGCTGCCTTGTTCTGCCTACTGAGCCTCTCGATCGGTTACGTCGTTCCCCGGATATTCGGCATCGAGGATCGTCAGGCCATCGCCAGTTCCATGGAAATCGGCATCCACAACAGCACGTTGGCGATCACCATCGCCGTCAGTCTCCTCGACAACGTGCAATTGGCAGTGCCGGCCGCGGTGTACGGCGTTCTGATGTTCCCGCTCGCTGCAGCCTTCGGCGCCGCCATCACCCGAAAGTCACGGACCATGGCCGAAATCGACTAATATCAGGCGGTTTTCGATATAGGTGATCTGGTATCGCCAACCCTACGATCGATACGGACTCAGACCGAAGGGTATCGAAAAAATGCTGACCAACACACCTACCGTGCCGGACGAACGCGTCTGGCAAGAGCTAGTCGACGCACTTACCCGTCGCCAATTCGGCATCGGAGCCGGGATGGCAGCAGTCGCAACTATTCTGTCGTCCTGCAGTTCCAGCGACGGTTCAGGGGCCGTTGATGACGCTCAAATGCGCACCGTCACCACGCCGTTGGGGACCTACGACATACCTACCAACCCCAAGCGGGTCTTGGCCGTCGACGCCCGAACCGACCTCGAGCTCGCCATTGCCCTGGAACTACCGGTGTTCGGATACAACATCTCGCCCGTCACCAAGTGGGTTCCCGCCGACGGCTCGGCCGAATACCTCAGCGACAAGCCCAATCTGGAGCAGATCCTCGGACTCGCACCCGATCTCATCATCTGCGTCAACGCCGACAACGAGTACTGGCCCGCTGCAAAGCTCCAAGCCATCGCTCCTGTCCTGACGACCGAATCGAAGCAGACGTGGCGGGAGAACCTGACCCAGCTCTCCGATTGGCTGGGCCGAACACCCACCATGGATCGCCTGATCACCGACTATGACGCTCTGATCACCGACATTCGCACTCGACACGCTTCCGCGATCGCGGGCAAAACCGTCGCAAGCTTGTCCTACAGTCCGGACAAGACCACGATCTACATCGACAGCCTGCCCGTGTCGGAGGAAACGGGAAAGAAGAATCGTCAACCCACCGACATGACGCTCGCCGATATCGGCGGAAGAACATTGAACACAACCGGTTTCGACAATCAGGGACGACTGAGCATCGAAGAGATGGATCGTCTGCAAGGCTGCGACGCGTTCATGGTTTCTGTCACAGACAGCAATGACACCACCTTCGAACAACTCTCGGACACCAAGTTGTGGCAAAGACTTCCGGCTGTGCAGGCCGGGAACGTCACCGTTCTGCAAGGAAGTACGTACTACGGGTCCATCTACACCAACATGTACGTCGCCAAGGGCTGGGACGATCTCTATTCGACGCTCGACTGATCAGACTTGTCCGTGGAAATGCCGGCCGCTCCCGCGCGGTCGGCATTTCACGTTTCGAGGTCGATGCCCAACGCTCCGGAGAGGGTCCGCAGACAGATCACTCTCAACTCTTCCTGCGGTATGGAAGGTTGATCGAGCCAGTCGAGGCAGACAGCTCGGACGAACGCGATCCATCCCCGAACTGCAACGGCAGCGAGCTGTCTTCTTTCGCCCTCGAATCCCAGTGCATCGAGGATTCGAATCTGCTGCTGTTCGAGTTCGCGCTCGACAATCGCCCGGATACCGGCCTCGGCCGAGAGCGTCCCGACGTTGATGGCGCGCACTCCCCTGCTGTGCGACTTCACGTACGCGAAGTAGGCGTCCAACCCGGCTGCCACCTGTTCGCGCACCGGTAGCGTCGCATCGGGTGCGGTCACCTCGAGCAGGTGCTGCGATTCGCGCTCGACGATTGCGGCGAAGAAGTCTCGCTTGGTCGGAAAATAGTGGTACATCAACCCGCGCGAGACGCCCGCAATCTCGGCGACCTCTTCGATCCACACATCCTCGTACGAGCGATCGGCAAAAAGTTGCGCGCCGATGTCGAGCAACTGCGTGCGCCGCTGCTCTCGGTCCAGGCGTTTTCGTGGTGCGACCATAGGCAAGTCAGATTACTACTTGACACCGATTCAGTAAGGCGTACTTTGCGTACTAGACATCAATTCAGTAAGCGATCTCACCCCGGGGGACACACAATGAGCGTCGACACCACTCCAGAGGCGACGACCGATGCTCGGATACCGCATCCGGCGTGGCGCCTGCCGGTCCTCGGGGACGTTCTCGGGATCAATATCCGGACACCGCTGCAGAACTCCGTGAGCATCGGCCGCGAACTCGGCCCGATCTTCGAGAGAAATGTCCTGGGAAATCGCTTCGTCTTCGCCTCGGGCGCGGACATGGTGGCAGAACTGTCCGACGAGTCCCGGTTCGCGAAGCACCTTGCACCTGGAGTCAAAGCACTCCGCGGAATCGGCGGCGACGGCCTGTTCACGGCGTACAACCACGAACCCAACTGGGGCAAGGCGCACAATCTCCTGGCACCGGCGTTCAGCCAGACTGCGATGCGCTCGTACCACCGCACCATGCTCGACGTGGCCGGCGAGTTGGTCGACCATTGGGACAGTCGTGAAAGTGACTCCCCCATCGACGTCTCCGCAGACATGACCAAGCTGACGCTGGAGACCATCGGACGCACTGGATTCAGCTACTCGTTCGACTCCTTCGAACGTGAAGAACAGCATCCGTTCGTCAAGGCAATGGTCGGCGCACTCTCCCATTCGCAGCGCACGACGTTCCTGAAGTCGACCGCCCTCGGGCGAGTGCTCGCACGTCGCGCCGATCAACGTGACGAGGTCCGCAAGGCGTACATGGCCGAGGTTGTGGACGAAGTGATCCGTGCCCGGCGGACAAGTACCGAACCGGGGCCCGAAGATCTTCTCGAACTGATGCTGCGGGCGGCACGCGAGAACGATCCCAACCGTATCGACGAACTGAACATCCGCCATCAGGTCGTGACCTTCCTCGTCGCCGGACACGAAACGACCTCCGGCGCATTGTCGTTCGCGCTGTACTACCTGTCACGAAACCCTGACGTGCTGGCCAAGGCGCAAGCCGAGGTCGACAAGGTATGGGAGGGCGAGGAGCCCGCCTTCGAGAAGATCGCGAAACTTCGATACGTACGACGCGTCCTCGACGAATCATTGCGTCTGTGGCCGACCGCTCCCGCCTACGGGCGCGCGGCGCTCGAAGACACGACGCTCGTCGGCAAGTATCCGATGAAGAAGGGCGATTGGATGCTCGTGCTCATCCCCTCACTTCATCGTGATCCGGTGTGGGGCAACGATCCCGAGGCGTTCGATCCGGATCGCTTCCTGCCCGCCAACATCAAAGCCAGGCCGGCGCACGTGTACAAGCCGTTCGGAACCGGTGAACGCGCCTGCATCGGAAGACAATTCGCTATTCACGAAGCGGTCCTCGTGTTGGGCACCATCTTGCAGAAATACACGATCGAGGCCGATCCGGACTACGAGTTGAAGGTAGCCGAACGGCTCACCCTGATGCCCGAAGGCTTCAACTTGACGGTCCGCCGACGCTGACCTCGCAAAACTGCGTCGCGCAACTCGGTTGAAACAGTCCCGAATGCGGTAATCCCTGAGGTGGCAGCAGCGAGCACCGGCGCACCCTGGGAGTTCACATGACAAAGAGGCCTGCAGTGGGAATCGTCTTACTCTCGGCGGCATTGGCCACGGGAGCTTGCTCGGCAAGCGTCGGGACGCCGCAAGTGGACAAGTCCGAAGTCGCAAGTCAGATCTCCACTCAACTAGCCGAGAAGATCGGCGAGCCACCCGACGACGTGACGTGTCCGGAGAACCTCGACGCCGAAGTCGGCGCATCGATCACGTGCGTCCTGACCGAGCAGGGCACCGAATACGACGTCACAGCTACCGTGACCAGCGTTGACGGTGAAAGTGCGAACTTCGACATCAAGGTCGCGGATGCGCCGAACAACTAACTGCTGTGCGCCTTTATTAACCGCCGGCGGTTAATAAAGGCGCACAGCAAGGCGTCAGAGACGCTCGATAATCGTCGCGTTCGCGGTGCCGCCACCTTCACAGATGGTCAGCAAGCCGTAGCGGCCACCGGTGCGCTCGAGTTCGTTGAGCAGGGTTGCCATCAGCTTGGTGCCGGTCGCGCCGAGCGGGTGACCGAGTGCGATCGCGCCGCCGTTGACGTTGACCTTGGCCGGATCTGCACCGATCTCCTTGATCCAGGCCAGGACGACCGGGGCGAAAGCTTCGTTGATCTCGACGATGTCGATGTCGTCGATGCTCAGGCCGGCCTTCGCGAGAGCATGCTTCGTGGCCGGGATCGGCGCACTGAGCATGAAGATCGGGTCGTCGCCGCGTGCGCTGAGGTGATGAATCCGGGCGCGGGGCTTGAGGTTGTACTTCTCCACCGCTTCCGCCGACGCCAGCAGCAGCGCACTCGCACCGTCGGAGATCTGGCTGGCCACTGCCGCGGTCATGCGTCCGTCTTCGACGAGAACCTTGAGCGTCGCCATCTTCTCGAGGCTGGTCTCGCGGGGTCCTTCGTCGACGGTCGCGTCGCCCATGGCGACGATCTCGTTGTCGAAGCGACCCGCGGCGATTGCAGCCTTGGCGCGCTCATGGCTCTGCAGGGCCCACTTCTCGAGCTCTTCGCGGCTGATGTCCCACTTCTCGGCGATCATTTCGGCGCCCTTGAACTGCGAGACCTCTTGGTCACCGTAGCGCTCGGTCCAACCGACCGAACCCGAAGTCGGCGTGTCGAATCCGTACTGCTGACCGACGATCATCGCTGCCGAGATCGGAATCTGGCTCATGTTCTGAACGCCGCCGGCAACGATCAGATCCGCAGTGCCCGACAGGATGGCCTGAGCGCCGAAGTGCACTGCCTGCTGGCTCGAACCGCACTGACGGTCAACGGTCACCCCGGGAACGTGCTCCGGGAATCCCGCTGCGAGCCAGGACATACGGGCGATGTTGCCGGCCTGGCCGCCGATGGCGTCGACGCAACCGAAGATCACGTCGTCGACGTCACTGGGGTCGATACCGGTGCGCTCGACCAGTGCCTTGACGACGTGCGCACCGAGATCGATGGGGTGCACGCCGGACAGCGCGCCGCCCCTCTTGCCGATCGGTGTGCGAATGGCGTCGACGATGTAAACCTCGGACATAGCGTTAGCTCCTAGTTTCGTTGTGCAGCAATAGTTCTTGAAGTTGATTCAGCAATAGCGTCTGAAGTTGTGGCCGGATCGGAGAGCCCGTCGAGCACGATCGCGAGATATTGAGCCGCGACGGCGTGCGCCGAGAGGGATCCACCCGGGCGGTACCAGCGAACCGCGACCCACACGGTGTCGCGCATGAAGCGGAAGACCAATTCGACGTCGATGTCGGAGCGGAAGGTCCCGTCCGCGACGCCGGCTTCGAGGACGCCGACCCACAGGTCCCGGAATTCGGTGTTGCGCTCGGCCAGGTAAGCGAAGCGCTCGTTCCCGACGAGGTGCTTGACCTCGTCCTGGTAGATCGCCACAGCCGAATGTGAGGCGTCGATGGCCTCGTACGACGTCACGACCAGTGCTTCGAGCGTCGCGCGACTGTCCAACCCCGCCGCGACGATCTCGCGGTATTTTCCGAAGAGTTCGTCGAGGAACTGGTGCAGGATCTCGTCGACCATCGACTCCTTGGAATCGAAATGGTGATACAGGCTGCCGGACAGGATCCCGGCGGCGTCGGCGATGTCGCGGACGGTCGTCGCGCGCACTCCGCGATCGGCGAAGAGCCCCGCCGCGATCTCGAGCAGCTCGTCGCGGCGCCCGGACTTGCCGTTTGATTCGTCGGAATTTCGAGGTGGCGTCATGTATTCAATCCTATCCAGGGCCTTCCCCTGTGCGCGGTCAGCGAGTCCAGGGACTCCTTAACCGCGCACGGGGACGCTAGGCCCTCTGCGAAGAAACGGAGACGATCTCGCCGGTCATGTAGGTGGAGTAATCGCTGGCGAGCATCGCGATGACCGTTGCGATCTCCCAGACCTCCGCGGCGCGGCCGTAGGCCTCACCGGAAGCCAACTGGTCGAGCAGTTCCTCACTGGTGACCTTCGCCAGGAACGCGTGACGCGCAATGGAAGGCGAGACCGCGTTGATACGGACTCCGTACTCCGCTGCTTCGATGGCGCTGCACCGAGTCAGCGCCATGACGCCGGCCTTGGCTGCGGCGTAGTGCGCCTGGGAATGCTGCGCGCGCCAACCGAGAACGGACGCGTTGTTCACCAGAACACCGCCGTGGGGAACGCTCTTGAAGTACCGCAGGGCGGCGCGCGTCGAACGGAAGGTGCTGTTGAGTGTGATGTCGAGAACGCGATCCCACTGATCGTCCGTCATGTCGACGACGGGAGTTTCACCGCCAAGGCCCGCGTTGTTGACGACGATGTCGATACGTCCCAACTTCTCGGCGGCGCCGACGAACAACGCGTCGACCTGCTCGGTGCTCGATACATCGCAGATGATCGATTCGACCTGCTGACCGGGGAATTCGGCCTTCAGCTTCTCCACCGTCTCGCCGAGTCGACGCTCGTGGAAGTCGGAGACGAGAACGTCGCCGCCCTCGAGAAGCACCCTGCGCGCAGTGGAGAAACCGATGCCGGTTCCGGCTGCGGCGGTGATGATCGCCTTCTTGCCCGCGAGCAGTCCGTGGCCCGGGGTTTCCTCCGGCGCAACGGAAAGCGGGGACGCGGCTTTGGTGTCAGACATTAACGGGCCTCTCGGGGAAGACCGAGCACGCGCTCGGAAATGATGTTGCGCTGAATTTCGTTGGAGCCGCCGTAAATCGTGTCGGCGCGGGTGAAGAGGAAGAGGCGTTGCCATTCGTCGAGCTCGAGGTGCTCGGGATCGGTGATGTCCGAGGCATTGCCTTCGGAATCCGCCCACGGTGCAACCAACGACGACGCACCCTGCACGTCCATCGCCAGCTGTCCCAGATCACGATGCCAGTTGGCCCACAACAGTTTTGCGACGGACGCTTCTCCGCCACCGGTTCCGGCGTCGACCGCGTCGAGAGTGCGCATCGCGTGGGCGCGCATCACGCGCAGTCCGACCCACGCGCGGGCGATCTTTTCGCGATTGTGCGGATCCTGGTCACTGCCATTGGCTTTCGCCAAGTCGACGACGCCTTGGAGCTCGCGGGCAAATCCGATCTGCTGTCCGAGCGTGGATACACCGCGCTCGAAGGTGAGCAGCCCCATCGCGATCTTCCAGCCCTCGCCGGGTTCCCCGACCACCAGATCGGCATCGGTGACGGCGTCATCGAAGAAGACCTCGTTGAACTCCGATGTGCCGGTGAGCTGCTGAATGGGCCGAACTGTCACACCGGGCTGATCCAACGGGACAAGCAGGAAGCTCAACCCCTGGTGACGCTTGGAGCCCACCTCGGTGCGGCAGACCACGAAGCACCACTGCGCGACGTGAGCCAGTGAGGTCCACACCTTCTGGCCGTTGATGATCCACTTGCCGTCTTCGAGGCGTGCGGTCGTGGAGACGTTCGCGAGGTCGGAACCGGCGCCGGGCTCGGAGTAGCCCTGCGACCACAGTTCACTGACCGTGTTGATGCCAGGAAGGAATCGGCGCTTCTGCTCGTCGGTGCCGTACGCGATCAGCGTCGGGCCGAGCAGCTCTTCACCGATGTGGCTGACGCGAGCGGGCGCACCGGCCTTCGCGTACTCCTGATGGAAGATGACCTGCTGGGAGATGCTTGCTCCCCGCCCGCCGAACTCCTTCGGCCACCCGAGGCACGTCCACCCCGACGCTGCGAGGTGCTTGTCCCACTCGAGTCGTTGCTCGAAGAACTCGTGCTCACTGCCGGGGCCGCCCTTACCCTTGAGCTGGGCGAATTTGCCCGTCAAGTTCTCGGCCAACCACTGCGCGACCGTGGCCGCAAACTCGTCGTCCGTCATCTGCCCGTCCGGGCTCTCGCTCTGGTCCACATATGTAAGATAACCTACCAAGCACTTGCTAGGTAGCGTGTCAGGTAGGAGTCCAGTGACCGAACAACCGAGAACCATCCCATCAGCCCTCATCCGGGCCGCCGAGGAGTTCGGTGAGCGCGCGGCTATCGCCGATGGCGACACCCGACTGACCTTCGCACAGCTGCATCAGCGCGTCCGCGATTTCGCCGGCGCACTGATCAACCGTGGGGTAAAGGCAGGCGACCGCGTCGTCATCTGGGCGCCCAACACGTACCACTGGGTGATCGCCCTGCTCGGCGCTCAGTACGCCGGCGCAGCCATCATCCCGATCAACACGCGCTACACCGGCACCGAAGCACTCGGCATCATCGAGCGCGTCGACGCAGCTGCCCTGGTGGTCGTCGGCACGTTCCTCAAGGCCGATCGGTACCAGCAGTTGCTCGACGCCAATCCGGACCTGAGGATCCCCACCGTCATCCAGGTACCGATCGACGGGGACGACGACCGTGACGGCGTCATCGAGTTCGAGGACTTCCTCGCGCTCGCCACCGACGCCGCCCGCACCGAAGCCGACGCGCGTGCTGCGAAGGTGCAGCCAGACGACGTCAGCGACATCCTCTTCACCTCCGGCACCACGGGGCGCAGCAAGGGCGCGATCACCGCGCATCGTCAGTCCATCGCTGTCGCCAAGTCGTGGGGTGAATGCGCCGAGGTCACCGCCGACGACAACTTCCTCATCATCAGCCCGTTCTTCCACACCTTCGGGTACAAGGCCGGAATCCTGGTCTGCCTGTTGAACGGTGCGACGATCGTGCCGGTGTCCGTCTTCAACATCGACGACACCCTCGCATTGGTCAGCAGCGAGAAGATCAGCATCCTGCCCGGCGCCCCGACGATCTACCAGACCATCCTCGATCATCCCCGCCGCAGCGAATACGACCTGTCCTCGCTCCGCATCGCGATCACGGGCGCAGCACCCGTGCCGGTTGCTCTCGTCGAGCGCATGCAAGCAGAGCTTTTCGACGCCGTCCTCACGGCATACGGTTTGACCGAGGCAGTGGTTGCGACCATGTGCCGCACCGACGACGACCCGGTCACCGTCTCCACCAGTTCCGGCCGCGCGACAGCCGATTTCGAGGTCAAGATCGGCGACCAGGGTGAGATCCTGCTTCGTGGACCGAACGTCATGCTCGGATACCTCGACGACCCCGAATCCACCGCCAAGGCAATCGACGCCGACGGCTGGCTGCACACCGGAGACGTCGGAACCCTCGACGAGCGCGGATATCTCGACATCACCGACCGTCTGAAAGACATGTACGTCAGCGGCGGATTCAACGTCTACCCCGCCGAGATCGAGGGCATGTTGGCTCGCCTGCCCGGCGTCCACGAGTCTGCTGCCATCGGCATCCCCGATCACCGGATGGGAGAGGTGGGCCGCGTCTACATCGCCCAACTCGACGGTGCCGGCCTCACCGAAGAGTCGGTAATCGCCTTCCTCAAGGAGAAGATCGCAGGCTTCAAGGTGCCCCGCGAGGTGCGCTTCGTCGATCACCTGCCCCGTAACCCTTCGGGCAAGGTCCTCAAAACGGTTCTGCGCGAGGAACAATCATGACCGTTCCCTTCGAAGCCGACGTCGTGACCTACGAGGTTCGTGACTCGGTCGCCGTCGTGACCTTGAATCGACCCGACTACCGCAACGCCCAGAACTCGGTGGTCACGTACGCCCTCGACGCGGCATTCCAGCGCGCCGTCGAAGACGACGAGGTGAAGGTGATCGTCCTGGCAGGCAACGGACCTCACTTCAGTGCCGGTCACGACCTGGGAACTCCGGGACGCGACCATCACGTCGAGTACGAGAACAAGGCCACCATGTGGTGGGATCACGTCGACAAGCCAGGCGGTGACCAGCGTTTCGCCCGCGAGATGGAGGTCTACCTGGGCATGTGCCGCCGTTGGCGGGAGATCCCCAAGCCCACCATCGCGATGGTGCAAGGCGCCTGCATTGCCGGCGGGCTCATGCTCGCCTGGGTCTGCGACATGATCGTCGCGGCCGACGACGCCTTTTTCTCCGATCCCGTTGTCCGCATGGGCATCCCCGGCGTCGAATACTTCGCGCACCCGTGGATGGTCGGTTCACGATTCGCCAAGGAAATGCTCTTCACCGGCGATCGGTTCACCGCGCAACGTGCATACGAAATCGGCATGGTGAACCGCGTCGTCGCCCGCAAGCATCTCGAGAAGGAGACGTTCGAGCTCGCCGGACGTATCGCCGAGATGCCGCGCTTCGGACTGGCTTTGACCAAGAAGGCCGTCAATCAGTGCGAGGATCAGATGGGGATGCGCAACGGCATCGACTCCGTCTTCGGTCTGCATCACTTCGCTCACGCTCACAACGCCGAAGTCGGCAAAGACTCGCTTGGTGGTCTCGACGCCAAAGCTATGGCTGCCAGTGCTCGCGCACCGCAGGAAGGAACAAACTAGTGGATCTCGTATTCGACGACGCCACAACCGCATTCCGTGACGAGATTCGCTCGTTCCTGGAAGCGAATGTGCCCGCGACTCCCCTGAAGTCGATGGATACCGCCGAAGGCTTCGAAGAGCACCGTCAGTGGGAGCACACTCTCGCCGACGCCGGCTACGCCGTCGTCTCCTGGCCCAAGGAACTCGGTGGACGCGATGCGTCCCTGCTCGAGTGGGTCATCTTCGAGGAGGAGTACTACCGCTCGGGCGCGCCCGGCCGCGTCAGCCAGAACGGCATCTTCTTGTTGGCTCCCACACTGTTCGAGCATGCAAATGCCGAGCAGTTGGCTCGCATCATGCCGCGCATGGCTCGTGCCGACGACATCTGGGCCCAGGCCTGGTCCGAGCCCGAGTCCGGTTCCGACCTCGCAAGCCTGCGTTCGAGTGCGAAGAAGGTCGACGGCGGCTGGCTGCTCAACGGTCAGAAGACGTGGAGCTCACGCGCGAGTTACGCCGACTGGGGCTTCGGCTTGTTCCGCTCCGATCCGGATGCGCAGCGCCACAAGGGCATCACGTATTTCATGTTCGACCTCCGGTCGAAGGGTGTCACCGTTCGCCCGATCGATCAGCTCGACGGTGAGCCCGGCTTCGCCGAGATCTTCCTCGAAGACGTCTTCGTTCCGGACGACCCGGCCAACCCAGGTGAGTCGGGTGTGATCGGAAACGTCAACGAAGGTTGGCGGGTCGCGATGAGCACCGCGAGCAACGAGCGTGGTCTCTCGCTGCGCAGCCCCGGCCGCTTTCTCGCCACCGTCGACCGCCTGCTCGAGCTGTACAAGTCCAGCGGACGCACCGACGACAGCGCTTTGCGCAACCAGGTCGCCGACGCCTGGATCGGCGCTCGCGCTTACCAACTCAACACATTCGGCACCGTCACCCGTCTGGCCGACGGTGGACAGCTCGGCGCCGAGTCCTCGATCAACAAGGTCTTCTGGTCCGAGTGGGATATCGCCACCCACGAGACTGCTCTCGAACTTCAGGGCCCTGAAGCCGAGTTGGCCGACAACTGGATGGACGGATACCTGTTCTCCCTGTCCGGCCCGATCTACGCAGGCACCAACGAGATTCAGAAAAACGTCATCGCTGAGCGTCTGCTCGGCCTACCGAAGGCGGACCGATGAGATTCGCGCTCGACTCCTCCCACCAGGACTTCGCTGCAAGCATCGATGCGCTGCTGACCAAGTCCGACATGCCCGCCGTCATCCGTTCGTGGAACGACGGTGACACCGAGCCGGGCAAGAAGCTCTGGCAGCGCCTCGCCGAGACCGGCGTCAACGGTCTCGTCATCTCCGAAGAGCACGACGGACTCGGCGCCGACGCCGTCGACCTGGTCGTTGCGCTCGAACAGCTCGGTCGGCACGCAGTACCCGGACCGGTCGTCGAAACGATCGCCGTGGCGCCGACGCTCCTGGCTTCCGTTGCACCGGAACGTCTCTCTGCTCTCGCCGAGGGTTCGCTGGCAACCGTCGCAGCTCCCCCGCGCACACCGTTCGCGCTCGACGCCGATGCGGTGGATCTGGTTCTGCTAGCGCAGGACGGTGCCGTATCACTCGGCGTCCCTGGCGAAGCCAAGGCATCAGTGGATCTCTCCCGCAAGCTCTACGAGGTTTCCGCCGGCGAATCACTGGGCTCCGCCGACTTCTCGGCCGCCTTCGACATGGGCGCTCTTGCCACTGCCGCGCAGTTGCAGGGCCTGGGACAGACACTGCTCGAGGTCACCACCGAATACGCGAAGCAGCGCAAGCAGTTCGGCAAGGTCATCGGACAGTTCCAGGCCATGAAGCACCACCTGGCCGAGGTTGCCGTCTCCCTCGAGATGGCTCGCCCCCTGCTGCACGGCGCCGCACTGTCGGTTCGCGATCAGTCGGCCGACGCCTCGCGTGACATCTCTGCGGCCAAGGTCGCGTGCGGGGATGCTGCGTACAAGGCCGCTCGCGTCGGACTCCAGGTTCACGGCGCCATCGGCTACACGATGGAACACGATCTCTCCTTGTGGCTCACCAAGGTACGGGCGCTGCTCACCGCGTGGGGCACACCGTCCGAGCATCGCGCACGCGTCGTCGAAGCGCTGGTTGCATCATGAGCATCGACACCGAAGACCAGGCAGCATTGCGCGCATCGGTACGCGATCTCCTGAGCAAGCATTCCGACTCCGCTGCCGTCCGCGCCGCCATCACCACAGAGATCGGCTACGACGCCGCTTTGTGGAGCAAGCTGTGCGAGCAGATCGGCGTCGCCGCGTTGGCGATTCCGGAGGAGTTCGACGGCGTCGGAGCAGGTTTGGGCGAAGTACACGTGGTCCAGGAGGAATTGGGCCGCACGCTGACCCCGTCACCGATGCTGGGTTCGGCGATTCTTGCCGCACAGGCACTGCTGCTTTCCGGTGACGACGACGCATGCTCACGACTGCTGCCCGGTGTCGCGTCCGGCGAGAGCACGCTGGCCCTGTGCTGGGCAGGTGCCGCGGGTTGGAGCACCTTCGGCGTCGAGGCAACCGAAGACGCGTTGACCGGCACGGCGTCGTACGTCCTCGACGGACACGTCGCAGACACCCTGCTCGTTCTCACGGCCGACGGGTTCTACGAAGTGGATCCAGCGGCCGAAGGCGTCTCCCGCCGACGCGTCCCCACCATGGATCCGACGCGAACGCTGGCGGAGGTCACGTTCTCCGGTGTTCGTGGTCGGCCACTGGAGTGGTCCGAAGATCTGGTCGATCGGATCCGAACCGTCGTTCTGATCGCCTTGTCTGCTGAACAGGTGGGAGCGGCCGCAGCGATCGTCGAACAGACTGTGGAATACACCAAGTCGCGCAAGCAGTTCGGTCGCGCGATCGGTTCTTTCCAGGCCCTCAAGCATCGGATGGCCGACATGTACACGTTGGTCGAGACGGCGCGGTCGATGACGTACGCCGCCGTGGCGACGCAGTCGGCGGACGACGCGGCAGTGGCGAAGGTCTACTGCTCGGAAGCCTTGCAGCAGATCACCTCCGAAGCGGTTCAGTTGCACGGCGGAATCGCAATCACCTGGGAGCACGACGCTCAGCTGTACTTCAAGCGCGCACACGGCAGCGCTCAGCTTTTCGGTCAGCCGAGCACCTACCTGCCGAGCCTCGCGCAGGCAGCGGGCCTCTAGGAGACGTCGGTGCTTGTTCGCTCGGGATTGCGAGCGAACAAGCACCGTCTCGTTCGGTCTGAACCAGACTTCAGCTCTCTGCAGGAGCGACTAACCCGTTCTCGGGTATTGACAGTCCTGATGGTGAGATTTCCTGAAACTGCATGTTCCGCCTCAGTTCGATTGCTATCCGTTCCCGTGAGCTGGCCGAAAGCTGCTTTTCTATCAGCTTGTTAAGTCTCACCGGATCCGGTTCGAACCGTTCAGCTTCTTCACGCACTCGCCAAGTCGCTTTATCCCCAGGATCCGCGAAGGTGACGACCCCAATTCCGTGAGAACTGGCAACTGTGCGAACTTCTCGAAGCGGTCTCTTGAGTGCATCCGTGAGATACGTAGGGATATGGAACGCGACAACAGCGTGCGTCGAGGCCCGACGATGCGCAAGCGCTTCGTACACCGCTGTGACATTGACTTGATCGAAAGGCTTCACCTCAACGGTTGTGGCCTCCAGAAAGATTCCAGGTACGTAGTCGAATCTACGTACCGAGATTGTCACAAGATCTGAGCGTGACCACGTACCACCGGTGCTTCGCTTACCTTGATTAGCGACGTCGTCGACCGTCAGTGGCGCCACGCCGGATTTGCGGAGTGGAAGCTCCCGCAGCACATCGACCATCGGTGCGTAGAGGTTTAATTCCCGGACCCTGAACGGCACCGTCAGCGTCGTAACTGACTCGTCGTCGTCCTGGTCTCTCGTAGAAGATTCCCGAACCACGCTTCCACCCCGGCCGCCTGCTTTACGGACCAGGTTCTTGGCCACCAAAGAATTTGCAGCAGTTCGATACCGCTCTTTGCCGAAACTTGCCTTCTGCCTGAGCTTGCCGTTACCAAGGGTATCTCCGTTTGAAGAAAGCAATTCGAGCAGAAGAGCCTCGTCCAAAGTCAACTGCGGAAGCGACACTTTTTTCCCCGATTCTCGCGTTCAATGGGCCGACCTATTGCGACCGGTCTGAATGTATTCGACCAGCTGCGCCTGCGTAAGCCAGTTGCAAGTAGCAGTCACCCACTGAGCGGAACATTCCGCTGTCTCGCACCCTCCGGTAGCGCAGAATCGGTCACCAGACAGCTGTCCATCCCACAGACCGGAGTTTTCTCGTGAATCGATTCGACGACAAGCGCGTCCTCATCAGCGGCGCAGGATCCGGAATCGGCCAGGCCACCGTTGCCCGCATCCTGGCAGAAGGTGGCACCGTCGTCGCCGCCGACATTTCCGAGACCGGCCTCGAACAGACGCTGAACACCGCGAAGGACGCAGGACACTCCGATCGCCTGACCACGGTGAAGGTCGACATCTCCAGCGAAGAGTCTGTTCGCGAACAGGTCGGCGCTGCGATCAAGGCTCTGGGCGGGCTCGACGTGCTGGTCAATGCGGCGGGCATTCTGCGCTCCGCGCACACCCACGAGATGACACTCGATTTCTGGAACACCGTCATCGGGGTCAACCTCACCGGAACATTCCTCATGACGAGGGAGTCCCTGCCGGCACTGCTCGAAAGCGGAGCAGGCGTCGTGGTCAACTTCAGTTCCACATCGGCGACCTTCGCCCACCCGTACATGACGGCATATGCGGCGTCGAAGGGTGGAATCCAATCCTTCACGCACGCACTTGCACTCGAGTACAGCAAGCAGGGCCTTCGCGCCGTGGCCGTCGCACCCGGCAGCATCGCTTCGGGCATGACCTCCGATCCCGGCTTCCCGGCCGACATCGACTTCACGCTGCTCGGCAAGCTGGCCCCGGCAATCGGTGAGGGTTTCGCGCCCCCGTCCGCCGTCGCCGGCGTGATCGCGATGCTCGCTTCCGAAGACGGCTCGTTTGTCACCGGAACGGAAATCCGCATCGACGGCGGCACGCATATGTGACCACTTGCTGTGCGCCTTTATTAACCCCCGGCGGTTAATAAAGGCGCACAGCAGCGAGGCGGCATACTTATCTCGTCGTCCGGAACCGGTCCGGCGGTACGACGTGCGGTGGGGAGCCAGCGGTGAGCGAGTCAACAGGCACTACGAACCTCGAGCCCGTGCTGATCAGTCCCGTCGTCGGCGGAAAGATCCGCACCTGGTCCGAGGACGAGACCCGCTTGTGGAGCGTCGACGATCCCGCGGCGCTCGGCGCACTGTTGGGACGCGGTCTCGTAGCCCGTACGACCCTGCCGGACAACAAGTTCCGAGAAATTGCGTTTCTGGATACCCAGACCCAGGCCCTCACTGTGCAGCCGCGCTTCGCTTCCCCTGACAGCACTGCACTTGCCGCACCGTTCAAGCTCACCGAGGCGTCGGCCCCGACGTCCGACGCTTGGGAAGATCTCGAATCGGTACTCGCGTCGATCGCGATCTCCGCTGCTGGACGTGGCGAATTCTGGCTCGCGGAACTCGGCGGGTGGGATTCTCCGCACGAGCCGAACTGCCTCTTCACGACCGTCGACGAATCGGGACTGGCCAACGCGGTCATGGAGGCCACCCCCGCGCCCGCCGGAACCGGCGTCTGGCCGGAGGTTCCGAGCGGACAAACCGGCGTTTCCGTTTCGGCACCAGCCTCACAGGACACCATCGAGGCTGCCGGAATCTTCGCGGTATCAGCGATCGAGACGTGGGGCGTCACACCGTGGGACATCAACCTCACTTTCGGCAAACTGGTCGATTTCGCCTGATCAGCGGCGCCGACACGCGGCGGTGAGTTGTACGTCTCCCCTCAGCCGACGGCTCACGGTTCGTCACAACACGCCCGATGGCGACGACATCGGGCCCCTCGGTGGGCATACTGAGGGAACTGGGGTTACTCCCGGTCACAAATACCCGTGGATCCGCGTCGGGGCGGGTGCGGTCCGACAACACGCGAGCAGCCACAGACACTGGCGGCTCCGAAAGGTTCAATCATGGCAACCGACCAATTGCAGACGGTTGTATTGCACGGCGACCAGCTCAAATACGTCGACCAAGGCAGTGGCCCCGTTGTGGTGCTCATTCACGGCCTACTGGGCGCGCACTCCAATTGGGAGCCGCAGATCGAGACACTCTCGCGCCACTACCGTGTCATCGCTCCTGACCTCTTCGGACACGGTGCGTCGGACAAGCCTGCCGGCGACTACTCACTCAGCGCTCACGCCGCCACTGTGCGTGACCTCCTCGAGGCCCTCGACATTCCGTCGGCCACCCTCGTCGGCCACTCCCTCGGTGGTGGGATCGCGATGCAGACGCTGTATCTCTTCCCCGAGCGTGTGGAGCGGCTGTGCCTGGTAGCCAGCGGCGGACTCGGCCCCGAGGTGAGCCCACTCCTGCGCGCAGCAACTCTGCCCGGCAGCGAACTGGTACTTCCCGTCCTCGCGTCCCGGACGCTGACCGACGTGACAGACAAAGCGCTCGGACTTTTCAACAAGATCGGCCTGTTCAAGCTCGGTGCCAGCGCGAGTGAGGCCCGTAAGAGCTTTGCTTCGGTATCGGACGCGTCGACGCGTCAGGCATTTCTGGCGACGGCACGATCGGTCATCAATTACAACGGTCAAACCGTCAATGCCACTCCGCATTTCGCCAACTTCAAGAATCTGCAGGCACTACTGGTATGGGGTGAGGAAGACACCATCATCCCCAACGCCCACACCGAGAACGCTCGCGCCGAACTACCGCTGGGGCGGGTGGAGATCTTCAAGCGCGCCGGACATTTCCCGCACCTTGACTACCCGGATCGCTTCGACCGTGTCTTCTCCGAATTCATGACGGACTGCGGAGTCGGTATCGGCACCGGACCCAAGGCCGTCAGCAGCTGAACTAGCGCCCCGCAACCAACTCTTCGAGGTAGCTCGCCACGCCGTCCTCGTCGTTCGTGGGCAAAATTCGGTCGGCGAGCTCGATGACCTCGGTTCTGGCGTTGGCCGGCGCCAGAGCTGTTCCGGCCCAGGTCAGCATCGCAACGTCGTTGAAGGCGTCACCGGCTGCGGCCACTTCTGACGCGTCGATGCCGTCGATCGCGCACAACTGCGCGAGAGCGCTGGCCTTCGAGACGCCCGCTGCAGCCATTTCCATGTACGGGGCGCCGGAGTGGGTCAACTCCACACCCTCGATGCCCGCAGCGACCGCAGTTCGGTACAGGTCGGCGCTGGGAACCTCGGCATGCCGGGCCACGATCTTGACCATCGGCTCCACGTCCAGCGGCAGCGTATCGGCGAGCACCATCTCGTGCAGGTGCCGGTGATGGTCCGCGAACTCGCACAGAGCGGCATACTCCGGCTCGGCAAAGAACTGCGTGGGTCCGACGTTCGCGAACACGACGCCAGGAATCAGAGCACGAACCTGCTCCATAGCTGTTGCAGCCAAAGATGTTTCGATCGAAACGGTGTCGACGATCTCCGGAGTCCCGTCCGCCAGGTCGAGAATGACAGCTCCGTTGGCACACACAGCTTTACCGCGAAATCCGCATGAGCTCGCCAACGTGTGTACCGAATGCCTGGCCCGGGCCGTCGCCCACACAACTTCGATCCCCGCGAGCCGCGCGTTCTCCATGGCCTGCGCGGTGCGCGCCGAAATCGTTCGGTCGGAGCGCAGCAGGGTGCCGTCGAGGTCGGTTGCGAACATACGAATACGGGTCACCAGACAATGATGGCAGTCCGTTCGCAGCCCTCACCAACTACGTGACATGGGCCGTTGCTCTGTCAATTACTTACTTGGGCCTCGAGAAGGTGCCGACGCATCTCACCGAAGACCACACCCAGCCGCTCGACATCTCGCGGGCTCAGCAGGTCGAACATGCTCTCCCGTACAGCGGCCACGTGCGCCGGGCTTGCCGACGCCAATTTCTCGGCACCCGAGTCGGTCAGCTCCGCATTAGCGCCCCTCTTGTCGTCGACACACTCGACCCGGCGCACCCACCCGGCACCGACCAGCCGATTGACGGCCCTGGTCACACCACTTCGGGTCGCCATCACAGCATCGGCGAGCTCACTCATGCGCAGTTGCCGCCCAGGCGCTTCGGATAGAGCAACCAACAGTTCGAAGTCCGTGAACGAAATGTCGGAGTCTCGCACCAACTGCTGATCGAGAACACGCTGGAGCAGTCGGGTCGAGTCCAGGTAAGCCCGCCAGGCCGTTTGCTCCGAGTCGCTCAACCACCGCGTCGATTCCATGACACCAGCATATCCGAAGTAGTTGACAACGAAATCAAATGATCTATTCTCAATGTAGTTGATCAGTCAACTACCTGTTCGAAGAGAAGGTTCAACCGAGAGGCGGGCGCTATGAGCGACAACAACGCAGTGCAGTTCGAGGAACGCCGGGCCGAGATCAGGGATCGACATCTGCTCCCCGCCGACAAACGACCCGCATCGACCGCACGCGGCCTGCACCATACGGCCCTGATCAGCAGCGACGTCGAACGAACCGTGAAGTTCTATCAAGATCTCCTCGGCTTCCCTCTCACCGAGCTGATCGAGAACCGCGACTATCCCGGGTCTTCGCACTTCTTCTTCGACATCGGCAACGGGAACCTCCTGGCCTTCTTCGATTTCCCGGGACTCGACGTGGGCCCGTACCAAGAAGTACTCGGCGGCCTCCACCACATCGCGATCAGCGTCGAACCTGCCAAGTGGGCGAAGCTACGTACCAGACTGACCGAGGCCGGCGTCGAACTGATCGAGCACAGTGAGGTTTCGCTGTACTTCCGCGATCCCGACGGCGCTCGACTCGAACTGATCGCAGACCCACTCGGTGAGATGTACGGCAATCACGTCCTCTGAAAACTTGCTCTCCCCCATACCATTCGGAAGGCACACCATGACCTCCACTCTGTCTCAGCCGAACCTCGATATCCGTCGATCCGGGGATCGTTTCAAGTCCAATGCCGGCTGGCTGGACTCGAAGCACTCGTTCTCGTTCAGCAATCACTACGACCCGAAGAACACTCACCACGGTCTTCTCCTGGTCAACA
This sequence comes from Rhodococcus sp. D-46, assembly GCF_011290655.1. NCBI lineage: Bacteria > Bacillati > Actinomycetota > Actinomycetes > Mycobacteriales > Nocardiaceae > Rhodococcus > Rhodococcus sp. D-46. The sequence continues at coordinate 288,467 of NZ_JAANTF010000003.1, read as the reverse complement.
ACGACGACATCGTCACGCCCGGAATGGGATTCGACACCCACCCGCACCAGGACATGGAGATCGTCACCTGGGTACTGAGAGGTTCTCTCGTACATCAGGATTCGATGGGGCATTCGGGCGTCATCTACCCCGGTCTCGCCCAGCGGATGAGCGCTGGAACGGGAATCCTGCATTCGGAGAAGAACGATTCGTGGCGACTCGGTGACGTGGCGGGTGCGCATTCCGACAAGCACAGCGACCCGGTTCACTTCATCCAGATGTGGGTCGTCCCCGACGAGGCCGGAATCACGCCCGGATACGAGCAGTTGGAGATCGACGCCGAATTGCTTGCCGGTGGACTGGTTCCCGTCGCGTCGGGCATGGACGCGTACGCCGATCACTCGGCAATCCGGATCAAGAACAAGTACGCCGCGATGCACGTTGCGCGTCTGCAACCCGGACAGCCCGTGACCCTGCCCGACGCACCGTTCCTGCACGTTTTTGTCGCCGGCGGTCAGGCCGCCATGGAAGGCGTCGGAGTGCTCGAACAAGGTGACGCGGTACGCGTGTCCGGCGGCGGAGGTCAGCAGCTCAGCTCCGATACCGGGGCAGAGGTCATCGTCTGGGAAATGCACGCCACCGTTTCGCAGGGATGACATGAAGCCCTTCTCGTACGACGCTTCACCGGCTCGAATCGTCTTCGGCCAAGGGATGATCGATACGATCGCCGAAGAAGTGCGGCGGCTCGGCCGTAGCCGAGTGATGGTGCTGGCAAGTCGTCGACTCGACGCGGTTGCCGCCGCCGTGACCGAATCTCTCGGCGACATGGCGGTGGTCCGCTTCGACGGCGCTGTGATGCATACTCCGATCGAAGTCACGACAGCCGCGCTGAGACTTGCCGAGAACCATCACGTCGACACGGTCGTGGCGATCGGCGGCGGTTCGGCAACCGGGTTGTCCAAGGCACTGGCACTACGAGCGGGGTTCGATCAGATCGTCGTTCCGACAACGTACGCGGGATCAGAAGTCACTCCGGTGTTGGGTGAAACAGAGAACGGACGCAAGACAACTCGCTCCTCTCCCCACATCAGACCCGAAACCGTCGTATACGATGTCGACCTCACTCTCGATCTGCCGCTGGACACCACGGTCACCAGTGCCGTCAACGCGATGGCGCATGCGGTTGAAGCGTTGTACTCCACCGAGTCCAACCCGATCACGGACTTGATGGCAATCGAGGCACTCTCCGGAATCGCCCGGGCATTGCCGATCATCGTCGGCGATCCGAGAAATGTGGAAGGCCGGGCAGATCTGCTGCAATCGGCCTGGTTGGCCGGAACCTGCTTGGGCACAGTCGGTATGGGACTTCATCACAAGTTGTGCCACACCCTCGGTGGCAGCTTCGGTTTGCCGCACGCTCCCACCCACGCCGTTGTCCTCCCACACGCGATGGCATTCAACGCGCCTGCTGTCCCGGATGTGATGTCTCGAATAGCGACTGCCTTGGGTGTATCCGACGCCGCCACCGGCGTTTTCGACCTCGTCACCTCGTGCGGCGGACCGACCTCCCTGAGAGAGGTGGGAATGAGTCACGATCAGATCGGCCGTGCAGTCGAACTCGCGAACGCCGCCGCTTATCCGAACCCGCGTGAGATCACCCCGGCAGGCCTGAGCGAACTCCTCGAGAACGCCTGGTCCGGGCGTCGACCCGCCATCAGGTGAGAACGAATCAGGCAGTACCGCCTCGCGGCCTGACATGTTCGAAGATCAGAATCGTCTCGGTCGCAGCAACCGCCGGATGCGCCGAGAGATTGTTGACGACGAAGTCACGCAACTGCGCCGAATCCGTCGTTGCGACGTGCAGCATGTAGTCGTCGACACCGGCCACGAAGTACACGTTGAGCACCGAGTCCAGCTTGGCGAAATCGTCGCCGAGCCGGCTGAGGTGCGACCGTGCGTTGGCCTGCAGTCGAACTGCGATCATCGCCTGCAGATCCATTCCGAGAGCGGCGGGGTCGATGTCCGCATGGAATCCCCTGATCACGCCGTTGTCCACCAAGGCGCGCACACGTCCGAGGCATGTCGACGGCGCAATTCCCGCGATCGCGGCCAGCGCATTGTTCGGAATCCTCGCATCCTTCGCCAGCTCTTCGAGCAGAACCCGGTCGATCTCGTCCAACTTCATTGCTGCCCGAACATGCTTCGGCGAGGCAGCCGTCTGAATACCGATTTTTGAACTTTCACGCACCATACATACAGCGTAGAGAATTATCTTCACTTCTCTTCACTATCTGGCGACGAAACTTCATGCTTGGCACCTGCCATTCGAAGAAACAACAGACTCAGTTCGGAGCCGTGTCATGAAGGTCGGAATCCCCCGCGAGATCAAAAACCACGAGTACCGCGTGGCCATCAGCCCAGCAGGCGTCCACGAACTGGTCGGCCGAGGACACGAAGTCGTCATCGAAACGGGTGCAGGCGTCGGCTCCTCGTTCAGTGACGAGGATTTCAAGGCCGCGGGCGCGCAGATCCTCGGATCTGCCGATCAGGTCTGGACGGACGCAGATCTACTCCTGAAGGTCAAAGAACCTATTGCAGAGGAGTATTCGCGACTTCGTAAGGATCAGGTTCTCTTCACCTACCTGCACCTGGCGGCGTCGAAGGAATGCACCGACGCGCTCCTGACGTCGAAGACCACCTCCATCGCCTACGAAACAGTTGTCGGTTCCGACGGTTCACTGCCCCTCCTCGCCCCGATGAGTGAAGTAGCCGGACGCCTGGCACCGCAGGCGGGCGCCTATCACTTGATGCGTCACGGCGGCGGACGCGGAGTTCTGATGGGCGGCGTCCCCGGAGTGCGCCCCGCCAAGGTCGTGGTGATCGGTGCGGGAGTCTCCGGCAAGAACGCCATCGCCGTGGCCTACGGCATGCAAGCCGACGTCACCGTTCTCGACCTGTCGATCGCGCGCCTGCGGGAAATCGACGAGCTGTACCACGGCCAGGTCAAGACCATCACGTCCAACAGCCTCGAACTCGAACAGGCAGTACTCGACGCCGACCTGGTCATCGGCGCAGTGCTGGTCCCCGGGGCGAAGGCGCCGACTCTCGTCTCCAACAGCCTGGTGGCGCGTATGAAGCCGGGTTCTGTCCTGGTCGACATCGCCATCGACCAGGGCGGCTGCTTCGAGGATTCACACGCGACCACGCACGCCGATCCGACGTACCAGGTTCACGGTTCGGTCTTCTACGGCGTTGCGAACATGCCCGGAGCGGTCCCCCGTACGTCCACCTACGCACTCACCAACGCGACGCTTCCGTACGTCGTCGCCTTGGCCGACAAGGGGTGGAAGGACGCGGTCGCGACAGTTCCCGGCCTGGGGTCAGGTCTGAGCACACACAACGGCCTGCTCCTGTCCGACAGTGTTGCAGCGGCGCATGGGTACTCGGCTACCACTCTCTGACCCAGGCAGCTCTGACCCAGGCAGCTCTGACCCAGGCAAGGACAGCTCGAGATCGCTAGCCTTGATCCATGAGCATTCCTGACGTCACGCTGAATTCCGGAACCACGATCCCGCAACTCGGCCTCGGAGTCTGGCAGGCCACCAACGACGAAACCGAGCATGCAGTACGGTTCGCACTCGACGAGGCCGGCTACCGGCACATCGACACCGCTGCCGCCTATGGAAACGAAGAGGGCGTCGGACGAGGTATCGCCAACTCGTCCGTCGCGCGAGAGGACATCTTCCTCACCACGAAGCTGTGGAATGCAGATCAGGGCTACGAGCCGGCGTTGAAGGCTTTCGACACCAGCATCGACAAGCTCGGCGTCGACTACGTCGATCTCTACCTCATCCACTGGCCTCTGCAGGACAACGACCGACTCCTCCGCACGTGGGACGCACTCGAAAAGATCGCGGAATCGGGCCGCGCCAAGGCAATCGGGGTGTGCAACTTCGAGCCGCATCATCTGCAGCTTCTCGTCGAACGCGGTGGATTGTTGCCCGCAGTCGATCAGGTGGAACTGCACCCGCACCTCACGCAGCAGGCCATTCGCGACAAGGCCGCCGAGCACGGGATCAAGGTCGAATCGTGGAGCCCACTCGGCGGTACCAGTAACGCAGGTTGGGGTAAGGCGTCCAAGCCCAACACCCTGCTCACCGACCCGATCATCACTCGAATCGGTGACCGCCACAGCAAGACTGCCGCGCAGGTCCTGATCCGTTGGCACCTTCAGAACGGCCTGATCGTCATCCCGAAATCCGTACACGATGCTCGAATCGCTCAGAACATCGACGTATTCGACTTCGAACTCACCGATCTCGACCTGAGCGAAATCGATACGCTCGACGACGGTACCCGCGTCGGCGCGCATCCCGATGAACTCAACATCGGTGCACCGAACTGATCAAGCCGCTCGTTTGGTGGGGCGAAGCGCATCGAATCCGTTTCGCCTCACCATCGTTCCGAGGGTCTTCCACCACGGCCGAGCCGGATCCGGCTCGCTTCCGTCGCCCATCCGGTGCAGCTGATCGGTATGCCACTGCAGGTCGAGTGCACCGTCGAGCATCGAGATGTCGGCAACCTTCCCCAACAACTTCCGCGCTCCGAACTCAACAGTCGGCACGGTCAATCGTTCCCGATCCGATTCCAGGAGAACGGTTGCCGCGTCGGGGATCGTGATCGTCGGCCGGCCGAGGCCGATCACGTCGCACGCGCCGGAAGCCAGTGCCTCGACCATCGCCGATCGCGAGCGGAAGCCGCCGGTGACCGCCAAGGGAATGTCGCCGGCAATCGCTCGGACTGTCTCGGCGTACTCGAGGAAATATGCCTCTCGATCGCGAGTGCTCTGCTTCTGCGCTTTACCCATCATGGCCGGCGATTCATAACTGCCACCGCTGATCTCGATGAGATCCACCGACTCTTCGGTCAACGCGCGCACTACTTCTCGCGACTCGTCTTCCGAGAATCCACCTCGTTGGAAATCAGCCGAGTTGAGCTTGACCGAGACCGCGAATCCCGGAGCAACGGCAGAGCGTATGCGCCGAACGATCTCGATCAGAAAGCGTCGTCGACGCTCAGGATCTCCACCCCACTCGTCCGTCCGCTGATTGGACAAGGGCGAAAGGAACTGCGCAACAAGATAACCGTGCGCTGCGTGTATCTGCACGCCCCCGAAGCCGGAGGACTCGGCGACGCGAGCGGTTTCCGCGAACTTGTCGATGATCTCGTCGATCTCAGCGGTCGAGAGTTCTCGCGGCGTCGCCATTCCCGGAATCTTCAGCGCGATCGCGCTCGGGGCGACCGGTCTACCTCTGCTGGCAATCGGGTTGGATTGCCGCCCTGGGTGGTTCAGCTGCATCCAGATCTCGGCGCCGCCGTTCTTGGCGGTCTTGGCCCAGGCAGTCAGTGCTTCGGCATCACGATCGTCGTCGACGACGACATTACCCGGTTCGGCGATCTGCGATCGATCGACCATGACATTGCCGGTGATCAGCAAACCGAACCCGCCACTGCCCCAACGACCGTACAGCGTTTCCAAGCGAGTGGACGGTCCATGAGTGCGGTCACCCAGAGCCTCGCTGAGCGCAGCTTTCATGGTCCGATTCCGCAGGATCTGCCCGCAGGGCAAAGTCAACGATTCTCCGAGTGTGGTCATGGATGCCTCTCGTATGAAGGGAAGAAAGTCAATGGCGTGGCGCAGAACCGAAGTGCCGCTTGGTATCGCGCACGAAGCTCGAGAAGATCAGTGAGTTGACCGGTAGCCCGCCACGCACCGCGAGCGACAGCTTCGGACGCGGCGAGAATGCAAAATTCCACTGCAGTCTCGAACCCACTGCGAGCTCATCGACGCGGTAGTCCTCCGCGAAGGATTGGAACAGCGGAACATTGGACTGTTCGACGTAAAACGAGTGCCGACGCGTTTCGTCGTCCCAGGTGATGAACTTTTCGCGCATCTGCATCGCACCACCGCCCACCTCCGCGATTCGGCGCGTGCCGACGCCGTAGGGGCGCGGCGAGGTGTAGTGCACTTTGGTGAGCAGCCGGCACCACGACAGCGGTTCGTCCGCGGTCAGACCAGCCCAGACGTCATCCGGTTCGGCGGTGAGGTCGATCGAGTACGTGAAGATATGCGGTGCCGTGTCGAAGAAATCGACACCGACCGGTTCGAGGTCGAACCAATGTGTCATCGCCTACTCCTGCCCAATTAGCCGTTACATGAAGTTACGGATACTTGACGACCGAAGTCAACCCCCGAAGGCTCAGCCGGACCAAGCCTCAGAACGAGAGAGCCCCTGCAGTGAAGCGATGACCTGTTCGAGCGGCTCGATACTTCGAGTCGTCTGGCACACCGCCACCGCACCTTCGACCGACGTGATCGTCAGGTTTGCCATCGATTTTGCCTGCACTGCAGGATAACCCGCAGTTTCGAGTTGCGATTCGATCAACTTCTGCCATCCCAGCATGACCTCAGCCGACACTTCCGCGACTTCTGGCTCACTGGCACGCGCCAACCCGCCGGCAATCACCGGGCAGCCGATCGCGAAGTCCGAGCGTGTGAGATTGAGTCGCCAGATGTCTCCGACCGCTTCGATCACGTCGGCCGTGGAACCGGTAGCCGCAGCCGAGCTGATCCGTCTGGTGATGATCGCACCGGCCGCGCGCACGGCTTCGACCATCAACTCGGTCTTACCGCCAGGAAAGTGGTGGTAGATCGACCCACGGGGTGCGCCGCTGTGCTTGATGACGTCGCTGAAGGACGTCGCGTCGACACCGTTGCGGCTGATCAGTTCAACCGCACTGCGAATCATGCGATCACGTGAGCTCAGCTCTGCCATGTCACAGATCCTTCGGCCGTCGGTACACCTGTCGACTCATACGCTACGTTATGTATGACGACCTACATAGTGATGGGATGAAACAATGAGTGACGAGACAACCGCGACCGTCGATCCGGCGCAGATGACAGGCCTCGAACTTCTCCGCTGGATGGGAACCCAGGTCAACGACCGACCCAGCATCGGACGCCTCCTCGGCATGGAGATGCGCGAGGTCAACGAGGGATCCGTCAGCTTCGCCCTGACCCCGCGCGCCGATTTCAGCAACCCGCTCGGCACTGTGCACGGCGGCATCTGCGCAACGCTGCTCGACTCGGTCATGGGCTGCGCGGTACACACGATGCTTCCGGCCGGCGTCGGCTACACGACCCTCGAACTCAAGCTCAACTACATCCGCACGGTGCCTCTCGACGGTGACGAACTGACAGCCCACGGCAGCGTCATTCACGTGGGCGGGCGTACCGCGACGGCAGAGGGCAAGGTCCTCGACAAAAACGGCAAGTTGGTGGCGCATGGAACCACGACGTGCATGATTTTTCGCTGAGCCCGACGTGAGCAGGGTGCGAGTGCCGATGTACGATCGGCTCGTGACCCTGCTCACTGCGCACCTCTGGTGGCCCGACCGCTGACGGTCAGCCGCAACTGCGTGCTGCCCGGACCGATATCGGGTGGTCCAGCAGGCTCCTCTCAGGATCCCCGATCCGGCAAATGCCGTACGCGTCGTCGCTACGACCGCCAAGATCAGGTACCGAATCCACGAAGGAGAGTTAGTTGACCACCACCCCACTCAACCGTTCGCTCGAGCCTTTGGGCGTCTCCATCCCGTCGAAAGTGCCGACGCACTGGTACAACCTGGCGGCTGACCTCCCCGAGCCTGTTCCCCCGCACCTGCATCCGGGCACTCGTGAGCCGCTCGGCCCCGAGGACTTGGCGCCGCTGTTCCCGATGAACCTCATCGCGCAGGAAGTCGCAACCGAGCGCTACATCGAGATCCCGGAGACGGTTCGCGAGATCTACGGCATGTGGAGGCCCTCTCCCCTGTTCCGCGCGCATCGACTCGAGCGCGCTCTCGGCACACCTGCCCGCATCTACTACAAGTACGAAGGCGTGAGCCCGGTCGGTTCACACAAGCCGAATACTGCTGTCGCGCAGGCTTACTACAACGCAATCGAGGGAACCACCAAGCTCACCACCGAAACCGGTGCGGGACAGTGGGGTGCGTCGCTGTCGTTCGCGGGCGCGCTGCTCGGACTCGACGTCGAGGTATGGCAGGTTCGCTCGTCCTTCGATTCGAAGCCGTACCGACGCATCCAGATGGAGGCGTACGGCGGAATCTGTCACCCGTCACCTTCGGACCTGACGGAAGCCGGACGCGCACTGTTGAAGTCGCATCCCGACACCACCGGCTCGCTCGGTATGGCCATCAGTGAGGCCGTCGAGGTCGCTGCGCAGGATCCGAACACGCACTACTCACTCGGTAGCGTGCTGAACCACGTCATGCTGCACCAGACCGTGATCGGTCAGGAAGCAATGGTCCAGCTCGAAGAAGCCGGCGACGCCGTCCCCGACACCGTGTTCGGTTGCGCCGGCGGCGGTTCCAACCTCGCCGGACTCACCTTCCCGTTCCTGGGACGAAACCTTCGCGAAGGCACCAAGACTCGTCTGGTCGCCTGCGAGCCGTCGGCATGCCCGTCCCTCACCCAGGGCGAGTACCGCTACGACTTCGGTGACGTCGCCGGCCTGACGCCGCTGCTCAAGATGCACACTCTGGGTAAGGATTTCGTACCGCCGGCCATCCATGCCGGTGGCCTCCGCTACCACGGCATGTCGCCGATGGTCTCGCACGCGGTCAACCTCGGACTCATGGATGCAATTGCCGTCGATCAGGACGACGCACTCCAGGCAGGTCTGATTTTCGCCCGCGCCGAAGGAATCATCCCGGCTCCGGAATCAACCCACGCGGTTGCCGGCGCTATCGCTCACGCCCGTGCCGTCACCGAACCCGAGGTGATCGTGATCGGGCTGTCCGGCAACGGTCAGTTGGATCTTCCGGCGTACTCGCCTTACGTCTGACGCAGTCGGTGTGGTGGTCTCGTGCGTACGAGGCCACCACACTTCGTCACACCGAGCACGTGGGCTCGATCTCGCGATCGACATCGTGCCGGCCGTCCGCGAAACGAACCGATCAGTTTGATCGATCGGTTACGGTCTTTCGATGCAGCTTCGGTTGAAGGAACATTGGAAACTGGTCGCACTCGGACTGGCATTGCTCGTGGCGATCGCGTTCATCGTCGTATCGGTAATCTCCGACTCCAGTGATGCGGCATGGCCGAAGCAGAAGACAGGCGGTCCGATCGTCGAGCAAGGCGTTGTCGACGTAGACCTCTCCGATCCTCCGCAACAAGCCTGGGAACTCGATGTCCGAGCGCTCACGGACAACCCCGGGGACGTGCTGCTGTCGATGCCTTCCACACTCGATAGCTACTACGGCTACGGCAACACGTACCAAGTCGGTGACGTGCTGGTGGCCGCGACTGCTTATCCGCTTCCCAAGACCGACGAGTCTTCGTCGAGTCAGGGAGTCGGTGCCGTCACACTCGTCGGGGTGAATCCCGACGACGGAAGTCCGCTGTGGAAAACGCGAATCGGCGGAGTCATCGGCCAGTGCAGTCAGCAGAACGAATCCACGATCATCGCGTGCTGGGGCGATCGACGGATGATCTTTGTCGATACCGCGACCGGAACTCTGATGTCCGACCTCGGAACCGACTTCGATCTCAATGGCGCCACCATCGCCGGAGACACCGTGTACACGTCCGGCGAAAGGATGGACGGAACGGTTCGAACACGAATTCTTGCCAGCGGCACCACAACCAATTTGACTGCCAACTTCGTGCGTACCTTCGAACCAAGTGAGAAGTTCGGAGCCGTCTACACGGTCCCTCACACCGACACTGTCATTGCGATGGAACAGGGCGACGGCGGGGACCCGCAGTACCGCTATCGAATCTACGATCTGCAGTCCGGCGCCGAGCGTTTCCGATTCGAGGGCGATTCGCTTGTCCCTACCGGGAACGGATTGTTCCTCACCAGTGTCGGCGGCCGGTCGGGATATGCCGGAACCCAAAACCTCTTGGCTTCCGACGGATCCACGATTCGTGCGATACCGATTCCCTCGTACTCATCGTCGTCCTACCCGAGTAAGCCCTCGACGGCGGTGCCGATGTTTCTCGGCGACGGCGCCTACGATCCGGAGTCGGGTGACGAACTCTGGCGCAGTTCACAAATCGTCAACACCGCGACGGCCGGGACAGGAAGCGCCATCGCCGCAGTGGTAGGAAAAACAATCCTGGTCACGTCTCCCGAGACTCGCACAATCTCGGGTCTCGACATCGAGAGTGGCCGACAGTTGTGGCAAACGCCCTGGCAAGACGCGTACTGGGTTCGCAGCGGGGTAACCGATGGCGACCACTTCGTCTTCAGCGACTACACCGGCATGCACGCGATCCGGGCTCGCGACGGAAAGATGACGTGGTCGGTTCCCCTTCCCCCAGAAGTTGATCCACGCGGAGTCGTCGTCTCGAATGCCGGCAAAAACGTGTCGTTCTCCTGGCAGAACCATTTCACCGTTTGGCGTTAGGCCGGCAACATCACCGATACCGTGTCGTACTGACCAGCCAGTTCAGCAGCAAGCAAATGGCTAGACGTGCAGCATCAATGGCCACAATCCAGTCTGGCGCGTTTGTTCAATTTCGGGGGAACGATCTCGAACAACTGCATATATCTCCGCGACTCCCATTTCGGAAAGATCAGACCAGACCTGCAGTGAGGGGTGCGCAAAAATCGCACCGACTCAGGTATCTGATCCAACCCAACCGTAAAGGGAGCCAACGGGATGGTCGCGAAATCCCCAATTTGCAGTCGGCAACAAATAGTCCAGTTCGCGCGCGAACATCTGCGTACCGGGGGACCGAACTCAGACCAAATTCGTCGTCATTTCGGTTTGCAAAAACGCGCGTTCTTCACGCAGCTCGACACCCATCTGGACGATTCTGCACTTTCAATGCCCGAAAAAGTTGCACTCCGCCGCATCTGCCGACAGGAGAATAGAAGGTGCCCTTTCAAACGTATGAACGTCTCAGCAGGTCAAGCCAACCCACCCCGGCCGATGTACGACGCGCTTCCTTTCCCACCCCAGAACCATCATGCTTGACGATCGAAAGCCGCCAACTACGTTGAGCCGCTGGATTCTTCCGCAGTCCCCTCTTCTCGGATCGGGATCATCGGAGATCCAACAGCCGCGCGACTTTCAGGCTCAAATGCAAGGCCAACCGGTCGTCGCCGTTTGCCAAGTCTGCTCGTGTTATCTCCTGAATTCGCCGCAAGCGATAGTACAAGCTCCCTCGATGCACACAGAGCGCCTCTGACGTTCGCTTTACGTCACCGGCATTGTCCAAAAAGCTCTCCAGCGTCGCGAGAAGAGCCTCACTTTTCGAGTCCTCATGGCTGAGCAAGGACTGCAAACCTGAGTGAATACTGTTCTCGAGTCGATCCTCCGACAGTTCGGCCAGAAGTCCGTAGACGCCGAGATCCCGATAACGCACAACATTTCCGAGCACCTTGACGACCTGGGCCACATCTGCGGAACGTCTGGACTCTTCGTAGGATTCGCGCACATCCGCAACCGAGGTTCGCGGTTCACCGATACCGACCCAACATTCGATGTTCTGGCGCCCACTTTCAGACAAGACTCGCTCCCGGGCTGCCACGATCAGCGAGTCCAGATGGGTTTGAGTCGAGCGTTCGGCCACCGATACGATCAACAGACTGTGGTCGGGGCGGTCGAGTTGGATTGCACTGTTCCGCGGGAGCCTCCGACGAAGCTGATCGACGCCGACGGCAACACTCAGACGATCTCTTTCGGTCAATGTCGACTGGTCGCCAGGACGGAGCAACACAGTGACCACGACTGCTGGACCCGCAGCCAACAAGCCCTCCTCGGCCAACCTGTTTGCCGCGTCCTCGCGCAGCGACCGCTCGCCCGACAGGACGTCTCGAGTAAGTTCCCGCTCCCGACTTCGGGACAACTCGTCCAGCAACTGTTCGCGGTGGAGGATCATCGCTGCCGCATCAGCCGTGCGCCTCAAGACCTCGGCTTGATCCTCGTCAACTTCGCCCTCCGAAGTCAACAGCCAGACGAAGCCCAGCAGCGCATTGCGGTACCGGATCGGCATCCCGACCCGGCCAAGGGTCAGCCCTAGTTCTTCGTTGACGGGAACAGTGAAGAGATCGAGGGCTTCACGGCCTCCACTCGCGTAGATGAAGTCTACGATCTCGCGTGAAACATTCCGCTGTAGAACGGAATTCATTCTGACTGAATCGACGGCACTGTCATGCGAGTTGTACGCGAGCAGACGAATCTGTACATCATCGATCGCAACGGAACGGTCCAGTCGGCGCCCGGTAGTGTCCACCAAATGCTGCAGTTCTCCGACCATGGTCGAACTGTACGAGCCCCCTCTCCGGTTTGCAACATATGCCCAAATTTCTACGTAGAAAATTGAACACATGACAGTGATGCAACTAACTTTTGCACCATAGGCTCGCTTCATGCCAAGCACCCGAGACCCGTGACGTCTTCACTCGGTCCGCAAACCGGCAGAAGTGGCAGCGACGAGATCTGTTGCAGCCGTGGGATTTGCGTAATGGGGAGCGAGGCCGGCCGGCACGATTTCCCTCAGACGAAGTCGCCTCCGACCCGAAATCGACAAACGACCTTCGGTCGCCAGTTCAACATCGAATCCCACCGACCTCTTTCAATGTCGAATACCTCGAATGACATCGGTGACCGTGATATCGCAAAGCCGTTGCCATTCAGCATATCCCGAGAGGAATCATCATGACCGGCACAGCAAATGCTCCTGTAGAGCATCAAACCGAGACGTCACCCGGACGTCGATCGGCACGCCGTAGGGCCCTGATTGCCGGCGCGACAGGCAACATCGTCGAATGGTTCGATTTCACGATCTACGGTTTCACTGCCGCAGTTCTCGCGACAGTGTTCTTCCCTCCGGAGTTCGGCAGTGGCGCACTGCTTGCCACCTTCGCTCTTTACGGAGTCGCATTCTTGGCCAGACCTGCCGGCGGCATATTCTTCGGAAGTCTGGGTGACCGCCTCGGCCGACGGAGGTCACTGTCCCTGGCAATTACGCTCATGGGCTGCTCGACGGCGGCAATCGGTCTCCTACCGACGTACGCTTCGATCGGTGTTGCCGCACCGCTGTTGCTGCTGCTGTGCCGATTGGTTCAAGGATTCTCGGCCGGGGGCGAATACACCGGAGCTGCCACCTTCGTCGTCGAGCATGCGCCGTCCCACCGCCGAGGCTTGTACGCAGGGATAATCAGCTCTTCGTCATTTGTCGGCAGCATCTTGGCCACGGTCACAGTCTTGTCATTCAGCTCGGTCGGCGCTGAGCACTTCGCCGACGGAGGATGGCGTTGGCCGTTCATCATCGGAGGCGTTGTCGCCATGGTGGGCCTGTTCATGAGGCTTGCCGTCGAGGAGACTCCGGCGTTCAAGGAAATGCAAGAAAACGATTCCCTTCCAAACCGCCCACTCGCAGATCTGTTCCGCAATCACTGGCGGACTCTGCTCACGTCCTTCGTGTACTTCGCCTCGCTCGGTGTCGTTACTCATATGCTGCTCGGCTACATGCCGACATTTCTGGTTCTCTCAGCCGATGTTCCGAGCACGGTTGCACTGCTGATGACAACCGGCGCTTTGGTTCTCGCAGTACCGCTGTTCATCTTCTTCGGCGCCACAGTCGACCGAATCGGCCGGAGGCCACTCGTCAGAATCGGCATGGTGATGTCAGTTTTCGTCTCGGTGCCCAGCTACATGCTCATCGGTACCGGAAACATTTTCGCGATTGCCGTTGCACTGGCTTCTCTGGTCCTCGCGCTTTCCTTACTCGCGTCCGCTTTGCTCGTAATTCTCGAAATGATGCCGACGCATGCGCGATTCACCGGCACGGCAATCCCCTACAACATCGCATATGCACTTTTTGCAGGGACCGCTCCTCTGGTGTGCGCAGCACTGGTCAACGCCACTGGAAGCGATCTGTCGCCTGCCTTCTATGCGACCGCCATCGCTTTGATCGCGCTTCCCATTCTGTGGCGAGGGATTCCGGAAACGAAAAACTGGTCTGCCACGCAGGGCAGCCCGACGAAACATTTCTGACAACGGACGCGCCACGGCTGTGATTTTTTGCGCAGCTGTCGATAGCGTTCCGATGGCCGCCACGAGAGAGTTGAGGGCGACGAACACCTCTGGACTTTCAGGTGCCAAATTCATTAAGGCAGAGCCGAATCCGAGAAGTCGGGATGAAGCTCTCCAGAGGAAGTCGACGGCGTCGGAATTACCAGAACCCAAGCTTGCCGGATCGAACAGCTGTGCTTTCGATCCGGCGAAGCCATCAGTAGAAAGAGAGGCCGAAAGTGCCTACCGACAAGACCGATGCAGTTGTGGTCGGAGCTGGAGTGATCGGCAGCTCCATCGCCTACGAACTGGCCGCTCGAGGCTACGAAGTCCTGGTCATCGACAAGTCTGGTGGTCCGGGCTACGGCTCGACCAGTGCATCCAGTGCGGTTATCCGGTTCAACTACTCCACATTCGACGGTATGGCTGCGGCTTGGGAGTCGCTGCATTGCTGGCAAAACTGGAGCGAGCATCTCAACGCGACAGTCGACGGCGCGCTTGCGAAGTTTCGGCAATGCGGGATGGCACTGCTCGATGTCGACGTCGCGCCCCACGCGCGCACGATCGGATTATTCGAGAAGATAGGAATCGATTACCAGCTTTGGGACGCAACGACACTCGTCGAGAAGATTCCCGGTATCGACGCCGGCAAATACTATCCTCCGAAGCCAGTCGACTCGGAGTCCTTCTTCGCAGATGCCGAAACCACGCTCGGCGCGCTGTACACACCTCAGGCGGGGTTCGTCGACGACCCGCAACTGGCTGCCGCGAATCTTGCTGCGGCAGCACGTTCGCACGGTGCGGTTTTCGCATACAACACGCGTGTAGTGGCAGTCGAGCAGTTGCCTGACGGCATCTGGCAGCTAGGGCTCGACGACGGGGAAAGTGTGAAATCCAAGATTGTCGTCAATGCCGCCGGCCCCTGGTCAGGAGCGTTCAACAAGCTGTCGAACGTCGGGGCCGACTTCAAGGTTTCGGTTCGGCCCTTGCGCCAGGAAGTTCATCACGTCACCGCACCCACTGGCTACAACGACGACGAGATCCTCGGCCCGATGATCGCCGATTTGGATCTCGGAACCTACATGCGAGCCGAACCTGGAAACGGTTTCCTTGTCGGCGGAACCGAACCGGATTGCGATCCGCTCGAGTGGATCGACGACCCTGATACCGCCAACCCGAATCGCACTGTTGCCCGGTTCGAAGCGCAGGTTTTCCGCGCCGCCAGGCGTTTCCCCACCCTGGAGGTCCCGTCACAACCGAAAGGTATTGCCGGCGTGTACGACGCAGCATCCGACTGGACCCCGATCTATGACAAGACAGACAGGCAAGGTTTCTACGTCGCCATGGGCACCAGCGGGAACCAATTCAAAAATGCGCCCATCGCTGGGCGCCTCATGTCCAGGATCATCGACCAGGTGGAAGCTGGACACGATCACGACGCTGATCCCCTGACCTATGTCGGGATGCACACCGGGCTCGAAATCGACCTCGGCGCATTCTCCCGCCTTCGGGCACCCAATGCCGAGTCGACCGGGACGGTCATGGGTTAGAAGTCTTGTCCGGCTTGGAGAATCGATAGCCGCGACAACTGAATAGACACGGCTGTGGGTGTCCACCACGTGGTGGACACCCACAGCCGACTTCTCCTTCAACGGCGTCTACGGAAAATCGCCCTAGAACGTGTCAGCGGCACATCGCCTCCGGGACGGAGAGCTAACGTGCATGGCAGCTCTTCAAGTAGCTCAGGAACGATGCCTGCAGCCCGGTTACGTGCGTCTCGTGCAACAACGCGGTCGAAACATCCTGCGACCGTCCCTTGCCATGCAACTGCTCCACGACGGCGAGAACGTTGCGTGACAGTCCGCGATAGATCGGAATGGGTCCAGTCAGTTCGGCTTCGTTCAGCGTGACGTGCAGCTGCGGAACAACTGAGCCCACGCCACGCTCGGGCAGTGCCTCGACCAGTGTGTGGATCTGGCTGTCGGCGTTCACAACTCCGGGACTACCCGCACCGAAGGTCGCGAATGGGGGCGCGTCGCGCAGCCATGCGTAGAGGGCGAAAAGGCCTCCGTACGAGTACCCGAAGAGTCCGTGCCCGGACTCGCTGACACGTAGCTCCGACGAGTACAGGCGAGGGTGGAGTTCGTTGGTCAGGAAGTCGAGGAAGACGTCCGCGTGGGTGTCTGCCAGCTCCTCGAGGTAGGCGTCCACATACTCCTGGGTCATTGCACCCGAGTCGCGAGCAGCGGCAAGAGTAGCCATCATTTCTTCGCCTACCGGTTCCCCGGGCGGCACGAGATCGCGGTTGCGTAGTCGTGCCCAGTTGGCAGCTTCTTCACCGGCATAACCGACGCTGACCTGGATGTACGGGGCGATCGTCAGATACGGGTCTGCCTGCGTGACGATGAGCGGGGCGGTAAGACCTACAGCCCAGTTGCCGTCCATCACGTATATCAGCGGTAAGGGATCCGTGGAGTCCGCGTAGCCGGGGGGTGTGGTCACCCAGATGCCGTAGCTGTACCCCGACTTCGCCGTTATTTCGAAGTACTCCGTGTCTGCAAAACATCCGTGCAGCATTGCGCTCATCGAACCTCTCCCTTCACTACGTGGCCGGCCTTCACGACGAGAACAGCCATGTCCGGATCGGCGAACACCTTGGCGTCGTGGAGCGGGTCTTGCTGCCAGACGACCATGTCCGCCTGCATTCCGACGCGGATCGTCCCGACGCTTTCCCCGATACCGAGGATGTCGGCGTTGACGCTGGTGGCCGATACGAGAGCATGCATCGGCGACTCCAACTCGGCCCGCAAGCGCAACTCCTCGCCTCGGCGCTGCTGGTGCGGCCCGATGAGGTCCGAGCCCAGGCCGATCCTCAGGCCTGCTGCGCGAGAGACCGCGAGCGCCGAGGCCATGCGTTGACGTACTCCGGCGGCGCGGTCTCGTATTGCCGGGTCCAGGTCCATGCTCTCGGTGTCCGTCAACTGCTCGACCACGGCGAAGGTAGGGACCAGAGCCACGTCATGCTCGCGCATCAGCTGGGCGGTCTCTTCGTCGATGTCGGTGCCGTGTTCCACGCACCGGACACCGGCTCGCACTGCGTTGCGAATGCCCGCATTGTTGTGCGCGTGCACCGTGACGTAGGTGCCCCGCGACGCTGCTTCTTCCACTGCCACGGAGATTTCCTCGACGGTGAACTGTGTGTCGGTGAGGCTGTCATGGCCTCCGACGACACCGCCGGTGACGCACAGTTTCAGAAATGTTGCGCCTCGGCGGAACGATTCGCGCACGTTGCGTCGTAGCTCGTCGGCATTACCCGACATCAAGGACAAGGCGCAGAGCCCGGGAATGTGGTGCATGTTCCACAGCTCGGTCGGCTCCCATGCGGCCCCGTAGTAGCCGTGTCCACCGGTCTGGCACTGCACAGGACCGCACGAGAGGACACGCGGACCACGCACCTTGCCGCTCGCAATAACGTCGACGACTCCGCCGTCGATGCCACCGACGTCTCGCACCGTGGTGAAGCCCGCGTCGAGGGCATCGCCCGCGGTGGCGAAGATGCCCGCAGCCAGTTCGGCTGCCGAGAGCTCAAACCCGAATTGCCTTCGGATCGGACTCGAAATACCCAGGTGCACATGAGCATCGATCAGCCCCGGAGTCAGAAGCATGCCGTCCAAGTCAACTGTCGTCGAACCCGACGGCGCCTGTCCGATCGCGGTGACAATGCCGCCACTCACGCACACGTCGACTTCGACCGGGTCGGTGCCCGATCCATCCGCGACCATGCCGCCGGCAAACCATACGTCAGTCAAAGGGACCTCCCGAGCATTGGAAACCACTCTCCTAAACACTGGTGAATTCGATATGCGGTACCGTACTCAACAGTGGTGAACCCGTCAATGGAGGTAGCGTGAGATCGCCGGTTGGGGAGGGTCGAGAGCGACTGTTGCAGGCACTGTTCGACGAGTTCGGTGAAACCGGCCCAAGCCCGAAGCTGTCGATGCGCCAAGTAGCGGAGCGACTCGGAGTGCACCACACGCTGCTGACCTATCACTTCGGATCACGACCGGGGCTCCTCAGCGCCGTGCTGTCGGAAGCTCGCCGCCGTGACAACCTCGTCATCGCCGCGATGGGCAAGGATCTCGGGTTCGCGGCCCTGTGCAGGGCGATCTGGACCTTCTACTCGAACGCCGAGCACGAAGATCGAAGCCGCACCTTTTTTCACCTGGCCGGACTTGCGGTTTACGAGCACAAAGCATTTCAAGATTTCGCCGCCGACCTCGACGATTTGGCGCACCTCCTCGAAGCGGCGGCCCTCCGCGAAGGGTTCACAATGGTGGACGCAAAGCAGCAGAGCATCATCGCAACCGCATGTCTGCGAGGACTGTTGCTACAGAGGTTGCTCACCCCCGACGCCGAGGTCGACGCGGCAGCCGAGCGCTTCATCACCTCGTTGACAGCGTCCACCACGTAAACCCCTCATACACAACCGATCACCCCCGTTCGAGATCACCGGCGCGGGGGCGTTTTCCCTGGGCTCGGGCATGTTTCGGCGTGAGACGGTTCCCTGAGCCCCGGTTGAATGATGGTCGATCACCCTTTCGACATCTGTACGAGCGAAACGCCGAAAGATGCGACAAGTGAATGTATCCCGGCTCAGCAGACACACGACATCATCGACAAGTCCGATGATTCACATGAGTTTCGAAAGTCAGGATTGAATTGTGACCATTGCCTTCCGTGCCGCAGAGTTGAACAGCGCAAGTGGGATCTTCCAGCAAGCACTGCTCGGCCAACCCAGTGCAGAGCCACTCGGCGGAGACATCATCACTCGTGCAGATGTCGAGTTCACCAGTGACGACGGCCGCATTCAATCCGGAGTCTGGGAGAGCGAACCGGGAAAGTCGCGGTGGGAGTTCCTCACCCGCGGCGAGATCATCACCATCGTCTCCGGCGCCATGACCGTGGAGGAGGACGACGGCGATCCCGTACATCTCGTTGCCGGTACGAGTGCAATCTTCCCAATCGGATGGAAGGGTACGTGGACGGTCACCGAGACCGTACGCAAGGTGTTCGTCGTATACAACGTATGACCGAGAGAATCCGCAACATCCGACTTTCACGGCCCGTCGTACGGACGGATCTCACGACGCAGCCCACTTGCCCTGAGTACCTGTCGCTGCACTCCCGCCCTCACGGAATCCTCGGTGCCGATTACTCTCACATGGTTTCTGGCGCGAGTGATCGCCGTGTACAACAACTCCCGAGTCAGCAGTGACGACGCCTCGGCCGGCAACATCACCGATACGGTGTCGTACTGGCTGCCCTGGCTCCGGTGAATCGTCATCGCGTAAACCGTCTGCACCGACGAGAGTTGGCTCGGGTGAATCAGAAACGCATCACTGCCCCGCTGGAATGCGGCAATAGGCACGCCATCCTCACGCTGCACGATCACCCCGGCATCCCCGTTGTAGATTTTCGCCTCGTAGTCGTTGGCCGTCACCAACAGGGGTTGGCCCGGATACCACCTCGTCGGGTCCAGGAATTGCCCTGATGCCGTGCCGACCCACTCCATCGCCTGCTGCGCCCACCTCCCGACACCGTACGGTCCGTCACGGTGGGCGCACAGAAGGCGGTGCGATTCCAAGCCTTTCAGCGCGCCGATCGCATCACCCACCTCGGCCGACGCCGTCACCACCTCTGAACTCGCAACGATGTCGGCGCGCAATGCGTCAACATCCTCGGGCGAATGGAAGGAGACGGCGGGATCACCGCTGCGCAGGATACGCAGAACCTCAGCGGAATCTCCCGCTCGAACTGCCCTGGCCAACGACGCGATGGCTCCGTCGAAGCGGCGCCCGCGTGAGAGTTGAATGATCCCGCCCCGCAGACGATCCTGCTCATCCGCACTCAATGCCTCTTCGGAACCAGTGGCCGTGAGATCGTCACCCACCAACTGTGTCAGCGTCGGATTTCCACTGACCTTTACCGGGCGGGCGACAAGATCAGCAAGAACAGCGCCCGCGTCGACTGAGGTCAACTGGTCGGGATCGCCGACGAGCAGTAGCCGGGCATCGGGGCGAACGGCTTCGAGCAGGCGCGCCATCAACGTAAGGGAGACCATCGACGTCTCGTCGACGACGACCACATCGTAGGGAAGTCTGTTGGTCGCATTGTATTTGAAACGACTCGAACTCCCCCGCTGCCAACCGAGTAGGCGGTGCAGGGTCATGGCCGCGAGTTCTTCGGGAAGGCCAAGGCTCGCGGTCTGCTCACGTACGGACTCCTGCAGCCGTGCTGCGGCTTTACCCGTCGGTGCGGCCAGACCGATACGAGCATTCGAACCCAGTTCCTCCGACAGGAGAGCGAGAATACGTGCGACCGTATGGGTTTTGCCGGTTCCGGGCCCACCGGCGATGACGGTGGTCCACTGTGTCGCGGCGAGAGCAGCTGCTATCCGTTGACGATCCGGCGCGATGGTCGGCCCGTTCTCGTCGACGAACAGCGAATCCAGCCGCGTTCGGACCGCTTTCAGGTCGGCGGGCGGCCACGTGGACGCCCGCTCGTCGAGCACTCGCCGAATCGTCTGCTCCTGCAGAAAATATCGATCGAGGTAGAGGAGTTCACCGTCGTCCGTGTCGACCAACCGGAGCGGTCTGAGAGGTCCGGCGTTTCCGCCGATCACCAGAGGGCTCAGCCGAAGGGCGGCAACGATCTCCGACGGTTCGGGCCACGGCAACGACGTGAGTTCCTCCTCCGTCGCATTGTCGACGCTCACATCACGCATCCGTTGCAGATCGAGGCACACCGAACCTGAGCGCACAGCGCGGACCGCCAACGCTGCGGCCAGCATCACCTCGTCCGACGTTTCACCGCCCAGGCTGCACACTCTCGTCGCGACATGAACATCGGCGGCAACCAGAACCCCGGCTTCGTTGAAGATTCGCACGATCCCTATGGCGCGCTGCGCCAATTGCGCCTCGGTCATCGAATCTTCTCCCCTACTGTGTGGGACGCATCAAGACCGGCCAGCATCACCTCGTCCGACGTTTCACCGCCCAGGCTGCACACTCTCGTCGCGACATGAACATCGGCGGCAACCAGAACCCCGGCTTCGTTGAAGATTCGCACGATCCCTATGGCGCGCTGCGCCAATTGCGCCTCGGTCATCGAATCTTCTCCCCTACTGTGTGGGACGCATCAAGACCGGCCAGCAGATCCGATAGTTCAACCGTCAGCTGAGCAGGCGGTTTCCATTCGAAGACACCGCATTCCGGCGGGCTGTCCGGGCCGAGCATCCCACGCACGAATTGATACTGCGCGCCCCCGAGATGACGGTGCGGATCGTAGTCGGGCAGGCGCCACCGCAGATACCGATGCAGTGCAACCGAATACAGCAGTGCCTGCAGCGGATAGTGCGAGCGCATCATCTCCGTCGCCATGAGTTCACGCGTGTAGTTGGCAGCCGTCAGATCGCCGCGACCGATCCGGTTGGTCTTGTAATCGACGATCACGAACGACGGGCCCGGGATCCGCAAGACCGCGTCGATACTGCCCGTCAGGAATCCGCGCATCGGTGACGTCTCGACACGGTCCAGATAGTCGGCGTACGACGCCAGAATGTCGTCGGAGGAAAGGTGGCGCCTCAACAGTTCCGACACTCCGCGGAGTGTGACACTCATCGACACCGGATCGTCGCCACCGGCCAGTGGGAGTTCGAAATCGAGTTCGGGAAGACGATCTTTCGGCGCGATCGTGGCCAAGGTTCCGAATCCCAAGGGAGTCTGCATCACCAGATACAGCGCATCCGCGAGTGCTTCGGAGTCGACCTCGGCCGCCCGAACCGAGACCGCCTCGGCGCAACGCATCCCGAGTTCCTCTCTCAGATCTGCCACAGCCGTGTCCACCACCTCGAGCACCTCATGCACCAGCGTGCCGAATGCGGCGCCCGCGGGAAGTCCGTTCATGGGTGAAGGGAACGCCTCCAGGGGCGAGGGGGTAATGCTCCCGAGGTCTACGGAATCCTCTGGCTCGTCGTCTTTTTCGGGATCCTCGACCTCGCTGCCCGTGGTCGTGACCGCGTGGTGCGCTCCGGCGGTGAGTGCCGAGTACGACGTACGACGCCACAGAGTGTCCAGGTCTCGATCGAAACGCGCCGCGGCCAGTTCGGTCACGTCCGCAGCCGCTCTGGACCATTGGACGGGCGAGGGCGGATGGGGACCAACAGGTTCCACCGAGATCACGTCGGAAGCTGCTGCCGGCCAAGTTGCGAGCCGTGCTGCGGTTGTACCGTCGTCGAGCACCTTCACTACCCGAGCAGGTTCGGCGATGCCGGGTGTACGTCCGAGCATCAACCGGTGCAGCGGCGAGCGGGAGGTCCCGTAGCTGGGTGCCCACCAGAGCACGAGTTGGCACTGCGCCCGGGTCAGCGCCACGTACAGCAGCCGCAGTTCTTCGCCCGCTTCTTCGGCCTCCGCAACAGTCTTTCTGGCGTTGTACCCCGGGCCTTCCTGCCCGCCGACGTCGAGGATGCGGCGTCCCTCCGGGTCGTGCAACAGCTGCGTCGGCGAGTTGAAGCCGCCAACGCTCTCCCAACTGAACGGGACGTAGACGATCGGGAACTCGAGCCCTTTGGTGGCATGCACCGTAGCGATTTGCACTGCGGCAGCGTCACTGTCGAGGCGACGGCTTCTGTCGGTCGCACTCCCGGACGTCGGGTCCTTGATCCGATCGGAAAGCCAGCGAACCAGTGCGCTCAACCCGAACGCTTCCTCGGTCACGACGCGACCGAGGAGTTGTGCGACGTGCCGCAGATCGGTGAAATCTCGTTCGCCGGACGGGGCCGCGAGTACACGCTTCTCCAGATTTGTTTCGGCAGAGATTCTTTCGAACACAGCCGCAAAACCGACGCGTGCAAACAACCCGGAGTAGGAGCGCAGTCGACCAGCGAGTTCCGCGACGATGTTGTCGCCGTCCTTGTCCAGTTCTTCGGAGGTGCGCCCGAAAATCGGCGAGAGGGCCGTCAACCGGACACGATCGGAGCGATGGGGCTGCTCGATCGCCTGCAACAGCCACAGCCACTGGGTCGCACTGGGTGTCGCGAAAACACTGGACCCTCCGGTCAATACGGAAGGTACACCGACGGCATCGAGAGCATCGCGGATCATCGCCACGTGCTTGTGGGTGCGCACCAACACCGCGACGTCTCCTGGTTCGACCGGGCGTGGATCACCGTCGACTGCCAAGCGGGCATCGCCGCCCAGGAGCGCGACCACGTCTGCTGCGACGTCGTCCGCGACGCGACTGCGAAGTCTGCCTACGGCCGGAAATCCCGAACGATTGAGCGGTCCGGCTCCGGTACGGGGCAGATGGCGTACACGCATCGGCACCGGGCCGAACAACCGAGACTTCTTGTGCGAAGCCTCCACCGGATGCGCGACGATGCCTTCGTTGCCGAGTGCGGCACCACCGTAGAGGTGTTCGAGTGCCGCCAACAACCCTGGGTCGCTACGCCAATTGGTGGTCAACTCCTGGTGCGCATCCGCCTGATCGACCGCATCGAGATAACTCAGGACTTCTGCCCCGCGGAACGCATAGATGGCTTGTTTGGGATCACCGACCAGGACCAGGGTGGTGTGACCGTGGAAGGCCAACCGCAGAATGTCCCACTGCAACGGATCGGTGTCCTGGAACTCGTCGATCAACACAACCTTGAACTTTTCGCGCACCCGACGACACGCGACGGGACCGTATTCCGGATCCGTCAATACACCGTGCAACAGCGTCAGCAGATCGTTGAAGTCGCGAATTCCTTTGGTCCGCTTACGTCGTTCGACCTCGACACGAGCAGCAGCCGCGAAGTGGACGCGCTGACCGGGTGCGGTCTCCTCCTCGCCGTCGGGTTCGAGAATTGCCTGACCATCGCCGACGGCGCTTCGGGCGATGGCCAGCGCGTCCTTCGTGGAGAACGGTGGAGACGAGTCCGTCCGGCTGTAGCGGCTGAGGTACAAATCCGAGACGACCTCACTGATCAGGTCGTCGACCGACTCCACAAAAGTTGTGTCCGGTTCGCGTTCCCCGGCGATGCCGAGTCCGTCGAGCATCCTCTGACAGAAACTGTGGGTGGTCGTGATGGTGCCGGCGTCGAACTCCGCGAGAGCGCGCAGGAGTCGACGACGCCGCACGCCGATCTCCTCGTCGTCAGCTGTGGCGAGGTACGCCACCAGATCATCATCCGACCGCCTCGCCGCCTCCGGGTCGACCAGAGCGGCGGACACTCCCGCGAACCTCTCCCTGGCACGCTCACGAAGTTCCTGAGTGGCGGCCCTACTGAATGTCACCAGCAGAACTTGCGATATGTCGGCGAGACCTTCGGCAACACAACGGGTCGCGAGTCCGACGATCGCGTAGGTCTTGCCAGTTCCGGCGCTCGCTTCCAACACCGTAGTGCCGGTAGGCAGTGGCCCCAATAGATCGAAGTCCACGGGTTACTCCGCTCTTTCGTTGGTCAGCAACGGATCCCACAGTCGTCGGGCGAGAACTCCGAATCGAGTCGGTTCCTCGGCCCAGACGAATTCGTCGTCCGACGGCGGATCCGCAGCCAACTCCGCCAGTGTTCGAGCTTCTCCGAAAACGTAAGCGTTGCTTGGATCGATCATCTCGCCGTACTGCCCGGTCCACTGGGTGTCCGCACCGTTTGTCGCATCGTCGACCGACTCGCCACCAAAGCGTCGGCGCGCATATTCGGCTGAAGTAGCGGCCCACATCGGCAACGGACGCTGCAGCCCCCGCTCGCGTAGGTCCACCAGTTGCTGCAGGATCTCGACCGCATTGCCTGGCGCATCGAGCACCGACCGTGCCGCTGCGATCTTTCCCCGACCCCGTCCGATCGAGACTGCATCGAGCGCACCGGGTCGTCCGTGCGCTTTCAAGGCGAGCAGGTTTATCCAGGCCGTCATCCGATGTTTAGGCGCCAGTGAGGAATACGACGCTCCCACCACTGAATTGCCGTGCACACCGGTTACCGTTCCGGTGAGACGACGCCCGTCACCGAGGTCGATGTCGACGTCGACAGCCTCGGAGTCGCCCTCGAGGTGTGGCAATGCAAGACCGGCAAGTTGGTCTACCACCCACTCGACGTTGCCCAGAACCGTGGCGCCCAGGTTGTAGGGCGGCAGAGTGCCGCGGCGCCACTCGGCCGCACGGAAATCCGCCGAGCTGCGTCCAGCCAAGCGCGAGAGAAGCATTCGGTCACCCAGAGCCCAGGTGGACAGTGGATCGAGCTCGGTTGCCAGCGAATCCGCGATGTCGTCGTCGAGTTCCGGTACCCGGACGCCGAGGCGTTGGCGCAGAAAACCACGCGCGGGATGTACCAGGAAGTTCACCAAGTCTGCGAGGTTCACTTCCTTCGGATGCACCTCGGGTAGCTCGGCCGACAAGACTGTCGGCAATTCGACCGGTGTTCCGGAGGCAGCCCTCGCACCGGCCAGCGCTGCCGTGTCGAAGCTGAACGGCTTGTTCGGCGCGAAGTTTCGATTGTCGAACGATTGCAACGGATGCCGTGTCAGCACCCCGTTCACAGCGTCCGGACCCACCGTCGCACTGAGTACGTCGAGAAGGCCACTGAGGGGGATCGCCGGTGGTCTGACGACACCGGTGACCGGATCGGCACCGGTATACAACAGAATCAGATGTTCGCCCGCAGACATCACGGCATCGAGAAGCAGTTGCCGGTCTTCACTGCGCAGATCGCGCTCCCCCACAACGGGATCACGTGACAAGATGTCGTCGCCGTCGACTCCACCGGTTCGAGGGAACACCTCGTCGTCGAGTCCGATCAGCACGACCACGCGATGCGGTACCGAACGCATCGGAACCATCGTGCACACCGTCAGTTCGCCGGTTCGGAAGTTGGCACGCGTCGGTCTGCCCGCGAGGCTGCGCGAGAGCATCGCGCGAACATCGGCCAGACGTAACACCGTCTCTCCGCCGAATTCCACAGCAGCTACCAGTTCGCGGTGGGCCCCCGCGCTCTGCCAGGAATCTGCGGGCGCTGTGTCGGTCAGCAGATCCAGGGCCCGCATCAGCACACGAAGCCATTCGGCCGGTGAATGTGGGCCGGCAAGATCGCGAAGCGAGACGGCCAGGCGATCGACGAACTCTGCGAAACGTCCAGTCAGGTCGATGTCTGTGCCGTCCACGTCATCGAGTGGTAGCGCGAGATCCAACCAGGCATTTTCCGATTCGTCCGCGCTGACCCCCAACAAGATTCGGTCCATGGCGGTGTTGAAGGTGTTCTGCGGAAATGCATCGAGGCCGAACGTGGCACGCTGCCGACTACCGATTCCCCAGCGAGCACCCGCTTCCGTCGTCCATTCCCGCAGTCTTTCCAACTCGTCGTCGCCCCACGAAAAACGTGTGCGGACAGGCTCGGTCGCGGCCAGGTCGAGAACCTCACTGGCTGTGGCCCGGCCGTCGGCCAATTCGAGGAGAGAGCCGAGAACGGCCAGGACTGGATTGGTCTGACGTAATCCGCGGTCTGCCAGCCTTACTCGAAGAAGATGCCCGGGGTGGCCATGGACGCCTTGCCCGAATGCAGCACGAACCAAGGGTGCGTACGTTTCGACGTCCGGGCACATCACGAGTACGTCGCGTGGCTGCAATGTCGGGTCGTCCTCGAACAATCGGAGCAGACATTCGCGGAGCACCTCGACCTGCCGTGCCGGCCCGTGGCAAGCGTGGACCTGAACTGTCCCATCCGGTTCCGCTGCAACGCTGGGAGCACGATCTGCGATGACGTCGGCTTTGACCGTCGCGAGGAGGGATTTCGGGCCGGCTGGTTCGGGAAGATGCACCGACTCGAACTCGGCGGCACCGAGGCTGATCTGAAGTTCACGAACGTCGCGAGCAAGACTCGACAGCAACGGATTGGCGGATATCAGCGCTGACCCGTCTTCCGAACGTCGGATCGTGCTCTCACTTCGAGGCGGTATGCGCGAGCTCATCTTGGTCCACAGCGCGGGGCTGGGATGCGGGAGCCAGATGTGCACGTCCCGATTCGCACTGAGTGCGCTCAAGATCATTCGCTGATCGACCGGCAGCCGGGTCGGCCCGAAGACCGACAGACGTTCCGGTAGGTCGACCAAGGCCGGGTCCTCGACCAGTGCGCGGCTCACTTGCCCCAGTCGCTCTGCGGGCCCCGGAACGTCGATCTTGTCCGCGACGATGCACCACAGACGTGCCTGCCATTCGAAATCCTCCGACAGCGCCAATCCGTGTCCGTCGGTCAACCGCCCGGCGGCCCAGTCGATCAGCATCTGCGGGCGTTGCGCGGCATAACTGCGGAAGAGTTCGGTGACATGTGTGGCGGAGGCAAACCGTCGACCTTCACGATGGCCTTCGAGATGTTTCGCCAGGACTCCGCACCAGGGCTCGCCGAGGGACTCGTCGATCACATCGAGAACCGTCCACACCAATCGCGTCGGCGACCATGGGTCGTCGTCAGCCGTGATTCCACTGACCGCGGCCACGGACTCCGCGACCAGGCGCGCGGGTGAAGGAAACGCGATGTTCGCAGAAATTCCGTCCACTGCTGACGGTCCGGACGTGCCTAGCTGGGAGGACAGCCGCTGATTGAGCCAACGCTCGACGCCCTTGGCCGGCACGGCAACAGTTTCCCGGGCGAATGGATCCGACAGCGGTGTACGGAGGAGCGTGGCCAACGCCGAGACCAAGGTGTCCGAACGCTCGGCCCGGTACAACTTCAGCAATCTTCGCTCCCCTCACTCCGTCCAGAGGTCCATCTCACCACGGCGCTATGACAGGAGACGCTGAACCAGCCTCACGCAGCGGTGACGCGCAGGCAACATGACCGCAACCGGACGTTCGTACTGTGCGGGAATGACCAGTCCCGTCACCACACCTCGCCCCGCTGGAACCGGTCTCGACATCTCCGGCCTCGGCAAGACCTTCGAGATGGGTCGTCGGTCGGTGACCGCGCTGACCGACGTGTCCCTTCAAACCAGCGAAGGCTCTTTCCTGTCTCTGCTCGGGCCGTCCGGATGCGGGAAGTCCACCGTTCTTCGCATCCTTGCGGGCCTCGATAATCCGACGTCGGGAACGGCCCTTGTCAACGGGCAGTCGCCCGCCGAGTTACGCAAGCGCCGCGAACTCGGAATCGCCTTCCAGGATTCGGCTTTGCTGCCGTGGCGAACAGTGGCCTCCAACATCAAACTGCCCCTTCAGGTTGCCGGCATCGATCCCGACCCCGGACTGATAGCCGACCTGATCGCTCTCGTCGGCCTCGAAGGATTCGAGAAGGCCAAGCCCGCCCAATTGTCCGGCGGTATGCGTCAGCGTGTGTCGATCGCACGATCGCTCGTGGTCAAGCCGAGTGTCCTCCTACTCGACGAACCCTTCGGCGCGCTGGACGACATGACCCGTCAACGGCTCAACATCGAATTGCTCAGGATCTGGACCGAGAAACCGGCGACCACGTTGATGGTGACTCACGGAATCGCCGAAGCCGTGTTCCTCTCCGACGTCGTTGCCGTCATGACGCCGCGGCCCGGACGCGTCCTCGAAGTCGTGCCGATCGACCTGCCGCGCCCGCGTACACCCGAGATGATGCGTACACCCGAGTTCCACGAGATCCACGACTACCTCTCCGGACTGCTCTTCGGAAAAGCAGGCGTCGCATGACAATTACCGATATCGAGAACGTCGCGACCGCGGCGGCGCAGCCATCTGTGCCGCGCCGGATCCGATTGAAGCGTCCGACGTGGTTCGGTGGTGCAGTCGGCATCTGCGGACTGATCGCTCTCTGGTGGATTCTGGCGGCGGCCGGTGTTGCGGGAGGCACGATTCCGACGCCGTGGGTGGTTGTCTCGACGATGTTCGACGACGGTTGGTCGCTGTACGGACCCAATTTCACCGTCACGGCTTCCGGTGCGCTGCAGGGCTTTCTCTGGGGAAACCTGCTGGCGATCACGCTTGCCGTGCTTGTCGTTCTCATTCCGCCCATCGAGGGATTGGCCACACAACTGGCGATCCTGAGCTACTGCACACCGCTTTTGGCGCTTGGCCCAATCATCCTGGTCGTCTTCGGCGGCCGGACCCCCACAATCTTTCTCGCCGCAATGTACTGCTTCTTCACCACGATGGTCGGCACACTCGCAGGCCTGAGATCGGCAGACAAGACGAGCCTCGATCTCGTCGCCGCCTACGGCGGTGGGCGTTGGCAGAAGTTCACCAAAGTTCAACTTGTGAGCGCACTTCCGAGCACCTTTGCTGCCCTCAAGATTGCTGCACCTTCGGCCGTACTGGGTGCAATTCTCGGCGAGTATCTCGGCGGGGTGGACAGCGGGATCGGCGTCGCACTAACGGCCGCTCAGACGTCGTACAACGTCCCGCGAACGTGGGGAATGGCTATCGCCGCCGCCTTGCTCGCCGGTCTGGGGTACGCCGTCGTCGCAGCGATCGCCCGGCTCGTCACCCCGTGGACGAGCGCTCCGGGAGCACAGAAATGACCGCGGTACGAGGAACATTGAGATTCCTCGCCCCGATTGCCATCGCCTCGGCGCTGTTGCTTGTCATCTGGGTGGTCTTCCTCAACGCCTTCCCCCAGGTCGGCCCGCGTGTGGGAAAGACGCCGGCCGACGTCTGGGAGTACCTGTTCTCCGGCCCAAAATCCGCCGACGCTCGTTCGGGCATCATCGACAACCTGTTCATCACTCTGCGCGACGCCGGTGTCGGCTTTGCCGTCGGAATGACTGCCGCGCTCGTGGTGGCATCGATCTTCGTCGTTTCCCGCACTGTCGAACAGACTTTCATGCCCGTTGCAATGCTTCTACGATCTGTTCCTCTCGTTGCGATGACCCCGATCATCGTCCTGATATTCGGCCGCGGAATCGTGGGTGTGACGGTCATGGTTGCGATAGTGGTGTTCTTTCCGGCCCTGGTCATGATCATGGTCGGTCTGCGCGCCGCTCCAGCTCAGGCACAAGACCTCATCGCTGCGTACGGCGGGAGTCGTTGGACCGCATTGCGAATGGTGTCCGTACCGTCCGCACTTCCGGCGGTGTTCGCCGCCGCTAGGGTGTCAGTGCCCGGCGCTTTGATCGGAGCACTGATCGGCGAATGGCTCGGTAGCGGTCAAGGCTTGGGTTCGAGCATGATCAAAGCCATTCCGCGCTACCAGTACAACGAATTGTGGGCATCTATCGTGGTGATCACCGTGGTGTCGATCGTCCTCTACGCCGTGGTCGGGATCTTCGAAAGCATCGCTCTGTCTCGTTTCGGTCCTTCGGCGGGCAAGTCGTGACATCTGTTAACACGACCTCAACAAACTCTCTCTCCCAAGCAAACTGAACGAAACCGACTGGCCCTAGTGTTCCGATTCATGACGCCATTCAAGCCCGTCCGCCAGCTGGACCGCAGGGCCTTCTTCCGCTACTCCGCGCTGACCGGCATCGCAGTCGCCGGTAGTGCGTCATTGCTCGCGTGTAGCAGTGACTCCAGCAGTTCGAGTGGCGGAACCACGGACGACGGTTCCGAATTCGGAACAGTTGCAGTGCAGTTGTCCTGGATCAAGAACATCGAGTTCGCCGGCGAGTACTTCGCTCTCGACAAGGGGTACTACAAGGATGCCGGGTTCGGGAATGTCGACCTGGTGGCAGGTGGCGCAGCCGGTACCGGCGTCGAAGCCGGCTTGGACACCGGCAAGGTGTGGATCGGAATGTCCGCACCGCAGCTCACAGCCCCCGCTGTGCTCGACGGACTGGAGGCGAAGATCGTCGGGGCCACGTTCCAGAAGAATCCGTTTGCGATTGTCAGTTCCGCTGCGGCACCGATCAACTCACCGCAGGACATGATCGGCAAGAAGATCGGCGTCCAGGATTCCAATCAGCTCGTCTTCGGAGCTCTCCTGGCAGCAAACGGCCTGACCGAAAGCCAGATGACGATCGTGCCCGCGCAGTTCGATCCGAGCCCCCTGGCAAACGGCGAGGTGGACGGCTGGGTCTCCTACGTGACCAACGAGCCGATCACACTGGCCGCCAAAGGTTTCCCCAACGCCCACTTCCTCTTCGCGGACTACAACCTGCCGTTGGTCGCCGAATCGTTCACGGTTCTCCAGTCCACCATCGACAACGAGAGGGACAAACTCAAGGCATTCCTGAAGGCCGAGATCCAAGGATGGAAGGATGCGGTCGCCGATCCGGCAGAGTCGGCACGGCTTGCCGTCGAGGTCTACGGCAAGGACCAGAACCTCGAACTCGAAGAGCAGATCAAGGAAGCCACCGCACAGAATGATCTGGTGGTGTCGGCAGATACCAAAGCCAACGGGTTGTTCACGATGACACCCCAACTGATCGAACAGAACATCGCGGCACTGTCGAAAGCGGGGCTGGAGATTACGGCGGAGCAACTGTTCGACATGTCGATCCTCGAGGAGGTGTACGCGGAGAATCCGGAGCTGATCTGACTGCCGAGCGTCAGCGAACCTCCCGCGCGAGTACGCCCGAGATGAATAGCTGTACAAGGACCTCGGCCTTGTACCGGTCATCGGACCCAGCACCGATACAAAGGTTCCCGATGCCTTTGAGCACGTTGTACGCATCGACCCGCGAAGCAGTGCCAACGGACTCGAGCGCTGCCGCGAGGAGGGAGTCACATACCGGAACGAGGCGGTCGACGAAGTAGATATGCAGAGCGTCGGACCCGGCGCTGTCTCCTTGTAGTGCACCGGCGAGCCCATGCTTGGTTACCAGGAACTCCACGAACAAAGCCACCCATGCCCGCAAAGCCGCCTCGGGCGTTGCACTCTCCGCGAGCATCTGTGGGCCCGCGTCCGCACACGCCTCGACTTGGTGTCGGTATACGGCTACCACCAACTCGGGACGCGTCGGGAAGTGGCGGTAGATCGTCCCCATGCCGACGCCGGCCTTCGCCGCAATCTCCCGCACCGGAGCGTCGACTCCGGACTCCACGAACACTGCTGCCGCCGCGTCGAGCAGCGCCTGCTCGCTCCGACGTGGGCGACCGACTTGCTTGGGAGACGCGACGCGCGACTGCTCGTCCTGCGCATCAGCCATGTGCACTCCTCGCTGACTCACGACATATGTTTGCATTACGGAACAACGCTCCGTAATGTTGCGGAGCGACGCTCCGATAAACAGTATCGCAGGGTGCAGCCTCAGCAAGGAACTTGCCATGACCTCATCAATGATCGACACTCTGAACGGCATCATCGGCGCCGGCGCCCCGGTCGTCTCCGTTGCCCCCGTCGAGTTGTTCGCCCCCGATCGACCTGTCCCGCTGGAAGTACGTGTGTCTGCTCCGGCAGCAGGCACGAACCTCCCCGTTGTGGTGTTCTCCCACGGCAACGGCTGGAACCTCGATGGATACTCGCCACTCACGGCATTCTGGGCATCCCACGGATTCGTGGTGATCCAGCCGACACATCTGGACTCGCGCCGGAACGGTTTCGGGTTCGACCACCCGGTTTTCCCGACGATCTGGACCGAGAGGATCGCGGATCTCACACGCATCCTTGATCAGCTCGACACCATCGAATTTGCCGTGCCCGGGCTTGCCGGCCGCATCGACCGCAGTCGAGTTGCCGCCACTGGTCACTCCTGGGGCGGGCAAACCGCTCAGTCACTCCTCGGAGCAAGGATCTTCGACGAGGCCGGCCAGGTCGGCCAGGACATGTCCGACAGTCGCGTCACCGCGGGAATCCTTTTCGCAGCAACCGGTCTCGGCGGCGAGAACCTGCATCCGTTCGCGCAGGCGAACTTCCCGTTCATGCGCCCCTCGTTCCAGGAACTGACGACGCCGACACTCGTCGTCGCGGGCGACCACGACCAGTCCAAGATGTCCAGCCGCGGACCCGACTGGTTCACCGACGCCTACACGCACAGCCCCGGAGCCACCGACCTCCTGACCTTCTACGGTGCCGAGCACGCACTCGGTGGAATCGTCGGATACGAAGTCGCCGAGACCACTGACGAGAACCCAGAGCGGGTCGCCGCCATCCAACGGATGAGTACTGCCTACCTTCGGACCGCGTTGCGCATCGATGAGAACAGCTGGCCAGCGGCCCGGGCCGCATTCAGCGACAACGCCGACCCGATCGGCCGAGTCGACACCAAGTAATGCGGCAGTGATCCAACTTATTGGCCGAAGTTGAACCTGAGATTCGCATTTATCAAGGTGTTGAGCCGCTTTCGCATGCTGACAACCTCTGCCTCGGGCGGTATCGGATCGTCCAAGAAGAGCGTCCAACGCAGCATCGTGCTGTTTCCGACCGCCTCGATGTCGAATCGGATGACGGCGTCGGGTCGGTCCGGCCAGATCGACGACCAGATCACCAACTCCGGTTCTTCAGCCCTGACGATCTCCGGTGCGATCTCGCTCTCGAGAAGTTCCAGCCAGTGCCGGGCGGGCTGGCGGTACGGATCGATCAATGCCTCGAACATGAAGCGCGCAGGCGGCGGCTGGCTCCGGCGCCTCGTCGCGACTTGCTGCATGACACGAGCGTAACCGCCTCTCAAGGGCATACCTCTGCCTTCACCCTGCAAGATCCACGAAAACCGGGATAAATCGGACACTGTCGGAGGACACTCAGGAGCACATCCGTCTGGGAGGGCCGCTCATGCGTAAACGCCATCAGGTTCTGCTTGCAGTGTCCGCAGCGATCGGACTGTCGCTGACGCCGATCAATGCGTCGGCAACACCGAGCACGGGAGTACACGGAGAAATCCTCGGGCAGGTGACTTTCGACGGCAAGGACTACATCCTGCGCCAGATCACCATCGACCCCGGCGGTTCCACCGGTTGGCACTTCCACGACGGGACGCTCTACGCGCTGATCGCGCAGGGCACGTTGAGCCACTACCGATCCGATTGCTCCGTCGACGGGATCTACAGCGCCGGAAATACTTTGATCGAACCGAGCGGTTCAGATCATGTGCACATCGGAAACAACTCGCAGACAACACCATTGGTGCTCGAGGTCGTCTACGTCAATCCGGCGGGCAGCCCCCTCTCCGAAGATGCTGCGCCTCCTAACTGCCAACTACCCGGCTGACGGGGCAGAAGAGTTAAACCGCACCGGCATCGATTCGAGCCCGGACACGAAGTTGGCCGCACGCCGCTGCAACGGCGCGTCGGTGGCAAGTTCCATGTCCGGCAGCCTGGCGAAGAGTTGCTCGAACATGATCCGTCCCTCCAACCTGGCCAGCTGATTGCCCAGACAGAAATGAGTTCCGAAGCCGAAGGCCACGTGCGGATTCGGTGTGCGGCCGACATCGAACCGTTCGGCGTTCAGGAACACGGACTCGTCGAAATTTGCCGATTCGAAGAGCAGCAGCATCTTCTCACCTGCCTTCAGCTGCGCGCCGAAGAAATCGGTGTCACGGGTCAGGGTTCGAGCCATGTTCTTGATCGGCGAGGACCACCGCAGCATCTCCTCCATTGCCAAGGGAATGGCATCGGGATCGTCGACTAGCTCCCGGCGCTGGTCCGGATGGCGCAGTAGCTGTTCCATGCCGCCGCTGAGCACGTGCCGTGTGGTCTCGTCACCGCCGATCAGGATCAGCAGGGATTCGTTGACGATTTCCTGATCGGAGAGGGCCTCGCCGTCGACCTCACTGTGAATCAACGTGCTCACCAAATCGTCGGCCGGGTCGCTCCTCCGCTCGGCGATGGTTCGCATCATGTACGCGGTGAAATCGACGTACGCAACCATCATGGCCTGCAGTTGATCCTGGGAAGCGTTGCTTCCCAATGCCTTCACCAGATCGTCCGACCACCGCAGAAACAACGCGCGTTCCTCCGGACGGACACCCAACATGTCGCCGATGACGGCCATCGGCAGCGGTGCCGCCAGGTCTGCGACGAAGTCGGCTTCTCCTTTCTCACAGACGGCGTCGATCAGTTGATCGCAGATCTCCCGGATACGGCCGGCCTTGGCTTCGACCTTCTTACGTGTGAAACCCGCATTGACCAAGCGTCGACGTGTGAGGTGCTGCGGGTCGTCCATGTCGATCATCTGCGGCAATGGACCGGTTTCGGGGCGGATGCCACCGGCGTTGGAGAACAGTTCGGGATCCCGCTCGGCTGCGACGACGGCGTCGTAACTCGCGGCCGCGGTGATTCCGTTGGCGTCGTCTCGGTACACGGGCTCGTGATCGCGCATCCAGGCGTACGCGTCGCGCACATTGCCGAGGTCTCCGCTGTAGAAGCGTCCGTCGATCAAATCGAAGGTCGGTCTGGTAGCCATCACTCCACCTCTCGCACAACCCTTGCCTCAATAAGTAGAACCTGTTCCTATATAGCGTGGGGCGTTTTCACCGAAGCCGAATCGGAAATCCTCCAGAATCAGCACGCGAGCCCGCCGGAGCAACGACCAGGAGACACGCATGGACGACGACACCGCCTCAGCGGGCATACCCACTTTCGCCGGCACATCGATACTGGTGACCGGCGGCGGTAGTGGCATCGGCCTGGGCATCGCTCGTTCGCTCGTTGCGTCTGGCGCTCACGTCACGATCTGCGGACGCAACAAGGAGAAACTCGAAGCTGCCGCTGAATCGATCCGGCAGTCGAGTCCGGAAGGATCGGTCAGCGTCTCCCCCGCCGACGTCACGATCGAGACAGACGTCGTCGCCGCTGTCGCCGCGGCGGTGTCCGTCACCGGAAAGCTCGACGGAGTCGTGGCCTGCGCCGGCGGGAACGAAACCATCGCACCGGTCACGCAACTCGACGTCGACGCCTGGCGCCGCACCGTCGACCTCAACGTCACGGGGACCATGCTGACGATCAAGCACGGCGCGCGGGCACTGGTGGCTGGAGGCGGTGGATCCATCGTCGCGATCTCGTCGATCGCCAGCAGCAACACACATCGCTGGTTCGGCGCGTACGGAGTCTCGAAATCCGGCGTCGACCACCTGGTGCAGTTGGCAGCAGACGAACTGGGCGCCAGCAACATTCGTGTCAACGCGATCCGCCCGGGGCTGACCCGAACGGATCTGGTCGCGCTCATCACCGACGGTGGCCCCATCCTGGACGACTACCTGGCCAACACGCCGCTCGAACGCGTCGGCGAGGTCGAGGACGTCGCCGGACTCGCTTCCTTCTTCCTCGGACCGCACTCCACCTGGATCACCGGGCAGATCATCAACGTCGACGGAGGCCAAATGCTGCGCCGCGGACCGGATTTCCGCTCGATGCTCGAACCTGTCTACGGCTCCGACGGACTCCGCGGGGTGGTGGCGCCATGAGCTACACGATTCTGGGCAAGAAGGTCGAGCTGCCCGTCGAAGTTCGCACCGCGTCTGCCTTCATGGCGTTGTACTCGGTACCCAGCACAACCGCGCAGTCGATCATCGATTACACCGGCTTGACCGTGCTCCAGTACCGTCCCGGCCGGGCGCTGTGCGGCCTGGTTTTTGTCGACTACATCGACGGGGATCTGGGGCCGTACAACGAATTCGGAGTGACGTACATGGTGCGCAGCCACACTGCGCCTCCCGAAACCTCGGTGCTGGGAGATCTACGTTCGCTCGCTGCCGGAACTGCAGGGGCACTCATTCACGAGTTGCCGGTGGACGGCGAGTTCACCAAGGCCGCCGGCCGGGAAATCTGGGGATTCCCGAAGGTGCTCGCCGAGTTCGACACCGAGCACGTCGGCTCGGTCAAGCGCGGATCGGTCTCTCGCGACGGCAAACTCATCACACAGTTGAGTGTGAAATCCGGCGTCAGCGTGCCGGGCGGCGGAGCCAACATGTCGTTGGCCGCGTACTCACATCTCGACGGCGCCACCAGGTGCACGTCGTGGGACATGGCACCGACCGGCGTCAAATCGCGCCCTGGTGGAGCCGAGGTTCAACTGGGCAGTCACCCGATGGCGGCGGAGCTTCGGAAACTGGGACTCCCCCGCCGGGCCCTGATGACCACGACCATCAAGAACCTGGCGATGACGTTCGGGGAGGCCACAACAATCTGAGTGTCGGCCGACGGCACCCCTTTCGGTCACGTGTGACTCGGGCTACACTCCCGGACGGTTGACCAACTCGCGTCAGACCGCCCGAAAGGACACTCGTGCAGATCACCCGACGCACCGTACTGGCAGGCGCTGCCGCCGCACCTGCGCTCGCCGCTCTGTCGACGAACCAGGCCGTCGCAGCTTCGCCGGCACGCACCGTTTCACCCGCACGCACCGACAAGTCGTCGGCGTCACTGCAGGTGGGCGTCGGAATTTCCGACGTGACCGGACCGGTCGCCGAAGTCGGCATGATGGGCTACTCGAGCTTCGACCAACGCGCCGAAGGACTGCACCAGCGAATGCGCGCACGCGCCTTCATCTTCGAGTCCGGCGGGTCGCGGGTCGCCTACGTGTGCGTCGACAACTGCATGATCTTCCAGTCCGTTCACGACGAGGTCCTGCGCCGACTGGCCGGGAGGTTCGGTGACATCTACACCGAACGCAACGTCATGTTGACGGCCATCCATTCACACGCGGCATGTGGCGGGGCCTCGCACAACTACGCGTACAACCTCGCAGTTCTCGGCTTCGAACTGCAGGTGTTCGAAGCCGAGGTCAACGGCATGGTCGAGGCGATCAGCGCTGCGCACGAGAACCTGGCGCCAGGCACGGTCCGTTTCGGGCGGTCCGATCTCACCGACGCCAGCGTCAACCGATCGCGAGTGGCGTTCGACCTCAACCCCGAAGAGGACAAGGCCTACTACCCCGGTGGCAACGACCACCACATGCGTGTCATGCGTATCAGTCGGGGCAGCAAGGACATCGGAGCGATCAACTGGTTCGCCACCCACTGCGCCTCGCTCACGAACGAGAACCATCTCATCTCCGGGGACAACAAGGGCGCCGCGGCGTACTTCTGGGAGCACGACGACCAGGGCGTGCGCTACCTCGACGGCGACACCAGCTTCATTGCTGCGTTTCCGCAGACCAACAGCGGCGACATGTCACCCAACCTCTTCCTCGAGCCCGGACGCGGACCGACCGAAGACGAATTCGAGAACGCACGCATCATCGGGCTGCGCCAGGTAGCGGCAGCTCGAACTGCCTTCGACGCGGCGTCCGACACCGTCACCGGTGGCGTCGACAGTCGGATCATGTACCTGGACATGGCAAATCAGGTGGTGAGCGGAAGATTCACCCCCGACGGACGCGAGCACCGCACCGCTCCGGCCGCGATCGGCGCGGCAATGAGCGCCGGAAGCGTCGAGGACGGACCGGCAATCCCGATCTTCCCCGAGGGCACCCGAAACCCCATGATCGACGCCCTGGGCGGTATGGATGCTCCTGTGCCTCAATGGCTTCAGGATGCACAGGCGCCCAAACTCGTAGTCGTTCCGGTCGGCCTGCTGCCACCGGGAGGATGGGTGCCGAACGTACTCAAGATCCAGATCCTGCGGATCGGTCAGTTCTACATCGTCGGTGGCCCTGCGGAATTCACCATCGTCTCCGGATTACGAGTGCGTCGAACCGTCGCCGAGGAGCTTGGGGTTCCCCTCGAGAACGTCATCTTCCAGGGATACGCGAACTCGTACTCGAGCTACTGCACCACACCACAGGAATACGATTCGCAGCAGTACGAGGGCGGTTCGACGATGTTCGGCCGTTACACACTGCCGGCCTATCAGCAGGGGTATGCCGCCCTTGCAGCCGCGATGCGCGACGGCACCGAACCTCCTCGCGGCCCCGCTCCGGCAGACCTGTCCGGGTTCCAACCCAGCTTCGGACCTGGCGTCGACTTCGACGAGCCCTTGCCGGGAACACAATTCGGCGATGCGACCGTCCAGCCCGGCGACAGCTCACCAGGCGGACAGGTTGCCGTCGAGTTCGTCACCGGCCACCCCAAGAACGACACTCACCGAAACGGGACCTTCTACGAGATCCAACGCAATACCGGCGGATCCTGGACACGGGTCGCCGACGACAACGACTGGTCCACCAAACTGCACTGGCGCCGGGTCGGGAGCAACGGTTCCGTCGTTCGCATCACGTGGGATGTTCCGGCCGATACTCCGGCGGGTACGTATCGAGTCCAACACTTCGGTGCGTCGAAGGCTCGGGGTAGCGGCGCGATCACGCCTTTCTCCGGGGTGACCGCCGAATTCCGCCTCACCTGACCCGCGTGAACGTATCGCTCCCCTTGTTGGACAAGGGGAGCGATACGTTCACGCGATGGGGTCAGAGCGCAGTGGACAGGTTCAGGCGGCGGTCGGGTGCAGCGAGGTGCTCGACGTCGACTGCTCTGACGCTGCCGGGCGGTCGATCTTCGCCGCGACGATCAGGACCAGCAGACCGGCGACGGTGACCGCCGCCCCCATCCAGATCGGGGAGGTGAAGCCGAGTCCCGCGGCGATGGTGATTCCGCCCAGCCATGCCCCGAGTGCGTTGCCGACGTTGAAGGCGGCGATGTTGGCACCCGATGCCATGGTCGGTGCTGCCGACGCGTAGTTCATGATCCGCATCTGCAGACCGGGAACCGTCGCAAAACCGAAGGCGCCCATGAAGAACAGCGAGATCACAGTCATGACCTTGCTCTCCGCGGTGGCGGCGAACACGATCAGAACGACGGTCAGGATCGCGAGAATCCAGACCAGCGCCTTCGTGAGCGAACGGTCGGCCGCCTTGGCGCCGAGGAAGTTGCCGACGAACAGGCCCGAGCCGAAGAGGATGAGCAGCCACGGAACGCTGGACGTCGCGAAGCCGGTGACCTCGGTGAGGGTGAAGGCGATGTAGGTGAAGGCTCCGAACATTCCGCCGTAGCCGAGGATGGTGATGATGATCGAGAGCCATACCTGCTTGTTGCGGAATGCCCCCAACTCTCCGCGCAATCCGCCACCGGTCGTGCTGGCGGGCGTCGTCGGGACGAGTGCTGCAATTCCGATCAGTGCGATGACGCCGATGACGGTGATGGCCCAGAACGTCGAGCGCCATCCGAGTTGCTGGCCCAGCAGCGTGCCGAACGGAACGCCCAGAACGTTGGCGATGGTCAGGCCCGCGAACATCATCGCGATGGCGCCGGCGCGCTTGTTGGGCGCGACCATGTCGGCGGCAACCACCGAGCCGATTCCGAAGAACGCACCGTGGCACAGCGCCGCGACGATGCGTCCGCCCATCATGACCTCGTAGGAGGGAGCGAGCGCGGACATCAGGTTGCCGATGATGAACAGCACCATGAGCGAGAGAAGGACCTTCTTGCGCTCGAAGCGGGTGACGGCAGCGGTCAGGAGGATCGCGCCGATCGCCACCGACAGTGCGTAGCCCGAGATCAGGTAGCCCGCGACGGACTCGGTGACCTCGAAATCAGCCGAGACCTCGGGCAGGAGGCCCATGATGACAAATTCGGTGAGGCCGATCCCGAACCCGCCCATAGCGAGGGCAATGAGACCCAATGGCATCTCGATGTTCCTTTCACAGATTTACGCGTAAGCCGTTAGCGGGCGTGTGCATTAGTTGCAGGCGCGCTATAAATAGTTGCACGCGCGCGCTACATGCGCAAGCTGGTAACCTGGAGTCGCAGGAAACGGACAAGGAGAATCACATGGGGATCGCCGACGACGCCGTCGAAATCCGTTCGCAAGGGTGGCGCACGCTCGCAGCACTGCACGGCGCTCTCGACACCGAACTGGAACGCGCGCTCCAGCGTGAGCACAAACTGTCCGTCGTCGAATACACCGTCCTCGACGCGTTGAGCCGCCAGGACGGCTGGCACATGCGGATGGCTCAGTTGGCTCGCGCTGCCGCACTGAGCAGCAGCGCCACGACGCGCTTGGTCAATCGACTCGAAGATCGAGGACTATTGACGCGCATCCTGTGCGCCGACGACCGTCGAGGCATCTACACCGAGCTGACGCCGGCCGGCCGCGAGCTTCTCGAAAGCGCACGGCCGACGCACGACGCCACCCTCGAGGCGGCGCTCGACGAGGCATGCAAGACACCCGAACTCGCGCCACTGGTGCGCGCCCTCCACGAGCTTCCCGTCGGCTAGAAGTCTGCCGGAAGCAGGGCACGCTCTTTGATGCCCGAGACCACCTGAGCGACAAACACACTCGCATCGACGACCACCCGCCCACCACGCGCGGGGACCAGAACGTCGACGGTGCCGCCGTGCACCTCGTTGTCCCCGATCACCGCGATGTACGGGTCACGGTGAGTGCGTGCCTCGCGGATGCGACGTGCCAACGATCCGTCAGGCGCGATCGCCACTCGAACATCGCGAGCCTCGAGATCGGCCCGCAAACGCTCGGCCTCAACCTGGTGCCGGTCGCCGACGGGCAGAATCGAGACTTGGTTGGGTGCCAGCCACGGCGGCATCCGCCCTTCGAACCTTTCGATCAAAAGCGCAGTCATGCGTTCCATCGATCCGAGCAAGCCCCGATGGATCATGACGGGGCGAGCCTTGGATCCGTCCTCAGCGGTGTACTCGAGGTCGAACCGCTCCGGTTGATTGAAGTCGAGTTGCACGGTCGAGAGTGTTTCCTCGCGGCCGTGCGCGTCTCGCACCTGGACGTCGATCTTGGGACCGTAGAACGCTGACTCCCCCTTCGCTTCCACGTACTCGATCGAGCGTGCATTCAGTGCTCCGCGAAGGTGATCCTCGGCGTCCGCCCACTGCTCGTCGGTGCCGAGATACTGCCCCTCTCCCCCTCTGATCGAGAGGCGGTACTCCCGTTCGGCAATCCCCAGAGTCGAGTAGCAGCGCTCGATCGCGTCGAGCGCGACGATCACTTCCGCTTGCACTTGTTCG
Source organism: Rhodococcus sp. D-46 (assembly GCF_011290655.1). Taxonomy (NCBI): domain Bacteria; kingdom Bacillati; phylum Actinomycetota; class Actinomycetes; order Mycobacteriales; family Nocardiaceae; genus Rhodococcus; species Rhodococcus sp. D-46. Next base: position 246,609 of record NZ_JAANTF010000003.1, on the reverse strand, counting down.
CGACTACAGAAGACATGTGCGTCGTCGAGATTGATCTGTCTGACTCGACTCAATCCGCTGAGAACTCCGGAGAGTTCGCTACGGAACATCGAGCCGAGTTCACGAACGCGGAAAGGTAGCTCGCGATAACTACGACCGCGAGCGGCGAATACCTGAGCGTGATGGGACAGTTAGTCGGACGAAGGAGAAATGACTCTCCGCCTATCTTCATTTCGGGAAACATGTCGTCCGAGAACTTGGACCAATGCCCAGATCTCTCGTACAACTCTTTCTTCGCCATAACGGGGGTATAGACACCCCGGCATCCGGATCGCGCTGCTTGTTCGGCGGCGAGCTTTTCGAGTTCGTTCCTGATGATCGCGGCACACGGAGCGACGAAACAGGAAAGCCCCGGGGCGATAACTCCCGGGGCTGAAAGGGTTCGGTCAGCAGTTGCTAAACGATGCGCCGGAAGAGAACCGGCGTCGGTACGTGAGGTTACATCAACTTCCTACCCACCTACAGCCCGAATTGTCGGGCCTCTATGCTGACGCAACTGGGAAGGCGCAGCAGTAGCCAACGAAACACCCACGAAGAGCGAAGTTTCGGCAATCATGTCCGAACGTGAGGTTCTCGGATATGAGGAGGATGTGCGACGGTGCCGGACCACTTGCTCGAACAGTTGATCACCATTCCTTTGTTCACCGGAATCATCGGGTACATCACCAATTGGTCGGGCGTCCTGATGCTGTTTGCGCCGATCAACTTCCACGGGATCAAAGTGCCCGGCCTCAAACTGCTCTTCCCGTTCCTCCCCCGACGCGTCCAGGTGATCCCCGCGATCACCAGCGACGGCAGATTCGGTTGGCAAGGCATCGTCCCCTCGCGGGCGGAGAAGATGGCGTCGATCGCCGTCGACAAATCCCTCGCGAAAGTCGGCAGCATCGCCGATTTCTATCGCGTCCTGGACCCGGACAGCATCGCCGAGCACTTGGTGAACATTTCTCGCAGTGAAGTGCGCGGCGTGGTCACCAGAATCATGACGGCCGAGAATCCTCAGCTCTGGCACAACCTTCCGACGTCGGTGAAGGAAGCCGTCTTCCGCAAAGTGGAGGACGATCTGCCGGCCAGCGTGCGCATGATCACCGACCGCATCGAAGAGGACATCGACGAGTTCATCGACGCGAAGCTGATGGTGATCCGCTACCTCTCTTCGCACCCCAAACTGCTCAACGACATCTTCCGCACGATGGGCAACAAAGAGCTCAGGTTCATGCAGAAGTTCGGCTTCTACTTCGGGTTCCCGATGGGCTTCGTGCTCGTCGGAATCCTCCATCTGGTTCCGCAGTGGTGGGTGCTTCCCATCGGTGGCGTGATCATCGGGTACATCGTGAACTACCTCGGAATCACGATGATCTTCGAACCGATCACCCCCAGCCGTTGGGTGCCGTGGCGGCAGGGACTGTTCCTGAAACGCCGCACCGAGATCATCGCCGGGTACGCAAAAACCCTCGCCGATCACGTCGTGACGCTCGAGAACATCGGCACCGAACTCCTCGAAGGTCCCCGCTCGGACCGAACGCGGCGGATGCTCGATCAGGTACTGCGCGAATCCGTCGACGACGCAGCCGGCTGGGCAAAGTCGGTGGTCAAGATGACCGTCGGTTCGCAGAGCTACAAGCGTCTGCCCGGGCTGGCCACCACCGAAGTGCTCGACCTGTACCCAAGGGTCTTCGAGGACGCGGAGTTCGCCGAGAACCAGTCGGAGAAGATTCGTGTCTTCGTCACCGACCGCATGAGCATCCTTTCACCGGAAGATTTCAGCGAACTACTACGCTCAGCCGTCAAGCAGGACGAGTGGCTGTTGTTCGTACACGGGGCCGTGCTGGGCTCGTTTGCCGGTTTCCTACACCTCGCAATATTCGGAGTATGAGCATGAGTGAGCACGACCATCGCATGATCGTCGAAGCGGAATCGTACGACTGGGCTGCGGACATCGCGCCGGTCGAATCCGTCGAAAAGCGTCTGATCCGTAGCCTTGTCGGGCTTACCGCCACGACGACGCTCACGTCGATCAAGCTGACGGGTTGGGCTTTCGGAACGGCGAAGGAGGCGACGCGGCAGATCGTTCAGGCTGCGGCCGAAGCCGCGGCAGAGGCCGCTGAATCGGCCAATGTTCAATCCGAACGTCGGGCCGAGAACTCCAACGGAGACGGCTCGCGGACCGAGAACCTACGGGCAGCAATGGCAACTCGAACCAATCGCAAGCAGAGCGTCGAGGCCACTCTCGCGGCGCTGCGGGCACGTGGCGACAGGTTGCTGGACCGTTCCGCGGACGTGACCGATCGTGACGATCTGCACCCGGCCTACGACCGGATCCTTGACGAGATCGCACCCGACGAAGCTCGAATTCTTCGGTTGCTGGCCACCTCCGGTGCGCAACCGAGCGTGGACGTACGTACGGCGCGGCCGTTCGGCGTCGGCTCGGAGATGATCGACGAGGGTCTGTCGATGATCGGAGAACTGGCGGGCTGTCGTCATCTGGACCGCATCAGCGCCTACCTGAACAACCTGCATCGGCTCGGTTTGGTGGCGTTCTCACGCGAGCCCGTCGAGGCCGACCGGTACCAGGTGGTCGAGGTACAGCCGTCGGTGATCGAGGCGGTCAAGCGAGCCGGACGATCCAACAAGATAGTGCGTCGTAGCATCCTGCTGACGCCGTTCGGTGACGACTTCTGTCATACCTGTTTTTCTCTGTAGGGCCTCCGGCCCTGTGCGCCTTTTTGGTAGTTACCACTACCAAAAAGGCGCACAGGGGGCTTGCCCCCTACAGCCAGGTATCTTCTGTCGTGGTCGTCAGGAACGCTTCCAGATCGTCACGCCAGGTAGCCGGAACAGTCTTGTCCGGCTCGATGCCCGTGTACTGCCCGCGATAGAAGAGCAGCGGGCGTTCGGTCTTGATCTCACTCATCGACGACACCCGACCGAAGACGACGTAGTGATCGCCGCCGTCGTGCACGGTTTCCACCGTGCAGTCGATGTGTGCAAGGGACTTGTCGATGATCGGCGAGCCCAGAGGCGATGGCGTCCAATCGATGCCGGCGAACTTGTCCGGCTCACGTGACCCGAAACGAGCACACACCGCCTGCTGTTCCTCCGCCAACACGTTGACGGCGAACTTACCGGTCCGCTCGATTGCCACCCACGACCGAGAACCCTTGGTGGGGCAGAACAACACCAAAGGCGGGTCGAGTGACAGGGCCGCGAAAGACTGACATGCGAACCCGACAGGCTCACCGTCGTCGACTGTCGTGATGATGGTGATACCCGTGCAGAATTGCCCGAGAACCGTGCGGAACTGGCGTGGATCGATCGCCTGCTCCGCACTCACCGACGCGTCGGGCGAACTCACGGCTTCATTCCCACCGTGAAGTCGTGACCCCACAGGCTCACGGCCGTGCTTTCCCTCGCGATCCAGTTTTCGTCCTCGACCTCTAGCCCCTCACAACCGAATTCGATGTCGAACCCGCCTGGAGTCTTCATGTAGAACGAGAGCATCTCGTCGTTGACGTGGCGACCGAGAGTCGCCGACATCTTGACCTTCTTGCGCAGTGCCCGGTCGAGGCACAGTCCGACGTCGTCGGAGTTCTCCACTTCGAGCATCAGGTGCACGATGCCCGTCGGGTTGGGCAACGGCAGGAACGCCAAGCTGTGGTGACGCGGGTTGCAGCCGAGGAACCTCAGCCACGCCGGGTCGCCGTCCGCGGGCCGGCCGACCATCTGCGGAGGCAGACGCATCGAGTCGCGAAGCTTGAATCCGAGTACGTCGCGGTAGAACCGCAGCGAAGCATCGTCGTCATCGGTGGTGAGCACGACGTGGCCGAGGCCCTGCTCACCCGTCACGAACCTGTGCCCGTACGGGCTCACGATCCGGCGGTGTTCGAGAGCAGCTCCGTGGAACACCTCGAGGGAGTTGCCCGAGGTGTCCTCGAACGCGATCATCTCGACGACGCGACGGTCCTTGAGCTGCTCCGCCGTGCCTTCCTTGAACGGAACACCGGCTGCCGACAACCTGTCACGGATATCCTGCAGCTCAGCGGCATTCGCGGTTTCCCAACCCGAGACGAGCAGACGGTCCGTGTCGTTCGGAACGATGACAAGGCGCGCCGGGAAGTCGTCCATACGCAGATACAGCGATTCCGCGTCGACGCCCTTGCCCTCGATCATTCCGAGGATCTTGAGTCCGTATTCGCGCCACGCAGCCATGTCGGTGGCCCCGATGCGCATGTACGCCAGAGATCGAATACCCATCATTTACCTCCGTCGAGCAGGAAGTCGGTTGCGAGCCGGTTGAATTCGTCGAACTTCTCGAGCTGCGCCCAGTGACCGCAACCGCCGAAGACGTGGAGCTGCGCGCGCGGGATCATCTTGAGCGCGACCAGTGCGCCGTCGAGAGGGTTGACCCGATCCTCACGGCCCCAGATCAGCAACACACGCTGACGAAGCTTGTACGCCTCGCGCCAGAGCATGCCGAGCTCGAAGTCACCGCTGGAGAAGGACTTACCCATCGCCTTGGCCGCAGCCAGCGACTCGGGAGTGCTGGCGGCAGCAAAACGTTCGTCGACGAGTTCCGGCGTGATCAGCTTCTGATCGAAGACCATGATCCGCAGGAATGCTTCGAGGTTTTCTCGGGTGGGCTGGTAGCTGAACTTTCCGAGGTTCTTGACGCCCTCGGTGGGGTCCGGCGCAAACAGGTTGACACTCAGACCGCCGGGGCCCATCAGAACGAGGCGACCCGCACGGTCCGGGTAGTCGAGCGCAAAGCGAACAGCAGCGCCACCACCGAGCGAATTGCCCAGCAGATCAACGCGACCGGTGATCTCGAGCGTGTCCAGGAGATCGTTGAGCGCCGACGCACTGTGCACGAAGTACTGCGGATGCTCCGTCGGCTTGTCGGACTGCCCGTAACCGGGCTGATCGACCGCGATGACGTGAAAGCTCTTCGCCAACACCGGAATGTTGCGGGCGAAGTTAGACCACGACGACGCGCCTGGGCCACCGCCGTGCAGCAGCACGATGGTCTTGTCGTTTCCGACGCCCGCCTCGTGGAAGTGCAGTTTCAGATCGGGGCGCACTTGCGCGAACCGTGAAGTGGACTCGTAGGTGAGGGCTTCTTCGGTGGTTGTCACTGAGCCTCCTCTAGACCATCGTGTCGGTGATCGGCAGACCGAATTCGCCGGTTCCGAACATGACGTAGGCGCGTTCGGGATCGTTGGCGGCGTGGACGCGACCAGCGTGAGCATCGCGCCAGAAACGCTGAATAGGAGTGCCGTTCTGCAGCGCCGTGGCGCCGGAGTTCTCGAAGAGCTTGTCGATCGAGGCGATCGCGCGGCCCGTGGCGCGCACCTGGTCACGTCGAGCGCGCAGCCGCAGTTCCATCGGAACCTCTTCGCCCGCAAGGATCAACGCGTACTCGTCGGCGACGTTGCCGGAGAGCTGACGCCACGCGGCGTCGATGTCGCTGGACGCCTCCGCGATGCGCACCTTGGCAAACGGATCGTCCTTCGACTTCTCGCCGGCGAACGCAGCGCGCACACGCTTGCCCTGGTGCTCGACGTGCGCTTCGTAAGCTCCGTAAGCCATTCCGACGATCGGTGCCGAGATCGTCGTGGGGTGAATGGTTCCCCACGGCATCTTGTAGACCGGCGCGGTGTTGTTCTCGAGGCCCGGGGCGGTCAGTTCGCTCATCGCCCGGAAACTCAGAACGCGATGCTTGGGAACAAAAACATCCTTGACCACAACGGTATTGGAGCCGGTTCCACGCAGACCGACCACATTCCACACGTCGTCGATCTGGTAGTCCTCGCGAGGAATCAGGTAGCTCACGAAATCGACTGCGCGGCCGTCCTTGAACACCGGACCACCGAGAACGGCCCAGCTGGCGTGGTCACAACCCGAAGACCACGCCCACGCACCGTTGACTTTGTATCCACCCTCGACTACTTCACCCATACCCATCGGGGCGTAAGAGGACGAGATGCGAACGTCAGTGTCGTTGCCCCACACGTCTTCCTGTGCCTGCTGAGAGAAGAGGGCGAGGTGCCAGTTGTGTACCCCGATGATCGAGGAGACCCACCCTGTGGAACCACACGCGCTGGCGATCTTCTTGACCGCGGAGTAGAACAGCACCGGATCGGCTTCGTATCCGCCCCACTGCTTCGGCTGCAGCAAGCGGAAGAAGCCTGTTTCCTGAAGAGCCTTGATGGACTCGTCGGGGATACGACGCAGATCCTCGGTCTCCTGTGCGCGCTCGCGCAGTGCCGGCAGTAGTGCGTCGAGCCTCTGCATCACCTCGTGGCTGTCATGGTTACCCACTTCGACGCTCCCGTCTTCCTCGATCGGTTGGTTCACTTACACTTGAGACTAGAACACGTTCTCTTTTCTGTCGAGACGCTGACAAAGGTCCCGTTTGTGGCCGCAATGCTGTAACAAGTGCCCCCAAAATCTGGCGGAACCGGATCGAGTTCTATAACGTGTTCTACTAACAGCTAGAAGGGATGTGAGGTCACAATGGCGCAGATTCGCGAGATCGACGTCGGAACGGTGCAAACTCGTTTCGCCCGCGGTTGGCACTGCCTGGGTCTACTGAAGACCTTCAAGGACGGCAAACCGCACGCGATCGAGGCTTTCGGTACGAAGCTCGTGGTGTTCGCCGACAGCAAGGGCGACATCAAAGTTCTCGACGGATACTGCCGTCATATGGGTGGTGACCTCACACAAGGCGAGGTCAAGGGCGATTCCATCGCCTGCCCCTTCCACGACTGGCGCTGGGGCGGCAACGGCAAGTGCACCGGCATTCCTTATGCCCGCCGCGTGCCTCCGCTCGCACGCACCCGCGCGTGGACGACCCTCGAGCAGAACGGTCAGCTCTTCGTCTGGAACGACCCCGAGGGCAATCCGCCGCCCGAAGAGATCGTGATTCCTCGTATCGAGGGTGCGTACAGCGACGAATGGACCGACTGGACCTGGAACTCCATGGTCATCGAGGGGTCTAACTGCCGCGAGATCATCGACAACGTGGTCGACATGGCGCACTTCTACTACATCCACTACGCCTTCCCGACGTACTTCAAGAATGTCTTCGAAGGTGAGATCGCCACTCAGTACCTCAACACCACGGGCCGTCCCGACATCGGAATGGCCTCCCAGTACGGCGGCGACACGCTGCTTCGCTCCGAAGCTGCGTATTACGGACCGTCGTACATGGTCAATCCCCTGTGGAACAGCTACAGCGGATACGAGGTCGAGAGTGTTCTGATCAACTGCCACTACCCGATCAGCCCGGACTCGTTCGTGCTGCAGTGGGGCGTGACGGTGAAGAAGCCGACGGGTGTCTCCGACGAGATGGCCGACAAGTTGGCCGGCAAGTTCACCGAGGGCATCAGCGAGGGATTCCTGCAGGACGTCGCGATCTGGAAGAACAAGACCAAGATCGAGAATCCCCTTCTCTGCGAAGAAGACGGCCCCGTCTACCAGCTACGACGCTGGTACGAGCAGTTCTACGTGGACAAGGCCGACGTCACCGAGAAGATGACGCAGCGCTTCGAGTTCGAGGTGGACACCACCAAGGCAAACGAAGCCTGGCACGCCGAGGTCGAGGAAAACCTCGCACGCCAGAAGGCCGAGAAGGAAGCTGCAGCAGAAGCGGCAAAGAAGGAAGCAGAGGTCTAGTCGTGAGCGCCTCGATCGGAACCGACGCACGGTGGGCTCGTTGGGCCAAGGCACCGGACTTTGCCGGGCAAACGGAACGGCTCGAGGCGATCGCGGCCCAGACGATCGAGGACAAGCACGAATACCTCGACTCGGGTCTGCAGGAAGTCGACTGCAAGGCATGCGGCGCGTGCGTACTGGTTCGCAAGAACACGTACAAACACACCAGCGTTCAGTGGACTTCCGACCCGGCGCTGCGTTGCCACACCTTCAAAGAGGCAATTGCTTCCGGGCAGTCGTCGGCATTGAAAGACGGATGCCCGAAACTGCACGACAGCATCGCCGACGCGGTTAGGGACGGCACCATCACGGTGCGTGATCCCGAGGTCAGCTGACCTGATTGTGTAGAACGAGGGCCGACCCACGGGTCGGCCCTCGTTTTACGTTCCAGCGCCCGCGCGTCCGTCAGGCAGGCGGTCGCACCTTTCGTGCAGCCACCGCGTAGACGTCGCTCGACGTGGTGAGAGAGTTCTTTCCGCTGGCCGCCGGCACTCCCCCGCGTAGATTCACGGCCCAGTTGAGCGCACCCAGCGGTCCACACCCGCTGGCTCCCGGCGCCGCAAACACCGCATCCGAATGTGGGACTGCCGGGAACACTGCACCGGGGAACTCACCGATAGGTTCCGACGGAGGGTTTCCGGTTGTGGTCAGGTGAAGGTTGATCGGATTCGAAACCGAACCGATGTAGCAATCGTCACCGAGCAAGGGATTAGACAGTTTCAATCGAACAGGCATGGTGAGTTCCTGCTCGAGAACCTTCAGATCCGGGACTCCCACCGATTCCACTGTCGCGCTGATCTGAGTCAGTCCCAGCGGAGTATCGATCCCGAGAGCACCTCCGGGTACCGAAATCGGATTGGAATAGACCCCGTTGGACCCGTCCTGCTTGGCGACGAACGTCTCGATGAAACTGTTGTCCGACTGGGTCGCGTATTTCACTCCGCCCGCAACCTTGAGGCTTCCGTCCGGGATCGGCACCGAAAGTGCGCCCAATTTCATGGTCCCTCCGCGAACTACGACGCTGGCGCACGTCGTCACCTCGAGATCCTCGATCGGGCACGTGCCCCAACCGTCGAAGGTCAACGGATCAACCGCTGCCGCACCGGAGGAACCGAGCGATCCGCTGCCGGAAGACCCTGACGATGATTCGTCGGCAATTGCCACACCTGCACCGGCCATGACAAATGTTGCAACTAGCGCGACTGTCGACATCACTCGAGATTTGTTGCGGCTCTTCATCTTCGAATTCCTCCACCGTTGACGGAAATTCACGCGAGCCACCCCCTGCGGATCGCACCTCGATCTACGCCCGGCACGCTACCGAGAAGTGAGACGCGGATTCACACATAACGACGATATTTCCCACCAAAGAACTACGGCGATCACGCTCGATCGAACTTCCGTCCTAGCCCGGAAACCGTATCGATCCTGTCGGCTCAGTTCGGTTCGACTGTGCCCGAACCGATGACCTGATCGAGGAACGGCCCGAACATCTCCCCCAGGTTCTCGGCGATCTGATCGGGGGTACCGAAAGACAACGTCACGTGACTGATCGCCAGACGCACTATCGTGCTGCCGAACATCTCGGCATGGATGCGGTCGACGTTCGCCCAACTGGTCATGAAGATCTCGGCCAACCTCGCGCTCGCATGTTCGAGCAGCGGAGTCCCGTCAGTGGTGACCAAGCTCAGCAGGTCGTGCTGCGGCCGGGGACCGACAATGCTGACCACCATCGGATCCCGGGCACCGGCGTCGAAGAAGGCACGGAAGGCTGCCGAGACCGCGCCCCGCGGATCCGAATGATGGAGCGTTACTTCGCGTTCCACCTCTTCGAGGAACTCGTCAACGAAACGGATGAGGTATCCGGACGCCAATCCCTGGCGGGACGTGAACTCCTTGTACAACGTCTGCCGGCTCATGCCCGCAGCTTCCGCGATATGCGCCATCGTGATGTCGTTCCACGATTTCTCGGTCAAGAGTTCGCGTGTGGCGTCGAGCGCTGACGCACGGAGGAGTTGACGAGCTGCCTCGTGGTACGGGACACGGGCACGAGCGGTGGACATATCGGGAAGATTTCCATCGCCCGTGCTCGGTGTCAAAACGGTGGACACGCAAGCCACAGAAGTCACGAGTGCACTCAGAGCACCGGTGAGGCGACAAGACCCGCCGCAAGTTCGGTCAGATCCCTGTTTGTATCGGCGAGTACGTCGGCGCTGATGTCCGGGGAGCGTTCGATAAGGGTTCGGACGGCACGAATGTCCTTCGGCCGGCCCACGCTCACAGCACCGACGATATTTCCGTCGCGCATGCAGATCGCAGTGAAGTCATAGGAGTCCAAGTCTCCTCGAACAATCACGGTGTCGTCCGCGCCTGGCCAACCCGCTACTTGAATGTTGCGGCCGAATTGGTTCGACCAACTCCAAGGGACGGATTCGAAGGGTTCTTCCTTCCCGACGATGGTCTTGGCAACTGCAACTGCGTGGTCCTGCGCAGTGTTCCAGTGCTCACCACGGTGCATGCCGCCGAGAAAACCGTTGGGCACGTTGGCCACATCGCCGATCGCGTACACATTATCGACAGACGTCCGGAGGTATCCGTCTACCGAAATCCCGTTGTCCACCGCAATACCCGCCGCAGCAGCCACATCGGTATCGGGCAAGGATCCGATTGCGACGACGGCCAAGTCCGCTGTCCACTCGCGTCCGTCACGCGCACGTGCGGTGACGCCGTCGGCACCCGTCGTGAGCGTCTCGAGGTCAACTCCCGTCTGCAAGGCGACGCCCGCCGAGGCGTGCAGCGCGGCGATCTTCTCCGCTATCGACGGTGGAAGCAGCCTGGACAGGGGCACCGGTTGCGCTTCGAGAACCTGCACACTGCAACCCAAGTCGCGTGCCGTTGACGCCACCTCCGATCCGATCAAGCCACCGCCGACCACCAAAAGCGAGGATCCTTCGATCAGCTGGGATTGCAAGCGTCGCATGTCTGCGATATCCCGAAGATAGTGAACGCGCTCAGAATCTTCCGCGGTCAACCGTCGGGACCGTCCACCCGTGGCAAGAATCAGAACGTCGTAGTCGATGCTGTCACCGTCGGCTAAAAGTACTGTGCGGGAATCTGTGTCGATACTCGTGACAGTTGCGCCGATCCGAAGATCGATACTCTGCTCGGTCCAGAAAGTCGACGGCCGCAACCGAGCCCGATCGATCGACGCTTTCCCGGACAGTAGCTCCTTCGACAGCGCTGGGCGGCGATACGGCTCCTCAGGTTCGCTGCCGATCAGGATGATGCTGCCGCCGAACCCTTCCTTGCGCAAAGCCTGCGCCGCACCGGAACCGGCGATACCCGTGCCCACGATCACGACGGTCCGGGTGTCGGGCTCGCTGACCGCTGTCATCAGCGGTCCACCTCCACCATTTCGAAATCGACTTTGGCAGCACCACAATCGGGGCAGGACCAGTCTTCGGGAATCTCGTCCCAGCGAGTACCCGGCTCGATACCGTCGTCGGGCCAGCCGATCGCTTCGTCGTACTCGAACCCGCACTGGAGGCAGCGGAACAATTTGTATGCAGTGGCAGTCTCGGACATCGGTTTTCCTTTCACCGGTGGGTAATTCGATCAGGATTGCGTGACGAGGGTGAAGTCGACCTTCTCGCGGACACCGCAGTCGGGGCAGCACCAGTCGTCCGGAATGCTCGACCACGGTGTGCCGGGCGGAAAGCCTTCTCGCGCAGCGCCTGTCGATTCGGTGTACGTGTAGTCGCAGATCGGGCAGATGTAGGCGTTCATGCGTTCACCCCGTAGGCTGCGAGGATCTTGGCCCGCTTCTTCGGCGCGATGTTGACCTGGGTGATGTCACCTCGGTAGTGCTCGAGAACGCGGTGGTCCATCACCTTGTGCCACAGGGGCGGAACTGTGGCGAGCATGATCATGCTGGCGTAGCCGCTCGGGAGCTGAGGGGCCTCTTCCATACTGCGAAGCGCTTGGTAGCGCCGTGTCGGATTCGCATGATGATCGCTGTGCCGCTGCAAGTGATAAAGGAAGACGTTGGTGCAGATGCGATCACTGTTCCAGCTGTGCGCCGGCGTGCATCGCTCGTACCGTCCGCTTGCGGTTTTCTGACGCAGGAGTCCGTAGTGCTCGAGGTAGTTTATCGCTTCGAGCAGCGAAAACCCGATGAACGCCTGGATCACGAGGTACGGCGCGATGCCGATCCCGAACACTGCAAGCGCGACACCGAACAGGACTACAGACATGAGCCAGGCGTTGAGCACGTCGTTCTTGATGCTCCAGTGCGTGGTGCCCAAACGCTCGAAGCGGGTCTTCTCGAGATGCCACGCCGACTTCAATCCCCCGCCGACGCTGCGCGGCCAGAAACCGTAGAGGGTCTCACCGAAGCGCGAGGTCGCCGGATCTTCCGGAGTCGACACTCGCACATGGTGGCCACGGTTGTGCTCGAGGTAGAAGTGACCGTAAGCACTCTGCGCGAGAACGATTTTGGACAACCAGCGCTCGACGCTCTCCTTCTTGTGCCCGAGTTCATGGGCGGTGTTGATGCCGATTCCGGCCGTCACGCCGATCGTCACGGCCAGTCCGATATTGGAGAGGACGCTCAAATCCCAACGCGCCCAGATGTAGCAGGACAGGAAGAAGGCCGTGTACTGCAGCGGCAGATAGGCGTAGGTGCACCACCGGTAGAAGCGGTCGTTCTCGAGTTCGTCGATCACCTCGTCGGGCGGATTCTTCCCGTCCTCACCCGCCAGGATGTCGATGACGGGAATGAGAGCAAACGCGATCAGTGGGCCGGTCCACCAGAAGACATTCCATCCGGTGGCGGTAACAAGCCCCACGGCGATGAAAGTTGCCGATGACGGAATCAGCGCCAACAGCCACAAGTAGCGTTTCCGGTCTCTCCAAGTTGCGAGCCGACCATCTGGCTCGGTGTACACCAACGCCGCCATCGAATTCTCCAGTTCTCGTTCGGATCAGTGAGTGCGTCCTGCGCGGTAATCCGCGACACGAACAACATCTATGTATAGAGAGTGGACAAATGATGGCGTTTTGTCAACGATTTTTGAGGTAAAAGTTTTACAAACACGCAGATTTGTACATCACTAGGATGTGGCGGGAGATCAGCGTTCAAGGAATCGAGGGCGCAAAAGTGCGCCGAAAGGCGCTCGCGCCTCAGGCGGAACGTAGGCCGCCTCGCCATGCCGGGAATACAGGTGGTCGTCCTCGTATCGCGGAAATACGTGGACGTGGTGGTGCCAGACGTCCTGGTTGCCCGCCGGTTCGTTGTGCTGCCGGGTCGAGACGCCGTCGCAGCCGTAGGCTTCACGAATTGCAACAGCCACGGCCTGAACCAGGTCGAAAACCGAGTGCCCGACGCTCGTGGGCAAAGTGTAGAGATTCTCGAAGTGCTCGATCGGCGACACAAGTACGTGGCCGGGGTTGCCCGGCCACCACTTCGGGGAAATCCGAGCGATTGCGTGGTCGGTTCGAGCAACCAGGTCGGTCGACGCGTTGTGCTCGTCGAACTCGCCCAGCGCGAAGCGACAGAACGGGCACCGGTACCCAGGCGGCTCATGATGCAACTCGCCTGCCTTCACGTCGCGATCTTCCCACGACCTCAACGTCTGCGACCCGTGTGGAAAGCCCCAAAATGCCCGATCTGCGCGAATTTCCCCAAAACAAAAGTTCGCGTACCCATACTGAAATGACCGACTGTCCCCGACGTGAGTGGGTCCTCATGGATACCGACGTATTGGTAGCGGGCGCCGGCCCGATCGGATTGACCACCGCGATCGAGCTGCGCAGACGCGGTGTCTCCTGTCGAATAGTCGACCCCCTCGACGAACCGCGGCAATACGCGAAAGCAGTCGGGATTCAGCCACGCACTCTCGAACTCTTCGAGAACATGGGGGTGCTCCGCCAGGCACTCGACGCCTCGACATTGATGCGCGGTCAGATCATGTACACGAACGGCGTCGAGGTCGGCCGCGTCGACCTCACCCTCCCCGACGACGTTCCTTACTGGTTTCTCTGCCTGCCTCAGTACTCGACGGAGCGCATCCTCACCGAGCGCCTCACCGAGTTGGGAACAACCGTCGAACGCGGAGTCGGCCTCACCGCATTCGAACAGTCCGACGACGCCGTCACCTGCACCCTCAGCGACGGCAGCACTGTGACAGCCCGGTACCTGGTGGGTTCCGACGGCGCGCACAGCGTGGTCCGCAAAGGGCTGGGCCTGAGCTTCGAGGGCGGCGCGTTTGCCGAGAGCTACATGCTCGGCGACGTCGAAGTCGACTGGTCGATACCCAGCGGCTACTCCGTCCGCGCCAACCACACCGCCGACGACGGAACCACCGACGATCTACTCGTCTGCATCCCACTTCCCGGACACAAGCGGTACCGCATGTCGATGCTCGTTCCGGACGAGTTGATGCCGGACGAATCGTCGAACAAAGCCGCTGTACAACACGGTTTTTCAACCGGCAAGACACCTGAACTCCATCACATCCAGGCCGTGCTCGACAGACTGTCCCCAGAACCGACAACCGCCTCGATGCTGCGATGGTCCTCGGTCTTCCGCATCAGCCACCGCATCGTCGACGCTTACAGCCGCGGACGGGTTTTTGTCGCCGGCGACGCCGCGCACATCCATCCCCCGACTGGCGCGCAGGGCATGAACACCGGGATCCAGGACGCCCACAATCTTGCGTGGAAGATAGCGCTCGCCGTCAAAGGTGTTGCGAAAGCGGATCTTCTCGAGACCTACGACGCCGAAAGGCGGCCGGTCGGTGAAGAAGTCGTCGGGATGACGGTCCGAAATGCTCGAGAAGGAATCGGTTCGGGAGAGTCCTCCATCGACACGGCAATGCGGCGCCAGGCTCAATTGTTGATCGACTACTCGGAGAGTCCGCTGAACACCGGGCGTAATTCTTCGAGTCCACACGTTCAACCGGGCGAGCGTGCACCCGATGCACGCGGAATGCGCCGAGACGGTGTGCAGTATCCAATTCGGTTGTTCGACTTGCTGTCCGGAGTCGACCACACGTTACTGCTGACTTCGGACGGATCCGCGGAGAGCATCAACAGCTTGGAGAAGGTCGCCGACGCCGCAATTCGATCAGCGCACGGCTTGCTGGACGTCTACGCGATAGTGCCACCGGGAACCGTGACCGTCGACTCGCTGGTGCCGATCATCGAGGACAACGCCTCGCAACTGTGCGCCGCGTATGGGGTCGAAGGTACGGCGGCGCTGGTCATTCGCCCCGACGGCTACCTCGGATTCCGTGGTCACCCGGAGAACGTTTCCGATTACTTCACGAAAGTGTTTGCCGTCAATCAGGAATGAGCGAAGCGAACATCAACCGAATCTCGGGCGAGAGCTTCATCAACTCGACGTATCCACCCAACGGCCCGGCATCGAGGTAGGAGAACTCCATGCCGGCGCCCTCTACCCGACCTTGTTGCACCACCGACATTCCGCGACGCTCGGCCTCGAGCAGCGTCGCCTCGTAATCGCCTGGAACCCAAGCCATGTGATGAACTCCGACGCCGTGAGTCTCCAGGAACTCCGTGTACAGGTTGCGTCCGGACACTGGTTGGATCAACTCGAGCTGTTGGCTGCCCGCATATCCGATCGACACGTGAACGACATAGTCCGCGGGCTCACCTCGATACGTTGTGGTCTCGGGACCAAAGGCGATGTCTGGCATACGTAGCCATCGCTCCACTCCCCACTGCCGAGTGAACTCCTGTTCGGCGGCCTCGATCTCCTCGACCGCCCAGCAGATCTGGAAGATCGGTCCCGAGACCAACGGGGTCATGCCATTTTTCCGTTGTCCACCGAGTAGACGGCCCCGTGTATCGCCGAGGCGTCGTCGGAGGCGACGAAAGCCACCATCTTCGCAACGTCCTCGGCTTCCATCAAGCCACGCGGCGAGGCAACCTTCATGACGAGGTCGAAGTCGACTCCGTCGGGGAAGGTGAATCCGGTGACTTGAGGAGTCATCATGCCGCCGGGGCAGATTGCGTTGACACGCAGAGACTTTCCGGTGAACTCCATCGCCATCGCTCGGGTCAGTCCGATGAGTCCGTGCTTGGCAGCACAGTATCCAGCCGAGTACGCCTGCCCTTCCAGTCCCGCGATCGAGGAGACGTTGACGATGTTGCCGCCCCGTTCCAGCAAGTGCGGCAGTGCTGCTCGGGAAAGGAAGAACGGTCCGTTCAGATTGACCGCAAGGTCATGTGCCCATTCGGAATCCGCAATGTCTGCCGTGTGGCGCAACGAGTGCGATCCCGCCACGTTGACGAGGATGTCGATACCACCGAGTTCGTCGACGCACGCCTGCACGGCCGCATCACACTGAGCGGAATCCGAGACGTCCGTCGCCGCGAAACGACGCTCTCCATCCGCGCCGACCACCTCGACCATCGACTGTCGCAGCTTTTCCTTGTCGCGGGCGATACCGAAAACCTGTGCGCCCCTGCGGTGGAGTATCTCGGCCACCGCGCGCCCCAACCCTGAGGACGCGCCGGTCACCAAGGCCACTTTTCCGGCCAGTACGTCTGCCATGACCTAGGAAGCCGCTGCTTCGCGCTGGAGTTCCAGCGCGATGTCGATCAACTGATCTTCCTGTCCGCCGACCAACTTGCGCTTACCTGCGCGCACCAGCAGTTCCGCGGACGACACTCCGTACCGCTCGGCCTGACGCTCGGCATGCTTGAGGAAGCTCGAGTACACGCCGGCGTAGCCCATCATCAGTGCCTGACGATCGAGCAGGCACTCCTGCGGCATTGCCGGGCGCACAACGTCTTCGGCTGCATCGGCGATCGCGAAGAAGTCGATACCGGTCTTGACTCCGATCTTGTCGCAGACACCGACAAACGCCTCGACCGGGGCGTTGCCGGCGCCGGCACCGAACCGACGGGTACTACCGTCGATCTGCTTGGCTCCCGCACGAACTGCCGCAATGGAATTGGCGACGCCCAGGCCCAGGTTCTCATGTCCGTGGAAGCCGACCTGAGCGTCGTTGCCGAGTTCCTGAACCAGCGCCTCGACGCGATCGGATACCTGCTCGAGCACCAGCGCGCCGGCCGAGTCGACCACGTACACACACTGGCAACCCGCGTCGGCCATGATGCGAGCCTGCTTGGCCAGCTTCTCCGGCGGAATCGAGTGAGCCATCATGAGGAATCCGACTGTTTCGAGTCCACGCTCACGCGCGAGGCCGAAGTGCTGGATGGATACGTCTGCCTCGGTGCAGTGAGTTGCAATGCGGCAGATGGACGCACCGTTGTCCTGTGCGATGACGATGTCGTCCTTGATGCCCAACCCGGGCAGCATCAGGAAGGCGATCTTCGCGTTGGTCGCCGTCTCGACTGCAGCTTTGATCAGTTCCTGCTCGGGAGTCTTCGAGAAGCCGTAGTTGAAGGAGGATCCGCCGAGACCGTCGCCGTGAGTGACCTCGATGACCGGCACTCCGGCTCCGTCGAGGGCACCGACGATGGCTCGTACTTCGTCGACGGTGAACTGATGACGCTTATGGTGGGAGCCGTCGCGCAGCGACGTGTCGGTGACGCGGATGTCCCAGCTCGAATCGAAATGAATCATGTCGCTCATGCCTTCACACTCAGAAGCTTCTGGGCGATTTCCTCGCCCACCTTGGTGGCTGCTGCCGTCATGATGTCGAGGTTGCCCGCGTACGGCGGCAGGAAATCGCCTGCGCCTTCGACCTCGACGAACGTGGTGACCGTTGCATAGCCACCGGAAACGACGCTCGGTTCGTCGAACTGCGGTTCGTTGAGCAACCGGTAGCCGGGCACGTACTGCTGGATGTCCTTGACGACGCGGTGAATGGAGTCGGTGATCGCGGCCTGGTCGGCGTCTTCGGGGATAGCGCAGAAGATTGTGTCGCGCATGATCATCGGCGGGTCCGCGGGGTTGAGGATGATGATCGCCTTGCCGCGCTGTGCGCCGCCGATGGTCTCGATACCGCGGCTGGTGGTCTTGGTGAACTCATCGATGTTCGCGCGAGTTCCCGGGCCGGCGGACAATGATGCAACGGAGGCGACGATCTCGGCGTACGCCACGTCGACGACACGCGACACCGCGTAGACGATCGGAATGGTTGCCTGCCCACCGCAAGTGATCATGTTGACGTTGGGTGCGTCCAGGTGCTCACGCAGGTTCGCGGGCGGAACCACAGCCGGGCCGACCGCGGCCGGAGTCAGGTCGACGGCACGGATACCGGCGGCCTCGTAGCGTGGTGCTGCCTCGCGGTGCACGTATGCCGACGTCGCCTCGAAGACCAGGTCCGGTTTCTCCGCCTGGCTGAGCAACCAGTCGACGCCCTCGGCGGAGGTCTCGAGTCCCATCTTGCGGGCGCGCGCCAATCCTTCACTCTCGGGATCGATTCCGATCATCCATCGCGGTTCGAGCCACTCGGAACGCTGCAGTTTGTACAACAGATCGGTACTGATGTTTCCCGATCCGACGATCGCCACACTTGCCTTGGTCATGACTACTCCTACGTGAACTGAAGAGAGACGGAACCGAGGCCGCTGAACTCGGCTCGGAAGTTGTCGCCTGGATGAGCGTCGATCGCTCGCGTGCACGAACCCGGCAGAACGATGTCGCCGGCCTTGAGCCGAACTCCGAACGTGTCGACCTTCTGCGCCAACCACGCGACAGCGGTGACCGGGTTACCGAGAACCGCATCGCTGCGCCCCTCCGCAATCCGCTCCCCGTTGCAGGTCAGCACCGCGTCGATGGCCTTGATGTCGATGTCCGACGGGCGAACTCGTTCCTTGCCGAGGATGAACCCGGCGGAGGACGCGTTGTCCGCGATGGTGTCCGAGAGGCCGATCTTCCAGTCCTTGATCCGGCTGTCGATCAACTCGATGGACGGCGCATAGGCGACAGTAGCGTCGATGACGTCTTGTTCGGTGCACCCGGCGCCCGGCAGATCTGCTCCCAGAATGAAGGCGACCTCCACCTCGACGCGCGGGAAGCAGAAGCGCGACGTGTCGACCGGACGGTTCTCGAACTCTTCCATCTCGGCGAGCAGGTGACCGTAATCTGGCTCGTCTACGCCCATCATCTGCTGCATCGCCAGTGACGAGAGTCCGACCTTGTGTCCGACCACCTTTGCGCCACCGGCAACACGACGCCGGATGTTGATGAGCTGGATCTCGTAGGCGTCGACGACGTCGATGTCCGGATACGTGGCGATCAGCGGGCTGATCGGAGCGCGATCCCGTTCCGCCGAATCAAGATGGTCGGCAAGTTCGCCGCGGATCTGCGTCGAGAGCATCGTTCAGGCCTTTCCGACTGTGGAGAATGCGGCTGCGTGCTGACCGGCTCGTCGTCCGGAGAACACGCAGTCGGCGAGCGACAAGCCGCTCACATACGAGTTGGAACAGATACCGACCGCGGTACGGCCGGCGGCATACAGACCAGGGATACCCTCCCCGGCCTCGTTTTTCACCATGCCGGACGATTCGTCGACCACCAATCCACCGAGCGTGAGCATCGGGCACGGATTCATCATGTTGGGCTTGATCGAGACGTCGTACATCGTGAACGGCGCAGACAGTATCGGCCTGACGAAGTCTGACGGTTTACCCATCGGATCAGGTTGTCCGGCAGCGGCAGCGGAGTTGTGCGCGTCGACGGTGGCTTGAAGGCCGGCGACGTCTATCCCCGCTTTGCGGGCGACCTCGGCAATGGTGTTGCCACGCACTGCAGTACGCATCATTCCGGTGGTCTGTACCCGCTGGAACCACATCGACTGGTCACTTATCTGCGATTTCGCTTCGCGAACGAGTTCGGAATCTGCCAGCAGCCAACCGATTCCGCTGCTCTTCTCCGCCATCGCCTGACCGAGAGCGGCACCGTAACGGGACTCGTCGACGATTCGCGCACCGGATTCACCCACCAAAATGGAACCGAGAAAAGCACTCGGCGGGACGATGAATCGCCAGGCGGACACATTGCCGAGCTTGTCGGTGGCTCCCCCGGCTTCGATACCGAGGTTGATGCCTTTGCCGTCGTCCCCGGAGGTGCCGAGCGGGATACCGCCCTTGTACGCGGGGGCATGGGTGCGCATCATCTCGCGATTGGACACGAAGCCGCCGGCGCTGAGGATCACGCCGCCGCGTGCCTGGATACGAATCCGCTTGGCGTGCTTCTTCTCGATCTTCGCGATCAGTGCGTCGAGAATCGTGCGCAACTGCGGTGCGTAGACGCCGGGCTTGGAGGACAAGGACCCGAGCGTCGCGTGACGGCGACGAACTCCGGCAGGTGCGTCACGCAGCGTCAGTGCTTCGACGCCGAGCACCCGGCCGTCCTCGATGATCAGCCGGTCCGCTCGCGTCTGGCCGAGCAACTGGACGCCCTTCGCCTCCGCGGACTTCGCGAGCGGGCCGTACAGCATCTTTCCCGACGTGCCACGCCCCTTGGCGCGATGACCACGCGGAGCAGGTTTTGCGATGTCACGGAACCCGCCGGCCGATTCGCTACCCGAGAAGTAGAGGTAGTGCTTGTTGCTCGGGTACGACGTCTTGTACGGACAGAGTGAGGCCTCGAACGGCACGCCGTGACTGCGCAGCCAGTCGATCGACGCCGGGCTCTCGTCGACGAACCGGCGCAGAGTCTGCGGCGTCACCGCGTCACCGACCTCGCGGTTCAGGTAGGCGAGCATGGCTTCGGGACTGTCCTCGACACCGGCTTCCTTTTGAATCACGGTGCCGCCGCCGGCGTAGTAGATTCCTCCGGAAATCGTGCTGGCCCCACCGCCGAGCGCTCGGTCGATCGCCAAAACCGACGAACCGGCCGCTACCGCTTCGAGCGCCGCACTGGCGCCCGCCACACCGAACCCGACCACAAGGACGTCAACCGAAGTATCCCAGGTCACACCGCACCATCCTCAATCTCACTGCAACGTGTTTCGTTATCAATGACAACGTCCGGAAATACTTCCTGGCAGAAAGCATGGACTGACACCCCCATCATTCTATAACGTGTTCTACATGAGCAAGCAGGAATACGACATCGTCGTCGTCGGCAGTGGTGCAGCAGGTATGACAGCGGCCTTGACCGCAGCCCACCAGGGCTTGAGTGTGGTCATCGTGGAGAAAGCCGCCCACTACGGCGGATCGACCGCCCGTTCCGGTGGTGGGGTCTGGATCCCCAACAACGAGGCACTTCAAGCGGACGGTGTCACCGATACACCGGAGGCCGCACGTTCCTACCTGCACAGCATCATCGGCGACGTTGTCGCTCCCGAACGCATCGACACCTATCTCGAGCGCGGTCCCGAGATGCTCTCGTTCGTGTTGAAGAACAGCCCGCTCGAGCTGCAGTGGGTTCCCGGCTACTCCGACTACTACCCGGAAGCACCCGGCGGACGCCTCGGTGGCCGCAGTGTCGAGCCCACCCCGTTCGACGGCAACAAGTTGGGCGCCGACCGCAAGAACCTCGAGCCCGACTACGTCAAGGCCCCCAAGAACTTCGTCATCACCCAGGCCGACTACAAGTGGCTCAACCTGCTGATGCGCAATCCTCGCGGACCCCTGCGCGCCATGAAGGTCGGCATGCGATTCCTCGCAGCGAAGGCCACCAAGAAGGATCTGCTGGTTCGCGGCCAGGCACTGGTCGCCGGTATTCGACTCGGACTTCAGTCCGCCGGAGTACCCATCCTGCTGAACACCCCGCTGACCTCCCTGTACACCGAAGACGGCGCAGTTCGCGGCGTCAACGTCATCGTCGACGGCGAGGAGCAGGTCATCCGCGCTCGCCACGGAGTCGTGTTGGGATCCGGCGGATTCGAGCACAACAAGGAAATGCGTGAGAAGTACCAGCGCGCACCTATCGGCACCGAATGGACCGTCGGCGCGAAGGCAAACACCGGCGACGGTATCCGCGCAGGCCAAGAAGTGGGCGCTGCAGTCGATTTCATGGACGACGCCTGGTGGGGCCCGTCCATTCCGTTGACCGGCGGACCGTGGTTCGCTCTCTCCGAGCGCACCCTCCCGGGCTGCATGATGGTCAACATGTCGGGCAAGCGCTTCGGCAACGAGGCTGCTCCGTACGTCGAGGCGACCCATGCGATGTACGGCGGTGAGTACGGTCAGGGCGAGGGCCCCGGCGAGAACATCCCGACGTGGATGATTCTCGATCAGCGCTACCGCAACCGCTACACGTTTGCCGGTATCACTCCCCGCTCCCCCTTCCCCGGCCGCTGGCTCAAGGCCGGCATCGTGGTCAAGGCGGGAACCATCGCCGAATTGGCAGAGAAGACAGGGCTTCCCGTCGCATCGCTGACCGAAACCGTCGATCGGTTCAACGGCTTCGCGCGCAACGGCAAGGACGAGGACTTCGGACGCGGTGACAGTGGTTACGACGCGTACTACGGCGATCCCCGACTGAAGAACCCCAGCCTCGCCGAAATCAGCAAGGCTCCGTTCTACGCCATCAAGATGGTTCCGGGTGACCTCGGCACCAAGGGTGGTATCTGCACCGACGTCAACGGCCGAGCACTACGCGAAGACGGAAGCGTCATCGACGGCCTCTACGCGGCTGGCAACGCGAGCGCTCCGGTCATGGGCCACACCTACGCCGGACCAGGCGCGACCATCGGTCCCGCAATGACTTTCGGTTACTTGGCCGTACTCGACATCGTCGAGCGTGCGAAGAAGGCCGAGACAACCGAAGCACCTGCAGCTGAAAAGACGGCGGTCGACCATGCCAATTGATCCGAAGATCGCACTCGGCGCCGAGCTTGCGCCACAAGAGTTCTCGTGGACCCCGTCGGACGTGCAGCACTACCACTTGGCATTGGGGGCAGGTGCTCGTCCGCTTGATCCGAACGAGCTTCGATACCTCGACGACGAAAAGCCTCAGGTACTACCCACCTTTGCCACCGTCGCCGCCAACTTCCACGCCACCGAAGCACCGAAGGTGTCGTTCCCCGGCGTCGAAATCGATCTGGCGAAGGTAGTCCACGGGAGCCAGGAAGTCACTGTCCATCAGCCGATCCCGGCAAGTGGAAGTGGCCGCACTACAACTCGAATCGCCGAGGTCTGGGACAAGGGCAAGGCCGCGGTGATCGTGCAGGAATCCGTCACGGTTGACGCCGAGGGCAACCCGCTGTGGACAGCTCGCTCGTCCATTTTCGCCCGCGGCGAGGGTGGTTTCGGGGGTGAACGTGGTCCGTCGGAGTCGATTACGCTTCCGGATCGCGAAGCAGATGAGACAGTGGTGACGCCTGTGCTTCCACAGCAGGCTTTGCTGTACCGGATGTGTGGTGATCGGAATCCGTTGCACTCGGATCCGCAATTCGCCTCCGCGGCAGGCTTTCCAGCGCCTATCCTGCATGGACTGTGTACTTACGGAATGGTCTGCAAGACCGCAGTGGATACCATGCTCGACGGCGACAGCAGTCGGGTAGCCGGATTTCGGGCCCGCTTTGCCGGGGTCGTATTTCCCGGCGAGAACTTGAGTATCCAGATCTGGAAAGACAATGGGCGACTCCTGATCTCAGCTTCTGTATTGGAGCGCGAAGCTCCTGCCCTGGCTGACGTAGTTCTCACTCTTGTCTGATACCAACCTGTCTGATACCCACCTGTTAGAACTCACCGTAGTTCTCGAACCCGATGGAGTAGCCCGAAGATGACGGCACAAGACGAAAAGTTCCGACTGTCCCGACGAGGTTTCAT
The DNA here is from genome assembly GCF_011290655.1 of Rhodococcus sp. D-46. NCBI lineage: Bacteria > Bacillati > Actinomycetota > Actinomycetes > Mycobacteriales > Nocardiaceae > Rhodococcus > Rhodococcus sp. D-46. Next base: position 223,137 of record NZ_JAANTF010000003.1, on the reverse strand, counting down.
GGCCGCTGGAGCCGGCGCCGTGGCAGCGACCGCATTCGCCGGCTGGACGCCGGCCTACGCCGTCCCCGCCGGCTCTTCCGGCTCCGCGGGTGGTCCTGTCTCCACCCTCACGCCGCCGCCTGCCTTCCCCGAAGGCATCGCGCTGTACCAGCAGGCATATCAGAACTGGTCCAAGGAGATCATGCTCGACGCGATCTGGACCTGTTCGCCCAAGACGCCCGAAGACGTAGTCCGCCTCGCGAACTGGGGCCATGCCAACGGCTACACCATTCGTCCCCGCGGTGCCATGCACGGCTGGACGCCGCTGACCATCGTCAACGGTGCGCCGGTCGACAAGGTCATCCTCGCCGACACCACGGTCCACCTCACCGGAGTCTCCGTCAACGCCGGTGGCAGCCCAGCCACCGTCACCGCAGGACCCGGCGCGACCCTCGACGCCATCACGACCGCACTGCAGGCACAGGGCCTCGGGTTCGCGAACCTGCCGGCGCCGGGTGTGTTGACCATTGCCGGCTGCCTCGCCGTCGACGCTCACGGCGCAGCTCTTCCCGCCGAAGGCGAAGCACACGTTCCCGGACAGACTTTCGGCTCACTCTCCAACCTCGTCACGTCGCTGACCGCAGTGGTCTGGAACGGCAGCGAGTACGCGCTGAAGACGTATGCACGTAGCGACGCGGCGATCAAGCCGCTGCTGACTCACCTCGGACGCACCTTCCTCACCTCCGTCACCTTGCAGGCCGCCCCCAATTACCGCATGCGCTGCGTCAGCCACACCGACATCGGTTGGCAGGAACTCTTCGGCGCCCGCGGAGCGTCCGGACGCACCTTCGAGAAGTTCGTCCGCGAAAACGGTCGCGCAGAAGCAATCTGGTACCCCTTCACCGAACGCCCGTGGATGAAGGTGTGGTCACTTGCCCCCACCAAGCCGCCGTTCTCGCGTGAGGTGACCGGACCGTACAACTACATCTTCTCCGACAACCTCCCGGAGCCGGTCACCGACATGATCGGCCAGATCAACTCCGGAAACCCGGGCATCGCACCGGCATTCGGGCAGATCATGTACGCCACCACCGTTGCCGGACTCGCCGCGACGTTCTCCAACGACCTGTGGGGATGGTCCAAGGACGTCCAGTTCTACATCCGGGCCACCACCCTTCGTCTGACCGAGGGCGGCGGAGCCGTCATCACCTCGCGCGCCAACATCGGCCAGGTCATCCACGACTTCACCCAGTGGTTCAACGGTCGCATGGAGTACTACCGCTCTATCGGACAGTTCCCCCTCAACGGCCCCGTCGAAATCCGTTGCTGCGGCCTCGATCAACCGTCGGATGTCGAGGTCGACTCGGCAGGCGCCCCCACCATCTCGGCCATGCGCCCTCGGCCCGACCATCCGGAATGGGACACCGCCATCTGGCTCAACGTCCTCGGCGTCCCCGGAACCCCCGGCATGTTCGCGTTCTACCGCGAAATGGAACAGTGGATGCGTAATCACTACAACAACAACGACGCCACCTTCCGCCCCGAGTGGTCCAAGGGCTGGGCGTTCGGCCCCGACAAGCCGTACACCGACACCCCGATCATCACCCAGGGCCTCCCCCAGACCTACCGCGACGGCGTCCCATCGAGCGACAACTGGGACACCGCCAACGCCGCATTCAACGCGTTGGATCCGCACAAGGTCTTCAGCAACACCTTCCTGGACCAGTTGCTGCCTTGAGGTTCAAGTACTGAGCGCACACTCTGACAACTCGACGGTCGTCGCCACTCCCCTTACTTTCGGGAGTGCGGCGGCCGTCGTGCGTTGCAGTGAGCGGGATGAAGGAGTCCCCCCCGCATCCCGACGAGGCAGCTGCCTCAATCGCGATCAGGATGGATCGCCTCGTGCATACTTTCCACTGCCCTGGCGTGAGTTGAGAGCTCGGACCGAGCCGACCGAATCGTGGCGCTGTCGCTGCGTGCCCCCGGCTCGGACGACGACGAGTCCTCTCCGGGGTTCGGCGCGCCATCAGCTGGATGCTCGGAGGAGCCGGTGCGCTCTTCCCTCTCCGCGCGGGCGCGCAACAACGACTCGGACTTCGGGGTATTTCGCATCGGAGCATTGTCCCAGATCCATCTCCTATGACTCACATTGAGCGCTCTCACCCCCGGCGACCAGGCCGTTCCTGAATATCAACACCTAGAATGTTCGCAACAAAATATCTACAGCGGTCAGGGTAGACATTCTCGCGAGGCTGTTGTATCTTTTTTCTCGTAGCAAGGAACGAGTCAAGAGATGCGGGAGAGATGAACTACCCGCAAGCAGTACCGCAGGGCAGGGACGTGCCGGGGCCGAATTCGTGTGTGAGTGTGTAGTCGGACCCGGCACCCCCCTTCAAAGCGGCTACCGGATGTCTTGTGCGAGTCCGGAAGTTCGAAAGAATGCAGTTATGTAAGTAAGTTCAACCCCATCCGGCCCCCGGCGCTCCTCGCGCCGGGGGCCCCGTCCGTTCAGCGAAAGAAGCGAGCCATTCCGGCAGATACACCACCGGGGGACCCCTCCGGCAGATTCGACGACGAGAACTATCCTGCGTACAGCATGGGACATGCGGCCGAGATCCTCGGTGTCAGGCAAGCTTTCCTTCGTAGCCTCGATGCCGCGAAACTGCTTACCCCACAACGCTCTGAGGGCGGACATCGCCGCTACTCCCGCTACCAGCTGCGCATCGCAGCCCGCGCGCACGAACTCGTAGCCAACGGCACGGCGCTCGACGCGGCTTGCCGCATCATCATCCTCGAAGACCAACTCACCGAAGCCCGTCGCATCAACGCCGAGCTTCAGCAAGCGCAGGACCTGCGAGAGGAACCGGACGCGGCACCCGAATGAGGACTGCACTGGAACAGCAGTTGCGCCTACACGGTCGATCTGACCCCTCCTCCTTCCAACTGCGGTAAATTCGGCCAATTGGGACATTGCTCGGCGTCGGTTGCTCGATTTCCACATCGAAGGGATCGCAGGCATGACTTCCTCCCACCACCGCGCTCGGGTGCGGCTGTCTGCTCTGTCGATCGCCTTGACCGTTGCCATTGCAACCGCTGCGTGCAGTTCCGACGATGACTCCGCAACAAACACGGGCAGCGCCTCTCGCAGCACCTCGAGCAGTCGGGAATCCACCGAGATCACGGACATCGTCCGCCGCCAAGTGGCCGACTTGGGCCTCAGTGCCGCTGTGTTCGGGGTGTGGCGAGGCGACGACGAAGTTGCTCTCGGCGCCGTCGGAGAGTCCCCTGTCGGAGTTCCGGCGACAACCGACATGCTGTTGCGCGTCGGCCAACCGATGGAACCGATGCTCTCGACAGTCCTGCTGCAACTCGACGAAGAGGGAACGCTTCCCCTCGATCAACCGATCGCGAAGTGGGAACCGAACTTTCCACGCGCAGACACCATCACTCCGCGAATGCTGGCCAACAGCACGTCGGGCATCTCCGACTACGTGACCGATCCACAGTTCCTCAAACTCTTCACGGACAACCCGATGAAGGGCTGGACTTCTCGAGAGATCCTGGATCTTGCCAACTCCCGCCCGCCGTTGTTCGAACCCGGCACCAGTTGGGCGTACGCGCACAGCGACCTGACGCTGCTCGGCGACGTCATGGAGAAAGCGACTGGAAAACCGCTGGGCGAACTACTTCAGCAGCGCGTCTTCGATCCACTCGGGATGGATCACAGCAGCGTTGTACTCACGTCGCAGATGGACGAACCGATCCTGCACGGTTACACCAATGAACGTGGAGTATTCGAAGACTCCACTTTCTGGAATCCGACGGCGTTCCTGCACAGCGGAAACATGAACGCGCCTGTCGCCGACGTCGGAAAGTGGGTGCGCGCGCTGGGAACGGGAGAGTTACTCTCCGACAAGGCTTTCGAGCAGCAGATGGCGCCGACGACTGCGGGCTTGGGAAGTATGACGGCGGACAAGTTCTTTTCCTTCGGGACCGGGCACCTCGACGGCTGGCTGGTGATGAACCCGTCGTACGGCGGTTACAACGGTCTCGCGCTCTACTACCCCGATTCGAAGACGACGATCGTCGTCTACGCCACACTCGGGCCGACAACCAACGCGGACCTCAACAACACCGTGTCGATGGGGAAGGAGATCGGAACCCTCCTCGAGCCGGATCACCCGCCGCAGGTACCGACGCCGTGACGCCCCACACACGCTGGTAGTAAACAGCGCCGGTCGGCAACTTCCTGTTTACGCACGGATTACCTCCAGGACTTATCGCCCCATCACCATTCTCTTCAGTACCGAACGAAACGCGTCGGACCGCGGGTTGTCTCGCCAGTGAACGAGAACGTAGATAGATGGGGACAGGCCCGATGAGGAAATACGCGATGTCAGTGGCATGCACGGTTGCAGTCACAGCGGGGGTGACTCTTGTGATGTCGGTACCTGCCGGAGCGGACCCGAATGACGGTGGGTCGTGCCCGGCCGGTGCGGTATTCGCGGTCGGCGGAACGTGGGATCCGACGGGACAAACGACGCAACCCGTCACCGACCGCTACGTCGCCCAGGGTTACGCCTCCAAGCCGGTGACCTACCCCGCCAGCTTCTGGCCGCTCGGCGAACAGACATACGACCAGAGCGTTGCCGCCGGCGCCCAGACGCTTCGCACCGAAGTCAACGCTTTCCACGCTCAGTGCCCGGGCAGCGAGATCGTCGTCACCGGATACTCACAGGGAGCACGGATTGCCGGCGACGTTCTCGGTGACATCGCACGTGACGGATCCATTCCCCAATCGCAAGTCGAAGGCGTCCTCTACGCCGACCCTCGCAACTCGGCCGGGGGCATCGAAACCGTAGTGCCCAATGTCGTTCCGGGAGCGACGATGTCCGGAGCACGCGGCGGATTCGGAGACATCGCAGTGCAGGAAGTCTGCATCGAGGGTGACGGCATCTGCAACATGCCCAAGCCGCGTGATGCGCCCGAGGTGTTCGTGGATTCGGTCTTCGGCTACTTCACGAAGCACAACACCTACACGCCGATGATGTCCGAGCCCGCTCCGCCTGCTCCCCCGGCGCTGCCGCAGACACCGTCGGTGCCACTGCAACCGGCTGACGTCGCCACTGCGATCGTGACACGGGTCGTCGAGAACATCACTCCGTATCTGAGCGCTGCACTCGCCACCGTGCTGACGAAGTAACGCGACACCGCTTGTTCGGCTGACTGAAAGTCGACCGATTCGTACAAGTCGAGGACCACCCGCGCCGTGCACCATCGAATACATGCTCACCCTCATCGTAAGATACGGGTACGTCCCGTTCATGCTCTTGGGAATCAACGGAGCCGCAATCGCGCTGGCGGCATCCGGTGCGCCGAAATGGTCACTGGTGGCATTGATTCTCTTCGCAGTGGTCTGCTCTTTCGCGGCCGAACGGGCGCTTCCCTACGAATCTTCGTGGAATGCCCCGGGACCGGACAGGTTTCGCGACGCTGTCCATGCGTTTGTCAACGAATCCCTCATCTTGGTCAGCGTCGCGGTAATCCCGTTGATGGCCGCGGTGATTCCGTTCGACGGGCTGTGGCCGAGCGGTCTTCCGTTTGTCCTTCAGGTCGTCTTCGCAGTGTTGGTTGCCGATTTCGGCATCACCGTGGTGCATTTGATCAGCCACAAGGTTGGATGGTTGTGGCGTTTCCACGCGGTTCATCACAGCCTCGAACGGTTCTACGGTATGAACGGACTGATGAAGCACCCCGTGCATCAGACTTTCGAAACCGCCGGTGGCGTCCTGCCACTGATCCTCCTCGGGATGCCCGTTCCAGTTGCCTCGGCGCTCGCGGTTTGTGTCGCTGTCCAACTCCTGCTTCAGCATTCGAATGCCGACTACCGCATCGGCCCCCTGCGTCCGATACTCGCCCTCAACGCCGGCCACCGATTCCATCACCTGAAGTGGGCGGGAATCGGTGACGTCAATTTCGGTTTGTTCACTCTGATCTGGGATCACCTGTTCCGCACTTATTCTTTCGATCCGGAAAAGCGCTTCAGCAGTGACGATCTCGGAATGGCGGCCAAGCCCGACTACCCGGACGACTACCTCGGCCAGTTGGCCGAACCGTTCCGGAGACAGAACTGACGGACGAGGGGCGGAGATTCAGCCCGCGAGTACCCGTCGCATGACGGGCTTGGCTGCAAACGCACTGGCCAACACCAACGCGATCCCCACAGCCAGGGTGACGCCCAACTGAACCAGCGCCATCGGAGTGGTCAATACGGCTGCCCCTGCCAGTGGGAAGAGGAACAGCAGTGCAGCGCCGGCACCGGCCAGTGCCATCACCACCACGGGAGTGCGAACGTGCCTCATGCGGGCGCTGTCCATCACCTCGACAGGTGTGCCGGCCAAAGTCAGACTCCGATACAGCTCACGGTTGTCGAGGATCCCGGATACCTGGGTGAGCGCAGACGAGATGGCCGCCAACGTGAATGTTGCTCCGAGAGTGAACAACACGCCGGTTCTCATGTCCGCGAACAGGAACTCCTGCCCTGGCTGCAAATCCTGCCCTTCCCCGTTGCCTATCGCGGCGAGGAGAGATGTGCCTGCGGCAACAAAGCTGGCCATCGTCACACCGCTGACCGTGCGCCACACAGCCTTCGGATTGTCCAAGACCCGACGCGCCGCAATCAGCGAAGCACCGTCTTTGGCGCATTTGAGCATGATCCGCCCAAGCAGCGAAATGACGAACGGACCGACCAACGCAACAACGCCGAAGCAGAGACCAAGGCCCACCAGGATTGCCGCGATGCTTGCCGCGGAGCCCCCGAATGCACTCCATCCCACAAGAACCCCCACCCCAGCCACCGCGAAGATCATCTTCGGTGCGGCGCTGGGATTGCCCGCCGTGACGCCCAACGGGCTCACGAACACCTGGCGCATCCCGAGCATCGACGTCAAAGCAGCCAGGATGGTCATTCCGAATACGATGCCCACCAGCGGAAGTGCGCCTACCCAAAGCTCACTCCACTCGAATGTCCGACCTTGAAATCTCAAGAGAGCTACGAGCGGCAACGCGAGGAGGTATCCCACCACACCGATCAACGCACCGGCCAAGCCCTGGATACCCGATTCCGCAGCGCACAGCGCAACGATCTGGCGAGGGGTGGATCCGATGAGTCGCAGCGAGGCAAGTCGTTCGTCGCGACGGCGCGCGCCCAAGCGGGCCGCCGCCAGGCCGAGAGTGACGGCTGGAACGATCATCAACACCGAAGCAACCCCTGCGAGTGCTAGGTACGCCTCGGCTTCGGGTTCGCTCGATCTGCCCGCAAATGCACCGTAGCCGCCGAGCACCGTCAGCAACAACGTCGTCGAGGCGGCAAAGGCCGTTACGGGAAGCGCGAAGGTACTCAAGGCCTTTCGGCCTTCACCTCGCACCGTCATCAATGCAACGCGCGCTGTGGCCTTCATGCCGCCACCTGTGTCCCGACGAGCGAACCGGCCTGCATCATCATCGTGCGATCACACCACCGAGCGACTTCGGCATCGTGAGTGACGACGACCAACGCAGAACCGATCTGTTGAGCCGAATCACGCAACACCCTCATCACTTCCCAACTCGTCTGCGCGTCGAGGGCACCGGTCGGCTCGTCTGCGAAGAGAACGGCGGGTTTGGTCACCAACGCTCGCGCAATCGCCACACGTTGCGACTGCCCACCCGACATCTGACCCGGGCGACGGTCCTGCAGCCCGTCCAGTCCCAATGGCGCAAAGAAGCCGTGCGCCGTCCGCTTGGCTTCGGCGATGGACAACCCGTTGAGCACCAAGGGCAAAGCGACGTTCTCGATCGCCGGAAGCTCCGGCAACAGTTGGCCCGATTGAAAAACGAATCCGTACGACTCGCGTCGGAGGCGGCTGCGGTCGTTCTCACCGAGGTTCTCGATATGCCTGCCGCTCAGCAGGATTGCTCCCGAGTCGGGCTTGACGATTCCTGACATGCAATGCAGCAGAGTCGACTTGCCCGACCCTGAAGGACCCATGATGGCCGTAGCAGTACCGGCGCGCACTTCCAGCGATACACCTCGGAGCACTGGAACGTCGCCGTACGACTTGCCCAGCGCGTGGACCGACAGGACTGCGGGTGCTTGTGCGTTGTTCATGATTCCACCTTCTCGTGAACCCCCTCGCCAGCACATCGGCCCAGCGCACGATCTTCGAACCGAGTGCGGTCCTACCGGAGGATGACCGGACCCCGAGCTCTGTCAGGGTCGTCACTATGATTTCCGACATGACCTGGTCCGGCGCCGTCCACATGGAGCCCGGAATTCTCATGTTCACCGGCGCAGTGGGATCCGCGCACATGCATTCGCATGCCGCTGTTCAGATCATGATCGTCGACGACGGGGACGTCACGGTCACGGACGGGGACGGCCACAGTGAAGTCGTGCGGTCCGTGGTCATTCCATCCGGGGCGGTCCACGCGTTATCCGCCTCCGAGGGTGCGCGGGGACGAGCGATCTACGTGGACTCCACCACGGGGATGGGCCGGCGCATCAGGCCGCCTGTATCCGAGCACGGTGGTGTGGCCGACTGGTCGGACCGTGGGCGGACCGCAGTAGCGATGACGGACCGTGGCGCTGATTCGGATCTGGAATACGCAGCGAGGCTGATCGATTCACTGTCCGAAAGTAGACAGCCGTCGAGCGTACGCGCTCTTCACCCTGCACTCGAGCATGCTCTGACGATACTGCCCGAGCGACTTTCGGGGCCGATAACGATGACGGACACCGCCGCGCTGGTCTCCATCTCGCCCGGCCGATTGGGAAGAATCTTCAACGATCAACTGCAGATGAGTTTTTCGACCTACATTCGTTGGTTGCGGCTACGACGCGCCATGGAAGTGATGAGCGGTGGCGCAAGCCTGACAACCAGTGCCCACGAGGCCGGCTTCACCGACAGCGCCCATCTCAACCGGATCTGCCACAGCATGTTCGGACTCACGCCCAGCGCCGCGACCGGCGATCTCACCTGGAATTGACGCTGCTCCTCAACTGATGCTGCCCACCGCCGACCTCGCCAGTAGCGACAGACGACTGTAGAGGCGCGCCAACCCCGGCACGTCCCGGAGGCTGCCTGCCACTTCTTCGACGTAAGCGTCGGCGTAGATCGTCAGCCGCGCATCGACGTCATAGAGAACATCGACGACATTCGCGAAACGGCGAAGGGCAAATTCCGACGCCTCGGCGAGCACCGGCACTCCGAAGATCACCCAGTCGTCGAAGCGGGCGGCGAGCGCGAGATAATCGGCAGCCGCGGTCGAACCAGCGCACAGCACCTCGAAATCGAACCAGACGACACCGTCTCGAATCGCCGAGCACTCCAATGTGCGTGTGCCTATCGTCAATTCGACACTTTCGCCCGAAGGCCGCGTAATTCCCGAGCCGACGAGGAATTCCCCTGTCGCAAAACGGTAGTCCCCGGCACCTGGCTGTCCCGCCGTCCGATAGTCGACGGAGCCACCCAACTCGATCACCTCGAGAGTCCGTTCGATCAACTCGATCGACGGAACGAACTGCTCGTGAAAAAGCGGATTGGGAAGAAGATCGGTCGGCGGAACATTGGACGTGACGACAACAGTCACGCCTTTCGCGACGATTGTGTCGAGAACCCTTGCCATGAACATGGCGTCGGCGACGTCGTCGATGTGGAACTCGTCGAAACAGAGCACGCGGATTCCATCGACGACGTGATCCAGTGCCACGCCCATCGAGCCGAGTTCATGCGCCCGAGAGTGCAGATCTGCAAAGAACCGATGAAAGTGAATGCGCCGCTTGCCGACCGGGAGCCTGTCGTAGAACTCGTCCATGAGCATCGTCTTCCCGCGGCCGACGCTACCCCAGAGATAGATCCCACCCCCGACCTCACCGCCCGAGATCCGGGCCTGCAGTGCGTCGAGGGCTTCGCGTGCCGCCAACTGCTCTTCGTCCAGTAGCATAAGACTCCTCTACGTCTGTAGAGTCGAGGCTAGTGATCGAAGGCAAATCGAGTCAATGTGACCCTCACGACGCACCATCTGCAACATTCAACTCCGGCAGCATGCAACATCGACAACAAGGAACGACATGAAGCCTGATCGCAGAGCCCTCATCGCGGCATCCGCCGTCACGATCATCGCCGAGCAGGGCCCGCGTGCACTCACCCATCGGGCGGTTGATCAGTCCCTGGAACTTCCTGCCGGTTCGACGTCGTACTATTTCCGCACTCGCGAGGCACTACTCGAAGCAACCGCATTGCACATCGTGCACCGGTCACGTTCGATATTCGACGAACTCCGCGAGAGGCCCAGCGATCCTGCTGCCCTGACGGCCGAGTATCTCGATGATCTTCTCTCGCACCGCAGACACGAATTGATCGCGAGATATGCACTGCTCTTGGAAACTCCCCGAGATTCGGCATTGCACCAACTCCTCGAAGACAGCCTGTTTTCACGGGAGAAGGCAAGGCCTGTCTTCGACATCGTTGGCGTTGACGATCCTGACGTCGCCGCCGCAAATTTTCTGAGCCTTCTGGAGGGCTTGATCTTCGACTACTGCCTCGGAGCGCGTAGCCGAGATCCCCGCTCCTCCGAAACCGTTCGGCAACTTCGGATCCCGATCGACATCTATCTGCGCGGAGTTGGTTCCGCCTGAAAGGTGTTGGTCAGCAGAGGCTTCCGGTGCATGGCCGTTGACCAGAGAACAGTGCCGCGACAAACGGGGTACTGTCTGGAACCGAAGCCGGAACGGTTCCCAGATGATCAGTGGGATAGGTATGGAATGCAAAGTCGACACCGTTGGCAGTAAGGTCGGCCGCGAACTTCAGTGTCAGCGGTGCCGGAACATCGATGTCCGACAACCCCTGACCGATGAAGAACGGGCGGTCGTATCCTGCGGTCGGCACAGTGAGCAGGTCACGCGCAGCCTCCATGAATACTGGATTGTCCAGCGACTTCGTCAGCACCTGCCCGAGCGTGACGGTGCCGTACTTCGTGCGCGCCTCGGTGTAGCACATGTTGTTCTCGACGTCGTCGAGGATGGTCTTGCCGAGCGGGGTCAGATACGAGTCGATGTCGATATCCGGCCGCGAAGCACGCAGTCCATCAAGAACGTTCGCGATGTAGACCGTCGAACCCTTGAGCGGAAGCGCCGGGAAAGCCGGACCACCGAGCGGTAGAAGATTCTCGATGTTCGAGGGGACACCAGTGGCGACAGCGCCGCGGTAGTCCAACTCCGGCGCGTAAGCAGTGGCAAGCGAAGCGGTGAACATAGTCGCCTGCCCGCCCTGCGACTGCCCCATCGCAACCCATGCGCTCGACAGGTCGTCGTCGACCGCACGAGCGGCACGCACCATGTCCACAACGCTGTGTGCAGCGGAACGACCGTCGAGATACGGGTGAACACCGGGTGTTCCGAGCCCCACGTAGTCGGTGGTCACGACCGCGTATCCCTGCTCCAGCCAGTGACCCAGATGCGTCGCGGTCCGTTCGAGTGGAACACTGCTGCTCGGCGCACACTGATCCGCGACACCCACCGTCCCGTGCGCGTAGGAGATGATCGGCCAACCACCCTCGGGCGGAGCTCCCTCTGGGCGATACACCACACCGGTACTCGTCATCGGCGCATCCTTCGGGCCCGTCGACCAGTACGTCACCTTCGTTGCGCTCACGGCACCCGGGATCACCCGGTCGGGACCGAGCAACTCCTGACTCACGACAGCACCCGGAGCATCGTTCGGTTCCGCTCCGGCCGGCGCCGCAACTGTCAACGCCACCAACGCACTCGCACTCAGTCCGACGAGCGTCCTACACAGTCGCTTACTCACGTACTTCTCCTACCGATTGCGGTGACGATGCATATGTGGTGATCGGCCCCACATCAGCTGATCGAGTTCAGACCATAGAACAGCCTTACCATTTGGTCAACCTAAATTCCCGCTCCGCATCGACCGTCGTGACACGCCTGCTCGGGTAGGGTGGCGGTGTTCGATACGTGCAGGTCCCCCGCGAGATCAGGAGGCCGAAAGGCTCTCTCATGTCAGCACCTGATCTCCCGACCTTCCCTGCTTCGCAGCAGAAGTCGGTGGCCGCGATCCTCCGAGCAGCAGGTTGCGTCTTCGCCGAAGACGAGGCTCGCCTACTTCTTCACACCGCACGCTCTCGCGATGAACTCGACGCGATGGTCGACCGACGAGTTGCCGGCGAACCACTCGAGCCCGTCCTCGGATGGGCCGAGTTCTGCGGCTTGCGCATTCACATCGACTCCGGAGTCTTCGTCCCACGCCGGCGCACCGAGTTCCTCGCCCGGCAGGCCTGCTCACTTGTCACCACAGGAAGCGTCGTCGTCGACATGTGTTGCGGCTCAGGAGCTGTCGGTGCTGTCCTGCAGTCGACGCTCGACGCCGTCGATTTGTACGCGGTAGACGTGGAACCGGCCGCAGTGCGGTGCGCTCGCCGAAACATCACACCGCCCGAGCGTGTACTCGAGGGCGATTTATTCGGACCACTGCCGACGAAATTACTCGGTCGCGTGGATGTCGTCGTCGCCAATGCACCTTACGTCCCCACCGAATCGATCAGGCTGATGCCGCCCGAAGCCCGTCTTCACGAACCGCTGGTCTCGTTGGACGGCGGTACCGACGGACTGGACCTGCAGCGTCGCATCATCGCGGACGCCGCGCCGTGGCTACGACCGGGTGGCTGTCTTCTCGTCGAGACGAGTACGGAGCAGGTCGAAATGACTGTTGAAACATTCACTCGGGGAGGGTTTCTCACTCGGGTAGCAACCTACAGCGAGACCGCGTCGACCGTGGTGATCGGTCAGCGTTGAAGGCGATCGGATCCTGGCGTGGACCACTCCCGAGCGCGGGCGGCAAAGCCGTCGACAAAAAGCCCGAACGCGCGATCGACGCGGGCCCGGTCCCCGGTGGCCAGAAGATCCATCGACAGACCCCGCATTTGCGAGAGCAACAGAGTAGCGACAGAGGCAACATCGTCCTCGGGGCAACCCGCTTGTCGTAGACCGGCTTCCAGTGCCTCGATCCAATCGCCCACAAAACGGTCCAGGAACCGTCCGTAGCGGTCGCGGTCGCCGAGCGCGAGGGCGTAGATCTCGACCATCACCCGGAACCGCGGCAGGACCTCCGGCGTCGTACGTTCGGTCCACCACGCAGTCAGCACTGTCGCCGGATCGACCCCCGGTTTCATCGGCACCGCAATCGGAATGGACTCACCACGCATGTTCTCGATGACCTCGGAGAGCAGATTCTCCTTGCTATCGAAATGGTTGAGCAACGACGCATGCGACACACCCACGGCCTTGGCGAGCTGCCTCACCGTCAATTCCCCGACACCGTTGTCGATGACGTAGCGGGTCAGCGCGTCGAGCAACTCCTCACGTCGCCCGGCGTATCTCAGGCTGCGTTTGTCGATGCGATCGGGCTCCGGCACATATCCACCCTACCGGCCGGAATCACCAGGTCAGCGGCTGACTGCCTTCTGATACCGACGAATAGCGAACGGCACGAAGACGATCAGCAAACCGAAAGTCCACAACAACGACGCGATGACCGGATTCTGCAGCGGCCACGCATCCGGAACCGTCATCGCAGGATTGGTATTGCCGAACAATTCACGCACCGCCTGAGTAACCGCCGACACCGGATTCCATTCGGCGATCACTTTGAGCGGGCCGGGAAGATTGGTGGTCTCGACAAAAGTGTTCGCGATGAACGACAGCGGAAAGATGACGATGAAGCTCGCGTTGTTGAATACCTCCGGTGTCCGGATCCAAAGCCCGACAACAGCCATGACCCACGACAACGCGTACGCGAAGAACAGAAGCAGCGCATAACCCGCCACCGCTTCGAGGAAACTGGAGTGAATCCGCCACCCGACCAGAAGACCGGTCAACGACATGACCACCAAACTGATGACGTTGATCAACACGTCACTCGATGTTCGGCCTGTCAGCACGGCAGACGGAGCCATGGGCAGCGATCGAAATCTGTCGATGATTCCTTTCTGAATGTCTTCGACCATCCCCAAACCAGTCCAGGTAGCACCGAATATGACCGTTTGCGTGAAGATTCCGGCGATCAGGAATTCTCGATACGACGTGCCCGGGACGGAGATCGCACTGCCGAACACATACGCGAACAAGAGCACGAACATGATCGGCGACAAAGTGGTGAACACCAGCAGATCCGGAACGCGCTTGATCTTGATCAAGTTTCGCCTGGCGATGGTCAAACCGTCTTCGAGCGCCATCTGCACGGTCATTTCTGATCCTCCAGTTCAGCCTGGTGCCCGGTCAGTGTGAGGAAGACATCGTCGAGAGTGGGTCTGCGCAGGCCGACGTCGAATACGCGGATACCTCGTGCCGACAGAAGATTCAGCGCCGCGACCAACGCGTCGGTGCCGTCGTCGACAGGAACAGTGACGCGACGGACATTCTCTTGAACCTGAATGTCCCCCACGGCAAGCGAGCGCAATTCCTCGCGGACGATGTCGAGATGTTCGACCTCGTGCACGCTCAATTCGATGCGCTCACCCCCGACCCGCGCCTTCAACTGGTCTGCAGTACCGCGCGCGATGACCGAGCCGCGGTCGATGACGGCGATCTGGTCGGCCAACCTCTCGGCTTCTTCCATGTATTGCGTCGTGAGCAACAGTGTTGTCCCCTGCGCCACCAACCCTTCGATGACATCCCAGAGGCCGAGTCGCGCACGAGGATCGAGGCCGGTGGTCGGCTCGTCCAGAAACAACACCTGCGGCCGAGCAACCAATGCGCCGGCGAGATCGAGACGTCGCCGCATTCCGCCGGAATAGCCCTTGACCGGCCGATCTCCAGCCTCGACGAGATCGAACTGCTTGAGCAATTCACGCGCTCGGGCCTTACTGCTTCGGGCGCCGAGGTGATACAGCCTCCCGACCATGTCCAAGTTCTCATAGCCCGTCAGGTACTCGTCGACCGCGGCATACTGACCCGAAGCACCGATCTTGGATCGCAACGCCCGCGCATCCTCGACCACGTCCAGCCCGGCAACCTTGGCGCGTCCACCGTCCGGAATGAGCAGCGTCGTGAAGATCCTTACCGCAGTGGTTTTTCCGGCGCCGTTGGGACCCAATAGAGCCATCACCGAACCCTCGCGCACTTCCAGGTCGATGCCGTCCAATGCCGTGACGTCGCCGTACTTCTTGACCAGCCCCTCGGCCACAATCGCTTCGGTCATGAGCCCTCCCGCATCGGTAATCCGTCGGTAGTCCGTTCCCCAGTGTGACCCAGGAGGCCGACACATTCCAGGAAATTTTCCGCAAGGGCGCTGCACATGGGGCCATTGACATGAGTCAACCGTCCAGAATCCTCACAATTGGGCTCGCTCGCGTATCCAAGCAGATAAAAAGTGCCCCGGAATCCAGTTCATGTTAACGTCGCACGACTCGCGCCTCACAAACACTTCCCAGACAAACGTCTCTACAGCCGAGAAATACGACCTGGAGGATAACTCCCATGCGTTTAGTCCGCATTCAGCGGTACGCGATCCTGCCGAAAACAATCCGAGTCCTATGTCTCTCGACAGCAATCGCGTTATCCCTCACGTTTGCCTATTCCTATCAGGGGCAAGGGCACACAGAATCACCTACCTTTGCCCCCACTACTCTTTCTGTCAATCCGGAATCTGCTGCTCTCCCCTTCGACATTCCGGACCGGGCAACGCTGAACGGGCGGAAGGTATTCGGACATTATTTTCCGCCGTACCCGGTATCTATCGACAACGCGACCCCGAACAGCGACTTCTACACAACTCAGTACATGACAGTGCACGGAGAGAACAATGCACACGTCAACTCAGCTGGATTCATACGCGATCGGCCTGCTCCACGCCCTCCGATCGCAGATCCCCAGTGGCGTCAGAGAGATCTCGAAACTGAAGTTCGTATGGCGGTCGCTGCTGGACTCGACGGGTTCTCTGTAGACATCATGGCCAAGGCAACGGACACCAGTTGGTGGGGTTCAATCATTCCCGGCGCGCTCATGCAAGCCGCAGCCACAGTAGATCCGAATTTCAAAGTAATGCTCATGCCCGATATGAGCGCTTCCTTCAATAACATGACCCCTGCAGAGCTCGCCGCAGAAATGGCACCATATGCGACAAAACCGTCCGTATTCAAACTTGGGGACGGGCGCCTCGTGATTTCCCCATTTCTTGCAGAAGCCAAAAGTCCAACATGGTGGTCGCAGTTCATAACCCTGATGAGTCAGTCCTATGGGATAAATGTCGCATTAGTTCCGGTATTTTTAGACGCAGCGGCAAACCGCAATGCGTTTGCCTCCATCAGCTATGGCATGTCGAGTTGGGGAAACCGGAATCCGGCGGGAAACCCAGTGGTAAACAGCCCAAATACTCCGCTTGATTTGGCTGCCGCGGCTCATGCGTTGGGAAAGATCTGGATGCAATCGGTCTCCTTCCAAGACGTCAGACCGAACCAGGCCATCTACGACGAAGCGGAAAACACGCAGAATCTTCGCAATACCTGGCAGATCGCGCTCGATTCAGGCAGCGAATGGGTCCAACTGACAACCTGGAACGATTACAGCGAGGGGACTTCCTTTGCTCCCAGCGCGGGGCACGGACGCTCCCTGCTGGACATCAACGCCTATGGTCTGTACTGGTTCCGGTCAGGGGTAATGCCGACGATCGTCCGCGATACTGCTTATCTGAGTTATCGAACGCAGAAAGTTTCCGCAGTTCCGGCCAACCCTTCGACACCCCCGATGTCACTGCGCCAATGGTCATCCCCCGCTCGCGATACCGTCGAGGTTCTCACCTTCTTGACCGCTCCCGCAGTCGTCAAAGTGACTGTTGGAAGCACGACAACCACCTGCAATGCCCCGGCCGGGATGAGCAGCTGCATCGCCCCGCTGAAAGTAGGTTCCATCAAGGCCTCTGTCGTTCGCGGCACTACCGAGGTGTCTCGGGTGAGTTCACACGCGGCGGTGACGGCCACACCGTACAACCAGAATCTCGAGTACCTGGTCGATTCCAGTCGGCGATAACGGTGACGAAGATCGGGTGAGTCCGTCGACTCACCCGATCTTCGTTGCGCCATCGGTTTGAGCTGCAATTGGTAACTCGGGCAGCGATACCGCCCGCGTCCGCTCCACCTTCACTGCCAATGTCACAGCGGCGGCCAGTGCTGATACGCCCGCTCCGATCCAGTACAAAACCGCGAACGAATGCAGGGTCGGCACAGCGCTCGCACCGATCACCACCGTTGAACTGGCCAATACCGCTGCCGCAACGGCGCTTCCGGTGGAGGTACCGACCGAACGGAGCAGGCTGTTGAATCCGTTGGCCGAGGCAGTCTGATGGATCGGCGCAGATTCGGTGATCAGAGTCGGCATGGCCGCCAGGGAAAATGCAACACCGGCGGACACCACGGCAGCGCCGATCACGATATTGACCAGCGTCGGCGTCAACAGCACACGCAAGACGTATCCAATTGCGATGACGATCGCTCCTGAGGCCAACGTGGCCTTCGCTCCCCATCGCCTCGTCACCTTCGACGACACCGGCGCCAATCCGATCATCAGAACTCCGCCCGGCATCATCGCCAATCCGGCTTCGGCAGCCGAGAGTCCGAGACCGTCCGCCGACGCCAGGGGCAACTGAAGTTCCTGCGTTGCCGCCAAGGCGCTGATGAACATGGCAAAACCGAGTAATACTGCGCAGACGTTCGAAACCAGAATCGGAGCGAGAAGGGAAGTCCGCAGATCGACCAGCGGTGCCGGCGTGTGCAGTTCCCACGGAATCCATCCACAGAGCAAGACCACGCCGGACGCGATCAGAACCAGAACCTCGGGGCTTGCCCAGCCCCATTCGGTTCCTTTCGAAACGGCCAGCAGCAGTGCAGTCATAGCGAGTGTGAGGACCGTGGCCCCCAGAAAGTCGAAGCGTCCGCGACTCTTCACAGCCGATTCCGGCACCACCAGCGGCAAGACGACTATCAGTACTACCCCGAACCCACCGGTGACCCAGAAAAGCGCGGGTAGTCCCCAGTGCGCCGAGATCACCCCAGCCATCGGCATACCGAACATGCCACCGATCCCCAACGTCGCACTCATGAGAGCTACTGCACCACTGAGCTTTTCCGGAGGAAGGACATCGCGCATGATGCTGATTCCGACGGGCAGAAGTGCCGTCGCGAACCCCTGCAAAGAGCGCCCGAGGATCAGTAACCAGAAACTCTGGCTGAGCGCCGCAACCATGCAGCCGACGATCATCACGGCAAGACAGACGAGCATCATCGCGCGCTTGCCGAACATGTCGGCGAGTCTGCCGATGAGAGGGGTCGCGACGGCACCGGTCAGCAACGTCGAGGTCACCAGCCAGGAAGCGGTGGAGGACGATACTCCCGATGCCGTCGCGAACGCAGGCAGGACCGGCACCACCAAGGTCTGTTGCAGCGCGACCACCACACCGCTCAGACTCAGGACGCCGACGACCCACCCGGTCCGCGCTTTCGCGCGAACAGTCTTGTCCGTCAAGCGTTCGAGCGAGCGGCTACTCCGGCGTCGACAGGAACCACGATGCCACTCATGTGGGCACTCGCGTCGGCGGCGAGGAACAGGACTACTCGCGTGATCTCGAAGGGATCCAGCCAACCGACCGGCTGCGCATGCAGAGTCGCGTACACGGGTTCGACGTCGTCTGCCGTCGGCGATTCGAGGTCAGGCCGCATCATCGCGTACATCATGTCGTTGTGAATCATCGGCGTCGAGATATTCCCCGGCGCAATAGCATTCACGGTCACACCCGAGTTGGCCAGTTCGAGCGACACACTCTTCGTCAAACCGATGACGCCCCATTTGGAGGCGCCGTACGCCGCCATCTGGGTGCCACCGGATCGACCCATCATCGAGGAAATCGTGATGATGCGACCGTAACCACGTTCCGCCATTCCACCTGACACGGCCGCAACGGTGTTGAACACACCGGTCAGGTTCGACGAGATGACTTCGTTCCACTGTGCCGACGTCATCGACGTGATCGGAGCGGGCACGGACACACCGGCATTCGCGACGGCGATATCGACACGGCCGAACTCGGCTTCAGCGCGGGCAACGAGCGCGTCCATTGCGTCGCGATCAGCCGTATCCGCCTTGACGGCAATGCACCGACGACCGGTGGCTTCCACCAACCGAACAGTTTCCTTCAGGTCCTCCTCGGTTGCGAGGGGGTAGGCGACGACATCACTGTTCTCGCACCGGTCGCAGATCACGATGTCCGCGCCACGCTCCGCGAATGCGACAGCGTGGGCGCGCCCCTGACCGCGTGCGGCGCCGGTGATCAGTGCAACTTTTCCTTCGAAGCTGCCTTCGAGGCTGTTCATGCCGTCTCCTAGTTCGTCGTATGCCAGCATGCGCTGTACTGCATGCGTACTCCGAACCCGCCCGAAAGAAACAGTCGATCCCGGACAGCGGGAATCCAGCCGGTTACTGGTAAACGGCGGTCTCGAATTCCAGGTATCCGTTGATGGATCCAGGGTCCGCGAACGGCAGAATCTGCGTTGCCCAGAACCCGCCGACGCCGGTCTGCCGGTCGATCCAGTAATAGAGGTTGGCAAGACCCGCCCAAGCCAGCGATCCGGCCGGCCTACCGGTGGGTGCCACCTCTTCATTTGTCATGAAGGAGTATGCCCATCCCTTGGGTACACCGGGGAAGAATTCCGCATCGTTGGACAGCGTCGGGAGAACTCCGGGCAACAACCCCACGTGCTGGCCTTCGAGCCCGTTCTGAACGGCTGCAGCTACCGTCTCCGGCGACAACACGCGACCGGATGTGCCCGCGCCGTCGTTGAGCCACATACGAATGAACTTCATGTAGTCGCCGACAGTGCCGTGCAAACCGTGACCACCCATGTGCACCTCGGGTTCGGCCGGAAGCTCGAATCCGATGAGCGGAGTGAGGCTTCCGTCGCTCTCACGCTGATGGATCGGCGCAAGTCGATCCTTCATCGACGGGCTCATCGTGAATGCCGTATCGGCCATCTCGAGAGGTTCGAAGATGCGCTCACGCATGACATCGCCGAGTCGATGACCTCGAATCGACTCGACGACCTGTCCGGCCCAGTCGATGTTGGTGCCGTACTCCCACTTCTCACCCGGGTCGAAGAGCAGCGGTGTCGTGAGCGCCGCTTTGCTACACGTGATCACGCTGGGCTGCCCATGTTCCTGCGAGAGCCGGTTGTACGACTCGTTGAAGAAGTCGTAGCCGAACCCTGCAGTGTGAAGGAGCAGCATGCGAGTGGTGATGTCACGCTTGGGTTCCCGAAGAACGGGGTTTCCGCCGGCGTCGAAACCGTCCAGGACCTTCAGCTCACCGATGTCGGGAACATAGGTCGCTGCAGGTGCATCGAGATCGAGCAATCCCTCCTCCACACATTGCAGGACAGCGGTACCGGTGATCGCCTTGGTGGTGGAGAAGAGCGCAAAGGTTGTATCGAGGGTCATCGGTTCGCCGTGACCGAGAGCCCGCTCACCGGCTGCACCCTCGTAGATGTTGCCTTCTCGATCCGTGATCATCGCGACGACACCCGGGACTCGGTCAGCCCGCTGAGTTGCTCGCGCCAGCACGTCGTCGAGGTGCTGCTTCGAAAGGGGCTTCCGCGCAATATCTTCGATCGTCACTGCATTTCTCCATCCGACTTGCAACTTGTCTTGTCGAACAGAATGTAACGGCGATCACATACCCGGTTCTGCCTCGAAACGGCAGTAAAACTGTCTCGTTTCGGCAGAACCGGGCAGAGCTTGGAGTCAGCTCTGGGGCGCTCCGATATTCACCAGCCAGGAAATGCCGAATTTGTCTGTACAGGCGCCGAATTCGTCGCCCCACATCTGCTTCTCGAGTGGAACGCTCACCGTTCCCGTTCCCGACAACTGCTCCCAGTACCCGCGCAGCACATCGCCGTCGTCGCCGCTGAGGCTGACCGTGATGTTGTCGCCGGGGTTGTACGGCATGCCGGGCGGAGTGTCGGCACCCATCAGGGTGTATCCCTGATCGGTTTCGAGCATTCCGTGCATGATCTTGTCGCCGCCTTCACCGGGATTGCCGAACTCACCGAACGTGCTCAGCGCCAGCGTGCCACCAAAGATTTCTTTGTAGAACTCCAACGCCTCACGGGCATTGCCGTTGAAGCTGATGTACGGATTGAGTCGAGTTGCCATGACGTACTCCTAGCTCGTGGGATTGCTGTCACGTTCGATTTCAATCCTTGCAGAACGCTCCGACACGAAACAACGGATCACGGCAGTTCATCGAGTGCGTAAAACGATCGTCATGACCGTTCAAACAACTGTCCTCAGAGTCGATTCCGGGTCTCGGAAGGCAACTCTCCGAACCGTTTCCGGTATGTGGCCGCAAACATACCCAGATTGACGTAGCCCCAGGCGTTGGCGATTTCGGAGACGGTTCTCCCGTCGGAACGCAACAGTTCGCCGCGTACACCCTCCAACCGACGCGCGCGCAATCGTTGCCCCGGTGTGGTGTCTCGGTACCGTCGAAATCCCGCAGTGAGCGCCCGGACACTGACACCCACCGCAGCCGCGATCTCCGATGCCGTCGGCACCGAGCGAGCAAACGTATCGATGTACTCCTCTGCCGATCGCACGTAGGCAGGTTCGGCGGAGGCGACGTCGACGCCGAGTTGCAGCCCGGCCTGCGTCGCCCACTCGTCGAGAAGCTGAGCCGCGATGAGTTCTTGAACCCTGGCACCCAGCCTTTCGCTCGACATCGCCTCAGGCGACTCTGCAATTGCGCGAACGACGTAGTCCATCAATGCCAGCCAACTCGAGCCCCGCCCGCCGATGGTGCACTTGTGCCGCCACAGACGGTCGTCGGGAACCGACCCGAACCATTGCATGGCGTGATCGGCGACAAGCTGATGCGGCACAGTGAGATTCAGCTGCAGGTGATCTTCGTCGAATTCGACGAAGTAGTCGGTCCGGCTACAGTCGGCGACAAAGGTCTCCCCCACGGCAGTATTCACCGCAGTTCCTCCGCCGAGGGCATGTCGACCGTTGCCTCTGATAGTCGTCAGAACCAGAATGTTTCCGGCCTCAGGCGAACATTCACCGACGGAGACCGGAATCCCGTAACAGAATCTGGTGACGTCGATCTTGCCGACTGCCGCGGAGTACATGTCCGAAGCCGGCTTCAACCGACTTCCGATCGGCGTGACCGTATACGGCATGTAGATGTTGTCGGACCACTCTTTGATGCGGTCCCAGTCCCGAGAAAAGGCCTGGTGATGCTGCATAGTGGGCTGGCCGGCCGCGTCGATGAGCAAGGCATCCTCGAACATGGTTCGAGTATCGCACCAGGGCCCGGGAAGGTCACGCGAAGTGAGCTGACGTGATCTCTGGCTGTACGGCGGCGGGTCGTGTTGCAGCAAAAAGCAGCGAATCCACCGCGGTCCCCCGGATCACCATGTGTGCCCTCATTCGCCCCTCCTCCTCCATTCCGATTTTGGTGAGCACCGACGCCGACGCCGAATTCTCCGGACGACACGTTGCCTGCACTCGCTGCGCTCCGAAGCGAGCAAAGGCGAATTCCAGAACCGCGCGCCCCGCCTCCGACGCATAGCCTCGCCCTTGGAACTTCGGGTTCACGACAAAACCGAGTTCCGCCCGCCGGTGCGCGGCGGATACTTCCCACACAGCTACCGAACCGATGACCGTTCCATCGGCCTTCGACGTAATGGCCAGGGTGAACGTGCGACGTTCGACGAGCGCAGCTTCTAGTGCAGCGTCAGCCAGGAACGCCCTGGTCACCGCAGGGGTGTTCGGCCCCCAATCAACATATCTACAGACGGCAGGGTCAGACGCGTACTGATGGACGGCACCTTCATCCGCGGCAGTGAAATCTCGAAGAACAAGGCGTTCCGTAGTCAACGTGAACATCCAGCGATCCTAGAGCGAGCCCAAAAGCACCTCTTGACTCGAACGCATGTTCGAGTATGATTTGGGGAGGGGATCGGGGGATTCAATGAGTGTCTTGTTGTCGGACGTGGTTTCGGGTTCTGCGGTGGGGTTACGCGGACGTCTGTGGCAGTTGTCGGCTGCTGAGTTACGTGCGGCTGCGGTGTCGGCGAGCGCGGAGATTCTTCGTCTCGAGGCTGTGCGGGTGGCAGTGGTCGACGAACTCTCGATGCGCCCGGATGATCAGGTGATCGCCAGCCGCGGGGTCGGTTCGTGGTTGGCGGCGAACACCATGTTGCAGGTTCGGGACGGGAAAAAGATCGCCGCGTTGGGTGCAGCTTTGCGGCCGTTTCCGGCGGTGGCGGCTCGGTTCGATGGCGGGGATTGCTCGTTCGATCATGCCGTGTTGATCGTGGCGTTCTGTGAGTCACCGCCGAAGGGGATGCCGGAGGAGGCGCTACCGAAGTGCATCGATTTGTTGTTGGCGGCTGCGTCGGGTGTGGAAGCGACGACGACGAAAGTGCGGAACGTGATCGCGACCTTGGAGCGGTTGTTCGAATCGGATGAGATCCCGCCCGCCGAGGATGTCGATCTCAACGAGTTGCGGATCGCCTCGACATTGAACGGTCGAGTGGTGGTGCGCGGCGATTTCGATGCCCTGACCGGTGAAATGCTGTTGTCGGCGTTGTCGAATCTGACGATGCCGACCCCGGCACCGGATGGGACGCCGGATGCCCGGTCGGCGGCGAAACGCACGGCGGACGGGTTCACCGAACTGATCCGGCGTTATCTCGATTGCGCCAAGACTGGTACCGATGGTGGTCAGCGTCCGCATGTGAACATCAACGCCCGTGATTTGGTGGAGTATCGAGACTGCGCCGCCACACCCTCGCCCGATGGTGGTGGAGTGGCTGTGTCGGATCTTGATGTCGGGCACATGCCGTGGCTGGGGCCGCTCTCGGTGTCGCAGACCAGACTCCTTGGGTGCGATTGTTTCCTGTCCACGGTGCTGCTCGATGATCACGGCGCGCCCTTGGATGCGCAACCAGGTAAACGATTGGTCACCGCCGAACAGCGAGTGGCGTTGATCGCCCGGGACAAAGGCTGCGCCTTCCCCGGCTGCACGTGCGTACCCGCCTGGACCGATGCGCACCACATTAAGCACTGGGCGAACGGCGGCCCGACGGTGATGAACAACCTGGTCCTGCTGTGCCGTTCACATCACCGACTGATGCACCGGAAATCAGGGTTCGTCGGCAAATGGGAAATCCGAATAGGCGCCGACAACAAACCCTGGTTCATCCCGCCACCCTCGATCGACCCGCAGCAGCACCCGAGGCCGGCGAACACCACCTTCAAAACCTGAGAGGTCAAACCTCTTTGGCGACAACAGAACACGGACCGAGCACCGCATCGAAGGAGACCTCGATGCGGTGCCAACCGGCCGTGACGCTTGATGAAGCTGTGCCCACGATAATCAGCGAGTCAGCACAAGCCCCGATGTCGGAACGCCCGTTCCCGCAGTCACCAGTACATTCTCGACGGAGTCGACCTGGTTGACCGAAGTACCGCGGATCTGCCGAACACCCTCGGCGATACCGTTCATCCCGTGAATGTATGCCTCGCCGAGCTGTCCACCATGGGTGTTGATCGGAAGCTTGCCGCCGAGTTCGATTGCGCCACCGGCGATGAAGTCCTTTGCCTCTCCCCTGCCACAGAAACCGAGTTCCTCGAGCTGCATCAGAACATAGGGCGTGAAGTGGTCGTAGAAGATCGCCGTCTGCATGTCCGACGGGCGCAGCCCACTTTGTGACCAGAGCTGATCGCCGACAAGGCCCATCTCCGGTAGGCCGGTCAAACCGTCGCGGTAATAGCTGGTCATGATGTATTGATCTGCCCCGCTGCCCTGTGCGGCGGCAGCGATAACGGCGGGGGTGTTCTTCAGATCTTTGGCTCGTTCTGCCGAGGTGACGACGATCGCGATGCCGCCGTCGGATTCCTGGCAGCAATCGAGGAGATGCAAAGGTTCAGCGATGAATCGCGAGTTCTGATGGTCCTCGAGGGTAATCGGTTTTCCGTAGAAGAACGCCTTCGGATTGGTGGCTGCATGCTTACGGTCGGCGACGGCGATTCGACCGAAGTCCTCGCTGGACGCTCCGTATACGTGCATGTATCGCTGCGCGACCATCGCGACAAACGATGCAGGAGTACCCAATCCGTGAGGATAGGAAAAAGCGTTATCCGTGCCCGACGAATTGACCTGCGCCACAAGGCCGGAGTTCACCTGCCCGAAACGGGCACCCGATCGCTCGTTGAACGCGCGGTAAGCGACGACGACGTCTGCGACGCCGGTGGCAACAGCCATGGCGGCCTGCTGAATCGTCGCCGCAGCGGCACCGCCTCCGTAGTGAATGCGGCTGAAGAACTTGAGGTTCGGAATCCCCACCGAACGAGCTACTGCCACTTCAGTGTTGGTGTCCATGGTGAACGAGGTAAGACCGTCGACGTCGGCGGGTGTCAGACCGGCGTCGTCCAACGCGGCTTGAACAGCCTCGGCGGCCAGTCGCAGTTCACTGCGACCGGAGTCCTTCGAGAAATCCGTGGCTCCGATTCCGACGATCGCTGCCTTGCCGGACAATACGCTCATTCAATGTCTCCGTTTTCAATGTCTCCATTCGAGCCCGACGCCGGAAATGCCAGTGTGACCTGTGCGGTGATGTGATCTCCCAGGCTGTTTTTGCCGACCACCGCGAGCGACACGAGATCCTCGTCGTAGGAGGTCACCGTTCCGGAGAGCGTCAAGGTGTCGTAGGCGTACCAGGGGACTCCGAGGCGGAGTTTGATCGACGTGAGTACAGCCCGCGGTCCGGCCCAATCGGTCACGAATCGCTGCACCAAGCCGGTGTCGGTGAGGATGTTGACGAAAATGTCTTTCGAGCCGCGTTTCTGTGCGAGATCGCGGTCGTGGTGAACATCTTGAAAATCGCGGGTAGCGAGCGCCGCCGAGACCACAAACGTCGGGTCGCCGTAAATCGAAAGCTGCGGAAGAACCTCTCCCACAGTGATATCCGTCGTCGAAGTCATCGTCACTCCTTCACCGCAGAAACCGCAGAAGCCCCAACCGGCTGCCAGGCGTACAAAGTCCAGGGAGTTCCCCCGGTCTCGTCGTCTCCGGGAAAGTCGAGGTAGATCGCCTCCACCTCCATTCCGATCGACACACTCGACGGATCGATACCGCGCAATTCGCCGAGCATCCGCACACCCTCGGGCAGTTCGACCAGGGCCACGACGAACGGCAACGACCGACCAGGAACCTTGGGGGCGTGGTGAACGACAAAGCTGAAGACCGTTCCCCGACCTGACGCGACCACGTAGTCGGTCTGCTCCGACTTGTCTTTCCAGATCGCGGGCACCGGCGGGTGCTGTACCGACCCGTCCGCACGCAGTTGAATACGTAACTCGTGTGCGGCGACACCGTCCCAGAAGAACTGCGTGTCGAGGGATGCTGTCGGACGCAGCATTCGAGATGCGTCCAGGTCCGCAGGCAAGTCAGTGGAGGAACTCTCGCTGACTGGCGGCGCGAACTTCAAGATCCGGAACATCATCTCCGAGACCAGTTCTTCGCCGACCCGCCAGAAGCTGCGAGTAGTGAAGAACCATCCTTCACCAAGACCTGTCTTCTTGGGTCCCACAACGTCTTCCAACACCGAGGAGATGGTGACTTCTTCACCCGGCTTCAAGTAGCGGTGGTAGATCTGATCGCAGTTGGTCGCGACGACGGACGTGAATCCGGCCTCGTCGAGGATGTCCGTCATCCGGCCCAACGGATCGTCGGCTTCTCGAATTGCCCCCAGACCGCGCATCGTCCATACCTGCGCCATCGCCGGCGGTGCGACTATTCCGTCGTGTCCGGCGGCGCGGGCAGCCGATTCGTCGACGTAGATCGGGTTCTCGTCACCGATCGCCTCGACCCAGTTGCGGATCATCGGCAGGTTCACGGGGTCCCGGCCGGCGCGAGGAGCGCTTGGCCCGTCCTCTCGAACCCGCTCGGCAGCAGTGAGAATGGGATCTGACACGATTTGTTTCCTATCTCGGAACGCGAGGAAGCTTCAGGCCGGCGGTCGCAATCAGTTCGCGCATCACCTCGTTGACTCCACCGCCGAAGGTGATCACCAGGTTGCGCTTGATCTGCATGTCCAACCACTCCATGAGATCAGCAGTTTCGGGATCGATCGGATTTCCGTACCGCCCGACGATCTCTTCCGCCAGTCGACCGACCCGCTGGATACGCTCGGTCGCAAACACTTTGGTTGCCGAAGCGTCGGCGATATCCACCGAATCCGAATCACTCGACGCCACTTGCCAGTTGAGCAGCTCATTGAGGCGGTACGTCGCATGAATTTCGCCGAGCGCGCGCCGTACGTCAACGTGATCAAGCAGGTTTTCACGCTTGGCCCAATCGAAGACGTGGTCGTAAATCCCTGCGACACGACCTGCCGGACCGAGCATGACGCGTTCGTGGTTGAGCTGCGTCGTGATCAAGCGCCAGCCCTGATTCTCCTCACCCACAAGCATGTTCGCCGGAACGCGAACGTCCTCGTAGTAGGTGGCGTTGACGTGATGCGCACCGTCGCAGGTGATGATCGGGGTCCAGGTGTAGCCGGGATCTTTGGTGTCCATGATCAGGATGGAGATGCCGCGGTGCCTTGAATCGGCAGACCCTGTCCGCACGGCGAGCCACACGTAATCGGCGTCATGCCCGCCGGTGGTGAAAATCTTCTGGCCGTTGACGACGTACTCGTCACCATTTCGTGCCGCCGAAGTGCGCAGTGCTGCAAGGTCGGTGCCGGCTTCCGGTTCGGTGTAGCCGATCGCGAAGTGCACTTCACCGGCGAGGATCGCGGGCAGGAATTTCTGCTTCTGCTCCTCGCTGCCGTACTTCTGCAGGGTCGGACCGACGGTCTGCAAAGTCACCGAAGGCAGTGGGACATCCGCCCGCACAGCCTCGTTGACAAAAATCTGCTGCTCGACTTCACCGAACCCACGTCCGCCGAACTCCACCGGCCAGCCGACGCCGAGCCAGCCGTCCTTGCCCATACGACGGATGACCTCGCGATAGGTAGGGCCATGCCGCTCCACGCGCATGATCTTGGCCTCTTCGGGCGAGATCAGCGTCGAGAAGTAGCGTCGAAGTTCAGCTTGCAATGCGCGCTGACTGTCGGTCAGATCGATGAACACCGGGCCCCCACGAGGTCGAGTCGCTGCGAAGCACCGCCGAGCAGGCGTGCCAGGTCTTTTGCAGTCGAGTAGTAACGATGAAGTGGATACGTGACGTCGACGCCCAGACCACCGTGCAGGTGGTGAAGCACCTGCATCATGGCAGGCACTTCTTGGGCGATCCAGTACGCCATGACGTCGAGGTCCGACTGGGCGTCCAGGCCCTCCGACACGCGCCAGGACGCCGACAACGCCGCGACATGAAGGGTCCGGGAGGTGACGTACGCGTCGGCTATCTGTTGTGAGACTGCCTGGAACGTGGCGAGCGGCTTACCGAATTGCTCACGCGAGCCGACATGCGCCGCAGTGAGATCGACGGCACCGGACACCAAACCGTCTGCAACGGCTCCGATGCTTGCCGTGGCGATCCGGTACAGCGTCTGGACGGCTTCCTCGCCGGCACCGAGAAGTTCACCGACTGCCTCGTCCATGGTGACTGCGAACTCCGGACTGCCGGACGCACTGGGAGTCGGCGTCAATGCGACGCCGGCGGCGGTCGGATCGACGAGAACGACTCCGGCGTCGGTGGGCACAAGAATTCTGTGTGCGCTCGCCGCGAAGGGAACGGCAAGCACCGTCCCGCTGACGCGATACCAGTCGCCCGACTGATGCGCGGTGGTCGACGGCTGTGCCGGGAACTGCTGACCCGGCTCACCGAGCGCCGCGGTGAACACCCGTCCGGCGCCGACTCCGGTGAGCAATTCGTCCTGTTGAGCGTCGGTCCCCAGAGCGACTATGGGGAGTACACCGAAGCCGAGGGTTGCGAGAGCCGGAATTGGAGCGGCGGCCCGGCCGACCTCGACGAGGAGGGAACCGACGTCGGCGACGGAGAGTCCCTCGCCGCCCAGACGCTCGGGCAGGGCCAACGTGAGCAGGTCGGCATCGGCGAATGCCGCCCAGAGCGCGTCCGGCTCCAGTTCGCGGGCAAGGAGCGCGGTAGCCACCTCGGCTACCGCTTCCTGGGTTTCATCGGGAGTGAAGTCCACGCTGGCAATCCTGTCTCTGATGTAGAACGTGTTCTAGTTGTATCACCAACGTGGACATTTCTAAAGGCCTCTACTCACGCCGTCTAATCACGGGGCAGGCCCAGAATTCTCTCCGCGGCGACGGTCAACAGAATCTGCGTGGTTCCGCCGGCAATCGACAGGCATCGCGTGTTGAGGAACTCACGCGAAAGCGGGCCCTCCACCCACCCGGCAGTACCACCCAATTCCATGGCGAACTCCGCGACATTCTGACGCTGGCGCACGCCCACCAGCTTGCGGACGCTCGACGCCGGACCCGGATCCTGACCGTCCAATTGCCGCAGTGTCGTGCGCAATTCCAGCAGTGAGCCCACCATGGCGGTTCCGATCAGCCCACCGAGCTTGTCTGCCACCAC
The DNA here is from genome assembly GCF_011290655.1 of Rhodococcus sp. D-46. Classification (NCBI taxonomy): domain Bacteria; kingdom Bacillati; phylum Actinomycetota; class Actinomycetes; order Mycobacteriales; family Nocardiaceae; genus Rhodococcus; species Rhodococcus sp. D-46. Next base: position 193,495 of record NZ_JAANTF010000003.1, on the reverse strand, counting down.
AGGATCGGGGTCGCCGGCCAGCTCGAGCAATTCCTCCATCGCACCGCCGAGCGAAGAGCCACCGCTCATCGCGACTCGCTCGTTGGCGAGGGTCGTTCGGGCCAGTTTCCAGCCTCCACCGAGCTGGCCGACGACGCACTCGTCCGGGACGAAGACGTCGTCGAGGAAGACTTCGTTGAACAGGGCATCTCCGGTGATCTCGCGCAGCGGCGAGATCCGAATCCCGGCCGTCTTCATGTCGAGAAGGAAGTACGTGATGCCCTTGTGCTTGGGAACCTCGCGATCGGTCCTGGCGAGGCAGATGGCCCAGTCAGCTTCACGCGCAAGCGAAGTCCAGACTTTCTGGCCGTTCAGCTTCCAACCGCCGTCGACCTTTTCCGCGGTCGTGCGCAGTGCGGCAAGATCGGAACCTGCGCCGGGTTCGCTGAAGAGCTGGCACCAGGTGATCTCGCCCTTGAGCGTCGGAGTCGCAAATCTTTCGATCTGCTCCGCACTGCCGTGCTCGAGGATGGTCGGCACTGCCCACCAGCCGATCACCAGATCAGGTCGGCCGATACCGACGGCCGCCAACTCTTCTTCGATCAAAATCTGTTGCGCAGCCTTGGCGCCCCGGCCGTACGGCTTGGGCCAGTGCGGTGCAAGGTAGCCCGATTCGGCCAACGCGTTGCGCTGCTCGGATTCGGGCAGCGCCACCAATTGCGCTACCTCTTCGCGAATTTCGGACCGGTCGGATTCGAGCTCGCTCAAGTCGATCTGAAGATGACGCCGTGCGCCGCCGATCGTCAATTCCGCGACGCGCGCGCGCCAATGAGACGATCCGCCCAGAATCTGCCGGAGCGACAGTGCTCGACGAAGGTAGAAGTGCGCCTCGTGCTCCCAGGTGAATCCGATGCCGCCGAGCACTTGAATGCAGTCCTTTGCCGTGTCGACAGCGGCATCCAGCGACACCGCGGCGGCCACTGCTGCGGCGATCGGAAGTTCGTCGCCCGACTCGGCAGCGACCGCACCATCCCAGGCGACGGCTCCGGCATTCTCTACGCGACACAGCATTTCGGCGCAGATATGTTTGATCGCCTGGAACGAGCCGATGGGCTTTCCGAATTGTTCGCGAATCTTCGCGTACTCCACCGCAGTACGCAGGCTCCACGCCGCGATTCCGGCAGCTTCGGCTGCCCCCAGTACCGCCGCTAGGTCGGAAACCGATCCTGGCGCAATGTCATCGAGGATTCGGTCGGCGTCGACCGTCACTCGATCGAAGGAGACTCGCGCCAGTGGTCGCGACTTGTCGATCGTGTCGACCGCTTCGTAGGTCACGCCTTCGCTGTCTCCGTCGACGAGGGCCCAGACGACACGCGAGCCTTCGTCTTCGGACACGACGCCCGCCGACACGAGTACCGATACGCCCGAATCGCCGCCCCAGGCGTAACCTCCTTCGCCATGAAGCTCGATGCCGCCGGACGCATTCGCCGTTGCCGCAACTGGACTTTCGTCCAATACGACGGCACACGGCAGCGCACCGTCGGCGAGCGTTTCGGACCATCGCTTGGCAGCGGGCGACGAACTACGCCCCACCACCAGAGCTGCGAGTGCAGTCGTGAGAACAGGACCCGGCACGAGTTCGATTGCCGCCTGCTCGAGCATTGCTGCGAGATCGACGATTTCGGCCCCGGCTCCGCCTACCGCTTCGGGAACGGCGACCGAAAATATCCCGAGAGACGCGAACTCGGACCATTTCTCCCGCCACGAAACTGCTGGTCCACGGCGTACCATGTCCATCGGCGTGGCCGAGCGAGCCCAGGCCTCTATCGATTCCTGGACCGCCCGCTGTTCATCGGTCGTGGCGATTGTCACAACTGGTTCCCGCCTCTCGATAAGTGACACAATTGTTTAGAACGTGTTCTAATATGACACCTGGCCAAGAGTCAAGGCGCGAAGGAATTTGTCGATGACCACAACATCCCGATCCCGCTCCAACGCGGTTGCTTCTGCAACGCTCGGGGACGACGATCTCAGCTCCAACGCGCAACGTGAACGCCGCAAGCGGATTCTCGACGCAACACTCGCCTTGGCGTCCAAGGGGGGCTACGAGGCTGTTCAGATGCGCGCCGTGGCCGAGCGTGCCGACGTCGCAGTCGGAACGCTCTATCGCTACTTCCCGTCCAAGGTTCACCTACTGGTGTCCGCCCTGGCACGCGAATTCGAGAAGATCGATTCCAAGGGCAAGATCCCGCCTGGAACCAGTCCGCTCGAGCGGATGCAGCTGATCCTCAGCCTCATCACCCGCGCGATGCAGCGCGATCCGCTCCTCACCGAAGCGATGACTCGCGCGTTCATGTTCGCCGACGCCTCCGCAGCGGCCGAGGTCGATCAGGTGGGCCAGTTGATGGACCGCCTCTTCGCACGAGCGATGACCGAAGAGGAGCCAACCGAAGAGCAGTTGGCGATCGCGCGCGTGATCTCCGATGTGTGGCTGTCCAATTTGGTGGCATGGCTCACGCGACGCTCTTCGGCTACCGATGTCGCCAATCGACTGGAATTGACGGTTGAACTGCTGCTCGGTGACGGAACTCGGAAACCCGAATAGACATCCTTTGTCGCATCTGTCATTTTTGCACTGATCGGCCGGAAACGTATCGAGCCAGGAGTCGCTGCATCACCTAGATTTGAAGAGGTGAGCGCACAAGATCTGTCCATCGAACTCCGCCGAGCGCTGTCAGGCGTGGCACGCACGCCGCGTCTGCTCGTAGCCTCCGACTACGACGGGACGATGGCACCCATCGTCGCCAACCCGGACAAGGCGTATCCCCGCGCGGAAACGGTGCGTGCGCTCCGCTCTCTCGCCAGCCTCGCGTCGACGACGGCTGCCGTGATCTCGGGCCGCGCCCTCAAGGATCTGGCTGCGTTGTCCCGACTTCCCGCCGAAGTGCAATTGGTCGGCAGCCACGGCTCCGAGTTCGACATCGGATTCGTTCACGCGATCGACGCCGACGCCAAGAAACTGCTCGACGAGATCGTCACCGAGTTGGGCCGAATCGCCGCCGACACCCCTGGGGCAACGGTGGAGAAGAAGCCCGCCAGCGTTGCACTGCACGTACGCAACACCAGTGCCGACGACGCCGAGAAGGCGCTCATCGCCGTCCGCACCGAATCGGCACTCTGGCCAGGCGTTCAGGTCACCGAGGGCAAATCGGTGGTCGAGTTGGCTGTCATCGCCACTGACAAGGGGCACGCACTCGACTTGATTCGCCATCAGGACGGCGCAACCGCTGCCGTCTTCATCGGGGACGACGTGACCGACGAAAAGGCGTTCAGCAGGCTTCAGGGGCCGGACATCGGAATCAAGGTCGGCAGCGGGGACACCGTCGCCGACTATCGCGTCGACAGCACCGAGGACGTCGCTGCTGCTCTGGCGTTCCTGCTCGACGAGCGTCGTACGTGGCTTTCCGGCGCCGACGCTCCGCCCATCGAGCGGCTCTCGATGCTCGCCAGTCCGCGCACCGTCGCTTTGGTGACCCCGGATGCGACGCTGACCTGGTTGTGTCACCCGGAACCGGATTCAGCGGCCGTCTTCGCACACCTTCTCGGCGGAACCGGGGCCGGCCACTTCTCGGTCGGGCCTCGACGCACAGCCTTGCCGCTGAGCCAGAAGTACATCGACAGCACGATGACAGTTCAGACCCGCTGGGCGAGCCTGTCCGTCACCGACTACCTCCCCCACGACGTCCCACAGGGACGAACCGACCTGACCCGCATCATTTCCGGTCAGGCCGACGCGATCGTCTCGTTTGCACCCCGTCCCGAGTTCGGCCAGGGTCAGGTCACGCTCGAGGTCGTCGACGAGGGCATTCGGGTCCTCGGCACCAACGAGCCGTACGTGCTCCGCTCCCCCGGTGTGCTGTGGAACATCGCCACCGACGGAAACCAGCAGACCGCCCACGCCATCGTCGAGCCGTCCAAGGGTGACGTCGTCCTCGAATTGCGCTGCGGAACAGAAGAAATCGGCCCGTCCGACGTTCCGGAGCTCGAGCGTCGAGCGACCTCGGAGGCCTACTGGTCCGATTGGGCCAAGACGCTCGAACTCCCGAAGCTGAAGCCGGACTTGATGAAACGCTCTGCACTGACCTTGCGCGGGCTGGTCCACGCCGATTCCGGTTCCATCATGGCTGCCGCGACGACGTCCCTGCCGGAAGAGATCGGCGGAGTCCGCAACTGGGACTACCGCTATTGCTGGTTGCGCGACGCCGCCCTCACCGCAACAGCTCTCGTGAGCGTCGGATCCACCGACGAGGCCGAGAACTACCTGGACTGGGTCCACCGCGTGCTCGAAACACTGCCGGGACCCGAGCGCCTGCACCCCCTCTACACGCTCCACGGGACTTCGCTACCGCCAGAGGCCGTCATCGATTCACTCCCCGGATACGCCGGCTCCCGGCCGGTCCGCGTCGGAAACGCCGCGAATCAGCAGGTTCAACTGGACGTGTTCGGCCCGATCGTCGAGCTCATCGTCGAACTGGCGAATGCACGCGAAAAGGCCGGTGATCCCGATCCTTTGAGCGACCGCGACTGGGAACTGGTGTGCGCCATGGTCGAAGCAGTGCAGCGGCGCTGGTTCGAACCCGATCACGGCATCTGGGAAATTCGCGACAACCCGCGCCACCACGTCTATTCCAAGGTTATGGGCTGGGTCACCGTCGACCGCGCCGTCGATCTTGCGACCCGCTTTTCTCGCGAGGCTCTGCCGGAATGGGCGGAACTGCGTGACCAGATCGCCGACGAAGTACGACACAAAGGCTGGAAGGACGACGTCCAGTCGTACACCGCGGCCTACGACGGCACCGATCTCGACGCGGCGACTCTGCACATCGGACTGTCGGGGCTGATCGATCCGACGGATCCGCGCTTTGCAGCGACCGTCGTAGCCACCGAGGCCGAACTACGCAGCGGCTCAACGGTATACCGCTACCATCACGACGACGGCCTGCCCGGCATCGAAGGTGGATTTCATCTCTGTGCCGCCTGGCTCGTCGAGGCATACCTACTGATCGGGCAACGCCTGCAAGCAGAGGCACTGTTCGACCAGTTGGTCGCGGCAGCGGGTCCCACCGGACTGCTCGCGGAGGAGTACGACCCCATCGCGGAACGCTCACTGGGCAACCACCCCCAGGCGTACAGCCATCTGGGCTTGTTGCGCTGCGCCCAACTCCTGGCGTGAGCGCTACCCCTTGATCCGACCTGATGTTCGCCCGGCCAGTAGTTCGGTGTCGAGCATCTCGACTATCGGAACGCCGGATCCAGACGGCGACATCAGGAGCGCACCGGCGCGCCGGCCCTTCTCTTCCTGGGGCTGGCGCACCGTTGTCAGTGATTCGCGCAGCGCCTCGTCGACGCCGTCGAATCCGGTGATCGACAGTTGGCCAGGTACATCTATGCCCTGCCAGCGCGCCCAGTCCAAGGCGCCGAGAGCCAGCACGTCGGTGGTGCAGACCAGTGCGGTGATCTCGGGGTTGGTCGCGAGAGCTTCCGCCGCCGCCGAGTGCCCGGACTGCGATGTGTGGACGTACCGCTCGATCACGGTGAGTGAGAGTGGGTCCATGTCGGCCGCCACCATCGCGTCGCGCACTCCTTCGATCCGCTCACGCTGGACGTGGAAGTGTGGGGACTTGAGTCGTTCCTGGCTGACGACGCCGTCCATCCGGTCGCGCCCCAGCCTCATGCAGAGCACGCCGATGTCACGGTGTCCGAGACCGATGAGGTAATCGGCGACCTTGCGCATGGCAGCGCGGTCGTCGATGCCTACGAGCGATGCACCTGGAATCTCGCGGGGCTGGTCGCAGACGACGATCGGAATGTGACGCTCGAGCACGGCGGCAAGATACGGGTCGTCGTCGGCCACCGAGTAGACGACAAAGCCGTCGACGCCCGCCTGCTGGACCACGGCCGCAGCATCCACCTCGTCGCGCCCGGGCCCGGCCGGAATGAGCAGCAAGCCCTGGCCGGCGTCCTCACATGATTCCGAGAGACCGGCCAGGAAGCTCATGGCGGCCGGGTCGCGGAACGAATAACTGAGTGCTTCGGTGAGCAGGAGACCGACGGCGCCGGCTTTGCGAGTTCGCAAGGAGCGGGCGACCGGATCAGGTCCGGGGTATCCGCGTCGCTTGGCCGCTTGGAGCACTCGATCCCGCAGCTCGACGGAGAGCTGATCGGGTCGGTTGTACGCGTTCGAGACTGTAGTTCTCGACACATTGAGCTCGGCGGCAAGCGACGCCAAAGTGGCTTGACGGCGTGGCTGACGGGACCGGGGCATAAACGGACGTTAGCCGTAGTGCCCGCAGACGGCGCGTTGGGGCTGAACCGAAGGTGAACTACCAGCGACTATGCGCTAATGTGTAACGGTAACGGTTTCCAATAGCATTTAGCCCAGCCTTTGTTCAGGAGAAAAGCACGTGCGTTCGTCGTCGAAATTCCGCACCGCCACCGCCCTCGCGGCCGTCTCGGTCGCCGCAGCATTCGCGCTCACCGCGTGCAGCTCAACCTCCTCGAAGGACGACGGCATCACCGTCGTCGCATCGACGAACGTGTGGGGCGACGTCGCGCAGGCCGTCGCCGGCGACAAGCTGACCGTGACGTCGATCATCAACGAGCCGTCCGCGGACCCGCACTCGTTCGAGGCGACTCCCGCCGATGCCGCCAAGATCACCGACGCATCGCTCGTCGTCTACAACGGTGGCGGCTACGACCAGTTCATCACCGACGTCCTCGACGCGGGCAAGGGTGAGCAGAAGACGGTCAACGCCTACAACCTGCTCGACGGCGGCATCCACGCCGGCGAAACCGCGGGCGAATCGCATGACGGTCACACCCACGGCGCAGTCAACGAACACGTCTGGTTCGACATCCCGACCGTCGACGCCGTCGCACATTCGGTGGCCGATCAGCTGAGCGCTCTCGATCCGGACAACGCGGCGACCTACGAGGACAACGCGAAGGCATACAGCCAGAAGCTCGCCGGCGTCACAGCGATCACCGATTCCATCGCCGCTGCCCACGCAGGCGCACCGGTGGCGCAGACCGAGCCGATCGCGCACTACCTCCTGGTCGCAGCTGAACTGAAGGACGCAACTCCCGAAGAGTTCACCAGCGCCATCGAAGACGGCAACGATCCGTCACCGGCCGCAATCGCCGCAACGCGCCAGCTCCTCTCGGAGAAGCAGGCCCGCGCACTGGTCTACAACATCCAGACGCAGGACAAAGTGACCCAGGACATGCGCACCACAGCCGAAACCGCCGGAGTGCCCGTCGTCGAGGTTACGGAGACTCTCCCCGAGGGCCTGGACTACATTCAGTGGCAGACGCAGACCGCGGAGTCGCTCGCAAACGCCCTCTCTGCCCAGTAATTATTTGCCCCACCATTTCCGAGAAGAACCGATCGGCTTGTGACAGAAACTTCCGCGAATACTCCTGTGCCCCCTGGTAACACCGTGCCTTCTGGTAACACCGTGCCTTCTGGTAACACCGCGCCTTCAGCGGCCTCCGTGCCCACTGTGACGCTGAAGGACGCTCGATTGTCCTTCGGCGCCCGCACATTGTGGGACGGACTCGATCTCGAGGTACAGCCAGGTGAGTTCATCGCCGTACTCGGGCCGAACGGATCGGGCAAGACCTCGCTCCTGAAGATTCTGCTGGGCCAACTACAACTCAGCGGCGGTAGTGCACAGATCGTAGGCACGCCGGCACGGGCCGGGAACTCACACGTCGGGTACATCCCGCAGCAGAAATCGATCGACGACGGCCTCCCGCTCCGCGGCCGCGACCTGGTCGGCCTCGGCGTCGACGGTCACCAGTGGGGTACGGGCCTACTGCGTCGGGGTCGTCGCCGCAAGATCGTCGACAACGCCATCGCACAGGTCAGCGCCCAGTCGTTCGCCGACGCTCCCATCGGTTCCATGTCCGGCGGTGAGCAGCAGCGACTGCGGATCGCACAGGCTTTGGTCGGCGACCCGCGGATCCTGTTGTGCGACGAGCCGCTGCTCAGCCTCGACCTCGCCAACCAGCACCTGGTCTCGACGCTGATCGACAAGCGTCGGCGCAGCCATGACACCGCGGTGCTGTTCGTGACGCACGAGATCAATCCGATCCTGCCGTTGGTGGATCGAGTGCTCTATCTGGTGGACGGTAAATTCCGGATCGGGACGCCGGCCGAAGTGATGACGTCCGAGGTTCTCTCGGATCTGTACAACACCGACGTCGAAGTGTTGCAGGTTCGTGGCCGCCTCGTCGTGATCGGCACCGGAGACGCCATCGACGCGCTCGGCAGCGCAGGCGGACTACGCCCGGGAGAAGGCGTTCACCATTCTGATGAGGATCACCACCAGTGAGTAACAAGTTCACCGACGCGATGTCGCGGATGTTCGACGTGTCCGCCACCGTCGACCTACTGCAGTACGACTTCGTCCAACAGGCGTTGATTGCCGGTGCCATCCTCGGATTGTTGGCCGGCATCATCGGGCCGCTGATCGTGAGCCGTCAGATGTCGTTCTCGGTGCACGGAACGAGTGAGCTGTCACTGACGGGCGCATCCGCCGCACTTCTCGTCGGTGTGGGCGTCGGCTTCGGTGCCATCGTCGGATCCGTGGTCGCGGCAGTGCTGTTCGGACTGCTCGGAGCCAAAGCGCGCGACCGAGATTCGGTGATCGGCGTGATCATGGCTTTCGGTCTCGGCCTGTCGGTGTTGTTCCTCTGGGCGTACGACGGTCGCACGGGAACCAGCTTCTCGTTGTTGGTCGGACAGATCGTGGCGCCGGGAAACAGTGGTCTCGAACTTCTGCTGCTGTGCGCGGTCATCGTGATCGGCACACTCGGATTCATCTACCGCCCTTTGCTGTTCGCAAGCACCGACCCCGAAGTTGCTGCAGCTCGCGGTGTTCCGGTTCGGGCACTGTCGATCGTGTTCGCAGTGTTGGTCGGCATCACCGCAGCACTCGGCGTACAGATCGTCGGTGCTCTGCTGGTGATGTCGCTGCTGATCACCCCCGCAGCGGCCGCCGCGTACGTCACGGCAAGCCCACTCAAGGCCACGATCCTCTCCGTCGTGTTCGCCGAACTGGCAGCCGTCGGCGGCATCCTTCTCTCGCTGGCCCCCGGCGTTCCCGTCTCGAGTTTCGTCACCTCGGTCTCGTTCGTGATCTACCTGATATGCCGACTCTTCGGATCCGCACGTCGCAAGAATGCCGGACGGATTCCGGCGCACGCCTGAACACCGAGAGCCCATACCTACCTAGAATCGAGGTATGGGCTACAGCGTTGATCTGAACAGCGACCTCGGCGAGGGCTTCGGAGCCTGGACCCTGGGCGACGACGACGCCATGCTCGAACTTGTCACCAGCGCGAACATCGCCTGCGGATTCCATGCCGGCGACCCGACAACGCTGTTGGCGACTTGCGAATCCGCCGCCGCCCGCGGCGTCCGGATCGGCGCGCAGGTGGGGTACCGAGACCTCGCCGGTTTCGGCAGACGCTTCATCGACGTCTCCCCGAAGGACCTCACCGCCGACGTCATTTATCAAATAGGGGCACTCGACGGTTTGGCTCGTGTCGCCGGATCGCGGGTCACGTACGTCAAACCCCACGGCGCGCTCTACAACGCAATAGTCCATCACCGACGGCAGGCGCGGGCCGTGGTCGCCGCCGTCGTTGCCTATGACAGTTCGCTACCTGTTCTCGGACTACCGGGTTCGGTGTTTCTGGAAGAGGCGCGCGAGGCCGGTCTCGACGTGGTCGCCGAGGCTTTTGCCGATCGTGCGTACACGGCGGAAGGCACCCTGGTCCCCCGCACCGAGTCGGGCGCCGTTCTGCACGACCCGACGCTTGTTGCAGAGCGGGTTCGGCGAATGGTCGTCGACGGCGAGTTGGACGCAGTCGACGGGAGCACGTTGAAAGTCGCTGCCGCATCGGTGTGCGTGCACGGTGACAGTCCGGCAGCCGTCGACATGGCCGTGGCAATCCGCACTCTCCTCGAATCTTCCGACGTCGAGATCACGCCGTTCACATGATCACGATCCTGCCCGCCGGTGAATCCGCAGTCCTCGTCGAGTACGACGAACTGCCGAGTGTGCTGGGCAACTTCAGGGCTCTCGACGCCAGTCGGATCCCCGGAGTGATCGACCTGATTCCCGCGGCGCGAACCATCTTGATCGAGTACGACAACACGATCACCGCGCACCAACTGGTGGAGAAATGGGTACGTGGGGCCGTACCGATCGAACTCACAGCAGACGAGAGCGGGTCTGCTGTCGAGATTCCGGTCCGCTACGACGGCCCCGATCTCGTAGAGGTGGGCAAGCTGACCGGCCTCGGGGTCGACGGTGTGATCGACGCTCACACGTCTGCGTCGTGGACCGTCGCGTTCATCGGTTTCGCCCCCGGCTTCGCGTATCTGACCAGCAACGAGAGAAAGCTCGAAGTTCCACGTCGATCGGACCCGCGCAGGCAGGTCCCGGCCGGTGCAGTCGGGTTGGCCGGACCGTTCTCGGGCGTCTACCCGCGTAGCTCCCCGGGCGGGTGGCAGTTGATCGGAACGACTGAACTGTCGGTGTGGGATGCCGAGCGCCGCCCGCCGGCGCTGCTTCTACCCGGCACCACAGTCACCTTTGTCCGTGCATGATTTTGGTGCAAGCATGATTTTGGTGTCTTCACCGCGCTGTTGCGGGACAATGGATTCATGGCCTGGCTCGAGGTTGCGCGTACCGGCCCGCTCGCCACAGTTCAGGACCGCGGGCGGAGAGGCTACGGCGCCCTCGGGGTCGGAAGATCCGGCGCCGTCGACATGATCTCGCACGACAGCGCCAACAGACTCGTAGGCAACACTTTTCGAGCAGCAACCATCGAAGTCACCGCTGGGGGTTTCGCTATGCGGGCCGTCGGTTCGATGACGGTGGCAGCGACAGGCGCGCGGGTGCCGCTGGCCGTCGACGGACGGCCGGCACCTGACTACGCGAGCATCCATCTGGGTAGTGGCAGCATTCTCGAATTGGGTTACAGCACAACCGGGTTGAGAACGTATATCTCTGCACGCGGTGGCGTCGACGTCCCGCAGGTACTCGGAAGCAGATCCACCGACACGCTCTCCGGACTCGGGCCGCCGCCGCTCGCCGCCGGCGATCTAGTCCTCCTCGGGGCCGAGGAAGGGACGTGGCCCACCGAAGAGTTGATTCCACCGCCCGCACCTGCACTCGGCGCGGTTCCGATCGAGATCACGCTCGGCCCCCGAAATTCCTGGTTCACCGCCGCATCCGTTCACGCGCTCCTTCGCACCACGTGGAAAGTCACCGAACACACCAACCGAGTCGGGGTCCGGCTACAGGGCCAAGGGCCTTTGCATCGCTCACGCACCGGGGAATTGCCGAGCGAAGGCGTCGTGACGGGATCCATCCAGGTGCCGCCAGGCGGCCAGCCCGTCGTGTTCCTCGCCGACCATCCCGTGACCGGCGGATACCCGGTCATCGCCGTCGTTTCCGACGCCGGGATTGCGTCGCTGGCACAGCTGCGGCCCGGCAGCACCATTACCTTCAAGGCCACTACTCGGCCGTCGTAGCGCTGATAGTCTCAGCCGCGCCAGCAATGCTGCCGGCGGCGCTCGGCCGTCGCCAGAACCTGAAGGACTGTCACACTATGAGCCCTAAGAGCAGCACACTTGCTCTCGGAGTAGCGTCACTGATCACTGCTGCACTCGTCTTGTCCGGATGCAGCAGTTCGGAAAGCGGCGACGCCGTCTCCAGTGATACCAACACCAGTGAGACCACTGCTTCCGAAAGTTCTGCATCCTCGTCGTCTGCCGCTGCCGCGACGCCGACTTTACGGGACGGAACACCGTTCATCGGTGAGCGGACGACGATCGAAACCGGCGACGACCCCGAAGCGCCGAGCATCAGCGTCAGCCTCCCGCCGAGCTGGACTCACGGCGAGAACATCCCTGCCGGCGTTACGGACGCATTGTCCAGCAACAGCCAGGAACCCAGCGGTTTCATGCCGAACACCACGGTGACGGTCGAAAATCAAGGCACCGCAACAAAAGACGAGGTTCTTGCCGCTGCGCGTGAAACGATCGCCACTCTCGACGGGTGGACCGAGGTGAAGTACACCGAGATCGACGTCGACGGACAGCAGGGTTTCCGCCTCTCCGGAACCTGGACCGCCCCAAACCTGGACGTTCCGCTCTACGCCGTCATGACGGTCGTCGCTTACCAAGCCGACGACAACTCGCCGGTCTACCTGGTCAGCTTTGCAAACCAGTTCACCGACACGACGAACATGCAGACCTCCAACCAGGTGGAAGAAATCAACACCTCGATCGAATTCGGCTGAGCACCTGATGGTTTGAATACCCGATCTCCGAACAACCGCGGCGGGCCGAGACTACGACAGTCTCGGCCCGCCGTTTCACAACTCTCGCCTAGCTCGAACCGAACAGGCCGCTGAGGGAACCGAGGCCACCACTCAACGAGCCGAGCGATCCGATTCCGCCACCGGTTCCGGGGCCAGTGGGATCAACCGGATCAACGGGATCGACCGGGTCAACCGGATCGACCACATCCGCGGCGCGGACAGTGATGGACGGGCCCAAGTTGGCGAAATTCGCACTCGACTGGAATCCGTTGCCCATCACCGTGGCACCTACCGCCAATCCACTTCCGTACACGGTTCCCGGCGCACACGAAGCAGTAACCGTGTAGCTGGTCTTCATGGTCACCGGTTTGCTGCCGTTGTTGATCCAGCCGGCACTGGTCACCTCGAGCGTCGTGGCTGTCAGTTCCGGCGTTTCAGTGGTTTCGGTCATCGTCCCGCCAACGTGAAACTTCGTGACCTTCGCCGAGCCCGGGACAAAGGTCAAGCATGCGGCATGCGTCTCGGTGAACCTGCTGATATATCCGTCGATTCCGCCCTTCTTCGACACTGTCGTGTAGGTGATCGTGTCACCGATCTTCGGCGACGCATTGTCCACGGTGCGAGTAAATGTGTAGGCACCGGAAGTTGCTGTCTCGGCAGTCGCGACTCCCGCACCCAGCGCGCTTGCGCCCACAGCAAGAGCAATCACCCCCAAACCAGCTCCAACGGTGGACAGACTACGATTCCTGGATCCAAACTTTGCCACGAACAATCTCCACTCTGTGTGGTTCCAGGACAACCGAATTCATTGATTACTGGAACTTGTTGCAACCCGACTCTCGAAGTACGATACAGTCGACCTGGACATTCGCCCAGCTTTTCGTCGAAATAGTCGACAATCAGTTAACGGCAGGCAATCGACACCGAAAAAGTCCTCTTAATTCGGACTTTTCCGCAAATTCTGCCGAACTGATACATAGGCAAGCGTCCGATAGGTTTCAATGGTTACCGCGGCGCAACCTTTGAAGAGTCATCCCATCGCCGTCAGCGTGAACCCCTCGAACGGAGAATTTCATGTCACGTTTTTCAATGCGCAAAACACTCACCGGAATCGCAATCGCTGCACTTGCCACCAGCGGACTCGCGATGACCGCAGGCACCGCGAGCGCCGATGCCACCCACCCGTCCGCGGCAACGGTCAACTCCTCCAACGTCCGGATCACCAAGAGCATCGTGGGCGACGGCGAAGTTGCACCCGGCGGCAAAGTCACCGTGCGCACGGTCATTTCCACAACAGGCCACCCCGAGCGTTACGTCGACCAGTTCGTCGACCGCTACCCCGCCACGTTCAAGTACATCCAGGGCACGGCGACGGTCAACGCGTGGCACTTGATCGGCGGTCAGAAGACCGAATCCGTCACGCCTTCGGTTGACACCGCCGCCCGAACCGTGAATGTACCCAGCACCGGCTGGCTGATCTCACCCACCGGAAGCAAGACCGTGACGATCGAGGCGCAGTACCTCGTCGCCGACGATGCACCGATCGGCTCGTACCAGGAAATGTCGAGCTCGATCGGTATCTCGACGTTCAATACCGAACAGAACATCAGCGGCGTCTACGCCAAGATCCGCGCCAAGAACCCCGGCGAGGCGGCCGCATCGGGCTCGGCAGATCTGGGCTTCGGCTCTTCTGACGGCGAGGGCGGAACCGGTTCGGCCGGATCCTCCATCCTCGACAACCCGGCCGGCTTCATCTCCGACATCATCAGCGGTGTCCTGGCCAACGGCAGCTGATTCACTCGCTCCGCCTGCTCCACCTGTAAACACTCCGTCGGGGAATGTGTTCGAGGGTGGCATCGAGTCTTCGGACTCGGTGCCACCCTCGATCTTTTGTGGCGATCACACTTCCGTCGCGCCTGCATCAAAGAATCAAATAGGAAAGCATTACCTAAGTCATTCGCGGTATGATCCACCGATGAGTTCCACAGGATTTCCGTACTGGGCTGTGCCAGCAGGCCGCTACGTTCCGCTCCCCTTCGCCATGACGACGTCCACCATCGGGCGCGATCAGAAGCGCGCGTGGCGTGAGATCCGCCATCCCGAGCACGAACTCCTCTGGGGCGCTTCCGGCGAGATGAGCGCGTACATCGACGACGTTCGTTGGCAGATCCCACCGACGGTCGGCATGTGGATTCCGGCTGGAACTCCACGGCGCATCACGCTCGGCGCATCCACCGAGGCTCGCTTCACCTATTTCCGGCCCGAGTCGTTCCCCCACCCGTGGACAAAGCCCGCGATCATCGGCATCGACGACGTGGTCAAGACGATGCTCATCCATCTGCACCAGCGAAACATGCCTACCGAGGCTCGCTTGCGGGCGGAATCCGTAGTCTTCGACACGCTCGCGCCCATCGAGGCGGCTGATGTCGCAGTGCCGATGCCCGCCGATCCCCGGGCCCTCGCCGTTGCACGCCGCTTGATCGCCGACCCCGCCGATCAACGCGGGCTTGCCGATTGGGCCTATGTGGTCGGTGGAAGCCCCCGTACCCTGAGCCGTGTGTTCTCTCAAGGCACGGGGATGTCCTTCACCGAGTGGCGAATTCAAGTTCGCGTCCGCGCTGCGATGTCCTATCTCGCTGCGGGCGTTCCTGTTTCGACGGTAAGCCGTCGCGTCGGATACGAAACCCCCAGCGCCTTCACCAGCGTGTTCCGCAAGGTCACCGGACGCACACCGAAGAACTACTACTCGGACGCGTGCGAGTTGTCAGCCTAACTGGTCAGAACCCGTTCATCTTCGAGACCAGTTCCGCGAAAGCACTGGGAAAGACGTGCATAGTCGTCTTCGGTGATTCCCGAGACCACTGCGATGATCACGTCCGGCTCCAACGCCAGGATCTGCTCGAACGGCACACCGGACGTGCTGTCGAGCAACGTGGGTTCGACATCGCCCAACAATTCTTCGTCCCACGGCAGGATGCCGTTCTCCAAGCCTGCCCCACTGAACGACTCCATGGCGACGGGTGTCTTGCCCAGTGCGAGGACCGAATCCTGGCTGTTCCAGCCGATAGTCACGATCCGCTGAGGTTCGGTCTCGATGGTGGTCGACCCGTACGCGTGATCAACGGTGACCGGCAGCGCGCCGGCCTCGGCCAACTGCGTCGTGCCCTCCGACGCTGTTGACTCGGTGCTGCTCTGGCAGCCTGCGAGCAGGGCAATCGCGGCCAACGCAGCCACTATTCGGGTAGTGCTCTTCATCTTCTGTCAGCTCTCTTCGCAAACGTACTTTGTTTCGACCAGCCAGGTATATCGAGACCCGATCCCGGTAATGGGGTGTCGATACTCCATCTGGCCGCTGCCGCGTAGCCCTTGGCATCTGCGAGCACTTTCCGCACTCGCACCGGCTCTACCGTAGAACTGCACAACGAGTGTTCAGATCTGGGCGAGGAGTTTCACGAGTGTCAGCGCTGCCCGAAACTCGTTCCGGTCCGATGGAGATGATCCGAGTCGGATCATTCTCCTCCGGACGCGGCCCGCGACTGGTTGCAGCCGTCACCGGGCAGGCGTCGTATCAGGTAGCTCAAGCCCTCATCCCGGTGCTGATCGGCACCGTCGTCGACCGGGCAATCGGAAAGTCCGACAGCACAGCACTTCTCGTGTGGCTTGCGGTGCTGTGTGCTCTGTTCGTGGGACTCGCTCTGTCGTGGCGCATCGCAGTTCGCCTGAACACGCAGGTCTTCGTCTACGGCGAACACGACCTACGACTGAATGCTGCCAGACGAGTACTCGATGCCAGGGGGATGAAAGCTCAGCGTTCGACCGGTGAAGTTCTCACCATCTCTACCTCGGATGCCTCACACGTCTCGGGCTTCTCCTGGGTTGTCGCCGAACAGGGCTCGGCATTTGCGGGGCTCGCCGCGGCAGTGATTTCGCTTGCCTTCGTTTCGTGGCCGCTCGCACTGATCGTCGTACTCATCACCGCTGCGCAGCTCATATTCATCCACAAGATCAGCGGTCCGTTGGACGAGCGCGTGTATGCAGAGCAGAAGAAGGCAGCCGAGGCAGGCATGCTTGCAACGGATTTCACGCTGGGACTGCGGGTACTGAAGGGTTTCGGGGCTGAACCCACCGCCCTGTCGCGATACGTCAACGCGAGCCGGGAGTCGATGAAGGCAGCGATCCGGACGGTCAGAGCAATGTCCAGCCTGACCGCGCTCAATTCCGGGGTCTCCGCGTTGGTGCTGGCTTCGGTTGCGCTTGGAGCCGCGTGGATGGCGCATCAAGGCACGATCACCGTGGGCAACTTCGTCACCGTTGTCGGCTTGAGCAGAGTGATTGCCGGTCCGATGGAAACGCTGGGGTTCTTCGGTGCCGAACTCGCTGCCAAGCGAGGTTCCGCGCGCAGACTGTCCGAACTGTTGGCCGAGCCACACCTGATCGAATCGCTGGCCCCCACGGCCGCGACCGAACCTGCCAGAACTGAAGATGCCCTATTGATTTCGGCGGACAACGGAACCGTCGTCTCAGCTCGCCGCGGAGAAGTGGTGGGTGTGCGCGCTGACGATTCCGCCGACCGACTGGCACGACAACTCGCCTATCAGACCCCGCTCGCCCCCGACTCTTACTTCGTATTCGGCACCGATGCAACCGACCTCGGCCCGGACGGAGTTCGTGATCAGGTGTTCGTCTCCGCCCATGAAGGAACCGTGTTCACCGGCACCGTCTTCGACAATCTGGCTGCACCGAACGTCGACTCGTCGGCAATGACGTCATCTGCGCTCGACGACGTGTTGACGCATCTGCCCGACGGCCACCTCTCCGAGGTAGGCGAGCAAGGAAAAAAACTCTCCGGAGGTCAACGCCAACGCCTTCTCCTCGCCCGCGCTCTCCATCAACCCCAGCCGATCCTGGTCCTCCACGAACCCACCACTTCCGTGGACTCTGTCACCGAGCATCGAATTGCACACTCGCTGAGAAACTTCCCCGACAAGGCCATTCTGGTGATCACCTCGAGCCCGACCCTGCTCCATTCGTGTGACCGTGTCGTCACGATCGACCACGGCGTTCGGGAGGGAGAGTCGCTGTGACCGATACCCTTCCGGATGCATCTGCTGTTCCGGTTGTATCTGCCCTGCCGATCGCGTCGACCAAGCAGACCGTCCGCGCATTGATCGCACTGCTTCGGCCACGCAAGCGAGCGCTCGCACTCACGACCGTCGTGCTTCTCTCTGCTACGGCCTGCGGCCTGTCCACCCCGGCACTGCTCGGACTCATGGTCGATGCGGTCACGGAGGGCAAACCGTTTGCCTCACTCCTGCGTATCACCGCGTTCATGCTCGGCGCAGCGGCAGCAGGGGTTGCGCTGACCTGGTGGAGCACACAGCTTCTGGCGAACGTCGCGCAGAACGTGCTGGCCGATCTTCGTGAGGACGTGTTCGCCGCCACCCTCGCGCAGCCGTCGTCACTGGTCGAGGATGCCGGAACCGGTGATCTGATTTCCCGGGTCTCGGGCGACGTCGAAGCGGTAAACACCGTCATCGCGCGAGTACTACCCGCCACCGTGTCTGCCCTGTTCATGATTTCACTGACGCTTGTCGGTGTGGGAGTGATCGATTGGCGCTTCACCGTGGCAATCGTTGCCGTTGCGCCGATTCACTATTTCGCTCTTCGTCATTTCCTCCGACGCTCCGGACCCGTCTACCGACGCTCTCGCGCTGCGCAGGCCAGGCGGGGACAACAGCTCATCGAAACTCTCGGAGGCGCAGGCACTGTCACTGCCCTGCGGCGAACAGACGAGCACATCGGCCGAATCGCCGAGACCTCCGAGCACGCCATCAGCTTCGACATGCAGGCAGTTCGCCTGCGCACCAACTTCTTCGCCCAACTCAACGGCGCCGAACTGCTCGGACTGGCCGCCGTCCTGAGCGTCGGCTACTGGCTCGTGACCACAGGCTCGGTGTCCATCGGGGCCGCTACCGCCGCCGCCCTCTACTTCCACAGTCTGTTCAGCCCCATCGCGGTATTTCTCTCGAACATCGACGAATTGCAGGATGCGGGTGCCAGCCTGGCTCGCCTGATCGGAGTCACCGCGATGCCCGGGCGGCCCACGAGCATTCCTGCCTCGGCTCGGTCCGAACCCATCGGCGTCGAGGTGGACCGGGTTTCCTACTCGTACGACAACTCCACCCCGGTGATCGATTCGATCTCGATCTCGATCGCACCGGGGGAACGAATCGCCGTCGTCGGAAGCAGCGGCGCCGGAAAGACCACGCTCGCCAAACTGATTGCCGGCATCATTCCCGTCGGGGACGGGCGAATCACCGTCGACGGCACACTGATTGACGACCTGAGTGATGCCGAACTTCGGCACGAAGTCGTCCTCGTCAGCCAGGAAATTCACGTGTTCGTCGGGACGATCGCCGACGATCTCCGGTTGTGTGCACCAGATTCGGACGATGCGAAGATCGCCGAAGCCGTCGACACGATGAAAGCTCAATGGATTCATGAACTTCCGGACGGACTCGAGACCAGGGTCGGGGCCGGTGGGTACCAGTTGACGGCAGCGCAGGCACAGCACATAGCCCTCGTCCGACTGGCTCTGCTCGATCCTCCCGTCGTCATCCTCGACGAGGCGACTGCCGAAGCCGGAACCACCGCAGCCGGTCTACTCGATCAGGCAGCCGAACTAGCAGTCACCGGCCGGACCGCCGTGGTGATCGCACACCGGCTGAGCCAAGCAGTCCGCGCCGATCGCATACTCGTCATGAGCGGTGGCCGCGTAGTCGAGAGCGGGACACATGACGAACTGATCGGCGCGGACGGTTCCTACGCTGCACTGTGGGAAGCCTGGTCGGTACGGAGCTAGAACCCCGCCAGACTCACCCGAAAGCCGTTACAACTCAGCTGCTACGACGCCTGCGGGCGATGTCCGCCAGGACGACTCCGGCGGCAACCGAGGCGTTGAGCGACTCGACCGGACCGGCCATCGGAATCGACAGGATCGCGTCGCAGTTCTCGCGGACGAGGCGCGAAAGGCCCTTGCCCTCGGAACCGACCACGATCACAACGGGACCGCTGCCGTCGAAATCGTCGAGAGTGGTGTCGCCCTCGGCGTCGAGACCGACGACCTGAACACCCTTCGATGCCCAGTCCTTGAGCGTGCGGGTGAGGTTGGTTGCCCGAGCAATCGGCAAACGAGCGGCAGCGCCGGCGCTGGTGCGCCAAGCGACAGCACTCACGCTCGCGCTACGACGCTCCGGAATCACGACGCCGTGTCCACCGAAAGCTGCGACCGAGCGCACGACGGCACCCAGGTTGCGGGGATCGGTGATGTTGTCCAGCGCGACGAGCAGCGGCGGCTCGGCATGCTTGCGTGCCTCCGAGAGAAGATCGTCCGGGTGCGCGTAGCGGTACGGCGGAACCTGCAGGGCGATGCCCTGGTGAAGACCGTTGGCGCTGAGGCGATCCAGATCGGTGCGGGGGACCTCGAGGATCGAGATGCCGGCATCCGCAGCGAGCTGAACGGATTCCTTCAGTCGATCGTCGCTCTCGGTGCCGACGGCGACCCACAGTGCAGTCGCCGGAACGCCGGCGCGTAGGCACTCGACCACCGGGTTGCGTCCGAGCACTGTCTCGGGACCGTCGAGAACCTTGCGGCCCGGACCCGGACGGCCACCGCGGCCCTGCTTCTCGTCGGCACGTGCGGCGCGCGCTGCACGCTTTGCCGCGGGATGCTTGGTGCGTGCCTCGGCGGGCGGCGTAGCGCCACGCCCTTCGAGACCGCGACGGTGCTTACCGCCGGAACCGGCAACCTGGCCCTTCTTGGTGCCGCCCTTACGGACTGCGCCGCGCCTGCTCGAGTTTCCAGCCATTGTTACTGCCCTGCCTTAAGGGACCATTCGGGTCCGTCGGGAGTATCGGTTACTTCGATACCCGCCTTGATGAGGCGATCGCGGACCTCGTCCGCCACCGCCCAGTTCTTTTCCGTACGTGCCTGCTGCCGACGATCGAGATCGGCCCGCACCAACACGTCCAAAGCTTCCATTGCCGTCTCGGTGTCGCCACCGGACTGCGTCCAATGCTCGTCGAGTGGGTCGACGCCCAGGATCGCGAGCATGGCCCGCACCTGGCCGGCAGCCACCCGAGCCGCGTCGAGATCACCGGCAGCGAGCGCGGAATTACCCTCGCTCGCCTTGCCGTGAATCTCGGCCAACGCGATCGGCACCGACAAGTCATTGTCGAGAGCCGCCGCGAAACCTTCGGTCCACGTACCGAGTTCGACGCCGCCCGCACGCTTGTGTGTGCGCAGGACGAACGACTCGAGCCCCTGGTAGGACTTCGCACTTTCGTCCAACGCCTCGTCCGAGTACTCGAGATTGGAACGGTAGTGCGCACTACCGAGGTAGTACCGAAGTTCTTGCGGACGAACCTTCTTGAGCACGTTCGGCACCGAGAGAACGTTGCCCAACGACTTGGACATCTTCTCGCCACTCATCGTGACCCAGCCGTTGTGCAACCAGTACTGAGCGAAATCGTCGCCGGCGCACTTGGCCTGCGCAATTTCGTTCTCGTGGTGCGGGAAGACGAGATCGCGTCCACCACAATGGATGTCGAATGCCGCCCCGAGATAGAACTCCGCCATGGCCGAGCACTCGAGGTGCCAGCCCGGACGGCCGGGTCCCCACGGTGTCGGCCACGAGGGCTCACCGGGCTTGACGGCCTTCCAGAGGGTGAAGTCGCGAGGATCGCGCTTGCCCTCGGCCGCACTCTCGCCCTGATGAACGTCGTCGAGTTTGTGGCCGGACAGTGCGCCGTACTCGGGGTAGCTCTGCACGTCGAAGTAGACGTCACCGCCCGCCGCGTACGCGTGGCCGTTCTCGATCAGACGTTCCATCATCTCGACCATCTGCGTCACGTGGCCGGTGGCCCGTGGCTCGATGGACGGTGGCAGCACACCCAGTTGGTCGTAGGCCCACGTGAACGACCGCTCGAACGTCGCCGCCCACTCCCACCAAGGTCGACCGGCGCCGGCGGCCTTGTTGAGAATCTTGTCGTCGATGTCCGTCACGTTGCGCACGAAGGCAACGTCG
The DNA here is from genome assembly GCF_011290655.1 of Rhodococcus sp. D-46. Taxonomy (NCBI): domain Bacteria; kingdom Bacillati; phylum Actinomycetota; class Actinomycetes; order Mycobacteriales; family Nocardiaceae; genus Rhodococcus; species Rhodococcus sp. D-46. The sequence goes on along the minus strand of NZ_JAANTF010000003.1, from coordinate 172,028 downwards.
TTGCCGTGCGCCAACAGCCAGCGACGCAGCACGTCGAAAGCGACGCCGCTGCGAACGTGTCCGATGTGAGGATCACCCTGAACTGTCGCCCCACACAGGTACACCGATGCATGTCCGGGGGCCAACGGAACAAAATCCCGAAGGGCCCGCGTACCGGTGTCGTATAGGCGCAGGGTCACGACCAGCGATCTTACCTGTCGTGTTCGGTTGTCATGACCAACGCGGTGGCCATGGCGGCGATCCCCTCGCCTCGACCGGTCAAGCCGAGGCCGTCCGTGGTGGTCGCGGACACAGAAACAGGCGCGCCCAGTATCTCGGAAAGCACCTTCTGTGCCTCGTCGCGACGCGGCCCGATCTTCGGACGGTTGCCGATGACCTGCACCGCGGCGTTGCCGACGGCGAACTGGTTCTCTTCGAGCAGTCGGCGAACCTCGGCAAGCATTCGAGCGCCGCTCACGCCGTCCCATTCGGGCCTGCCGGTGCCGAAAACCGAACCGAGGTCACCGAGGCCCGCCGCAGAGAGCAACGCGTCACACAGCGCGTGGACGGCGACGTCGCCGTCCGAATGGCCCGAGCACCCGTCTGCTTCCTCGAACAGCAACCCGGCCATCCAGCAAGGACGACCGACCTCGATGGGATGAACATCCGTGCCGAGACCGACGCGCATCTAATTTCCGTCCTGTGAATCCGCACTCAACGCTGTCTCCGAGCTCAGGAGCGCCCGTGCAAGGACCAGGTCGAGCGGAGTGGTGATCTTGAAGGCGAGGGCGTCGCCGGGAATCGTCTGCACCGAAACACCGAGACGCTCGACCAGAGCGGCGTCGTCGGTCGCGGCGACGTCACCGGCGTCGTACGCACTGCGCAGGACGTCGGTGGAGAATCCTTGGGGAGTTTGAACCGCACGCAACTCCGAACGCAGAGGCGTACCGGTGACTGCGCCGAGTACGTCGACCGACTTGATCGTGTCGGTAACCGGAAGTACCGGGATGACAGCGGAGCTGCCGGCTCGGAGAGTACCGACGACGCGCGCGATCAACGCCGGCGGTGTCAATGCCCGTGCGGCATCGTGCACGAGTACAAAATCTGCGTCGCCGGCAGCACTGAGGCCGGCTCGAACCGAATCGGTTCTTTCGGCACCACCACCGACAACGTCGACGTCCGCTGCACGACCGAGGTCGGCTACGACGGATTCGACCAGTTCAGGCGGCACAATGACAACAACGCGGTCGATCGCTCCGGATTTCCGGAGTCCATCGACCGCGCGTGCAAGCATGGTGCACCCACCGAGTTCGACAAATGCCTTGGGCAATTTCTCGCCCAATCGCACTCCCCGACCTGCGGCAGGTACCAGGGCTACTACTGCCACTGTCAGCTTTGTTGTGTTGCAGTCAGGACGCGGCCGCGAGGACCTCGTCGAGAATGGTCTCTGCCTTCTCGGTGTCAGTGCCCTCGGCGAGCGCGAGCTCTCCGACGAGAATCTGACGAGCCTTGGCGAGCATGCGCTTCTCACCAGCGGAAAGTCCGCGGTCCTGCTCACGACGCCACAGGTCACGAACAACTTCTGCAACCTTGTTCACGTCACCTGAGGCAAGCTTCTCGAGATTTGCCTTGTATCGACGAGACCAGTTGGTGGGCTCTTCGGTGTGCGGTGCTCGCAGAACCTGGAAAACCTTGTCGAGGCCTTCTTGGCCGACCACGTCACGAACTCCGACGTACTCTGCGTTGTCTGCAGGAACCCGTACTGTGAGATCGCCTTGAGCGACCTTCAGAACCAGGTACTCCTTCTGCTCACCCTTGATGGTGCGGGTTTCGATAGCTTCGATCAGCGCCGCACCGTGATGGGGGTATACGACGGTGTCTCCGACCTTGAAAATCATGTGTCCCGTGCCCCTTTCGATTCCACTAGTTTAACACGTGAAAGAACCGACCACTCATCAACTGTGCAGGTCAGGGGCATCCTTGCTCGAGCGTAGGGGTTGACAGGGCTTGTTGTACGTGCATTCAACTGGTCTGGAGCACCCCTGCGTAACGGACTGAAAGCCCACGCAGACAACCGTTGTGGCGACCCGACGGCCGGCCCGCGGGACCTTATCTACTACTCTGCCTAGTGGAGTGCGAACCTGACGCCGTGGAGGACAAATCGTGACTGCTATCCGTAAGCCGACTCGTCGAGTCGCTACCGCCATTGCACTGGCTGCAGGCGCAGCCATCGCGCTGTCCGCTTGCGGTTCCGGACAGGTGAGCCAGACCGCCGTCCAGCAGGCCGCCGTGAACGGCAACAGCGCCGACCTCGGTGAGATCGCACTGCGCAACGTGCACATCGCTTACCCCTCGTCCGAGGAGTACAGCATCGAGCCGGGCGGCAACGCCGTGCTCGCGTTCACCGTCGTGAACGACAGCGCCGAGACCACGGACAAGCTCGTCAGCATCACCACCGATTACGCAGCACGCGTCATCGCAGGTGAAGAGGTAGGTGGCTTGACGATCAAGCCGCAGACGTCGCTGCAGGCCGGTCAGTTGCCCGCAGGCGAAGGCGCCGCGACCGAGGCCGAGACCCAGATCAAGAACAACGAAGAGAACGACGACGCACCCGCTGCGCTCTCTCTCGTCGTTCTGCAGGACATCAAGGCAGGGGTTCGCCCCGGCTTGACCGTCCCGATCACCTTCAAGTTCGAGAAGGCCGGATCGGTCACCGTCGACGTACCTGTCGACGCCGGCCCGCAGCTCGAGCGCAACGAGTCGGACAAGTCGCCCGACGTTGCAGAAGCTGGGCACTGAGCCTCGAATTATCAAGGCGCACAATGCGCCTCGCAGAACAACTTCAGAATCACACTAGAGGCGGGGTCCATGTCGGACCCCGCCTCTAGTCTGTCCCGGTGGCCAAAGTGAAATCGAACTACCGCTGCTCCGAATGCCAGTCGGTAGTGCCCAAGTGGGTCGGTAGATGTCCGGACTGCGATTCGTGGGGCTCGATGACCGAGGTCGCCGTAGTGGCACCCGTCGCCAGTCGCGCCGGCGCCTCACTCGCCAAAGCAGGATCAAGCGCCGTGCTGCCTACGACGCCGGCCACGCCGCTGACACAGATCGACAGCACCTCGACGCAGGCCAAACCCACGGGGATCGGTGAGTTGGACCGCGTCCTCGGCGGTGGCGTCGTACCGGGTTCGGTGGTGCTGCTCGCGGGCGAGCCCGGCGTCGGAAAATCGACGCTACTTCTCGAGGTCGTCTACCGCTGGGCGATGCGCAGCGCGGATGATCGAGCGTTGTACGTCACGGGCGAGGAGTCCGCCGGTCAGGTTCGGCTTCGGGCAGATCGCACCAACTCTGTCCACGAACGGATGTATCTGGCGGCCGAATCCGATCTCGCGACCATCCTCGGCCACATCGAGCAGGTCAAACCGACACTGGTCATCGTCGACTCGGTGCAGACCATGCTTGCTGCCGACGTCGACGGGGTCGTCGGCGGCGTGACTCAGGTCAAGGCCGTCACCAGCGCCCTGACCTCCCTGGCCAAGGCCAGTGGAATCCCGGTGCTTCTGATCGGCCACGTCACCAAGGACGGCGCCGTCGCCGGTCCGCGCTCGCTCGAGCATCTCGTGGACGTGGTTCTGCACTTCGAAGGTGACAAGCACTCCACCCTGCGCATGGTCCGCGGCGTGAAGAACAGATTCGGTGCGGCCGACGAGGTCGGATGCTTCGAGCTGAGCGAGCAGGGCATCAACGAGATCAGCGATCCGTCCGGCCTGTTCCTGCATCACCGTGAAGAAGCTGTGGAAGGCACTGCCGTCACCGTGATGATGGACGGTAAGCGACCTCTACTCGGTGAAGTTCAGGCGCTCGTCGCCGCCACGCCGCTACCGACACCTCGCCGAGCCGTCAGCGGGCTCGACACCGCCCGTGTGGCCATGGTTCTGGCCGTGTTGGAACGCCGCGTCGGAGTGTCGATCTCGAAGGCCGACGTCTACGCCGCGACCGTCGGCGGTATGCGGATGACCGAGCCGGGTGCCGATCTGGCTCTCGCCATTGCGGTCGCTTCCGCCGTGAAAGCCAAACCCGTCCCCAAGGGGCTCGTCATCCTCGGCGAGGTCGGACTCGCCGGGGAGGTTCGACGGGTTGCCGGGGTGAACCGACGGCTGATCGAAGCTGCCCGACTGGGATTCACCAGCGCCATCGTGCCGGTCGATTCCGGCCCGAACATTCCCGGCATGCGCGTCAACGAAGTAGCGAATCTGGCCGAGGCACTGGCCTACGCCGGATTGATGGGCGGCAAACAAGCCCCGTCTCGCCCCAAGCTCACGCCGGTGAAGTGATCGTCCCTCGGCCGACTACCTCGTCAGACCGACGAGGTGCCGAACGGGGACGTCGGTTCGCCGTCCACGAACTCCTTGGTCTTGGCGAAGTGTTCCGAGGTGATGGTCAGGAACAGTCCCCGGGACGTTCCCACCACCGTGTCCGGATCCGCTGTCGGACCTTCGACGATCACCGCTTCTGCACTGGTGTAGACCTTGCGGCGTACAACGCCGTCGATGCGAGCCCGGAATTCGAGCACCGATCCCAACGGGATCGGCCGGGCGAAGTCGATCTCGAGGTGCCCGGTCACCACCGGCGAGCCGAGAGCCATACATGCCATACCTTGAGCCTCGTCGAATGCCGTCGACAGAATGCCGCCGTGAATGACACCTGGACCGCCCTGATACTTCTTGGCGACCTCCAGACGACCGGTCACTTCCAGTCCGTTACCAGCCCTGAAACTCATCGCCATTCCCGCAGGCTGGTCGTCGCCGCAGCCGAAGCATTTCGACCAGTGCTGAGGCAGCTTCTCGCCGGCGGCCGGAAAGAATTCGACCGGCTCCGGGACAGTCAGGTCATCAGGCAGGGTCCAGGTACTACTCATGGATAGGTAATCTAAACGGGGATCCGTCCGGCGCAGGCATCGGACCCGACCGAAGTGACATCGACCTCAGCAGGGAGTTTCTCAATGATCAGTGCGATGGCGGACACACAGTCGTCGTCGGCATTGCGAGAGACCATCGCCAGGTTGGCGCCGGGTACCGCTTTGCGAGACGGGCTCGAACGAATTCTGCGCGGCCGTACCGGCGCGCTGATCGTCCTCGGATACGACGAGGAAATGGAAGCGCTGTGTGACGGCGGATTCAACCTCGACGTGGAGTTCGCACCGACCCGATTGCGCGAGCTGTCGAAGATGGACGGCGCGGTTGTCCTCTCGACGGACGGCACACGCATCGTGCGTGCCAACGTCCAGCTGGTTCCCGATCACAAGATTCCCACCGTCGAATCCGGCACGAGGCACCGCGCTGCCGAGCGCACGGCAATTCAGACCGGCTATCCCGTGGTCTCGGTCAGTCAGTCGATGTCGATCGTCAGTGTGTACGTCGGCGGCATCCGGCACGTCATCGACGGCTCGGCCACCATACTTTCGCGCGCCAACCAGGCCGTCGCGACGCTCGAACGATACAAAGCGCGACTCGACGAAGTGACACGGCAACTGTCGGTCGTCGAGATCGAGGATTTCGTGACTCTGCGCGACGCGTTGACCGTCGTACAGCGCCTCGAAATGGTTCGCCGCGTGTCGATCGAAATCGAACAGGATGTCCTCGAACTCGGCACCGACGGTCGCCAGTTGGCACTGCAGCTCGAAGAACTGGTCGGCGACAACGACATTGCACGTCAACTCATCGTTCGGGACTATCTTGCCGGTCCCGAACCCATCGGCACCGCGGCGATGGACAACGTCCTCGTCGCACTCGATCGCGTCACCGACGCCGATCTACTCGATCTCACGACTCTTGCGCGTGTTCTCGGTTATCCGGGCACGATCGAAGCCCTCGACACTCCGATGACTCCTCGCGGATATCGCGTGCTGATGCGTGTACCTCGATTGCAGTTCCATCAGATCCACCGGTTGGTCGGATCCTTCGGCACTCTCCAGTCGCTGCTGGCCGCTACGGCTGCCGATCTGCAGTCGGTCGAGGGCATCGGCGGGCTGTGGGCCCGTCACATCCGTGAGGGACTTTCCCGGCTCGCGGAAACGTCGATCACCGGATCCTTCAACTAGCGGGCCTGTTCAGGCTTGCCCGCGCTCATGCGATGTTGAACGGCTCCGGGGAGCTTCGCAGTGCACCGAGCTGCCCGACAACCGTGTAAGCGCCTGCGCCCACCGGATTGCGCTCGGGGTTCTGCGCGGTCGCGCACTCGGGGGTCGACGTCGTGGCCGACCAGGCGACCTTGAACGCAGCTTGCTCGCCGGGCGCGAGATTGCGTACGTCGGCTGCGGGCTGTGGGTAGCAGTCGACGTTGGACCACAACCGGGTCTTGCCGTCGATGCTGTAGACGAGCACCTGCTGAAGGCCGCCGGCCAGATCTCGATCACAGGGTGCCGAACCGATGTTGGTGATGACGATCGTGAACGACGGCTCTTCGCCGGGAGCGAAGGTCGCCTTGTCTGCGGTGGCTTTGACTGCCAGCGACGAGTCGGCGCACTGACCGGCCGGGACCGGAGCCCCGGTGGTCGACGAAGAGGAAGAAGACGAAGACGAACCCGAAGCCTGCGTGCCCGAGCCACCTGATCCACCGGCAGCGCCGCCACCCGAGCCACCGCCACCCTCCGGCGCGTTGGAACCGGAAGGGTTGGGGGTGAAGGAGACGTCCGTCGTCAGCGAGGAACTCGCAGCGGCCGAATCGGCCTCCGGGGTATCACTTCCACCGCCGAAGAGGGCGGACGCCGCCCAGATGATCAACGCCAGCGCAATGACGGCGGCACCAATGGCCAGCGCCCGGCGACGCCAGTAGATCTCGGGGGGCAGTGGTCCATTAGGTTCCAACACGGACTCAACGGTAGTTGGCGCAGGGTCCACTAACCGTCAGCTGAGGCGGCGTGTCGGTACCCATTGTCTGCTGCCAGGTACCACTGCCCCGGAAGATCTAACCCTCGACGGTCTCGACGCTCTCGCCGATGTCGCCGACCGCGCCCTGAACTCGCATGTGACCGTCGGACAACGTGTACGTGACGCCGACGATCGCGCACGCACCCTTGTCCACCTTGTCGGCGATGATCCGCGACCTCTGCATGATCAGCGAGCCGGTCTCCACGACGTGACGGCCTTCGAGTTCGTCCACGGTGGACAAGCCCTCGTTGCGGCCCATCAGGATGGACGGAGCAACACGCTCGACCACACTGCGGATGAATCCGTCGGGAACTGCGCCCTCGTCCAGGGCGTCGAGCGTTGCCTTCACGGCACCGCAACCGTCGTGCCCGAGGACGACGATGAGCGGCACGTTGAGCACGTGAACCGCGTACTCGATGGAACCGAGCACCGAATCGTCGAGCACGTGACCTGCAGTGCGCACGACGAACATGTCGCCGAGACCCTGGTCGAAGATGATCTCGGCGGCTACGCGCGAATCACCGCAACCGAACAGCACCGCTGTGGGGTGCTGCCCATCGACGAGTTTCGCGCGGTCCGCGATTCCCTGGCTGGGGTGAATGGACGCGTCGTTGACAAATCGCTCGTTGCCTTCGCGAAGGGACTTCCAAGCGGAAATGGGGCTTGATCGTGGCATTCACTCATTGTGCACCCGCCGCATTTCGGGCTCTCGCCGGGAAGGTTGCGTGGACGCAAACGAAAGTTCCGCGTCGACATTCGCGCCCGGTGATGAAGTGGCCGAAATGGAACTTACTTCAGAGTCAGTTTCCTGATACCGTCTCCGAACGTGACCTGGAGCACTTCGAGCTCCCGAGTGTGATCGAAGAAACCCGACCAGAACGATTCGGCCGGAGAGGGGGATGGCGTGAGCACCGAAGCTACGACGACCGGGAATGGAACAACCGGGGAAACAACTGCTGTCTCCCCCGCCAAGACGAACATGTTCTCGAACCTGCTCTCCGAGATCGGACTGCTCTTCACCTTCACCGTTCGCGTGTGCGTTGCGGCGTTCACATCTCTTCGACACAAGCGCCTCGCCTGGCGTGAGGCGCTCGACCAGATGTGGTTTCTCGCCCACGTCACCTCGGTCGCGTCCGCTCTGGTGATGATTCCCCTCGGTGTCGGGGTAGCACTGCAGATCGGTGCGCTCGCAGATCAAATCGGCGCGGGTGCGTACAGCGGTGCCGTCGTCGCGTTCCTCATCATCGGACAGGCCGGCCCCCTGGTGTGCGCCCTGATCATCGCCGGTGTCGGCGGTTCCGCAATCTGCGCAGATTTGGGAGCGCGAACGATACGCGAGGAAATCGATGCACTCGAAGTGCTCGGTCTACCCGTGCTCGAACGCCTGGTCGTACCCCGGATGATCGCCATTGCCGTCGTCTGCCTCCTACTGAACTCGATAGTTCTCGTAATCGGTTTGGGCGCAAGCCTCTTCGTTCACGTCCTGATACTCGACGGCAACGCACAGAGTTTCCTGCGCAATCTCGTTCAATTCAGTCAACCCAGCGACTTCGTCGTCTCCGGCATCAAAGCCGTTGCCTTTGCTCTCATCTCGGGAATCGTGGCCTGCTACAAGGGCCTGACCGTCAAGCGCGGAGCTCAAGGCGTCGGCGACGCAGTCAACGAGACCGTCGTGCTCTCGTTTGTCCTCGTGTTTGTCGCCAACCTCGCAATTACTCAGTTCTACCCACTGTTCGTCTCGGTGAAAGGTGCCTATTGATGCACCTGCCCATCGCAATTCGTGCCAAGAGGGTCAGTTCGCGGACCGTCGACGGCCTGAGTCGGCTCGGCGATCAGTTCACGTTCCACGCGCGTGTCATCACCTCGATTCCGGCAACCCTCAAGCGCTATTGGCGTGAAGTCGCCCGTCTCGTCGCCCAGGTGGCATTCGGTTCGGGCACCCTGCTCGCCGGAGGCGGCAGCGTCGTCGTGATCTTCGCGATCTCGTTCTTCGCCGGTTCCCAGATCGGGCTCGAGGGCTACCGCGGACTCAACCTCGTCGGTCTCGCACCGCTGTCCGGCGTGATGTCCGCCATCGCGAATACTCGCGAGGTGGCACCACTCGTTGCCGCAATCACCCTGGCAGCCAAGGTCGGAACCGGATTCACCGCGCAGCTCGGAGCGATGCGGATCTCCGAGGAAATCGACGCGCTCGAAGTCATGGCGATTCCCTCGCTGCGGTACCTGGTCACCACCCGAATGATCGCGGCGCTCATCGCGGTGGTCCCGCTGTACCTGGTCGGCCTGTTTGCTTCGTACATGGCAACGGCGCTTGCGGTGATCCGGGTCAAAGGCCAGTCGGAGGGAACGTACGGCTACTACTTCAGTCTTTTCCTCTCTCCCAACGACATCTGGTTGTCCTTGATAAAAGTCATGGTGTTCGCGGTCGTCGTGACCCTCGTGCACTGCTACTACGGTTACACCGCGACGGGTGGACCCGAAGGCGTCGGACGAGCCGCCGGACGAGCGTTGCGCACCAGCATCGTCTTCCTTGCATTCACCGACGTCGCGATGACCATTGCGCTGTGGGGACTCAAACCTCACGTACCCGGGCTGACCGGATGATCGTCACGAATTCCAGCCGAATCACCCTGGCACTGCGGGGTTTACTCGCCGTGGTCATCCTGATCCTCGCCTACGTCTTCTTGTTCAGCAGAGGTACGGACTCCACCGGTTCCACACCGCAGGTCAGTGCTGTCGTCCCCGCCAGTGCCGGTGCGCTGCGAGTCGGATCCTCGGTACAGTACCGCGGCGTCGTCGTCGGCGCTGTGGCCGAGATCGAGCCGGGCACCACCGCTTCGACTGTCTCACTCGCGATCGACGAGGGAGCGTTCGAGGACATACCGTCGACAAGTCAGGTGCGACTGATGCCCCGCAACATCTTCGGCGACTTCTTCGTAGACCTGATTCAACCTGACGGACTCTCGCGTGGTCCTGCTCTCGTGCCGGGTACCGAGTTGGTATCCGATCAGTCCGAAGTCGCGGTCCAGCTCTACCAATCGATCTCCCGGATCTACTCGCTCGTTTCTTCCCTCGACCCCGCCGACATCAACGTCGCACTCACGGCAGTCTCGGACGCGTTGAGCGGCAAGGGAAACCAGATCGGCGAATCGCTCGATTCAGTCCACCAAGCGTTGGTCGGTGCGCAGCCCGTCATCGACGGACTCGGTGACGACCTCGACGACATAGCCACCCTCGCCGACAGTCTCTCGACGAGTGCGCCGGACATGCTCGCCGCATTCGAGAACTCCATCACCACATCCAAGACCGTCGTCGAGAAATCCGACGGGTTGGCGGGGCTTCTGCGTGCCGGCACCAGCACGGGAGCTGCTGCCACGAGTCTGATCGGTGACAATCGCGACCGCATGATCACCTTGGTCGACGACGCCGATTCCCTCACCGGCGCAATCACTTCGCGGCCGGACCACATCACCACCTTCTACAACGGCCTGCGCAATCTCACGATCAAGCTCCCGCCCGCGTTGGCGAATGGTCCGTGGCTCAGCACCGATCTACGGCTGTCCGTCACAGATCTGTATCCGTACGGAAAGACCGACTGCCCACAGTACGACGGAACCCGCGGACCCAACTGTCCTGCCGCCGCGACCGCGTTCGGCGGAACCGTCGGCCCGGTCGGCAGCCCTGCCGAACAGTCCATGATCTCGGCCCTTACCCAAGGCGGTACAGCTTTGGACACTCTCGTGGCGGGGCCGGTATTTCGCGGCACGACGGTGGTGGGCGGATGAGCGTGAAGAAATCTCTGATCAGGTCCGGACTGTTTGCTGCACTGTCGATTCTCGCCACCGTGGTTGTGGTGAGCACCCTGATCAACCCAGTCTCCGGGTCGAGTTCGCAGTACCGGGCCGTCTTCGTCAATGCCTCCGGCCTGGTCACCGGCAGCGATGTTCAGATCGCCGGGGTGCGAGTAGGGCGCGTCGACAGCGTCGAGCTGGTGAACAACCAAGCCGTCGTCGGCTTCGAACTCGAATCTGCACAACGTATTCCGTCCGACGGTCGCGCTGTGGTGAGGTACGCAGACCTGTTGGGAGCGCGAACAATTTCGATCGAACCCGGACAGGCCGAACGCGCAACAGGCAACTACCTCTCCCCCGGGGCCACAATTCCCGTGGAACAGACTCAGCCGGCGATCGACCTCACCGACATCCTCGGCGGATTCCGTCCCCTGTTCGACGCACTTGACCCCGCAGAAGTCAACGAACTTGCCGCACAGGTCGTCCAGGTATTCCAAGGACAAGGTTCCACCATCGAAAGCCTGCTGGAGCGCACTGTTGCCGTCACCGAGAACTTGACGTCCCGGGACGCGATCTTGGACCAACTACTGAACAACCTCGACCGGGTCCTTACCGTGACCACGACGAATCGACCCAACTTCGTCGAGATGATCAACACGCTCGACACACTGGTCGGCGGTTTGGCACAGGACCGCCAACAGATCTCGGCCGCAGTGGATTCCGCAGGCGCCCTGACTTCTTCACTTCAGGACTTGGTGACGCGCGTGGAACCGGACTTGGCTGGCGCGCTGACTTCGATCGATCAGTCGGCTCGCGTCGTCGTCGACAATCGTGAGTCGCTGGCGACCGGTATCACCGCTTTCGATCAACTGTTCACCCAGTTGGGGATCGCGATGAGCTACGGAAGCTGGGCGAACATCTACATCTGCAACTTCCGGCTCAGCGCGCTGGACCAATCGGTGACCCTCGGCGGCCCCGAGCGTTCGGCGGTGTGCCGATGAACTGGCTCACCGTCAAGAACCCGGTCCGCAACGGAATCATCTGCATCCTCGTCGGAGTCGGTGTGGTTCTGGCCGCACTCGTTGTCCCTCAACTGATCTTGAAGGTCAAGACCAACGAGTACCACGCCGTCTTTGCCAACGCCACCGGGTTGACGCAGGACGATCCGGTCAACGTCGCGGGAGTCCCGAGCGGGGTGGTCACCTCGTTGGCGGTCAGCGGCAACTCGGTTGAAGTCACCTTCCGACTCGACGACGGCGTCACTCTCGGCGAAGACTCCCGTGCGGACATCAAGATCTCGACTCTGCTCGGCCGACGCTCGCTCGACGTCACTCCGAACGGATCGCGCTCGTTACCCGCAGGTTCGACCATCCCCATCGAGAACACGAGCGTTCCGTTCACTCTCGACGATCTCGGTCGAGGAGCACAATCCACGTCGGAAAACCTTGATCTGCAACAACTGCGAAACATGCTGACCGTGGTGTCCGACAACTCACCGGACGATCCCGAACTCATTCGCCGCTCACTCGAGGGAATCGACGCACTCTCCGGAGTAGTCAACGACAACGACGTTGCGCTCCGTTCCCTTCTCACCGGAGCGCAGCAGACGACCGCAACACTGATCGAGCAGAAGGACACTCTGGAAACCCTTCTGGGGAATGCGGATCTGGTGATGTCCACGATCGCCGACCGGCGAGATGTGCTGAATGCGCTTGTACAAGACCTGAATCAGTTGAGCACCACACTTGCCCAGTTCCTGGGCGACAACCAGGCTTTGATCGACTCGGTCATGGGAGACATCCACGTGGTGACGGGAGTTCTGTCCGAAAACGAACAATCACTGACCACACTGCTCGACAACTTCGCCCCCAGCGTCCGCTACGTCACCAACGCGACCGGTAACGGCAACTGGCTCGACCTCAACTCGCCCTCCACCCTCATCCCGGACAACTGGTTGTGCGTCGTCGGGCTCGTTCAGGGGTGTCGATGACCACGACCGTCAAGAAACTCGCCGTGCTGGCAGCGATTGTGATCTGCGCGATCGGTGCCGTCCTGTTCGTCACGCGTGACGAACACAGACTCACTCTCACCGCCGAATTCACCTCGACCGACGCTATCTTCACCGGGAACACAGTGACGATTCTGGGAGTTCCCAGCGGGAGGGTCGAGAGCGTCACGCCGGAAGGGTCCCGGGTACGAGTGGCGCTGAGCCTGCCATCCGGAACACGTATACCCGCCGACGCGCAGGCCTGGGTCCTGTCTCCCTCGGTCATCAGTGACCGCACGATCGAACTCGGCCCCGGCTACGAGGACGGTGAGTTCCTGACCGACGGCGCGGTGATCCCTCCCGAACGCACTCACTCCCCGCTGACGTGGGACCAACTCACCGCATCGGTGAACGAATTGACGGTGGCGCTCGGCCCTGGCGCCGACGGTGGCGGGATCGGTGACCTCATCGGAGAAGGCGCCCACGCGTTGGACGGCAACGGGCAAGCATTCAACGATGCCGTTCGGTCCATCTCACAGGCCAGTTCGGTACTGGCGGGTGCAAGTCCCGACATCTCCGAACTGGTGAAGAACCTGAACACCCTCGTGCAGTTGATCGCGGACAACCAGACCAAGGTCGACTCCCTGTCGAACTCGGTGACAGTCACCGCCCGCACGTTCAGCGCCCAGCGAGAAGACATCAGCGGGGCGCTCGATTCCCTGACCACGTTGCTCGGACAGGTCTCAGCGCTACTCGCCGAACACGGCGAGGCGGTCACCGCCGATCTGGGTACGCTCGCACAGTTGGCCGGTGCAGTCGCGACCAAACAGGATCAACTGCGCGAGATCATCGAAACGGCACCAACGGGATTCGAGAACGTCGCCAACCTCGTCACCGAAGAAGGCCGAGCCAGAGCACGATTGAACGTCGCCACCGATCTCTCACAGTTCGACACGACGAGAGAACTGTGCGAGAAGATGCCGATACCGCTGTGCACAGGGCCGGGAATCGTCAATCCCATCGAATTTCCTTCGGCAGGCAGCTCCGACCTGGCACGCATCCTCGGTGGGGGTAACTGATGGCGTCGAACAAGTCCGTGGTGAGCGTTGTCGTGGCACTTGTCATCGCCGCGCCATTGACCGGCTGCAGTCTCAACTTCCAGCACCTCCCCCTCGGACGCGGTCTGCCAGGAGAGTCGTACCCGCTGAACATGGAATTCGTCGACGCGTCGTTACTTCCCGTCGGCGGCGAGGTGCGGATCGGCCAGGCAGTGGTCGGCAGAGTCACGTCGATGAGCGCGCAAACCTTTGCAGCCGTGGTACATACCGAAATCGCGTCGGACATCGAACTACCTGTCGGCACCCGCGCTCGGATCGAACTGTCGACCCCGATCGGCGATGCGTTCGTCAACCTCGAAGTTCCGGTCGATCCAGCGGGCCCCATTCTCGAACCAGGTTCCACCATCGAGCGATCGGAGACCGTGCGCGGACCCGATGTCGCACAACTGCTCGGCGCCGTCGGAACTCTGTTGAACGGCAGTGGGTTGGCGCAGGTCAAGAACATCGTCAGTGAGGCTGATCAGATTCTCGACGGCAGGGAGGAGACGATCCGCGATCTGCTTGCACGCCTTGACACTTTTCTCGGAACACTTGACGACCGAAAGGAATCGATCAATTCGGCACTGGATTCACTGAACCGGCTCAGCGCTCTGATCGGAGACGAGAGCGCCACCATCGACGAAGGCTTGCGCACACTCACACCCGCATTGGGCGTGATCGCCGACCAACGACAACCGCTCCTCGATCTACTCGACGAAACCGATCGGCTCAGTACCGCAACCAATTCCGTACTCGACCAGTCGGCCGACCAGATTTCCGAGATCACCGGACGACTGTCACCCATCCTCGACCAGTTCTCGGCAATGGGGCCGACACTGGGTGAGACGATGGCCAACCTGGACAACGCAAGAGTGCTCCTCGAGCGTGCCAGCCCAGGCGATTACGTGAACATCGACCTCGACGTCGATGTCGAGGGCACCGTGACCGGAGTGCTCAACGAGATAATCCCGGGCGCCGCACCGCCACTGCCACCTCTGCCCGCCTCCGATCGGGAACTGCCGATCACGACACCCCTGCAAGGAGGAACGCGATGAAGAACCGAACCGTCTATTTCGAGATCGCCGCCTTTCTCCTCATCGCGGTGGTCAGCACGACGTACGTACTCCGGCAAGTCGGTGCCGGAGATCCGTTCACCGGAACCTTCTCGGTCATCGTCGAATTGGAGAACGCGGCCGGAATCGCTCCCGGTTCGGAAGTGGCCTATCGCGGAGTCACCGTCGGCGACGTCGAGTCGGTGGAGGTGGACTCTGCCCAGGACCTCGTCGTGATGACGTTGAGCATCGCCGCCGACAAACAGATCCCCAACGATTCGCATGTGGCCATCAGCCAGGACACCGCCGTTCCGGTATTGAAAGTTCAGTTGTCCTCGCAGACCGACGGCGGCCCGTATCTGGTTGAAGGTTCCGTTGTTCCGACTGAGCGCACTTCGATCCCGGTCGCGTTGGGAACCGTGATTGCGAATTTCAACGCTGCTGCCGACACCGTCGATCCGGCAGACCTGCGAACCCTCTCGCACGAACTCGGCGAGGGATTGAACGGATTGGGTCCGGATCTGCAGGCGCTCGTCGACAACTTCGACGTGCTCGCGCGCACTGTCCAATCCGATCAACCGCGTGTCAACACACTCGTCGAGAACTCGCGCTCACTGTTCACTGCGAACGAGGAAAATGTTGACGCTCTTCCCGAAGTTGCACTCACACTTCGCCAATTGACAGATCAGGTACGAAACTCCGATCCGCAACTGCGCACACTCCTCGATCGAAGCCCGAGTGTTCTCGACAATCAGATACTGCCTCTCATCGAACAGAGTCGTGAGCCGTTCAGTCTGCTGTTGGCCAATTCTCTCGTCTCCACTCAGATCGTCACTGCACGGATGCCCGCCGTCGATGCCTTGTTGGTGGTGGTGCCCAAAGGATTCGAGAAGTTCGGAAGTATCGTCAAAGACGGACGGGCACAGCTTGATCTGATCACAGCACTCGGACCGGTCTGTATCTACGACACGCCCCGGCGATCGGTACAGGACACCTCACCGACCACGCTCGACAAGAACCAACACTGCGCGGACCAGTCGGGCCGGATCCAGAATCGCGGATCGCAGAACGTCCCCACCGGAACTGGAACGATCGACGGGGTTGCTGAATACGATCCTGCCCTCGGAACGGTCGCAGCCGGTGACGGAACGTCGATTCGTCTGGGCCTCAACGGTGGTCAGAACACCGTTCTCGGTGACAACTCGTTTGCCGCACTACTAGTACAAGGAACGCAATGACCGAGACAACCGAACCCCAGACGCCCACAATCGTCGACAAGCCCAAGCGGCTTCGCAAGCAGACCGTAGCGATCGTTGCCGGCGCCCTGGTCGTGGTCGCGGCGCTCGGATGGGGCGCATTCGCGACCTGGCAGAAATCGGTCGACGAAAACGCGCGTATCAGCGCCCTGGACAGCGGACGGCAATTCGCCACTGATCTTGCGACGTACAACTTCCAGAACCTCGATCAGAATCTTTCCGTGGTCCGTGACAATTCTGTCGGCGAATTCGCCGGTCAGTACGCCCATGTGGCAGCCAACCTTCAGAATATGATCGTGCAGTATCAGGCGACCTCGTCCGCTCAGATCATTTCAGCCGGGCTGGCGAGCAGTGATCGCGACAACGCCGAGGTTCTCGTGTTCCTCGATCAGACGATCACGAACACCAACTCCCCCGATCCGAGAATCGACCGCAACCGGATGCAACTTTCGCTGGTCCGCGAGGACGGCGAGTGGAAACTGAGTAACGTGCAGTTGTTGTGACCCGGCGGTCGGGCGTCAAAGACAGCCGTGTCGGCGACTGCCGATAAAGTGGCGTCCACAAGTCGACGTGTCCTTCGTCGACCAGGAGCACAGGTTCGAGGAGTGTGTCGGTAGCAGTGGCAGTGGAATCTTCGGTGCTGCTGAAGTGGTACTCCGAGACGGCTCGCGACCTGCCGTGGCGACGCGAGGGCGTCAGTGCCTGGCAGATCCTGATGAGCGAGATCATGCTCCAGCAGACGCCGGTGGTGCGCGTTGCGCCAATCTGGGAAGAGTGGGTCGAGCGCTGGCCGGTGCCGTCGGCGATGGCAGCGTCGAGCCAGGCAGAGGTGCTTCGCGCGTGGGGCAAACTCGGTTATCCACGACGCGCGCTGCGGTTACACGAATGCGCGGGCGTCCTGGCTGCCGAGCACGGTGACGTGGTCCCGGAAGACGTCGATACTTTGCTCTCGCTACCGGGAATCGGTTCGTACACCGCCCGCGCCGTCGCGTGTTTCGCCTACGGACAGCGAGTGCCTGTGGTGGACACCAACGTACGACGCGTGGTTGCGCGAGCCGTCCACGGCAATGCGGAACCCGGGAACCCGTCCAACACGCGAGACCTCGCCGACGTCGCGGCGCTGCTGCCGAGGACGCGTGCGCGCGCCGCCACCTACAGCGCAGCTCTCATGGAACTCGGTGCACTGATCTGCACGGCGCGGAACCCGAACTGCGAGAACTGCCCTTTGCCGAACTGCGCGTGGGTCGCTTCGGGCAAACCGGCACACACCGGACCACCCAAGAAGGTGCAGAAGTTCGCGGGCACAGATCGCCAGGTTCGTGGAAAATTGATGGACGTTCTTCGCGAGAGTCACCGTCCGGTCGAGCGCGCGCAACTCGACATCGTCTGGCCGGCCGATCCGGGTCAGCGTGACCGTGCGTTGCATTCACTGCTGGTCGACGGACTGGTCGAGCAGACCGACGACGGCCTGTTTGCGCTGGCCGGAGAGGGTACGGCTTAGCCGACTCGCAGCGGGGTGCATTCTTCGGCTGTGGGTTCGTCGGTCTGGAGCGGTGCGACTTCCGGATCAGAACGCCGAAGTACAGCAGGAACGGCAGGCACCACTGGATCGCAAGGCGCAAGTGTCGGAATCTGTAGGGCAGCGCCGGGCGGGGGCCCGCTGGTGGAGGTCGCCGACTCGGCGCCGATGTTCGGGCTATCCGTGGACACCGCGCGCGACCCGTCTGGGGACAGCGCGATCAGCAACCCCGTCAACATGAGTAGAAGCGGCAGTACTATTGCCGCCGCCCACCGGACCCTGTTGACGGGCCGGACAGCCATGCCGTCACCGGACCGAACTTCGCTTCCGCGATCGGCCGCTACCAGCGCAGCCCCTATCGCCAGTTGGGTCCGCTCGCCGAGAAACAGGAAGCCGAGACCTGCCAGTTCAGCGGCTTCCGCGGACGGCTGCCGAGAGTCTTCCTTCACGAGCATCGCGACGAGCATCTTGGGCACAGGGTCTCGTTCGGCGACGAGGAGGTCCAATGTCGCAGCAAATGTCGAGCTGTCCGCAAGCAACTCGGCCGTGTCGTAACGATGCGCCGAGTCCACGACGCCTGCTCTCGGGTCGACGGCCGCGATCACGGTCTCACTGCCGTCCGGCCAGAACGCGAGAATCGGCGAAACACCAATGAGAGCGTCGACCGTCCGCAGGTAGGCAAGCCGTGCGTCGAGACCGTTGACCAACTCGATGTTCTCGAAAGGACTGGAGGACAACGAATCCGAGACAAGTTCGCGCACGTCCGCACGCTCGCACATCACTCCGACGACGGTGGGGCACAGATTCGAGCGCAGGGCTCGACCGGTGGCGACCTCGGCCGCGGAGGCGAGTGCGCGCGCCGACGCTTGCGGAGAGGGAACAGTCCCGTCTGCACCCCAGGGGTGACGGAACTCGTCGATCGAGCCAAGAAGGGGTGTGTCCGCATCTACGAGAGCTGTTGAAATTGACTGATTTTCGAATACAACGCCCAGGCTTTCACGCACTGGATCCTCCATTGACTGCTACTGACTGTTACGAGTGTTGCCATTCCTGCGAAGCTGTATCAGAACGTCAGGCCACCGACCGCCATCGCACCTGGTTCCAGCACCACATCCACCGGCGCTCGGCCGTCGACCGTGACGCGATACGTCCCCGGTAACAGTCCGACAAACGAGAAGTGACCCTCGAACGGTTTCACCGTCCGCGCTGTCGCGTGCCCGCATTGATCGACGCCGTCGATCACCACCGCCTCCGAGATGCCCGATGTCACCAGACCTGAGATTCGTCCATCTGCCGAGACAGCAGCCCACTGGCTTCTCTGACCACCAACAGAAATCCCGTACGGATCACACACTCCCGGGGTGGTCGCCACCCGCACCGTGACATCGCCCGACCGCACGCGAACCGCCCCCCGATCTGCGGTGACCAGTGCAGCGATCGGTAGACCGTCGGCGTCTTCCCGCTTTCCCGCAGTCATCGTCGCCGTTCGGGTGAAGTACCGGTCCGCTTCCAGATTGCCTATCAGGCAATGTAATCCGACCTCGTCGACACCCGAGCCGTCTCCGCAGTAATCAGGCACGGACGGCAGAACGAAACCTCGAGGCACCGGAAGTTGCACGACCACGTCGGAGAGCGGGTTGCCCCGGACACCGATGTCGATGACATACGTCACCGGATCACCCTCTCGGACAATGCCGTTGGACGGTCCCGAATCGAGCCCTGGACCGTCAGCGGGATCGAAGGGCGGTGCACCGTCAATCGCCGTCAGCTCGACGGTGAAGGGAGGCACGAACTCTCCCTCGGCCGCCAATCGAACATCCGACTGCATCGGCAGCAAGCCGAGCGCAGCAGCGCCGACCACCAGAGCTCCGGTCACGACAACTATGCCGATACCTCGCACTCCTCGGCGCCACGCTCTCGGCCGGAGTCCGACGACAACGGCCTTCGACCGCACCTCTGACAGACGAGTTCTCACGACGCTCCTTCGATGTCTGACTCTCGGGCCTCCGACAGGCGCTCGCGGCCACATTTGGCGAATCCCGAGCTACGTTCAATAGAAGTCGCTCGAGGGACTCGAAAGCCAATGGTGACGGCGTGATTGTGTGGGTGAACTTCTCTCAGCCGGGGTGAATTCCCGGGTGAATTGCCCGGGATGGCACGCTCTGGATTCGCACCAGCTACGCTCCTCCCTGTAGATAGATGGATCGAGACAATCCGCCCAAACTCTTCAATCATTGCGGGGCGCGAAAGCAGAAAGGGTCCGCGTTGATGTTCGGGATGGACGGCCACGACTGGGCAGCTATTCCCGAAAGGCGCACCCTCGCGACGTCGATTCCCCGGCAAGCGCTCTTCGACAAACTTGACCGACGTGCCGCGCTGACCATCGTCCGTGCACCGAACGGCCACGGGAAATCGTCGTTGATCGCATCGTGGCTGCGCGCCCATTTGGCATCCGAACGCATACTCGTCTGGGTCTCGGCCCCACGGCCCTCGTCGACACTCGAAGATTTCTGGGCCGTTGTCCTCGATCGAATCCACGCTGCCGGAATCGCACTGCCCGACGTCGACGATCTCGCCGATCCTTTCACCGCTGTCGCCAAATCCCTGAACGCCCTCAGCCGCCCCGTGCTGCTCGTGCTGATCAGGCCGGATCTGATATCGGAACCAGAGTTGGACGATCAGTTGATCGAACTCCTCGCCCTCTGCCACAACCTGGACCTCGTGGTCACGCTCTCGGGCTTCGGCATGTTCTCCGAGCCGTACCTGCTCGACACCGACCACGAGGTGATAAGCGCGAGTGAGCTGTTGTTCACGAGAGCCGATACCGCCCATTTGCTCGCACAAGCTGACGTACACACGACTGACGGTGATGCAGAACAAATCACATCCCTGACAGGTGGGCTGCCAGCGCTGGTTCGTGTCGCCGTTCCCGCCGTCCAGACATCGGGTAGCCGCAACCGCGAGCAGATGATCAGGAAGAACATCGCGCAGGCGATCGACGACTACGTGAACAAATCCGTTCTCATGACCGCTGATCATGTGAAACAACTCGAGTTCCTGCTCGCGACGGCCTTTGCGCGATCGATCACCGTCGACATCGCCGCCATGCTGTTCGAGTCCCAACACCCTGAGGATGGCGAGACCGTTCATCAGATTCGCGTGCGCCTGGCGATACTGGAGACAGCCGGGTTGTTGTCACGGGTCGAGACCGAAGCCGAAGAAACCTGGGAGCTGCCTCCCGCCATTCGTCGATCGATACTCGCGCACCAAAAGCGCGCTGGAGTCGATCCGGCGCAACGTCTTTCGTTCCTCGCACACAACCGACTCGACCACGGTCATCACGCGTCGGCGCTGGACTACGCGGTCGAGGCACAGAACTGGACCCTGGCAGTAGACATCGTCGAGCAACACTGGGTGACGATGATCGTCCACAATCTGGACTCGGTTCGCTCTGCTCTCCAACGGATTCCGGCGGAAGCTGCGGACAAACACTCTGCCGTGGAGGCGGGGCGCGCACTGTTCACGATGCATCCGAGCGAGCGCTCGACGGTAGTCGACTTGCTACCCGAATCGCCGGCAGAACTGTGGGCTCTCGGCGCTGAATCCGGCGCGAAGGACGCCTTGAGCATTGCCTGCGTTCAATCGATCATGCTCAGGATGGCAGGCGAGTACGGGCTCGCAGCAGAAACCACCAGGCGCCTGTCTCATCTCAGTCGCAGTGCGCTGGAGAACAACCCGGAAGCGGTCAGCGCACAGCTCCCTCTCATGCGACTTCAATGGGCGATCAATTTTCAATTGAGCGGCAGGTTCACAGAATCCACGATCAAGGCTCGAATGGCGTACCACGGCGCCCTGTCTCATGGAGTCGACTTCATCGCTCGTAACTCTGCGGGAAGTGCCGCCCTGAATTGGGCGCTGGCTGGTGAGCCGCGGCAGGCCACACACTGGTCCGAACTCGAACAGAAGCATCCGGACCCCGGCGGTTGGCTCGAACCTGTGGTCAAGATCGCCGGCCTGACGGCACGGGCGCTCACTGCTCTCGACACACTCGACTTCGACGACGCACGTCTCGCATTGACCGAACTCGGTCTTCCGTCCGACACCGAGGAACTGTGGGCATTCGTCGTCTATGCGCATTGCCAATTCGCCTTGACCTCCGGCGACCACACTGCGGCACTACTGTTGCTCCACAATGCGATCGAAACACATTCCAAGCAGTACACGGCTACATCTTTCGCGCTTCCTCTGTTGCAATCCGCAGAGATCGATCTCTTGCTCGCTCTCGGACAGGGGAACAATGCCGTAGCACTGGCCAAGGAGATCATCGATCCTGCAGCCAACCCGTGGACGCTCACGTCGGTGGCGCGTTTACGTCAGCGGATCGGCCAGAACGAGGCCGCGGTGGCGCTGTGTCACCAGTTCGACTGGTCTGGCGTATCCTATCCGCGGGCACAGATGGAATCGCTTCTGGTGCAAGCGGTTGCCCACTCCGAGCTGGGTGAGCCACGCCTCGCCTCTCAGGAGTGGTCCAGAGCGTGCAGCATCGCGGATCAGACCGGACTTCTACGTTCGTTCGCGACCATCGCATCGTCGGACGTCGAGAAACTCGAATCGATGGCCGAAACGAAATCGCGTGCACTGGCCGAATTCTCGAAAAGGGCTCCTGCGGAATCTTTTCCGGAATTCGTACATATCGTGGAGCTGACCGAACGCGAACAGAAAGTCCTCTCACTCCTGGCGCTCGGCATGGGGTCGGCTGCGATGGCCGACAAACTGTACGTGTCCGTCAACACCGTCAAGACTCAACTGCGCACTCTCTACAAGAAGCTCGACGTACACAATCGAAACGAAGCGATCACGAGGGCACGCCAACTGCGCTTGCTGTAGTCCGGGGTCGGATCTGATTTCGGACTACATTCTGTAGGCATGAGCACCGATTCCTGCGTCTTCTGCAAGATCGTCGCGCTGACCGAGCCGGCGATTCTCGTTCACGAGAGCGAGACAACTCTCGCATTCCTCGATGCACGGCCGGTGAGTCGCGGACACACCCTGGTGGTCCCCAAGCGTCATGCAGAGAACCTCGATGCTCTCGAATGTCACGAAGGCGCAGAGATGTTCCGCGTCGGCACGCTCATCGCCGGAGCTCTACGCCGCTGCGACATTGCCGCTGACGGAGTCAACTTTCTCGTCAACGACGGGCGTGCCGCGGGCCAAACCGTGTTCCACTCGCACCTGCACGTCGTCCCCCGCCATCGCGGCGACAAGGCGAAGTTCGCTGCTGGACTCCTCGCCAGGCGAGCCGTCGAGCTGGAGCAGGTGGGCGCGTCGATCCGAAGTCAGCTCACGGTCTGAAGGAATTCCGTCACCACTTCGCGATAGCGCTGCGGTTGATCGTCGTGGACCAGGTGGCCTGCATCGGCAATACATACGTACCGAGTTCCCGGCCTCTCGGCCATCTCGCGCATCTGTCCCTCAGGGGTGATGGTGAACTCTCCCTCGATCAGCAAGGTCGGCACCTCGATCGCCTTCCACTGATCCCAGAAATGCCTCGTGCCCCACTCCTCCGAGATGTCGCGGAAGGTCGACACGTCGCCGTGCAGGTACCACCCGTCGTCGCGGCGGTCGAAAGAGTCGAGAAAGTACTGGCCGGCGACGGGGCCGAAGAATTCCTTCATCGCCTCCTCGGAAGCAAACGGCTGCGGCCACGCCGAGATCATCTGCGCCCAGTCCGCAGCGGTGCGTCCACGAAAGTCCGGGGCCATGTCTTCGAGGACCAGCGCACAAACCTTTTCGGGATGCGCGGCGGCGAAGCACCACGCATGCAGAGCCCCCATCGAATGACCGATCACGATCATCGGCTCCTCGATGGACGCAACGGCCGATGTCAGGTCCTCGACGAATGCCTCGGTAGTCAGTGCCGCTGGCGCCGGCCTGCCGTGACCGGCAGCGTCAAAGGTGTAGACGTGGCCGAACTCGCGGATCCACGGCACCTGGCGTCGCCACGTTCGGGAGCTGCCCATGAGGCCGTGCAACAACAGAATCGGTTGTCCCGTTCCACCTTCGTCATGCAACACGAGTGTCACGGTACGCGGTGAAGGTGCGCGGGTAATGTCGCTTGCATGGCAGTCGTGAAGATCAATGCAATCGAGGTCCCCGAGGGCGCCGGCCCCGAACTGGAGAAGCGCTTCGCAGCACGCGCTCACGCAGTCGAGAACTCCCCGGGCTTTCTCGGATTCCAACTCCTCCGCCCCACCGCCGGTGAGAGCCGCTACTTCGTGGTGACTCAGTGGGAGTCCGAGCAGGCGTTCGCCGATTGGCGTGACGGCCCCGCCCGTGAAGCCCA
Organism: Rhodococcus sp. D-46; assembly: GCF_011290655.1. Classification (NCBI taxonomy): domain Bacteria; kingdom Bacillati; phylum Actinomycetota; class Actinomycetes; order Mycobacteriales; family Nocardiaceae; genus Rhodococcus; species Rhodococcus sp. D-46. The sequence goes on along the minus strand of NZ_JAANTF010000003.1, from coordinate 148,078 downwards.
TTCCGGCGAGCGCGCGAAGCCCGTCGCTTCGGGTGCGTCGTTGCTCGAATTCGAAGTTGTCCTGGACGTCGCCGCAAAGAGCTGATCTCGAGCGATTGTGCCTGCCTTGGCGGGCACAATCGACGGTCATCTCGGCTTCACGCGTTGACACGGTGCGGGCTGTAGTGCAAAAGTTCGCATGTAAACGCGATGGTCCGACAGGAATCCGGTGAAAGCCCGGAGCGGTCGCGCCACTGTAATTCGAGGTGAAGTGCCTTTTTCGGCACGACTATTTCGACAGCCAGACACTTCGGCCATCGCATGGACCTAGGGGACGCGAAAATCCCAGGAGGCTTCGATGGCTCTCGCCTATTCTCCCGATACGTCGATCGATTCGACTCGTCTTGCTTTCCTCGCCGCTGCAGTAGTTCTGTTCGCGATGCTGGCTCTCTACCTGGTCGGATTCGACCAGGGCGCTATCTCTCGCACCGGCATGTACATGCATGAATTGATGCACGACGGTCGACACTTGATGGGCCTGCCGTGCCACTAGTCGACAATTTCACGAAGCTTCTCATTCGTGGTTTGTTGGCTGGTCTGATCGCAGGCATCCTTGCCGGCGGAGTTGCATTCGTGCTGGGTGAACCGCACGTCAACGCTGCCATTGCGATCGAAGAAGCCAACAGCGCCACCGGTGAGGTTTCCGGCGAAGCCGCTGGGCATTCGCACGGTGACGAAGAAGAACCACTGGTGAGCCGCGACGGGCAGCGCGCCGGGCTGTTCCTGGCCACAGCGCTTGCCGGACTGGCACTCGGGGCGATCTTCTCGGTCGTCGCCAATTACGCTCGACGACTCACCGGAATGTCCGGGCCGTTGTTGGCGATCACCATCGCCGTCGGTGGTTGGCTGGCTATCGAGGCCGTGCCCTTTTTCAAGTACCCGGCCAATCCGCCGGCCGTCGGAGATCCCGACACCATCAACCAGCGCACACTGCTGTGGCTGGCCGCCGTGATTCTCGGGCTGCTGTCCGTCACCGCGGCAGCAGCGGCGGCAAAGGCAGTTTCCGGGCACGAGTTCCTCAGCGTGCGCATCGCTGCTCCGGTGGCTGCGTTCCTGGTGATCGTCGCGATCGGTTACGTCTCGCTTCCCGGCATCAACGAGGTGGGCGAGGACTTCCCGGCAACTCTGCTGTGGGAGTTCCGACTTTCCTCGCTCGCTACGCAGGCGACGCTCTGGCTCGTACTCGGGTTGGCATTCGCCTTCCTTACCGAGCGCGCGACCAAGAACACCGAAGTAGCAAAGAAGTACGCCCTTCGCTGAACCTGCTGTGCGCCTTTATTAACCTCCCGCGGTTAATAAAGGCGCACAGCAGTTCTTTTTCAGCTCAGATGATGCACTTCCTGCAGTCCGTACACCGGCGTCGGGATGCCCTCGTAGCGCGCCTTCAACTGCAACGCCAAGTACAGCGAGTAGTGGCGCGACTGATGCAGATTGCCTCCGTGGAACCACAGCGCTTCCTGCTGCGTCGGCTTCCACATGTTGCGCTGCTCGCCTTCCCACGGTCCCGGATCCTTGGTGGTGTTCGACCCCAGGCCCCACACCTTGCCGACCTTGTCGGCGGTGTCCTGACCGATCAGATCCGCCACCCAGCCGTTCATCGAGCCGTAACCGGTCGCGTAGACCACCACGTCGGCAGGCAATTCCGTACCGTCTTCGAGAATCACGCTGTTCTCGGTCAGCTCACGAACATTGCCGTGCGCGAGCTTGATGTCTCCATTGGCAACCAGTTCGGCAGCGCCGACATCGATGTAGTAGCCCGAGCCACGACGTAGGTACTTCATGAACAGGCCCGAACCGTCGTCGCCCCAGTCGTGCTCGAAGCCCGCCTTCTCCAGGCGATCGTAGAAATCCTTGTCGCGCTCACGGATTGCGTCGTACACCGGGATCTGGAACTCGTGCATGATCCGGTACGGCAGCGAACCGAACGTGAGGTCCGCCTTGTGTGTCGTCATGCCGGCGGCCAGTGCCCGCTCCGAGTACAGATCGCCCAAGCCCAAATCCATCAGCGAATCCGACTTCACGATGTGCGTCGAGCTGCGCTGCACCATCGTGACGTCGATACCGTTCTCCCACAGTGCGCCGCAGATGTCGTGCGAGGAGTTGTTGGCCCCGATCACGACGACCTTCTTGCCCACGTACTGATCCGGGCCGGGGTGCTTGCTCGAGTGGTGCTGATCGCCGAGGAACTTGTCCTGCCCGGGGAACGTCGGAACGTTGGCCTTGCCGGACATACCCGTCGCCATCACCAACTGCTTGGGACGCAACGTCAACTTCTCGCCGTTGCGGTTGACCTCGACGGTCCATTCCTGGGTCTTCTCGTCGAACGACGCCGAGGTGCAGGTCGTGGAACTCCAGTACGGAACCTCCATGACCTTGGTGTACATCTCGAGCCAGTCGCCGATCTTGTCCTTGGGCGCGAACACCGGCCAGTTGTCGGGGAACGGCATGTAGGGCAGGTGGTCGTACCAAACCGGATCGTGCAGGCACAGGGACTTGTAGCGTCCGCGCCACTGATCGCCGGGTCGCTCGTGGCTGTCGATCACGATGGCCGGTACTCCGAGCTGACGCATCCGGGCGCCGAGCGCGATGCCGCCCTGGCCGCCGCCGACGATCACGACGTAAGGCTGTGTGGTGTAACCGAGTTCGCGGTCTTCGATCTCCTTCTGCTCGGCCCACGTGATGCGGTTCGGGTCTGCCCCATGCTTGGCGCCACGAGGCCGGCGAGTGCCCTTACCTTCTTCGTGTCCCTTCAATTCCTGCAACGACGTCAGCAGGGTCCAACCTTCATCTCCTTTCAAACGAAGGTGCCCGTGCGCGCGACCGGTTGCGGTCTCGAATTCGATCCAGGCCGACGTGACGCCGTCGGCTTCGTCGGGTGTCTCGGTGGTCCGGAATCCCGAAGGATCGGTGTCGTCGAGACGCTCGGAGAGCATGTCGGCAATCTGCTCGCGACCTTCGACGGTCTTGATGTTCCAGGTGAACGACACCAAGTCGCGCCAGAAGCTGTCGAGTGCAAATTTGCCTGCCACACGCTCGATGTCACGAGCCGCGAGGGCCGACTCGAAATCCGCCAGCCAGGCGTCGACGCGTTCCTGAGGTGTCACCGCCGTCAACTTCACCTCGGGGGTGACTGCGGAATCGATGGTTTGCGTCATCACTTCTCCTTGTTTGTGAATGTGACACACAGCACATCCCATAAGTGGCCCCGGTCACAAGCGTTGCAGTCTGTTGCAATCAGCGGGCGCGGTGCCGCCGCCCGATACCGGTTACCCGCACCGATGTGCGGGCAACCGACTCACCCCTCAGCAGGCTTGAATCTGCCGAGTCCCAGCGACTGAAATCCCACAACGTAGAACAACGTCCACAACACGGCCCAATCCACGAAACCCAGTGCATTGCCGTGTAATCCGTCGACAACTGCCGGCTCGTGAAGAATGTGCTCTGCCGCAAAGCGGTAATAGAACAAGAATGTGACCACCGCGAGCACAAACGTGAGCAGCGCGCGGATCGCCAGGTTGACCCCGTCCGCAAAGCCCGTGGGTTTGTTACCGAAGGCGTTGGCCCAGAAGATCATCCAGAATGCCCAGCACACACCGAGCTGCGCCGGGAACTGATGGACCACACCACCCAACTCGGCAACGGCATCGCTTCCCAAAAGTGCCTTAACCACTGGAAGCGCCACGAAGTACAAGCCGGTTCCCACGGCGAAGTTACCGATCGTGGCTGCGAGCGCCGTCTTTCCCCCACCGCCGAACAGTCGCCACGGCCAGTTGTCGAGCGTCTGGCCAGTCAGGATCACGACCACCACGACGCAGTAGAACCACCCGAGCACGGTGTCGACGGTCATCAACGGATCCGTGGCGGACAGCGACACGGACGGCAGACCGAACACGAAGTACAGCGCCAGCGTCGGGACGGCGACAAACGCGATCTCACACAAACCCACCAACGGCTGCTTCATCCCCAGGGAAGTCCACGGCCAATGCTGCCAGTTCAGGACCACCATCACCCAGGTCCCGAAGCCGAAGAGTACGAACAGCGCACCCGCGAAATATCCGAGGCCGCCCTCACGATCGGCCGCGAAATCCGGGTACAAACTCCCCAAGCCGTTTGCCAGGAGCCACGTCACCACGACGGCGAAGACCGCGGTCGCGACCATGATCGCCAGGCCTTTCGCCGGCTGCGGGAGTCGGTCGAAGCCGGCGAACTCGCAATTGAAGCCGATGAACACCACAAAAAGGATTGCCCAGAAAAGCGCCGCGTTGAACGGCAGAGGATAGAAACTCCAGGGACTGGTGGTCGGATCGGCCAGAAGGTACCAACTCGCCACGGCCAGCACGAGAACGATGACGAGGTTCGCAATCCCGAACCCGATCCAGCGGCGTGACGGTTGTCGGCTCGGCGTGGCCGGTTCCGTGGGTGTGTCGACTGTAGCGGTCATGTGCCCTCTCCCAGATTGTCTCGCAAGATGATTCGCGAAGTGGTGGCGCAACTATGGAACCGTCGCGCGGGGTACCGGGAGGGTTGCCGAGGGTTGCAACCGCTGTCCGATTTTCCGGAATTGCAACACGGTGCAACCCTTCCGCATTGTGGTCGCCGTCACATACAAATCACTCACCGGTTCACAACCGACTGGTTCACTGCTTACGAGGAGATCTGCATGAGCATCACGGGCAAGGTAGTACTGGTCACCGGCGCCGGCCAAGGCATCGGACGCGGAATCGCTCTCCGCCTCGCCCACGACGGCGCCGACATCGCGTTGGTCGACCTCGACCAGACCAAGCTGGATGCGGTTGCCGACGAGATCAGACGGATCGGCCGTCGTGCAACGACGTTTGTCGCCGATGTCAGCGATCGCGCGCAGGTTCACGCCGCAGTCGAACACGCGCACAGTGAGTTGAGCGGATTCGACGTCATCGTCAACAACGCGGGAATCGCTCTCGTCGGCCCGATCTCCGACGCGACGCCGGAAGAGGTCTCCAAGATCTGGAGCGTCAACGTCGACGGCGTCCTGTGGGGAATTCAAGCTGCAGCAGCAAAGTTCCAAGCTCTGGGTCAGCGCGGAAAGATCATCAACGCGTCATCCATCGCCGGTCACGACGGGTTCGCCATGTTAGGTGTTTACAGCGCAACAAAATTCGCGGTCAGGGCCCTCACTCAGGCTGCAGCCAAGGAATACGCGTCCGACGGAATCACCGTCAACGCGTACTGCCCCGGCGTCGTGGGCACCGACATGTGGGTGACGATCGACAAGAGGTTCGCCGAATTGACCGGTGCACCAGAGGGCGCCACCTACGAGAAGTTCGTCGGCGGAATTGCGCTGGGTCGAGCTGAAACCCCCGACGATGTCGCCGGTTTCGTCTCGTACCTTGCCGGGCCCGATTCCGACTACATGACCGGTCAGGCCGGTCTCATCGACGGCGGCCTCGTCTACCGCTGACCGCGGTGTCTTCACTGAAAGCGGTGCCTTCGCTGAAAACGGTATCTTCGCTGAAAACGGTATCTTCGCTGAAAAAGCGGTTGCCCGAGCCCGCGATGCCGCCCGGCGAGGATCCTCGCGACTACGCGAGGACCCTCGCCGCGGTGTACGACGCGACGATGGCCGGAGACCGCGCACCGGCCCGCCCCAGGGACGTGGTCCGCCAATCGTGGCAACGCCTGCGCGAGTTAGGTATCGACCCCGAACACAACCGGGTCGAACCGTCCATGGACGTCGCCGAACTCGATCTCCGTCGTCGTGAGTCCGGACTGTACGACGTGCTCGACGACGTGACGCGTGGACTCGAATCAGTTACCGCGAGCGGTGAGAACATCATGGTCGTCGCAGATCTTCGCGGAACTGTACTGTGGCGCAGCGGGTCCCATCGAGTACTGGACCAAGCTGCGCGTCTGGGATTTGTCGAGGGTGCGAACTGGGCCGAGGACAGCGTCGGCACCAACGCCATCGGAACGGCATTGGTGTCACGACAAGCGGTTCAGATCTTCTCGGCGGAACACTATGCGCGCAGCCATCATCCGTGGACCTGCGCGGGGGCACCCATCCGCGATCCGCGGGACGACCGTGTCATCGGCGTCGTCGACATCAGTGGTCCCGCCAAGACCGTCCACCCCACCACACTCGCTCTGGTCGACGCCGTCGCACGCCTCGCGCAATCACACCTACGCGACAAGCATCGGGACAATCTCGATCAATTGCGTTCTGTTGCAGGGCCGATGCTTGCACGTAGCGGATCACCGGCATTGGTGATCGATACTCATGGCTGGGTAGCGGCGGTCGATGCGCTACCTCATCGCTCGCGCGTGCTGCTCCCCGCGGCTTTGGCTCCCGGCAGGACGTGGTTCCCCGCTTTGGGTCTGTGCGAACTGGATCCACTTCCCGGCGGGTGGGTGGTCCGGCCGATCGCCACCGGCGAGAAAATCAGTGCGCCCACGGTGCATATCGATCTGCGCGATTCCGAGAACATGTCGGTGACCGTCACGTCGGGGTTGGGCGAATGGGCCTACTCCCCGACCCAGCGGCATGCGGAGATTCTGTTTCTCCTCGGATCCGAGAGGCGTGGACTGACCGCATCGCGGTTGGCGCAGGATCTTTTCGGTGACCCGGCCCGCACGGTGACCGCGCGGGCCGAGATGTCGCGTCTGCGCAAGAACCTTGCCGGAGTTGTTGCAGCGCAGCCGTACCGGTTCGTCGATGCAGCGCACGTCACGCTTTCCTGCCCCGACGACGGTGCACATCTGTTGCCGTTCTCGAACGCCCCGGCAGTTCGTGCCGCTCGCCTTACTCAGGCCGGTTCGGAGGCCTGAGTAAGCAACTGCAGAAACACCTCTTCGGGTTGAGCGCCGGATACTGCGACCGCACGGTTGGCGACGAAGAACGGAACGCCGCTGACCTGCAGTTGGCGGGCCATGGACAGATCTTCGCGAACAGCCTCGGCTGCGGCATCGGAGCCCAGTTGCTCGCGCACGACGTCGGCGTCGAGGCCGACGCTCACGGCCAGCTCGACCAGCACCTCACGGTCGTCGATCACCTTGCCGTCGCTGAAGTGCGCTTTGAACAGCGCTTCGAGGAGTTCGTTCTGCCGCTCACCCGCGAGATGCAGCAACCTGTGCGCATCAAAGGTGTTGGCGGCGATCACGGTGTCGAAGTCCAAGGTCAAGCCGACCTCGGCTGCCGTCGCGCTGACGTGGGCGAACATCTGACGTACCTGTTCAGGCGCCATCCCCTTCATCTCGACCAAGGCGTCGAGTTCGGTTCGTCCCTCTCCCACCGGGGTCTCCGGAGCGAGCTGGTACGAGCGCCAGATGACGTTGACGCGGTCCTTGTTCTCGAAACGATCCAGAGCCGAAAGGAACCTGGTCTTTCCGATGTAGCACCACGGACAAGCGACGTCAGACCACACTTCGATGGTCACGTCTTGGTCAATCACGATTTGATCAGTCACCGAAGGTGCAACAACGAACAGGGTCGGGATTAGTCCCGGCTCACGTCACGAGGTCACAGAATCACGTGACCAGACCACACCGGAACGCGATCAACGACGCACTCACCCGGTTGGGCACACCGAGCTTGGCGAACAACGAGGAGATATGCGTCTTGACGGTGGTCTCACCGAGGTACAGCCGCTCCGCGATGACGCTGTTGGCCGCGCCTGTCGCCAGGATTGTCAGCACTTCGCGCTCACGCTCAGTGAGCGAAGCGAGGGGAGTCAGGTCGGGTGCTTGCCGACGCGGCGCCGAGGCCACGATGGCACGTAGAGAATCGGAGCTGAACAACGAGTGGTCCGACGCCACCACCCGTACTGCCTGCTGGAACGCCTGTGGGGCCGCGTCCTTGCTCAGAAAACTGTGCGCGCCCGCCTCGACCGCCTGCACGACCATGTCGTCGACGTCGAAGGCGGTCATCGCAATGACCTTCGGCGGATTGCTCATGGTCATCAACTCTCGGGTGGCCTCCAAGCCACCGACCCGTGCCATCTTCAGATCCATCAGCACCACGTGCGGACGAAACCGAGTGACTTTGGCTGCGACCTGATCGCCGTCCTCGGCCTCGGCAACCACCACGATGTCCGGCGCTGCTTCCAGGATGTCCTTCATTCCGCGCCGAACCCAGGCGTCGTTGTCGACGATCAAAACTGTGATGCGCGAGTCAGCGTCCATAGTGCGCTCAGATTACCCAGAGCCCCCGACAGTCGGAGGGTGGGAGGGTTACGACGACCAGGGCACCCAGCAACTGACGAGGAAATCGTCCCCCAGCGCGCCTGCCTCCACCTTGCCGCCGATTTCTCTTGCCTGTTCGGCCAACCCGCGTAAGCCGGACCGCGAACCGATCGACGTCATGGGTGCAAGCTCGCTCAGCTTGTTGCGTGCGAGGATACGAATTCCGTCGTGCGGCGACCCGGTCACCGAAATGACGAGCATCTGGTCGCTCGCGTACTTCTGGACGTTGGTCAACGATTCCTGAACGACGCGATAACAGACGTGCCCCGCCAACATTCCGACATCACCCGGGAGCAACTCCGATTCGAGACGGCAGTGAATGCCCGCGGCGCGTGCACCGTTGACCAGATCGCCGATCGCGTCGATCCCCTGGTGCCCGCCGTGTTCGCGGCGATCACCGCTTCCCCTGAGCACTCCGACGATTCCCTTCAATTCGTCCAAAGCCTCGTGCGCGGTGGTTCTGATCATCGCAGCGGTGTTGACGACCTTCTCGGGATTGTCTGCCGCGCTGACCTGTAACCCACCGGCGAACAACGAAATCCGGCTCAGACTGGCCGCGATCGTGTCGTGCATGTCGCGCGCGATCCGCGTTCGTTCCTCGGTGCGAATCATCTCGTCGCGCATCACGTCTGTTTTCTCGGTGGCAAGATCCCGTACGTGCTCTGCCTCGACGAGTTCGGTTCTGGTCCGAATCAGGAGCGAGAGCGCCACGACGATGCCGACCATGACGGCTGCGACGAGCCACGGGATCCAGATGGCGACGTCGTATTGAACAACCGCCGAACCGTCCTTGGGTTTCATCGTTCCCATCGTGAGAACGGAGTACTCACGATTGCGAAAAGCGTCGTAGGTCAACGAAATTCCGCACGCGACGAAGACAGCTGCCGCAGCGGCAGCAAGCCGAGGCCCACGCGCGATCCGAGCAACGGCGAACAATGCGATGAGCGCCGCCGTCGCATCGGTGGGGAAGAACAACGGGCCGACCAGCGTAATCGCCAGAACCACCCAGGGATACTGATGGCGCCACACAAGCGATATCCCACCGGCCACGCCCAGGACGAACCCGATACCGACCAATACCGGTGGCATATTTCCCGACGCGCCTGCGATGCCCACCGTCATGAAGGAACAGAAAAGGCTGAACGCGACAGCGGCGGTAGTCCATACGCGTCGTCGCACAACGGTCCCTTTGGTGGTGATCACCGAGCAAGCGTATCCACCGCCACCGACGCCTCGAATCAGCCGAACGGGTGGACGAACCGCCAGGCTCCGACCGAAAGGATGAGGCGGACCGATCTTTCGACCGAAGCGGTGAGCAGTCCTCACATCGTTGACTTGTGCCATACCAACTCTCGAAAGGCGCACATCATGCGATCACTCCGCACTCCCCTCGCCCTCCTCGCCGTCGGCGCAGCCCTGTTCGCAACCATCGCCTCGGGCGAGACCGACGAAGCGAAGAAGGTCGACGACAACGGTTCTTCCGCCGCACCTGCGGCCGCCTTCGGAATCGGTGACGTCGTCGAACTGGGCGACTGGCGCGTCCAGGTACACGGCGTCGTCGATCCCTACGTCTCGACCAATCAGTTCATCACCGCTGATCCCGGAAACCGCTACGTCGTGGTCGACACCGAGGTCACCAACAACAGTGACAAGCCGTCGACGGTCTCGTCGATGATGTGCTTCGAACTGCAGGACTCGGCAAACAAGTCGTACAACATCACGTTCACCGACAGCAGCACGTCGAGTGTCGACGGAGAGCTCGCGCCGGGCGCTGCCAAACGAGGCGAATTGGCGTACGAGGTCCCCGAAGCCGCCACCGGTCTGCGCCTTCAGTTCAAGTGCGATCTGTTCTCGTCCGGCTCGGCAACCGTCAACCTGTCGTGAACCGTCCGGGCGATCTGCTGCTGAATCCGTGGGCACTGGTCTCGGTGGCCGTCATCTTGATCAACGACCACGTACTCAAAGGGGCATTCGGGAACACGATGACGGGCAAGCTGTCCGACGTTGCCGGTGTGTTCCTGCTTCCCCTGCTTCTGCTCTCGGTTCTCGAGGTGCTCAGGCGAAGTCTGGTGGGGCGAGCAGCGATCGCCTGGTCCATCGCAGTCACGGGGATCGGCTTCGCCGCCGTGAAGGTGATATCGCCGATCGGCGACGCATACGAGTGGGTGATCGGGTTTCTCCGCCTGACCGCAGGAGGATTCCGCGGAGATCTCTTGCCGATCCTGGTCTATCGCGATCCCTCGGACCTGTGGGTGCTCCCGATCCTGTTCGCGAGCTATCTGGTCGTCACACACAACCGCACTCGGGCGCCGGAGGGGGCGCCCGAGCGCGAGATGATCAGTCCAGGGCCGCATCCAACGTGATGTCGACGCCGGTCAGCGCCTTGCTGACCGGGCAGGTTTCCTTGGCCGCCTGGGCAACCTTGGCAAAACCGTCGGCGTCGAGGCCGTCGACCTCGGCGCGAACGGTGAGCTTGATTCCGGTGAGCTTGAATCCGACCGCGTCGGGGCCGAGTGACACGTCCGCGGTGATGTCGAGGCTCTGCGGGGTCCCGCCGGCCTCGGCGATCAGGGCCGACAACTGCATCGCGTAGCAGGACGAATGCGCCGCGGCGATGAGTTCCTCGGGGCTGGTGGTTCCGCCGGCCTCCTCAGCTGCGCGCTTGGGGAACGACACGTCGAAGGTGGCGACGCCCGAGCTGGTGAGTTCCACCTGTCCCGATCCGGCCTCGAGGGTGCCGTTCCAGGCGGTGCGTGCGGTACGAGTTGGCATTGCTGTCCCTACTTCCGTCTTCACATGATTCGGTGAACGCCTTGCGATCACGAACCTACCCGCGATACGTGAAGTCACACCTACTGTTTCGGGCGGGACTACCCGAGGAGCGTCGCGGACAGCAGTTTCTCGACGCGGGCCTGCGCGGAGTTCTCCGAGGAAAAGTGCACGATTCGGCCGATGTCGAAGACCAGTCCGAGCGCCGCGTGGACGAGAAACCGCGCTTGGACGATCGACAACTCCGGACGCGCCTCGACACACAAGTGCGCCCACTCCTCGACGTTCAAACGCTGAATGTTGCGCAACTCGGTCCGTGATCGATCCGGCAAACTGCCGATCTCGGCAAAGTACACGGCCAACAGTTCGCTGGTTCCGAACGAAACCTCGACGTACATCTTCGCCAACGTCTCGACGGCCGCGAGAGGAGTCTCCGACTCAGCCAACGCCGAGCCCAACGTCATAGTCAGACGATCGGACGCACGGTGGAAGGCCGCAGCAAGAAGGTCGGCCTTGCTCGCGAAGTGCCGATACACACTCGACGCGTTGATACCCGCCGCGGCACCGATCTCCTCGATGCTCACGTCGTGGTAGCCGCGCTGATAGAACAGCAACACTGCTTCCTGAAGCAGCACTTCGCGTTTCGACGTCCGTACGAGGCCTGTTTTGCGTTCGGACGCCCCTGCCCTCGCGCCGTCCTCCTCGGCAACGGGCAATTCGACGCCGATGACGGACCAGCATGCCGCAAGAATCAGCGCTTCGATCTGCTTGGCGGACAACGCGGATCGATGACCGGTGATACTGGCGATCACACTGAGCACGGCGGGCGCGATGAGTTCTACATCCGCCGGGTCGAGTTCCGGACGAACCGCTGCCAGCGGCTCGGCGATCCGAAGATTGAGCGTGCGCATTCCCACCCGCAATTGCTCACGATCCTCGTCGACCAGATACCTGCCCTCCCATCGGTAGAGCCCTCCCCGGCGCCGATTCTCGATCGTCGCGCGGATGACACCCACCATCGTGGAGTTCAACTGCTCGCGTGGATTTTCGTTTCCGTGCACAGCTGGATCGCTGGCATCCAACAACGCCTGCGTCAGGTTGTTCACGGTGTAGACGAACAGGGCGTATTTCGTGGGGAAATGACGATAGAGGGCCGGACCGGAAATTCCGACCTTCGCTGCGATCTCGTCGATGCCCACCGCGTGGTAGCCACGTTCGCTGAATGCTTCCGCAGCAGCGGCCGCGATTTGCGCCTTCCGATTCTTCGGACGCGTCCGTGGTGCAGGGTCGCCGCCACGCACGGAGACGCGTGTCTGTCCGGGCACCTGACCCTCCACTTCCGTTGCTTTCTCTTGCACTGCCTTCGTCCGCTGCACCGCACTTCCACGGGCGCGAGTCCGAACGGATCATGTTAACCGTCGCGAAGGTCGCAATTCGCGCCCGGTACTGCTTCACCCGAAACCCTACAACGCAGTTGTAGGGGCGGACGGATTCCGGAAAAAGAGTCTTGACACCCGCTCTCTCAGCGGTGTTATGTTAGTGACGATTCGCACAACCTCGCACGTAGTCCGCTGGCGGGCTCGTTCCCTGCGGCGTGAAGTTTTCTTCGCCCGCAAGAGGGTTCGATGCCGAATGACCGACCGTAAGAAAGTAGTTGTGAGCAGATGATTCGCACTCGCTTCACCGAAATGTTCGGCGTTGACCATCCCATCGTGCAAGGGGGCATGATGTGGGTGGGACGGGCAGAACTTGTTGCGGCCACGGCAAATTCCGGCGCCCTCGGGTTCTTGACGGGCCTCACTCAACCCACACCGGAAGACCTCGTCAAGGAAATTGCTCGAACCCGCGATCTCACCGACAAGCCTTTCGGCGTCAATCTCACTATTCTGCCGTCGATCACGCCGCCGCCGTACGCCGAATACCGCCAGGCGATCATCGAATCCGGGATCAAGATCGTCGAAACCGCCGGTTCCAATCCGATCGATCATCTTCCGCATTTCAAGGACGCGGGCGTGAAGGTTATCCACAAGTGCACTGCAGTTCGACATGCGGTCAAAGCCGAGAGACTGGGCGTCGACGCCGTCAGCATCGACGGCTTCGAATGCGCCGGGCACCCAGGCGAGGACGACATACCAGGGCTCATTCTGATTCCGGCGGCCACGCAGCAACTCACGATTCCGGTGATCGCTTCAGGCGGAATCGCAGATTCACGTGGACTCGTCGCGGCGCTTGCGCTCGGAGCAGACGGCGTCAACATGGGAACTCGCTTCATGTGTACCGCGGAATCCCCTGTCGCACAATCGGTTAAAGAGCAGATTGTCGCAAACACCGAACGCGACACCAAGCTGATCTTCCGGACGCTTCACAACACCGCGCGCGTAGCCGCGAATGCGATCAGTGCCGAGGTCGTCGACATCGAAGCACGTGGCGACGCGCAGTTCAGCGACATTCAGCATCTGGTAGCCGGAGCCCGCGGACGCAAGGTCTTCGAGGACGGCGACCTCGATGCAGGCATCTGGTCCGCCGGACAGAGCCAAGGATTAATCAACGACATCCCGACCGTCGCCGACATGATCGACCGCATGGTCTCGGAGGCCGAACACCTCATCACCTCACGGCTTTCCGGATTCGTCACCGCTGTGAGCGCGGCATGACCGCCACCGCCGAGACGGGCTTTCGCTCCGAAATCACCGACGGTGTACTGCGATTGACCTTCGACCGCCCGAAGCGGATGAACGCGATCGATCTGCCCACGATGACTGCTTTCGCAGCTGCCGTCCACGACGGCGGCGCAGACCCGGCCGTTCGCACCATCGTCATCACCGGATCCGGTCGAGCGTTCTGCACCGGAGCCGACCTCGCCGCAGCGGCCGTCAACCCCGCAGACCCGAAAGTCGTCATGGATGCGGCGACGTCGCTGATTCGCGCCATCACCAGCGCCCCGGTCCCGGTGATCGCCGCGGTCAACGGCCCGGCCGCCGGCGTCGGCGTGTCCATCGCTCTAGCCGCGGACCTGACGTACGCCGCATCGAGCGCCTATTTCCTCCTCTCCTTCGTCAACATCGGCTTGATGCCCGACGGCGGCGCCAGTGCGTTGGTACCGGCAGCGATCGGACGCGCCCGAGCGGCCGAGATGGCATTGCTGGGCGAGCGAGTTTCCGCCGAGGACGCAGAGCGGTTCGGGCTCGTGTCCCGCACCGTCGCCGACGACGCGTTCGACGCACTCGTCGACTCCGTCGTCGATCGCACGTCGAAGGCTCCCCGACGCGCCCTCGAACTCACCAAGCGCGCACTCAATGCGGCGACACTGGACCGCCTCGATGCTGCGCTGGAGCTCGAAAATACCGGCCAGGCAGAACTTCTCACTGGCGAGGACTTCAAAGAAGGCGCGATGGCGATGCTGCAGAAACGCGCGCCCCACTTCAAGTAATCACTGCGAATTTTCGTTAACAAAACCACTGTACGAATCGACGGCTCACTGTAGCCTGAGTCACACAATCACCCACGCATGAGAGGAACCCATCGATGGCCTCCACCGATGCAGTCTCCGAGGCGCAGCGTTCACGCCGCACCAACTGGAACAATCAGATCGCCAGGCATGCGCAGATGATTCCCGATCGCACCGCACTGCGATTCCTGGGCGATTCCATCACCTGGAGCACCCTCGACGCACGCGTCGAGAAGCTGGCGGACGCTCTTGCCCGACGCGGCGTCAGCTTCGGCGACCGCGTGCTCATCCTGATGCTCAACCGCCCCGAATACCTCGAGGTCGTGCTCGCGACCAACGCACTGGGCGCCATCGCTGTTCCGGTGAACTTCCGTCTGACACCACCCGAGGTCGCTTATCTGGTAAACGACTCCGGCTCCAAAGTCATTGTCGCCGAAGGACCGTTGGCTCCGTTGGCCGGAGCTGCGCGAGCCGCGTCCGAGGGTATCGACATCTCCATCACCGTAGGCGCCCCCGCCGAGGGTGACAGCCTGAATTACGAGGACTTGATCAGCGAAGAGGGCGAGTCGCACGCGTTCGTCGACATCCCGGACGACACTCCTGCACTCATCATGTACACCTCGGGAACCACCGGTCGCCCCAAGGGCTCGGTGCTCTCCCACTCCAACCTGTCTTCGCAAGCATTGACCTGTATCAGGGCCTTCCACCTGTTCAATGCCGATTCCATCGGCTTCTGCGCGTCGCCCATGTTCCACATCGCAGCCCTCGGTTCCATAGCGCCGAGCCTGCAACTCGGCACGACCACGGTGATCCATCCGGTCGGCGCATTCGACCCGGGTCAACTACTCGACATCCTGGAAGCCGAGAAGGTCACCAGCTTGTTCCTCGTGCCCGTGCAATGGCAGGCCGTGTGCGCCGTACAGAAGGCGCAACCGCGAGCACTGTCGCTGAAGAACATCTCGTGGGGCGCCGCACCGTCGTCCGATACGATCCTGCGGGCAATGGCCGAAACCTTCCCGGACGCATTCAATGTCGCGGTCTTCGGTCAGACCGAGATGTCGCCCATCACTTGCGTTCTCGACGGCGAGGATGCGATTCGTAAGCTCGGATCCGTCGGTCGGGTCATCCCGACCATCTCGGCCAGGGTCGTCGACGAGAACATGGACGACGTGGCGCCCGGTGAAATCGGTGAAATCGTCTACCGCGGGCCCACGATGATGAGCGAATACTGGAACAACCCCACCGCCACCGCTGACGCCTTCCACGGTGGATGGTTCCACTCCGGCGATCTCGTTCGAGTCGACGACGAAGGCTTCGTCTACGTCGTGGATCGCAAGAAGGACATGATCATCTCCGGCGGAGAGAACATCTACTGCGCGGAGGTGGAAAACGTCCTCTACGAACACGAATTGATCGTCGAAGCGGCCGTCGTCGGCCGCCCCGACGCCAAGTGGGGCGAGGTGCCCGTAGCGATCGTCGCGATGGCGCCAGGTTCAGCCGTGGACCTGACCATCGAGGAGCTGAGCAGCTTCCTCAACGATCGTCTCGCGCGCTACAAGCACCCGAAGGACATCGTCGTCGTGGAAGCACTGCCGCGCAATGCAAGCGGCAAGGTCGTCAAGGGTGAACTGCGAGAGAAGGTTCGAGCGGTCGACGCAGTTTCCTGACTTCACACGCAAACGGGCGGCACCTCCAGCGAGGTGCCGCCCGTTTGTGTGTGCCCGTCAAGCACTCGGCGAATGCAACTTCCGATGCAGTTCTCGCACCAGCGGAACCAACTCCGGCACCGGGCCTTCGACCGGGACGTTCGGCGCAACCTCGTTGACGGACAGAGACTTCACCGGCGCCGGGGACACACCCCACTCCGCGAGCCAGTCGCCGAGTTGAGCCGAAGAGCAGATGTAGACGATACGTCCGAGGCCCACCCACGCGTGCGCGGCCGAACACATCGCGCAGTGCTCTCCCGAGGTGAATACCGTTGCCGTCGAACGCTCTTCCGGCGTCAGGTACTGAGCCGCCCACCGAGCCAGCTCGAACTCGGGGTGGCGAGTGTTGTCGCCGCCCGCGATCCGGTTTCGGTCCTCCGCCAGAAATGTTCCGTCGGCCGCTGCCAGGACGGAACCGAAAGGTTCGTCGCCGGCATCCAATGCTTCCGTTGCCAATTCGACGCAACGGCGCAGGTGACCCAGTTCGATGTCGTTCATGTGTACGCCCTCTCCCGTGATACACGAAACGGGCGGCACCGGTGAGGTGCCGCCCGTTCGTTACCTACTCTGCTGTACTACTCTGCTGCGCTTTCGCTTTCGCCGGCCTTGGTCAGCTCGATCGGCGGTGCGTCCGGCACGTCGATCGGCTTCTTGGTGGGCGTGAACGTGAACTTCGCGTCCTCACCCGAGCCTTCGCCGTCCCAGTTCTCGACGTCGACGAGCACGATGTGGCCGGGTCCGATCTCTCCGAAGAGGATCTTCTCGGACATCTGGTCCTCGATCTCGCGCTGGATGGTGCGACGCAGCGGTCGTGCACCCAGTACCGGATCGAATCCGCGCTTGGCCAGAAGCGACTTGGCCTTGTCGGTGACCTCCATGGCCATGTCCTTGTTCTTGAGTGCCGCCTCGACGCGAGCGAGCATCAGGTCGACCATCTGAACGATCTGCTCGTTCGTGAGCTGATGGAAGACGACGATGTCGTCGATACGGTTCAAGAACTCGGGACGGAAGTGCTTCTTCAGCTCGTCGTGAACCTTGAGCTTCATGCGCTCGTAGTTCGACTCCGTGCCAGTTCCCGAGCTGAAGCCCAGGCCGACTGCCTTGGAGATGTCCGACGTACCGAGGTTGGACGTGAAGATCAGCACCGTGTTCTTGAAGTCGACGGTACGTCCCTGACCGTCGGTGAGACGGCCGTCCTCGAGCACCTGCAGGAGGGTGTTGTAGATCTCCTGGTGTGCCTTCTCGATCTCGTCGAACAGCACGACGCTGAACGGCTTGCGGCGCACCTTCTCGGTGAGCTGGCCACCCTCTTCGTACCCGACGTACCCGGGAGGGGCACCGAACAGACGCGAAGCGGTGAAGCGGTCGTGGAACTCGCCCATGTCGATCTGGATCAGAGCGTCGTCGTCGCCGAACAGGAAGTTGGCGAGCGACTTCGCGAGCTCCGTCTTACCGACACCGGACGGGCCGGCGAAGATGAACGAGCCCGAGGGACGCTTGGGATCCTTCAGACCTGCACGCGTACGACGGATCGCCTTCGAGACGGACTTGACCGCCTCTTCCTGGCCGATGATCCGCTTGTGCAGTTCCTCTTCCATGCGGAGCAGACGAGTGGTCTCCTCCTCGGTGAGCTTGAAGACGGGGATACCGGTCCAGTTGCCCAGAACCTCGGCGATCTGCTCGTCGTCGACCTCGGCAATGACGTCCAGGTCGCCCGCACGCCACTGCTTCTCACGCTCAGCGCGCTGAGCAACGAGGGTCTTCTCCTTGTCACGCAGGTTCGCAGCCTTCTCGAAGTCCTGCGCGTCGATCGCGGACTCCTTCTCGCGACGCGCGTCGGCGATGCGATCGTCGAATTCGCGCAGGTCCGGCGGTGCAGTCATCCGACGGATGCGCATTCGCGCGCCCGCCTCGTCGATGAGGTCGATCGCCTTGTCCGGCAAGAAGCGGTCGTTGATGTAGCGGTCGGCCAGCGTCGCCGCTGCCACGAGAGCACCGTCCGTGATGGAGACACGGTGGTGAGCCTCGTAGCGGTCACGAAGACCCTTGAGGATCTCGATGGTGTGCTCGACGGTCGGCTCGCCCACCTGAACGGGCTGGAAACGACGCTCGAGAGCAGCATCCTTCTCGATGTACTTGCGGTACTCGTCGAGCGTGGTGGCACCGATGGTCTGCAGCTCACCGCGAGCAAGCTTGGGCTTGAGGATGGAGGCCGCGTCGATAGCGCCCTCGGCCGCGCCCGCACCCACGAGGGTGTGCAGCTCGTCGATGAACAGGATGATGTCGCCGCGGGTGTTGATCTCCTTGAGAACCTTCTTCAGGCGCTCTTCGAAGTCACCGCGGTAACGGCTGCCGGCCACGAGCGACCCGAGGTCGAGCGTGTACAGCTGCTTGTCCTTGAGGGTCTCGGGGACCTCACCGTTGACGATTGCCTGAGCCAGGCCCTCGACCACAGCGGTCTTACCGACACCGGGTTCACCGATGAGAACCGGGTTGTTTTTGGTACGACGCGAGAGAACCTGCATGACACGCTCGATTTCCTTCGAGCGGCCGATGACCGGGTCCAGCTTGCCTTCGAGGGCAGCTTGCGTCAGGTTGCGACCGAACTGGTCGAGCACGAGCGAGGTGGACGGCGTGCCGGCCTCTCCGCGGGTGCCACCGGTTTCGGTGGGCTCCTTGCCCTGGTAGCCCGACAGCAGCTGGATGACCTGCTGGCGGACGCGGTTGAGATCGGCACCGAGCTTGACCAGAACCTGGGCTGCTACGCCCTCACCCTCACGGATGAGACCGAGCAGGATGTGCTCCGTACCGATGTAGTTGTGTCCGAGCTGCAGCGCTTCGCGCAGACTCAGCTCGAGGACTTTCTTGGCGCGCGGTGTGAAGGGGATGTGACCGGACGGAGCCTGCTGGCCCTGGCCGATGATCTCCTCGACCTGGCTGCGGACTCCCTCGAGGGAGATACCCAACGACTCCAACGACTTGGCTGCGACACCTTCGCCCTCGTGAATGAGGCCGAGAAGGATGTGCTCCGTGCCGATGTAGTTGTGGTTGAGCATCCTGGCTTCTTCTTGAGCCAGGACAACAACGCGCCGCGCGCGATCGGTGAACCTCTCGAACATCGCTCTCCCTCACACTCTCCGGCGGGCAGGTTCGAGACCGGATGTCTCGTCCCTGGTCGCCGCGTTTCGCTCCGGCACTACAGACTGATCGCCTCGCCGGTCAGCGGACTGACGTCCACGAATCGACAAAGGTTGCACGACCCCACTTATTACTCTAGAGGGCGCGAAGTCTACCTGCTGCTCCTCCACCCGATTGGCGGCGGAAGCCGGACTGCTTACCGTTCACAACGTCGCAGCTGAGGGAATCGTTTCCCGGTTCCTGTACGCCTGAAGCGAACAGCGATTTTCGACGCCTGATCAGCCGAATATCGGGAGTACCCGAGCGCACGGCACCTCACGCGGATTCGACGGATCCAGCGCGTTGAGCGTCAGAGTCGCCGTTCGCTGCGACGCCACCAGCGCGATGTGATCCGACAGGTCCTGCTCGCAACCGTCCTGAACAACTATGTTCGACGCGTTCGACGCGGCCAGTATTCCGCTGCTGTACGGAACGACCACTTGATCGAACCGAGTCACGATGTTGGTGTACTCGACGTCATCGGAGTAGACGCCCGCGTCGCGCAGTTCGGTGACGAAGCTGGCGTTGTCGAAATCCGGTCCCCCGACGCCTTCCGGCGGGCCGACCTCCGAGCCGTCCCACAACGGAGCGATGGAGACGATCTTGGAAACGTGCGTGTCACCGCCGAGGAACTTGGCGTAGTAGGCACTGACCGTCGTCCCCTGGGAGTGCCCGATCAGGTCGACCTTCGAGGCACCCGTCGCAGAGAGAACGTCGTCGACGAAGTCCGACAGCTGCCCTGCGCTGTCTCCGAGTGGTGCGAGACCGCCGGCCGCGGAAATCGGCCACGGCTGGTCCGTTCGATTCCCGAAGGTGAGCGCAAAAACGCAGTATCCCTCGTTGGCCAGTACGGGTGCGAGTACGCCCCAATTGGTCTGACGGTTGGCCGCCGTCCCGTGCACCAGGACGACCGGATCAGGATGAGCAGCGGAAGGCGCGCACGAGAAGTCGTTGGTGCCAGGGGCCGATCCGCCCGGGTTGGTCGCTTCGAGGACGATTCCACTGAGGAAACCGGACGGAACGGGAAGAGGTTCGTTCGCCGACGCAAGAGACGGCGCGGACGCGGCCACGGCTCCCGCCACAGCGAGAGCGCCCACGCATGTTCGAATCCCCACCGAAGGCCTCCGCATAGTGATCAACCCACGACGGGCAATACCGAGTTGCACGGTACCGGCCGCTGATGCGCGGGGTCGAGTGCATTGAGAGCAAAAGTCGCGGCGCGCAGCGATGCCGCGATGGCGAGGTGATCGGAGATGTCTTGCTCACAACCGTCCTGGACGACGATGTTGGTGGCGTTCGGCCCAGGCTCCAGCCCATTCGTATACGGCAGCACCAGTTCGTCGTAGCGGGTCGTGATGTTCGTGTAGTGAACACCCGGCGCGTAAACGCCTCCCGCACGGAGATTTTCGATGAACTCCGAGCCTGCCCCCATGTTCAGACATGCCTTGCAGATCGGGAATCCGGCCTGCGCTGCCTCGGATACCCCGAGTTCGCGAAGGCTGCGGCCGACACTTGCCTGCTCGTTTCCGAGCGTTCCCTTCCACAGCGACGCCACCGAGACGATGTTGTCCACTTTGTCGGCACCACCGAGGAACTTCGCGTAGTACCCGTTGATGATGGTGCCCTGGGAATGTCCGATCAGATCTACCGATGTAGCACCCGTGGCATCAAGTACTTGATCGACGAAATTCGACAATTGTGCTGCGCTGGAAGGAATTTCCTGCATTCCACCGATCGCCGACAACGGCCACGGTTGCTCGGGGAAGTTGCCGTACGTCAGCGCGAAGACGCAGTAGCCCTCGTTGGCGAGCAACGGCGCATAGGTGGCCCAGTTGGTCTGCCTGTTTCCACCCGTTCCGTGAACGAGCACAACCGGATTGGGATGTTCGGCAGTCGGTTTACACGAAAAGTCATTGGATCCCGGAGCTGAACCGCCAGGATTTCCCAACTCCTGAGGAACACCGGCAAGGAAGGCATTGGGCACGGGCAACGGAGCCTGAGCCGAAGCCACGGAGGTGAACCCGACGAGCATCAGAGCGGCAAGAACCACGCCCCCGAACAACCTGTTTCTGTGCACGACCGACTCCTCTACGAGAGATGCGAACCGTGCAGACGCTAACAAACTAGAACGCGTTATCAATCCGTTTCGGCAAAATGCGCCCGAATCCATTCGCGATCCATTTCAGACGGCCTTTTCGTAGGCTCGGCGCACCTCGGTGGAAATACGACCGCGGGCCGAAATCTCGAAGCCGGCACCCTTGGCCCATTCGCGGATGGCGGCACTCTGATCGCGGTCGGCAACGGGACGGGATTTGGTCACCGCTCCGTTGACTGATTTGGCGGAATTCGACTTTCTCGCATGAGGAATCCACTTTTTCAGTGCATCGCGCAGTTCCGCGGCGTGAGCGGCGGTGAGATCGATTTCGTAAGCAACTCCGTCGACGGAAAACTCCACAGTTTCGTCCGCGGGCGATTTTTTGTCCAGATCGTCAACCATCGTGACAACAACCTTTTTCACCACGACCATTCCTCCCCAGATCCTTCGATAAGCAGCGACAATAGCACCTGGACAAACGTCCTGTCTTGGCTCGTCAGGATGATTGGGACTTCTCGCCGCCGGGTATGCCGGTCGACTTGTCTTGCGACAAAGACAGTGCCGATACACTCCTCGCGACGCATCGGGGGATGCATCCAGACGGGGGAATCATGACAGACGACGGCTCGAGAAAAGACCTCTACCGAGCGCAATCTTCGCCTCCAAGAACAGCACTCTCGCCAGTATCGCTTACGGCGGACCCACGAATTTCACCATCTCCGGACGCCCTGCGATCCGGTACGCCGCAACCGTCACAAATATCCCGGCGGACAACGAATGCGATCCGCCCTCAGCACAATTCGATGTCGTCACCACACCCGGATACTCCACAGCCGAGGTCATGGTCTTCCTTGTCCAGTCGGATCAGGGACTACCTGACGCACTCAACCAGGGCACGATCGACCAAATCATCGCAACAATTCGAGAGTCCGAAACTCGGGCGACCGCGCATGGATGAATCCTTTGCCGCAGGCGAATGTCGTTGGGAACTATCGAATACCTTGGGAGCGCCCCAACTGAAAAAGGTTCGGCCGCAACATGTGCGGCCGAACCTTGATCGAAGTAAAGCTAGCGAGCGGACGGACGAACGATCGGGAAGAGGATCGTCTCGCGAATACCGAGACCAGTCAAAGCCATCAGCAGTCGATCGATTCCCATGCCGGTGCCGGTGGTCGGCGGCATGCCCTGTTCCATCGCGGCGAGGAACTCCTCGTCCAGCACCATCGCTTCGTCGTCGCCTGCCGACGCGAGGCGCGCCTGGTCGACAAAGCGCTCACGCTGGATGACCGGGTCGACAAGTTCGGAGTAGCCTGTCGCCAACTCGAATCCGCGGATGTACAGGTCCCACTTCTCGGTGACACCCTTCTTGCTGCGGTGATCACGGGTCAGGGGCGACGTCTCGACCGGGAAGTCACGGACGAACGTCGGCACGTACAGCTGATCGCCGCACTGGTGCTCCCACAGCTCCTCGACGAGCTTGCCGTGGCCGTAGCCCTTGTCCTTGGGAACCTCGAGGCCGACCTTCTCCGCCAGAGCGAGAAGCTCGTCGACCGTTGTATCCGGCGTGACCTCGGTGCCGATGGCAGCCGACAGCGACGGGTACATCTCGAGAACCTGCCACTCGCCACTGACGTCGTACTCGGAACCGTCGGCGAGGGTGAGGACCTGCGTGCCGAATGCTTCCTGCGCAACTTCCTGGACGAGTTCACGAATCATCTTCGCGGAATCGTCGTACGTGCCGTAGGCCTCGTACGTCTCGAGCATCGCGAACTCGGGCGAGTGAGTGGAGTCGACGCCCTCGTTGCGGAAGTTGCGGTTGATCTCGAAGACCTTCTCGATACCGCCGACGACGCAACGCTTGAGGAACAGTTCCGGCGCGATACGCAGGTACAGGTCGATGTCGAGGGCGTTCGAGTGCGTGACGAACGGGCGAGCTGCCGCGCCGCCGTGCAGCGTCTGCAGCATCGGCGTCTCGACCTCGAGGAAGCCGCGGCTCTCGAGTGCATTGCGCAGCGCACGGACAACAGCGACGCGCTTGCGGGCGTTGTCCCGAGCCTCGGGGCGAACGATCAGATCCGCGTAGCGCTGACGCACCCGGGACTCTTCGCTCATTTCCTTGTGAGCAACCGGCAGGGGGCGCAGCGACTTGGACGCGATCTGCCACGCGTCAGCCATCACGCTGAGCTCGCCGCGACGGGAGCTGATGACCTCACCGTGGATGAAGACGAAGTCGCCGAGGTCGACGTCGGACTTCCAGGCAGCCAGTGCCTCTTCGCCGACGCCGGCGAGGCTGATCATGGCCTGCAGCTGGGTACCGTCGCCTTCCTGCAGAGTCGCGAAGCACAACTTGCCGGTGTTGCGCATGAAGATGACGCGGCCGACGACGCCGACCAGCACACCAGTCGCCGTGTCCGGCTCGAGTTCCGGGTACTCCGCGCGGATCTGCGCGAGCGTGTGGGTGCGATCGACCGAAACCGGGTACGCCTCCTGCCCCTGCGCCAGGATCCGTTCACGCTTCTCGCGCCGGATACGGAGCTGCTCGGGGGTGTCGTCGACTGGCTGGGCTTCTACATCACTCACGGGGTACAAGACTACTGGGCCGTGTCCACCGCGTTTGTTGCTGGTAGCACCGCGGCCACCGCGAGCACGATTCCCGACAGCAGGTACAGCCCGACCCGAACGTAATTCCACATAGTCCAACCCGCCTCGTACGACGCCCATGCGGCCGCGTCGGTAGTGCTGACCGAGGCAAACGCGTCGTTGCGAGGGACGTGGTAGATCGCGGTCACCGCGAAGGACGCGAGCACCCCGACGCAACCGACGACGGCAAGGACCCAGCCGTCCGGTCTGGAGATCGCTGCCCAGATTCCAGCGGCGATCGCGGTGAGCGCCGATCCGACCAGCGGCAGCATCAACGCACTACGCGGCGCTTCGACGTTGATCGCCTGCATCGACGTGATCGCGGTATGTGCATCGACCGACCGCAGAGCGGGCATCACGAAGGACGAGAAGGCAAACAACGCACCACCGGCGACGAGCGCGCCGAGCGCAGTCACCCCGAGCAGCAGCTCCAAGAAAATCTCGGATTTCTTCACGACCAGACCCCCGTTCGAGCAGCCTCGGCGGCAAAAGTGGTGAAATCTCGAGCGGGTCGTTCCAGGACCTCTTCGACGACACCGGTCACACTTTGATTTCGTCCGTCGAGAACCTCGGCAAACAGGTACCTGAGTAACTCCACGACGTCACTCGGGACGCCGACCTCCGCCATGCCGTCGGAAAACTGTTTGAGTCCAATTCTTTCGAATGTCACGAGACGACCCGACGCCGTCGAAATCGCATCAACCGCCGCCGCGAAAGTGAGCAACTCCGGACCTGTCACCTCGAGAACTCGGCCGAGGAGGTCGGTTCGAGTCAATGCGGCCACCGCCACGTCGGCGAGATCGTCGACGTCGATGAACGGCTCCCCCACCTCACCGACCGGAAGTGCCAGGTGGCCTTCCCGAATCGGATCGAGTAGGTACCCCTCACTGAAGTTCTGGGCAAACCAACTGGCCCGCACCACAGCCCATTCCAGACCGCTGTCGGCGAGAACCTGCTCGGCTTTCTGCGCCGCCGGTTCACCGCGCCCGGACAGGAGCACCATGCGACGAACCCCTTCGCGGTACGCAAGCTCCGCGAACTCCTCGATGTGGGCGCTCGATTCCGGAACAGCCAGATCTGGCGCATACGTCACATATGCCACGTCGACGCCGGACACTGCTGGCTGCCACGTCGTCTGATCGTTCCAGTCGAAACGCGTCCCGGATGTTCTCGACGCGATTCGGGTACGGATTCCCACCGCCGTCAGCCTCTGCGCAACGCGCGCACCGGTCTTGCCGGTACCACCGATCACTACTGCCGATTGAATGTCGCTTGTTGTCGTCATGCACTCATTCGACCGCGGAGCGTCAATACGATCCATAGCCGAAGGTCGCAAAAACATACGCCAGCGTCTACGGTCGAAGCATGGATGCATTGTCGATGATGCTGGCCGGATCGCGGGCGGAGGGCGCTTTTCTACTGCGCTCGCTGCTCGATCCACCGTGGTCATTACGTATCGAGGACCACGCACCGATCACCGTGCTGGTTCTGGTTCGAGGCAGCGCGGTCGTCGTCTCCGACACCGGACAGACAGAAGATCTCGAGGCCGGCGACGTTGCACTGTTGCGCGGCCCCGATCCGTATACGGTCGCCGATCACCCGGACACCCCGGTCCACGTACTCATCGACGAGGCACAAAACTGCGCTGCGGTCGACGGATCACCACTCGAGGACATGTCAGTTCACGGCATTCGCACCTGGGGCAACTCGACCAGTGGTCAGACCGTCATGCTCACGGGCACATACCGTTTGGACTCCTATGTCAGCCGTCAGATCCTCGACAGCCTGACACCCGTCGCGGTAGTGCGACGCAGCATCGAAACCGCGCCGATGACAAACCTTCTGGAACAACAGATCGCCGCCGACGGGCCAGGACAGGAAGTGTTGTTGGACAGGCTCCTTGACCTGGTCCTGATATCGGCGGCCCGGACCTGGTTCGCCGAGAACCCGAATCGATCACCGCGATGGATCAAGGCCTACGAGGATCCCATCATCGGGCATGCCTTGCGGCTCATACACAATCGGCCGGAACACCCCTGGACGGTCGCGAGCCTGGCCCAGGAGTCCGGCAGTTCACGAGCAGCCTTCGCGCGCCGGTTCACCAGCCTCATGGGGATCGGACCCGTCGGCTATCTGACCGAGTGGCGCTTGTCGGTGGCGGCGGATCTACTCGCAGACCCGGCACGAACGGTGTCGTCGATCGCGCGAGAAGTGGGCTACTCGAGCCCCTTTGCCCTCACAACGGCGTTCACCCGCCATCACGGAATGAGCCCGAAGATGTACCGCCAGACCCGCTGTGCGCCTTTATTAACCGCCCGCGGTTAATAAAGGCGCACAGCAAATACCTCAATGAGCCGAAACCGCCGCCAACTCGCGGGAGCAATGACGCACTCCGCTGAGCGCACCGAGCAGGCCGGCGGCCTTGATCGCCTGGTACCCGCCCACGAGATCGGTGGCCTTGTGCAGACCCAACTGCTGCAACGACGCTGCGGCCAGGCTCGAGGTGTAGCCCTCGGAGCAGACGATCACCCACTCGACGTCGTGGTCGGTGGCCAACGCGAGGTGTGCGCTGCTGGTGGGGTCGAGGCGCCATTCGAGCACGTTCCGCTCGATCGCGAGTGCGCCGGGAAGAGTTCCCTCGATGGCGCGCTGCGCCTGCGGGCGAATGTCGACGAAGATCGCGCCGCGGTGGAAGGCTTCGGTGAGCTGGAAGACGTACATACGATCGATCTGTGCGCGAGCGTCGTCGAGCATTTGGTCGATGGTCATTTGGTGCCCCCCTCGGGCAGGTCGGTCAGCTCGGTACGGGTGCGGCGAAGTGTCCGGTGATCCGTCACTTCGTAGAAGGACATTGCCGTCAGCGGCGGCGAGTACGCGTGAACGCTCAGAGTCGGTGCATCAGAGCTGATTTCGATCGGAGCACCGGGAGCATCCGTCGAACGCACGACATCGTGAACCCAGCCGAGCGGGAACGAAGCCTGGTCGCCGGCGTCGAGCTGGCGTTCCACCAGGGCGTCACCGGCCCAACGGAATTCGGTGAGCGAACCACTGAGGACGGTCAAGGCGCCGAACGAGCCTGCGTGGTCGTGCAATTCGGTGTTGCGTTCGGGTACCCAACTGATGAGCCACACATCGACGTCGTCGTCCGCGTGCAAGCGGGTGGACCAACGGTCGAGCGTCGGGAAGGTGTCGGGGATGAGGTGGTCGAAACGGCCGTCGAGCACGCCGTTTGCTCCCTCGTCGGTCAGCCGCAGCAGATCGGCCGGGCGAAGGCGGGTGGGCAACGACGCACCACTCGGGCGGCGTCCGGACGCCCCACGATTAGCGCTACGACCTGCGGAAACCGCACGGTCAGCAGTAAGGGTCGGGGCCAAAACAGAGAGATCTGCAGAATATGTGGATAGCACGAGCTAGCTCCAAGGAATGTGAATTGGTCAAGGCAGCGGTCAGCCTCGACAACACTCCTGAGCACCCATGCAGCGATTCACGAGCACCATTGTGGCATAACTTTTGCAATCGCGAAACCGCTGGAACGAAACCATCGATCAGGCGACGGGTCGTCGACCGGATCCACGACGCGCCTGATTGCGCTCGAAGACCAACCTCAGCCCCTCGAGAGTGAGGTCCCGTTCGAGGTGATCGATGGTGTCGGACTCGGGAATGATCAGCGGTGCGCTGTCCCCGGTCGCGATCACGGAGACGTCGTCACCACCGAACTCCGGTAGTTCGTCGCGGACGCGGTTGACCAATCCGTCGACGAGGCCCGCAAAGCCGAATACCGCACCGGACTGCATGCATTCGACGGTATTCTTGCCGACCACCGAACGCGGGCGCACCAATTCGACCTTGCGCAGCGCAGCGGACTGCGACGCCAAGGCATCGGTCGAGATCTCGAGTCCGGGCGCGATGCAGCCGCCCAGAAACTCACCCTTGGCGGAAACGACGTCGACACAGGTCGACGTACCGAAGTCCACGACAATGCATGGCCCCTCGTAAAGATGGTGAGCGGCAAGGCTGTTGACGATCCGGTCGGCTCCCACCTCTTTGGGGTTGTCCACCAGCAGTGGCACACCGGTGCGAATACCCGGTTCGACCACCACATGGGGAACGTGACCCCAGTACCGCTCGAGCATCACACGGATTTCACGCAAGACGGACGGCACTGTCGACAGCGCCGCAACGCCGGTGATCTGATCGACATGAGAACCCAACAGCCCACGGAAGGTCAACGCCAACTCGTCGGCAGTCATCCGAGGATCGGTTCGCATTCGCCAGTCCTGCAACAGCTTCGAATACTCACCAGTCCCGGAGAACAGACCGAGAACGATGTTGGTGTTCCGGACGTCGACCGTGAGCAGCATGGATTACACCAGGCTGGATTCGCGCGAGGCCTCGAGCGTCGACAGCATGCGTGGGGTGATCAGACCCGAACCCTCCGGCGCGTGAGCCGGGTCGGAACCGAGTTCGATCTGCTTGTTGTCGGCATCGACGAAGACGACGCGCGGGGAGTACTCCTTGACTTCCTGCTCGTTCATCACGCCGTAGGCGATGAGGATGACCAGGTCGCCTGGCTTTACCAGATGCGCTGCCGCACCATTGATTCCGATGACACCGGTTCCGCGCTCGCCGGCAATGACGTACGTCTCGAGACGCGCACCGTTGTCGATGTCGACGATGCACACCTGTTCGCCTTCGAGGAGGTCTGCGGCGTCCATCAGATCCTGGTCGACGGTGACGGAGCCGACGTAATGCAGGTCGGCGTGAGTCACGGTGGCGCGGTGGATCTTCGACTTCATCATCGTGCGAAACATATCCAGGTCCTTACTCGTGAAAAGTGCTCAGTGAGACAGCAGGTCGTCGATGGCGTCGGCGGATGGGTCGGTGTCACGCTCGAGGAAGCCGGTTCCCACCGCGACACCGACGTTGTCGATCAAACGGGTGGTTCCGAGCTTGGCGGCCACCAACAGTCGACCGTCACCTCGCTCGGGCGCGGGGCCCAGATCGACGCCCCGAACCTCGAGGTAGTCGACCTCGATTTCCGGAACAGCTGCCAGAACAGCGCGTGCGGTTTCCAGGATTGCTTCCGCTCCCCCAGCCGCCGCGTGTGCACCGGCGATCAGAGCGGCGGACAGCGCGACCGCTGCCGCGCGCTGGTTCTCGTCGAGGTAGCGATTGCGAGAGGACAACGCGAGACCGTCGAACTCGCGAACCGTCGGAACTCCGATGATCTGTACATCGAAGTTGAGATCCCACACCATCTGACGGATGAGCGTCAGCTGCTGGTAGTCCTTCTCACCGAAGTACGCGTGATTGGGTGCCGCGATCTGCAGCAACTTCGCCACTACCGTCAGCATTCCCGCGAAGTGAGTGGGGCGCGCTCCGCCTTCGAGTTCGCTACCCAACGGGCCCGGCACGATGGTGGTGCGCTGGCCCCGCGGGTACATCGTCTTGGCGCTCGGCGCGAACACCAATTCGACGCCCTCGGCGCGCAACAGGTCGAGATCCGCATCGAGAGTGCGCGGGTACGCGTCCAGATCTTCGCCGGCACCGAACTGGAGCGGGTTCACGAAGATGGAAACGATCACGACGGCGCCGGTGACCTTGGCCTGACGAACCAGTTCGATGTGGCCGGCATGCAGCGCACCCATCGTCGGAACGAGCGCCACCTGACGCCCGACACCTCGCAGTGCCCGCGAGACGCGCCGAAGCTTGTCCGGATCGTGGTGCACCGTCAGTTCGCCGCGCTTGTATCCGCCCTGCAGATCACTCACGACGGTCACCTCCCGTTTCAGTCAAGATGTCGAACAATTCGGTGGGGGCGCCCACCCGCTGGGCCGATCGCAAGGACATCGCCCGATAGCCGGCAGCGAGCTCCGGATCCAGGTCTGTCAGTACGCGCAAATGTGTGTCGACAGCAGCAGCGTCGCCGCGTGCCACCGGGCCGGTCAACGCCGAGGGACCGCGTCGTAGCGCGTTGTCCAAGGCCGCCGACAGCAGCGGCTGCAGGACTCGCTCGGCCACTCCACCCGGATCGCCGTCGACCAACTGCTGACCGAGCAGCTCGTCACCTTGCAACGACGCTCGCAGGGCCTCGACGGCGTCGACCACGAGCGTGACCAGGTGATTACTGCCGTGAGCCAGTGCGGCGTGGTAGAGCGCGCGGTTCTCCTCGCGCACTCGGACGGGCTCGCCGCCGATCTCGAGGACCAGTGACTGCGCGATCGCGTAACCGATGTCGTCGGCAGCGGTGATTCCGAAGCATGCCGACGACAGCCGTGCGGTGTCCTCGTCGTGACCGGTGAACGTCATCGCCGGATGGATAGCCAGGGGTAGTGCGCCCAGTTCGGTGAGTGGAGTCAGGATCGCGATCCCGTTGGCACCGGACGTATGCGCGACGAGCGTGCCCGGCTTGACGGCATGGGTGGCCGCCAGACCTCGAACAAGATCCGCAAGTTGATCGTCAGGAACGGCGAGAATCAGCAACTCGGAACGAGCTGCGACGTCGGCGGCCGGAAGAATTTCGGTATCGGGAAGCCGCTTCACAGCGCGGGCAACCGAGGCGCTGGAGACGGCGGAGCAAGCGCTGACAACATGACCGGCTCGCTCCAATGCGGCACCGACAGCTGTTCCGACCCGGCCTGCGGAGACAATTCCTACCGTCAATCGCGCAGGTGCAGGTCCATTAGTGATCCCGAAGGAAGTCACCGGATTCCTCTCGTTCGTTCCAGTCCCGCTCGGCGGGTACCAGACGTTCTGCGTCCGAGGATATCCTTCGCCCGAACCGTCATGCCATGGCCGGGCGAGTGATCTGCGACTCAGTCCTCTCGGCGACGGCGTCGGCCGGAGCCTTCGGACGGGTTGTTCGAACTCAGGTTTGCCATGATTTCGGCGACGGTCAATCCGTTGGAATGAGCACCACTGGCGGCATCTTCCGGAGCGGCACGGCGACGACGTCGCGGCTCCGCGTCAGGCTCCGCAGCGGATTCGGGTTCAGCTTCCGCGACAGCGTCGGGAACAACCGCGCGAACAACCTCGGGCACCTCTTCGACGACAGCGTCTTCGATGACGGCATCTTCGATGTTCGGGGCCTGGGCGGGAGCCTTGACTTCAGGCTCGACCGGCGCGACCGGCTCCGAATCCTTCTTCACCGGAACGTCTTTCACCGTTCGTGTCGGCGAGGAACTCACCGGAGAACTCGGTACTTGGTTCCCGCTCTGGGGCTTCTGCGTCTCTTGTGGCTTCTGCGTCTCTCGAGACTTCTGGGTCGGGATGACGCGCGGCGCCACGAAGCTGCTGTCACGCCACGACGTCTCCGCGAACACGACGGTTGTCTCAGCAGTCACCGGATCGTCGTTGGGCGAAGCCAAGCCGCCGACGTTCGGTGCCGGTTGGCTGGGCCCGCTCTGGCCGGCGCCGGGAACGTACAACCCCGACGGTGCCGGCTGGTACGCGCCGTACGAACTACCGCCAAGTTCCGGCACTCGCGTCGAATCGGTCTTGAGCGCGGTCTGTTCGGGCAGCAGCCCACCTTCGAACAGTGCTTCGAGGTTTCGGCGCAGCGCCACCAATTCGGCGCGCAGGCCGGCCAGTTCCTCCGCGTCCGCGGTCACCTCACGTCGCACGCGACCTTCGACGCTCAGTTCGTACTCGCGTCGAGCAGAAATTTCACGTTCGAGCTGCAGTTCGTACACGGTCTGCAGATCGGCAACCTTGGCTTTGTCCAGTGCCGACTCACGCCGATACTTGGTCATGGCGATAGCGCCGAGGGTGGCTGCCCACAGAGCGACGACCAGACCCACCCGAAGAAGCTGAACGCTGTTGCTGAAAATCAGAAACAGCGAAGCAATGACAGCAAGTGCCAGAAGAGCAGCAATGATCATCTGGCTCGCGCTGCGCTTGCTTCGGCGCGCAGACTTCGATCGACCAGAATTTGTCATGGTTGCCAGGGTACTTGCCGAGACCGGGGTCGCCACGTACCTCGGTGGGTGATTTGCCGACCAGGCTGTCAGTGCGCAGGCTCGTCAGGTGTATCTTCCGGCGTCTTGCAACAATGTTCGAGCCACAGAGCTGCCGCTACCAGCGCAATTGCGGCGCCCAACCCCACCCACGCGCCCGGCGTGTCGGAGGCTGCAGCCTGCAGAACCGAGCGCTGTGGGATGAGATACACCAGCACTCCGACCCAGACACCGACGGTAGCTGAACCGACCAAAGCGGATGCTTTGGCCAATGCCAGCGCTCGGGCGGCGGTGATCGGATGAAGCTGTCTGAGCCCGTCGCCGACCTGCCGGTTTTTGACGCGTGAACGAATGACAAAAGCGAAGACGGCCTCGGCAACGGCCACGAAGTAGAGCGACGCTCCCGCATAAACGGGGATGGGCGGCATCGAACCGTAGAACACGCGAATCAGAATCCAGGTGGCCACGGCCGCCACTGCGGCGAGTACCGCGAGTTCACTGATCCGGGTCGGCTTCAAACCCTTGTCGTTTTCGGTCACCGCGCAAGCACCACATCGGTAGTGCGGACACCTTCGCGCTCAGTGCTATCGAGGCCGTCGAGAATTTGTGCCACCGGCAACTTCTGGCCGTCGACGATCAGCGTCGCGTCAGGCTCGACGTCCAGCCAGGGAACGAGAACGAATGCCCGAAGATGCGCGCGCGGATGCGGAAGTGTGAGCACGGGATCGGAACTGACGACGCCTTCGCAGTCGACTACGTCCACGTCCAGGCTCCGTGGCCCCCACCGCTGTTCGCGCACCCGGTCTGCGGCTTCCTCGAGAGCTTGCGAGCGGCGAAGCCATTCAGCGGCATCGGCTTCGGGATCGTCGACCACCACCACCGCGTTGTAGAAATCCTGCTGCTCGACGCCACCCCACGGCGCGGTCGAGTAGACCGGTGAGACAGCAACGACGGCGCTGCCCAACCCGTCGACAACGGACTGCAGGTGAGCCACGCTGTCGCCGATGTTGGAACCGATCGACAGAACAGCGCGCGTCATGCCGATCTGGTCCGATGTGCGACGACGGCGACGTCCGCAAAAACCAGCGGAATCGGTGCCGACGGTTTGTGGACAACAACCTCGACGCTCTCGACTCGCGAATCTTTCATGACGTCGTCGGCGATCTCCGCGGCGACGGTCTCGATGAGATCGCGCGACGGGCCGGCGACTATCGCTGCGGCGGCTTCCGCCAACTCGCCGTAGTGCAGGGTCTGCGTCAGGTCGTCCGACGCCGCGGCGGGAGCCAAGTCCATCCATACGGTGATGTCGATGAAGAAGTCCTGACCGTCACGCTTCTCGTGGTCGAACACTCCGTGATTGCCGCGAACCTTCAGTCCGCGCAATTCGATTCGGTCCCCCATGTCAGGCCCTTTCTCGTCCACGGTTCCAGGCGTCGACCACGGCAATGGCGTCGAGCGAAGCTTGTGCGTCGTGCACCCGAACTCCCCAGGCGCCTTCGCGCGCTGCAAGGGCGGAGACCACGGCCGTCGCAGTCTCGCGGCCACCAGGTGGACGCGGATTGCCGTCGGGATCGCTGAGCAGAGACCCCAGGAACCGCTTGCGGGAAGCACCGACCAGTACCGGGAATCCGGTCGCGTTGAACTCGGGTAGTGCACGCAACAGTGCCCAGTTGTGGTCGGCGTTCTTCGCGAACCCGAGGCCGGGGTCGAGGATGATCGACGACGAATCGACCCCTGCCTTCAACGCCAGATCGACCTGCGACAGCAGTTCGTCACGGACGTCGCGGACCACGTCGTCGTAGTGATCGGCGCTGCCACGATGGACGTAGTCGCCGGCCGAGCGCCAATGCATGAGGATCCAGGGCACTCCGGCGTCGGCCACAACGGACGCCATGTCGGGGTCTGCGCGACCGCCCGATACGTCGTTGACGATGCCTGCGCCCGCTTCGATCGCGGCGGCGGCGACGGAAGCACGCATCGTGTCGACGCTGACGCGAATTCCGGCTGCCACGAGTTCTTCGATCACCGGGGCAATTCGGTCCGCCTCGAGTTTCGGATCGACACGGGTGGCTCCGGGACGCGTCGACTCGCCGCCGACGTCGACGATGTCGACGCCGATGCGTTGCAGTTCGAGTCCGCGAGCGATCGCCGCGTCACGATCGAGAAATTGACCACCGTCGGAAAACGAATCGGCGGTGACGTTCAGAATCCCCATCACGACCATCCGGGCCGGATCGCTGCCTGCAACGGGAGCCGCGGACATCTTGCTCACTTACGCAGGATGAGGTCCAGCGCTTCGGACCGCGAGGCCGCGCTGGATTGCAGGAGCCCACGAACCGCAGACGTGGTCGTGCTGGCTCCGGGCTTGCGGATACCGCGCATCGCCATGCACAGATGCTCGGCTTCGATGACGACGATGGCTCCACGCGGGTCGAGCTTGCGCATCAAAGCATCCGCGATCTGACTGGTCAGGCGTTCTTGAACCTGCGGACGCTTGGCGTACAGGTCGACGACGCGCGCGAGCTTCGACAAACCGGTGACCTTGCCCGACTTTCCCGGGATGTAGCCAACGTGAGCAACACCGTGGAAGGACACCAGGTGGTGCTCGCACGTCGAGAACATCGGAATGTCTCGCACGAGCACCAACTCCTGGTGCCCCTCGTCGAAAGTTGTGTTCAACGCGTCGTCGGGCTCGGAGTACAGACCCGCGAAGATCTCCTTGTACGAGCGCGCAACCCGGGCCGGCGTATCGAGCAGGCCTGGGCGCTCCGGATCTTCACCGACCGCGATCAACAATTCCCGTACGGCAGCCTCTGCCCGCGCCTGATCGAACGGGCGGCCCGTTCCGAGCGACACCAGTTCACTGGCCACATCATTCACCGACAACCGAACTCTCCTCGAGAATTGTTCACAGGTCCCCCGCCGCAGAGCCTAGTGGCGCAAGGTCAGCGAGATCCGTCCGGTCCGTCCCAGCGAACGGTGCTCGGTCCCTCGTCCTCAGCCGAATGATGCGGCGGAGGAGTTTGCGGCTGTTCCGGTGCGGGGCTCTGCCACTGGTTTTCACCCGACGGGTTTCCCCGGTTCGGATCGGCGATGGGTCCACTGTCCGGGTACTGCACCGGGTAATCGGGCTGCGCGGGGTAACGGCGGCCGGGATGCGGCTGCTCCGGGTACGCCTGCTGTCCCGGGTGCGGCTGGCCGTACTGCCCCTGATCGGGCTGGGGCTGACCGTGTTGGGGCTGACCGTACTGGCCCTGCGACTGGTTCGGCGGGGTCGGATTCTGTCCACCGGTGTACCCACCCGACTGCTGTCCGGGGTACGTCGGCGACGGGTTCTCACGCGGAGGCCAACCCGGTGCCGACCATCCGGCGGGCGCTCCGTAGTCGGGTGTTCCCGGTTGCGGAGTCTGCTGCGGAGCACTCGGCTGCGGGTACGAAGGCTGTGCGTAGCCGTTCGAGGGTCCCTGGTTGCCGTTGTTGGGGAGACCACCGTTGTTGGGGAGACCACCGTTGTTGGGGAGACCACCGTTGGGGGCACCGCTGTTGGGTGCACCTGCCTTGACGAGAACAGGTGCGGCAGCGGGCTCCGGCCAGGTTTCGCCGCGCTCGATCGCGAGTTCGCGAGGAGTCTTCACCGGCGGACGATCCGAAGGCGTACGCCCACCGAAATCGTTGAAAGCCGTGATGCGCGGACGCTTTTCGACGCCGGCAAGGATCTTCTCGAGGTCCTTGCGAGTCAACGTCTCACGCTCGAGCAGTTCG
This sequence comes from Rhodococcus sp. D-46, assembly GCF_011290655.1. Taxonomy (NCBI): domain Bacteria; kingdom Bacillati; phylum Actinomycetota; class Actinomycetes; order Mycobacteriales; family Nocardiaceae; genus Rhodococcus; species Rhodococcus sp. D-46. The sequence goes on along the minus strand of NZ_JAANTF010000003.1, from coordinate 112,270 downwards.
GTAGCGATGAGGTCGAGCGCATCGCGGTACTCGTTGAGGATTGCCCACGCTTCGGTGTGCGCTGCCTCGATGAGGTTGCGCACCTCTTCGTCGATTTCACGGGCGATCTCGTGTGAGTAGTCGGACTGAACGCCCATCGAACGGCCGAGGAACGGATCCCCGCCCTCCTGTCCGTAGCGAACCGCGCCGAGCTTGGCACTCATGCCGTATTCGGTGACCATCGCGCGGGCGATCTTGGTCGCCATGTCGATATCGGACGACGCTCCGGTGGTGGGCTCGTGGAACACCAACTCCTCTGCGGCGCGTCCACCCATTGCCATGACGAGACGAGCGATCATCTCCGAACGCGTCATCAAACCCTTGTCGTCCTCGGGCACGGTCATCGCGTGGCCGCCGGTGCGTCCGCGAGCGAGGATCGTGACCTTGTAGACCGGCTCGATGTCAGGCATTGCCCAAGCAGCCAGCGTGTGACCGCCCTCGTGGTACGCCGTGATCTTCTTCTCGTGCTCGCTGATGATGCGACTCTTACGCCGCGGTCCACCGACAACACGGTCCACCGATTCCTCGAGCGAGGCTTCGGTGATGACGGTCCCGTTTTCGCGTGCGGTGAGCAGTGCAGCCTCGTTGATGACGTTGGCGAGATCAGCACCCGACATTCCGACGGTCCGCTTGGCGAGACCTTCGAGGTCGGCGTTGGGATCGATCGGCTTGCCCTGCGAGTGCACGCGCAGGATCGCGCGGCGACCGGCGAGGTCGGGGGCGCCGACCGGAATCTGGCGATCGAAGCGTCCCGGACGCAGCAGTGCGGGGTCGAGGATGTCGGGGCGGTTGGTTGCGGCGATCAAGATGATGCCGGTGCGATCACCGAAGCCGTCCATCTCGACGAGCAACTGGTTGAGTGTCTGCTCGCGCTCGTCGTGTCCGCCGCCCAGGCCTGCGCCGCGCTGACGACCGACGGCGTCGATCTCGTCGACGAAGATGATGCAGGGGCTGTTCTGCTTGGCCTGCTCGAACATGTCGCGAACACGCGAAGCACCGACACCGACGAACATCTCGACGAAGTCAGAACCGGAGATGGTGAAGAACGGGACGCCGGCCTCGCCTGCGACAGCGCGTGCGAGCAGCGTCTTACCGGTTCCGGGAGGGCCGTACAGCAGCACACCGCGCGGAATCTTGGCGCCGAGCGCCTGGTAGCGAGCCGGGTTCTGCAGGAAGTCCTTGATCTCGTACAGCTCTTCGACAGCCTCGTCCGCACCGGCGACGTCGGCGAACGTGGTTTTCGGCATGTCCTTGGTGAGCTGCTTGGCCTTCGACTTACCGAATCCCATGACTCCGCCGCGACCACCGCCGCCCTGCATCCGGTTCATGACGAAGAAGAAGATGCCGAACAGAATGATCATCGGCAGCACGAACAGAAGGATCGACGTCAGCCAGCTCTCCTGAGTGACCGTCGTGTTGAACTTGTCCGCACCGGCGCCTTCGACCTTGTCGAAGATCTGCTCCGACGCACTCGCGGGGTACTTCGCCAGGATCTGCGTCTTACCGTCGGTGGCGTCGTTGCCGTTCTTGAGCCACAGACGAACCTGCTGCTCACGGTCGTCGATCTGCGCCGACTCAACGTTCTTGGCGTCGAGTTGGGAGATCGCGACCGAGGTGTCGACGGTCTTGAAGTCGCGGGTGTCGTTGCTGAAGTAGCTGAAGGCATAGATCACCAACAGCACGACGGCTACGAGTAGCACGTTACGGAACACAGTCTTACGGTTCATACAGGTCGGCCGATGTGGCCGGTCCTTTCGAGAGTGCGGGTCTGCCAGGTCGCCTTCCGGCTGCCAACCGGACACCTGCAGGTTACCGCGATCGGCCCCATCGATGCCCGCCAGCGGCCGTGCCGCTTGGTTGGAACGGTCGTCACTGTGTTCAACGTGCGCATTGCCGATCAGGTTCCCGGGCTACGTCGCAGCACAGTTTCCTGTGAGCGAACATGCTCATAGTGGTTATCGTGCGTTTTTCCGACGCTTGTCCGCCGTTATTCGTCAGGCCGTGTCGGAGAGGATTCCCGCAACAGCGTCAGCGGCGCCCGATTGGTCACCGTCGATGATGCGGTGAGCGAGATGATCGAGTCGCGCAGACAGTCGAGCCGAGGATTCGGGCACGTCCGCCTGCTGGGCGATGGTCTCGTCGAGGTCAGCCAGTAAGCCACCTCCGGCCAGGTGCCTGACGCAGCGCCACGTCTCGGCGAAGTTTCTCGCGGTCCCGTCGTCGGTCAACATCGCGACCCGAAGCGCAGCGTTGGGATTCGACGCCGCCGCCCGAGCCAGGCCGGCCATGATCGCTTCCCTGGCGGCAGTCAGTTCGTCGACGGTTCGGTCTTGCAACCGCACTCCCGAATCCGCAGACCTACCCGCGTCGGGCGTCGGAGCTTCACGAATCACTGCACCGTTACCGTGCTGAATTTCGACTCTGCCCCGAATCTCGAGGGCCACGAGCGCTTGAGCCAGCGACGCGCGACTCACGCCGAGTTCGGCAGCCAGGCTGCGTTCGGGAGGAAGCCGATCGCCGGGCGAAAGGCCTTGAGCCTCGATGAAATTCGAAATGTGCTCGGCCAACTGCTCGTACAGGCGCGGACGCTTCAATCGTCCGGGCAGGCCCGAGCGCGAGCCGGGCGATGACGTCGAATTCATGCCTCGGAGTGTACTTGACAAATGGAGCAGTGGCAGAGAGGCTAGGCCAATTCCAAGTGATGCAGACCACAAGCTGGTCGCGAACGGATTGAGAGTTCGATGGCAAATGTCATAGCCCTGTCAGTACTTGTCCTGGTGTTCGTCATATCCACCGTGAGGTCGGTGAACATGGGTGCGCTCGCCCTGGTGGCTGCCTTCGTCGTCGGAACACTGGTCTTCACCGTCGATACCAGCGAGATCCTCGACGGCTTCCCGGCCAGCCTCTTCGTCATCCTGGTCGGCGTCACCTACCTGTTCGCGCTGGCCAGAAACAACGGCACGGTCGACTGGATCATTCACGCGGCAGTCCGCGCGGTCAGAGGACGAGTGGCCCTCGTGCCGTGGGCGATGTTCGCGGTGTGCGCGGCCGTCACCGCCATGGGCGCGGTCAGTCCCGCTGCCGTCGCCATCATCGCGCCCGTGGCGATGGGCTTCGCCACCCGCTACCGGATCCACCCCATGCTGATGGGCTTCATGGTCGTCCAGGGCGCAACGGCGGGCAGCTTCTCCCCTATCGGAATCTTCGGTGTGATCACCAACGACGTCATGCGCCAGAACGGCCTCCCGTCCAGCCCGGCCTTGCTGTTCGTCTCGACCTTCGCGGCCGCGGCCGTTGTTGCCGCAATCGCGTACGTCTCGTTCGGCGGACGCGCGTTGATTGCGCGCGGCGCCTCCGAACGCGTGCTCGTCAACGCAGTCGGCAATGCGTCTGGCGGGAGCGACACCATCACCGGTTCGGGTTCCGGCGACAGCTCGAAGGGTGGCGGCAAGTCCTCGGGTGGGACCGCTCCGCACGAGGGAGCGCTCAATCTCGAGCGCCGACTCACCTTGCTCGGACTGGCGTCGCTTGCACTCGGTGCCTTGGTGTTCGACCTCGACGTCGGATTCACCGCACTGACCGTCGCGGTACTTCTCACCCTGATCTTCCCTGCCTCCGCCCGCGGCGCCGTCGACAAGATCAGCTGGGGCACCGTGCTCCTCATCGGCGGAATCGTCACGTACGTCGCTCTTCTGCAGAACCAGAACACCGTCCAGTGGCTCGGGGATTCTGTTGCACACGTGGGGATTCCACTTCTCGCGGCGTTCTTGATCTGTCTGATCGGCGCGATCGTGTCGGCGTTTGCATCCACCACGGGAATCCTCGGCGCACTCATCCCTTTGGCAATTCCATTCCTCATGACCGGTCAGGTCAATGCAACCGGTCTGGTCATCGCGCTGGCAATCTCCTCGTCTCTGGTCGATTGCAGTCCGTTCTCGACCAACGGCGCGCTGGTGGTCGCGAACGCCGCTCCGGAAGAACGCGACGTGGTGTTCGGGCTGACGATGCGGTGGGGCATGACCATCATGGTGGTGACGCCGATTCTCGCCTGGTTGCTGTTCGTTGTTCCCTGGTCCGTCTGAATCTTCGCTCAAAGAAAGGGAACTCGCGATGAACAGCGAATCCACACTTCTGCGCTCCCTCGACCCCCGCATCTTCGACGATCACGGAGCGGCGGTCAGTTTCGGCGAAGGCGCGACCCTCTCTCGCGCCGACTTGTTTGCCGCCGCCACCGCGGTCGCCGATCGAATCCATGGTGCACAGCGAGTGGCAGTACAAGCCGCCGCCGGCCTCGAGACAGTGGTCGCCGTCGCCGGCGCGCTGATCGCCGGTGTTGCCGTGGTCCCGATCCCGCCGGACTCCGGCCCGCTCGAACGTCAGCACATCATCGCCGATTCCCAGGCCGAACTGATACTCGGAGACGGACCGTCGGATTCGAGTATCCCGTTGATTCCCATCGATATTCACGCGCGATCTGCGACGTCCTATCCCGAACCGAGCGCGGCAGCTACCGCACTGATCATGTACACCTCGGGAACCACCGGAGCTCCGAAAGGCGTTGTCCTCTCGCGAGCATCGATCGCAGCGGATCTCGACGCGCTCGCTCATGTGTGGAATTGGACGCCAGAGGACACACTCGTCCACGGACTGCCCCTCTTCCACGTCCACGGGTTGATTCTCGGCGTGTTGGGCGCCTTGCGCGTGGGTTCGCCGCTGATTCATACCTTCAGACCAACTCCGGATTCGTATGCCGCAGCGGGTGGCTCGTTGTACTTCGGTGTTCCGACCGTCTGGTCACGCGTGTGCGGTGATCCCTCGGCGGCAGCAGCATTGCGATCCGCGCGCTTGCTCGTGTCCGGAAGTGCACCACTTCCGGTTCCATTGTTCGAGCGGATGAAATCGCTGACCGGGTTGGCTCCCGTCGAGCGCTACGGAATGAGTGAAACCCTCATCACCGTCAGCACGACGCACGACGGCGAACGTCGCCCGGGTTGGGTCGGGCACGCCGTTCCGGGAGTCAGGACGAGGTTGCGCGGCGAGAACGGCGAATTGTCGGCGCACGACGGAGAGCAGCTTGGGCAACTGGAAGTTGCGGGCGCCGTTCTCTTCGACGAGTACCTCGGGAACCCCTCGAAGACAGCGGAATCCATGACCGAAGACGGCTGGTTCCGCACCGGCGACGTCGCGGTGATCGACGACAGCGGATTCCACCGCATCGTAGGTCGCGAGTCGGTCGACATGATCAAGTCCGGTGGATACCGCATCGGTGCAGGCGAGGTGGAACAGGCACTTCTGGCATACCCCGGTGTTCGCGAGGCCGCCGTCGTCGGTGTGCCGGACGACGATCTCGGCCAGCGCATAGTCGCCTTCATCGTCGGAGATGTAGCCGACTGCGCTGTGGTTTCGGACTTCGTCGCCGAATCACTGTCGATCCACAAGCGCCCACGCCAGGTTTGTCTGGTGGACAGCTTGCCCCGCAACGCTATGGGCAAAGTCCAGAAGAAGCTGCTGACGCTCTGAGGCTGGACCTGTAGCAGCCACCGACGAACCCAGTGGCTGCTACGTGCTCATTTGCGGTGCGAGTCAGCTCGGACTAGGCGGCCAGGGCGGGAAAGACGACAACCGATCCATCACGCCGTCTTGCGATCTCGATCGCCACGTCGGATTCGTTGTCCGACATTGCGACCCCATCTCCCAACTCCCGCAACAGGTATGCGGTCCGCAGCATCTTGTCGACTTCACTCGACTTGAACACAAAATCACGAACACCGTGGGATCGGTCAAGCCTCAGCTCGGAAAGTCCCATGAGCAGTGACGCGATGCCCGACTCCAACTTCGCGACACGCTGCTGATCGCTCTTCAACGCGCGAGTGAAGCTCTCGAAAGGGTTGGCTTCGTCCATCTGAGCGTGCTCCACAGCTTGAAGGACGATCACACGCTTCTTGAGCGCGATAGCGAGTGCGGCAAGCTCGAGGTGGGCGCGGAACTCGCCACCGTCCTCGTCGATTCCGGTGAACGCTTTTCGCAGAGTATCGAGCTCGACGCGACCGGTCTTCAATGCGTCGAGTCCCTGCTGCCATTTCTTCAGTCGCCCTTCGGCATCCGCCATACCGACACTGATCGCGTGTACGGCGGAGTCCAGTCCAACTGACGCGCCGATGCGTCCCTGATCGAGCAGAATCGCAGTCGCAGTGTCGATCGCGCCCCGACATCCGTTCAGGGAGTTACGTTCCTTTTGCAACGCGTCATCGTGGAGCTTCTCGAGTAACTTGGTGATGTTCTCGATTGCGAGTTCACGCTTGTGGTCGGCGTGGGCGCTGACACCAACCGCGACTGCCATCAACACCAGGGGAGCCGCGACTGTCAGTGCACCCGCACTGGCTGCTGCAAGACCTGCCGTCGCGGCGGACCCGCCAACGGCACCAACCGCGGCTGCCTGTCCTGCAACAGGCACGAACGAGGCCTGCGCAGCAATCCCCGAAGATCCGATAAGCGCACTGTGCACGCCACCCGCCGCCGCCTTGGACGTCATCGGTTTCACCAGCCCACTGCCAACTTGCGCGGCGACTTTTGCCGGGACAACCATGCGGTACAACGTCTCGCCACTCGCGACCGCTGAACTCGACGAAGCTTTGGATGTCTGGCTGATCAGCTGCGACAGATGGGTAGCCAGTGGACTCGCACTATCCAGGGAGATCCCTCGATCGAGGTCGATCGACTTCGGAAGCGGATGCGCCTCGAGTGTTGCGATCGGGGTCTCGGCCAACACCGCCAGGACTGTCCGCAACTCCGCCAGTCGGTCGGGCGTCATGGTTCCCTCGTCCGGAATAGCGGGCACCTCCGCCTGCTTTGTAGCAAGCGTCCACACCGGAATTACATTGTCATTGTCGACCACATCGAGCCTTCCTCGGTTACGTCGCGCTCACGCTATCCGAGCACGCACAAATATGTTTGCCCCTGTCTCGGTTCCCGTCATCAGCTTCGAGTCAGCCGCTCTCCAACAGGACGGCAACAACTCCACACAAATGCCGCACCTCGGCGACGGTCGGCGCAAGTTCATACGCATGGTGATGACAGACATTGCTCAATCTGTTCCATGCCACTGCTGCGGCGTCGGCGCGTTTCGTTGTGTCGAGGGAACGCAGTATCACCAATCGCGAGCGCATGCTTGCTTGCGGCGCTTCGGCATTCAGCGCGATACACCGTTCGGCTACCAGTTCCTCCAATGCCTGTCTGGCCAGAAAAGCAGCCAACCGTGCCGAACTTCCAGCAGCACCGACACTTCCATCGAGCAGTAGCTCCGCATTTCGCAGCACGACAGCCGGCGGCATCTGTGTTGTCATTCCGCGAGGATCCCGTCGACCGTCTTCCTGAGGTCATTCACTTCGCTCCTCGTGATCGACATGTCGGCCCCGACATGCGAGCCGGCGTTGGCAATATTGAGCGTCGCTTTGCGCCCTTCTCGCAGAATTTGCCACTGCGACAAAGGCTTCTCGGCATCGCCGTACACCGCGAGCGCGATCTTGGCCCGCGTCTTTTTCACCGACGTCCACCGGTTCTCGGTGTCGACCCGACCCTCGCCCGCCTTGTGTTGCTTCGAGTAATACACCTGCTGCGCCGCGGATTCCAAGGCCAACCGGAACAAACCTGGTGCCACTCGGCGCTTGACCTCGTCGGGAACGTTCTCGTCGAGCACCAGCGCGCGGACGTCGTCCACATAGCGGGTCGCCTGGTTCAGTGTCTCTGCGACACAGACCTGCGATCCGGTCTCACGTGCAACCTCGACCAGTCGCGCATTCACCGCAAGTTGCCGTATCGCAGTGGCCAATCGGTCGTCGTGGGAGAACACGATGACCTGCCGTGTCTCCGACAGCTTCGACAAAACTCGGATGAACCCGTCGATCTTGGCCGGGTCCATCGCCTGAATCGGATCATCGAGAACGATGAAGCGGAACGGACTGTTCGGTGTGGTCGCACGCGGAATGAACAGTGCAAGCGCCAGAGCGTGCAACTCCCCCTGACTCATCACCGCCAATGCTTCGGTCGGCACTCCGTCCACCGACCCTTTCAGCACCGCCCTGCGTCGAGTATTGCTGCCTTCCAGGCTGATCGACCCGATGTCGACGTTGCTTTCCTGCCTGAGCTCCGACCAAATCTCGCGCGCCTGCTCCGCGATCGGCTCGAGTCTCTGATTCCGCAGTTCTGCCGCATGGGCGGCTACCCACTTCTTCGCCGCATCCAGGGCTTTGACGGTGTCATCACTCAATCGTGCGTCACGCTCGAGGTTGACCCACGTCATCAAACGACCCGCGATCGGAGCCCATGTGTCTTCCTGCTCGGCGATTGCGACCGCCGCCTCTTCGCGCACGGCGTTCGCAGCGTCGATCACCGCAGGCAAGGTCTTCTCGATGTGCTCGGCGAGCTCGGTTACCCCGGTCGGCGCACCTTGGGCAGCGGCCACTGAGTCTCGGTACCGGATCAACGACTCCAATTCCGGACCCTCGACCGTTTCCAGACGCACCAGCTCGTTCAGCAATTCCTTTGCTGCCCGACATGCGTTGTCAAGATCGCGTCGAGACTTCCGATACTTCCCCAGCTTGCTGTTCTGTTCCGCGAGGCGCGTTCGGGATTGCGTAGCCCAGGCGTCGTCGAGCACCCCCGCCGCACATACCGGGCACTCGATTGTGCCTGTCTCACTGTGCAATTGAATGGCTCTATCGAGGATATCGCTGCGCTGTTCCACTACCGACAAAGCATCGCCAGCGTGCTCGACGGTGTCGGCGACTGCAACCCGAAGATCGGCGACAACCATGTCGATCGCCGGCTTCTGTGGGACCGCCAGATTCGCGCACCTGCGCAGACCAGACAGGGTGGACGCAACAGCCGAACCAGAGCCTGTGGCGAGCGCAAGCACCTCGTCGAGATCGTGAGTCCGCTTCTTCAACTGAGTGACGGCGGTTTGTGCACGCTCGTCTGCTGATTCGGCGACAATTTCCTTGAGTTGACGCAGCTCCTCATTCGCGCACTGACGCGCAGTCTTGGCAGACTTCAGCGCGGCGGTAAGCCGTTTCTCGGCGTCCGCGATCTCGTCCAGTCCCAATAGCTTTGCAAGTGCGTCGTACAGCGTGGACGGGCTGTCCTCGACCAGCCCTCCGATCTCGTCGTAAGACAAGATCGGCCGATGCAGCTCGACGGCGGACTTCCATCCGAGTTCGTCGGTACCGACAGTGCGCTTCTGTTTGCCCGTCTGGGTCCACGCTTCGTTGTCATGCAACGTGGCACCGATCGGCCAGTTGACGGCGACGACGGTCGGTTCGGAACCCTCGACGGTCAGCCCAACGCGCACCTCGCATGGATCCGGGCTGTGCAGGTTTCGCCAGCTGTCAGCCCATAATTTCGCCTTGTTTTTCCACCGGTAGCTCGAGCTGGTAACTGCAAATTCAAGAGCTTCCGCAAAACTCGACTTACCCGACCCGTTGCGTCCACTGACGATCGTGATGCCAGGCGCAGGATGCAGATCGAGAACGGCTTTCGGTCCGATGCCGCGGAAGCCGGCGACCGAGATAGATGTAAGGAATGCTCCAACTGGTTCTTCTGCTGGGCCGCTGGCGGTTTCGGGTCGGGTTCTCAGCTGCTCCGTACCGCCAATCTGCTTGCTGAGCGCATCATCACCCTCGAGTGCTGCAAGAACGAGATACTTCGCCGCATCAGGCAGATTCGTGTCTTCGTCGATCGCGTCCCAGACAACCTCGTCGAGCGATCTTTCTGCATCTCTGTTGGCAGTTGTCACCAAAACTCCCTCGCCTCGTCGATCCCAACCGACCCAACGGTTTCATATGGGACCGACAGCACGTCTTGGCGAGGGAGCTCAGCTGCACATCAGGACACGACAAAATGCGACAGGATCGCCTGGACTTCGTAGATGTCGACCTGCTTGGTGAACTGTTTCTGGATCGGTGTCGCGTTCCCCGAGATCCATATCTTCAGCTCGGCGTCGAGATCGAAGGTTCCGGCTGTCTCGACCGCGAAGTGGGTGATCGACCGGTACGGCACACTGTGGTACTCGATCTTGCGACCCGTCAGCCCCTGCTTGTCGACCATCAAGAGTCGCCGATTCGTGAACAGAAATGCGTCGCGAACCAACTGATACGCCGCATGAACCTGCTCCCCGTGTCCGAGCAGACGCGCGTATTCGTGGTGCGCCGCAGCGGGATCGATCTTTCCAGCGTTACCGATCAACCCGTCCATGAGACCCATCAGGCCCGATACCTCCGTGCTCGTCCAAGTTGCCTCCACGGTCGAAGGCGACAGCGACGCTATCGGTGGACGAGTCAGTGGTGTTACCGGCGAGCAGGCTCAGCCGCCGTAGACCTCGGGGTCCAGGGTGCCGATGTACGGCAGATCGCGGTACCGCTCGGCGTAGTCGAGGCCGTAACCTACGACGAACTCGTTGGGGATGTCGAAGCCCACGTCGCGGACGTCGACGTCGATCTTGACCGCATCCGGCTTACGGAGCAGGGTGACGACCTCGAGCGAAGCGGGATTACGTGTCTTGAGGTTGCGCATCAGCCACGACAGCGTGAGACCGGAGTCGATGATGTCCTCGACGATCAGCACGTGGCGACCGGCAATGTCCTTGTCGAGGTCCTTGAGGATGCGGACGACACCCGAAGACGAGGTCGAGGATCCGTAGGAGCTCACGGCCATGAATTCCATCTGCGACGGGATCGGCAGGGCGCGGGCGAAGTCGGTCATGAAGAAGACCGCTCCCTTGAGGACGCCGATCAGCAGGAGATCCCCTTCGGGGGCGCCTGCCGGGTAACGCTTGGCGATGTCCTCAGCCAGTTCCGCCGTTCGTGCACGGATCTGTTCTTCGGAGATCAGTACCGATGCGATGTCGCCCTCGTACACGCGTCAAACCCTTCGTCGGTCTTCGAATCCGAGGATCAGCCTGCCACGTCGCCGGGCCGCCACCAACCTCGCCTCCGGTGTTCCGCCGCCGATCGCGACGCCGCCTTGCCCCCGCCAGTCGGTCACCAGGGCGTCGACTGCGCGTAACTGTTTGTCCGTCAATGCTTTTGCGCCGCCCTGCAGCAGCCAGGCGCGCAGAGCGCGTCGACGGATTGCGGTGGGCGCTTCGGCAAGTGTGTCCACTTCCACTTCCCCGTCGACGACAACCCGTAGGAGTAGGGCCTCGGCGTACTCGTCGAGCGCCTCACCGTCCTCACGCAACTGCGTCGCGGTTCGGGCCAATGCTTCGGGAACTCCCCCGCCGAGAATTTCTTCGAGCAGCGGCAACGCCTCGTGCCGCAGACGTACGCGAGTGAACTCGGGATTGTTGTTGTGCGGGTCCTCCCACGGCGTGATTCCCAGGTCGACGCAGGCCGCCCTGGTCACCGATCGCCGGATGCCGAGTAGCGGCCGTCCCCAGGGAGCGTCGAATGCAGCCATACCTTGAATCGATCGCCCACCGGACCCGCGCGAGAGTCCGAGAAGCACGGTCTCGGCCTGATCGTCGAGCGTGTGTCCGAGCAGAACCGGGAGGTCAGCCCTCGCGTCGCGTAGGGCGTTATACCGAGCCTCACGCGCAGCGGCTTCGAGACTCCCACCATCGGCTACGTCGACTGTCAGCACCGTCGCGGTCCGGCAACCCAGCGCCAGCGCCTGGTCTGCGGCCGAGCGCGCGACGGCATCCGAACCATCTTGTAGGCGATGGTCCACGATCAACGCGTCGACCGAATCGGTTTCCGCCACCGCTGCTGCTGTCAGGGCCAACGAATCGGCTCCCCCGGACAGGGCGACGACCACACGGCGTCGTGGCTCGAATGCGAGCGTCCACGCCCGCACGGCCTGTCGCAGCGCCAGTAGGGCAGGCGTCTCAGGCAGCAGCATCTAGCCGAGAACGCGCTTTACCCACGCGTCGGGATTGTCGATCTCGTCGAGCAACGGCAAGGTCTCGGGCCCGGTCCAGATGGTGTTGAACTGCTCCATGCCGACCTTGAGAACCACCGCGTCGACGAAGGCCTTGCCGCGCACGTACTGCGCCATCTTGGCGTCCATGCCGAGAAGCATCTTGATGATCCGCTGCACGGGGTTGGACTTGCGCTGCCGACGCTTGTCGAAGGCCGCGCGGATAGTTGCCACCGACGGCACCACGGCGGGGCCGACGGCGTCCATCACATGGTCTGCATGCCCTTCGAGGAGGGTGCCGAGTACAAGCATCCGATCCAGCGCGTCACGCTGAGGCTCCGCCTGCGAAGCACGCAGCAGGCCGATGATCCCGCCCGCCGTCGCACCGTCACTGGAGTCGGGTTCCTTCCGCGAGCGCAGCTCTGCAGCAAGGCGCCCGACAACGTCGGTCATCGACTCGTCCACCGTCGCACCAAGCGTTTCGACGGATTCCTTCATGTACTCCGCTAGCCACGGCGAGGACGAGAACTGAACCCGGTGAGTGACCTCGTGCAGGCAGACCCACAACCGGAAGTCACTCGGATTCAGCCGAAGGGACCGTTCGACGGAGACGATGTTCGGTGTGACCAGAAGCAGGGTGCCGTGCTCGCCGGTGAACGGGTCGTACTGCCCGAGGATCGCCGAAGACAGGTACGCCAGCATGGCGCCGGCCTGCAAGCCCGCCGGCTTTCCGACGATGAGATTGCCACTGCCGTCAGGGTCGGCGCCGGTGAGATGCGCCATCGACCGCGAGGCCGCCGTGATCCACCCGGCCCGGTCCAGCACGTCAGCGGCCGGGACCGGTAGACCGTCGGCCAAACCGGTCACTTCACGAACCGGCAGTTCTGCGCGCTCGGACGCTTCGGCGAGTTCTGCGGTTGCCGTCTCGGCCGTGTAGCGAGACATCGCGGGGCCGCCGCGCGCCAGTTTTATCCCGGCTTTGGCGGCAAGACTCCAGTCGACGGCACCACCGAGCGGAGCCGAGGCTTCATCATCTTGTGGAGTCTTTTCGGCCACTATTGGCACCCGCAATTCCTCAATGCTCCGGCAATCGCGTCCAGGGCAGGACGGCTCACTTCTGGCGGCCGGTCATTGGACATCAGTGCGAAGGTGAGCACTCGCCCGTTCTGATCGACCACGAACCCTGACAACGCGCTGGCCGTCGAGAGAGTTCCCGTCTTGGCTCGCACCCAACCCGCACCGGTTCGGTTTCCGGACGCGTAGCGGTCGGACAAACTTCCTGTTCCGCCGGCCACCGGAAGGTAGTCCAGCAGCGGACGCAGTTTCGGATCACCGTCACCGGCCGCAGCCGTCATGACGCGATCGAGTACCTGAGCGGGAATGAGATCGTCGACGGACAGTCCGCTGGAATCGTGCAGCGATACACCGGTGTAGTCGAACCCGGCCGCCTGCAGGGTCTTGCCGGTCGCGTCGACTGCTCCGGTGAACGAGGCTTCGATTCCGGAGGCAATCGCGACCTCACGCCCGATGGTCTCTGCGAGCACGTTGTCGGAATGTTCCATCATCTGCAGCAGCCGGTCGCTCAGCGGCGCCGACTGCACGGTGGCGATCGGCTTGGCACCGGCAGGCGCCGCGCCGAGACTCACGTTGGCGGGATCGACACCGAGGGCCTGAGCGAGGACCTTGCCCGCGTCCAACGCGGGCGTTTCCGAACGCGGCGACTCGTCTTGAGTGCCGTCGTACCGACCACCTTCGATCATCACCGATTCGATCGGGGTGATGTAGCCGGCCGCGATGTCAGCGGGGAACCATCCGGTGGCCATGTTGTCGCCCTTGAACAAGCTCGAGTCGACCACGACGCTGGTCACCGGCGTACCGGCAGCCTTGATCTGGTCGACGAGATCCGCGATGTGAGCAGCATTGGCGTAATACCCGCTCTGCCCCTTCGGCGTCGCGGTCAGCGTCGGGTCACCACCGCCGACCAGAACGACCTGCCCGGGGCTCGTTCCGGGAACCACCGTCGTGGACAGCCGGTGGTCGAGCGGCAACTTCAGTAGTGCCGCCGATGCGGTGAGCACCTTCGTCGTGGACGCGGGCGTCATCGGCGTCGACGGGTCCGTGCTCCAGAGAATGTTTCCGGTGAGCGCATCAGCGACAACTCCGGTGAACTTCCCCAGATCCGGGTTGGCCACGGCCGGGCCGATCGCCGCTGCGATTCCCGACGCGCTCGGGATCGGTGCGTCCGTCGGGACGGGCACCACCTGAGGTGACGGCGTCACGAGCGCAGGCTGAGGCGACGTAGTCACGGTCGCGCTGCCCGCGGTGTCGTTCGACGTACCGAGTTTCACGACGACAACTCCGGCGACGGCCAGTACAACCACTGCACCGACCGCCAGAAGGATGCGGAAGTTACGCCGTCGACTCTCTTCCAACGAGCCGATCTTCTTCTTTCCTTGGCCCGCCAACGCCCCTCCGTCTGTGCTCTGCCTACTGGGTGGTCAGGCAACCTTATCCTTGACCCGATATCCTTCCGACGAATCATTACCGACACGACAGCGAGGAATCGGCGTGGAGTTCGACGTCACCATCGAGATCCCCAAGGGTCAGCGCAACAAGTACGAGGTCGACCACGTAACCGGTCGCGTCAAACTCGATCGCTACCTCTACACAGCTTTCGGCTACCCGGCCGACTACGGCTTCATCGAAAACACCCTGGGTGAGGACGGCGATCCGCTCGACGCCATGGTCCTGCTCCCCGAGTCGGTCTTCCCCGGCGTCATCGTCGAGGCTCGCGCAGTCGCGATGTTCAAGATGGTCGACGAGGCCGGCGGAGACGACAAGGTCCTCTGCGTTCCGGCCGGCGACCCCCGCTGGGATCACATCCAGGATCTGGGTGACATCTCACAGTTCGAGCTCGATGCGATCAAGCACTTCTTCGTCCACTACAAGGACCTCGAGCCGAACAAGCACGTCGAGGCAGCCAACTGGGTCGGCCGCGCCGAGGCAGAGGCCGAGATCGAGGCTTCGATCAAGCGTCTCGCTGCCAACGGCGGTCACTGAGCTCGAGTTCTCAGGCCTAACGAAAATCCCCGCACATCGGAAGATGTGCGGGGATTTTTGTGCTGTTTTTACTCGCCCTTGCAGTTCCCACTCACCCTTGCAGTTCCTACTCACCCTGGAAGACTGGCGGGCGCTTCTGGAAGACGGCGGTGATGGCCTCGGTCAGATCCTGCGAAGGCAGGAACGCCGCGTTCCAGGCTGCGACGTAGCGAAGGCTGTCGTTCACGCTCGCGCTGCGGGTGTGATCGAGCACGTCCTTGATCCCGTGGACGACGAGCGGCGGGTTGAGCGCAATCTCCTTGGCGGTCGCGCGCGCCGCTGCCAGTACCGCGTCGGCATCGTCGAAAACGTCGTTGACGAGGCCGATCTTCTCGGCGCGCGCTGCGTCGATGTCCTTGCCGGTCAGAGCCAACTCACGCAGGTGTCCGTCGCCGATGATCGCGGGCAGACGCGCGAGGCTGCCCATGTCTGCGACGATCGCGACCTTGACCTCGCGGATGCTGAACTTGGCATCGGCACTTGCGTAGCGGATGTCCGCCGCCGTGATCAGGTCGACGCCGCCGCCGATGCACCAGCCCTGCACAGCTGCGACGACGGGCTTGCGGCAATCTGCGACGGCATTGATGCCCGACTGCATGCGCTTGATCATGTCGTGGAACTTGGTGCGCGGGCCTGCCTGAGCCTTGTCCGCGAGGACGGCACCGAATTCACCGCTCATCGCCGGCAGGTCCAGTCCGAACGAGAAGTGCTTGCCGGAACCGGCGATGACGATTGCACGCACCTCGGGGTCGGCGTCGAGGTCGGCGAAGATTTCGGGGAGTTCACTCCAGAAATCCGGCCCCATCGCGTTGCCCTTGCTCGGCCCGATCAGCGTCACCTGGGCGATGTTGTCTTCGCGCTCGACGGTGAACGCATTCCAGCTCTTCTGTTCAGTCATTACTCAAGAGTAACTAAAGGTCGGGCTCAGCCGAAGACCGCTGCCTTCATCCGAAGATTCCTGCCTCGTCAAGTACCAGTACGACGAGGGTGACGGCCATCAGGGCGAACATGATGAGCATCGCCATCCTGGCCGCCCGCTCACTGGTCGGTGGGAAAACGCGCTGCGCCGGATGCTCGGCCACGTACTCGGACAAGGACATGGTCCTGGCACGTGAGCGTGTCGGATTCTGTACCGCTGCTGTTGTAGCCATGTCGGTGATCCTTTCAACTACGCAATCTCAGTCAGGTACCCCAAAGGTGAAGTACCCGACTGAGTTCGACTTCTCCAATGTAGACCCGCAGATCGAAGAAGTCAGCGTGAGTTTGGTGCGAATTACCTGAGAGTCAGTCCACACAGGGAATGCCGCCATTCGCGTCGGCCCGGATGGGTGATCCCTGCGCTCCCGTATCGGGGACGGTGCCGGCGGATACCGACGAGTCCGACTGCGCCGGAGCGGCCGAGAACACGGTCTGCGCATTGTCCTCACCGATCAGTACAGACACTGATTCGGCCGCTGCCTGCTCGTTAGGCACTGCGGCCACGCCCAACTGCTCGGCCAGCGCCTCTGCGACGGCTTTGGCGCCGACTCCATAGCTGACCACCGACTTTGCCGTCGCAGCTGCGGTGCTCACCTCTCCGACTTCGACTCCCGACGCTTTCATCGCCGCTGCCAACGCGGCACCCAACCCGTCCGTCGCGGTTCCGTTGCGGATGTCCACAACTTCGTTCCCGGTCGAGACAGCAGTGTCCATCGCAGGTGCAGATGCCGAGTCACCTCCCGCGAAGATCCGCGACACTTCACTACGCAGACGCGCCGGATCGACCATGTTGACGTCCTGGCCGTCGACGGTCTCGTATCCCTCGATGGGCAGGGTGTAGAAGTCAATGTTCCCACCTGCGAGAGCGCTTGCCTGAGAAGCGAATCGGACGGGATCCATGGCAGAATCGATCACCACGTCCTTCTTCACCACGTCGGCCAGTGCCGTCATCTTCGGAATGTTTCCGATGACGCCGGAGCCCTTCAAGTTGGCGATCACCGCGCTGATGAAAGCCTGCTGCCGGTGGGTGCGATCCAAGTCCCCGTTGTCCAGGCCGTGGCGTTGACGGACAAACGAAAGTGCCTGTGACGCATCGAGAGTCTGAACTCCGGCCGGGAAGTTGGCGCCCGAGAAGTCATCCTGCACCGGATTGTTAAGGCACACCTGAACGGGGCCGATAGCCGAGACGACGTCGTAGAAGCCCATCAGGTTCACTTCGGCAAAGTGATCGATCGGAACCTTGAGCAGATTCTGCACGGTGGTCAGTGTCGACCGTCTTCCGACTTCACGCGCTTGTTGTTCTCGTGCAGCAGGATCCGTCACACCGTCCGCTATGAGTTTGGCGTCCGCATCAGCCTTCGCCATTCCGTAGGCTTCCTTGATCTTGGCCATTCCGTAGCCGGGTACCGCGACGTAGTCGTCGCGTGGGATCGCCACTGCACTGGCCTTGCCGCCATCGCCCGGAACATGGAGCAGGATAAGCGTGTTCGTGTTGTATCCACCCACATCGCTGTCCCCCGCATGCAGCTTGTCGGTGACGAACTCAGCCGGCAGGTCGCTGCCGTCCATCGCCTTGCGACTGTCGAGCCCGATCAACAAGATGTTGGTATCCCCGTCGAGCGAACTGCCGGCGTCGTCACCGAGGGCGGAGAGCGCATCCGACCGGTACAGCCCCGACGTCAAATCCGACTGCACGTACCAGCCGATTCCGACGCCCACCAGAATCGTCGTCGACAGGGATGCCGCCGCCAGCTTGCGCCCTACCGAGAGCGTCGACCGCTGCGGTTGACGCCTACGCCTGTGTCTGGTTGCCGAGTGTCGAGGTCGCGGTTCCACGGCCGACACGCTATCCAGCGTTCCTGAGTAGAACCTGTCGATACCGGACACGGCTGGTCATTGGCTGAAAAAACGCTGAGAATGAAGTCCGAATAGGGCAAATCTGCTCTAGGCTCCGCCCTGTGGACCGCCGACGCTTCCTCAGTGCCCTCGCAGCAGCAACTCTGACCGGAACCGCCGCGGTGACCATGGGAACCGCTTGTTCGTCACGTTCGGTCGGGACGGCAATCGCCGCAGCCGACGAACCAACCGACCCCGTCCTTGTCCCGGATCTCCCGCCTGCCTTGTTGCCGCCTCCACCGCCGTCTGCCCGGGTGCCGCTGCCCGCCGGCGGATCGTTGACCGCGTTACCCGGCGGTGGGGATCTGTTTGCCCTGACGGTTGACGACGGAGCCAGCTCCGAAGTCGTGCGCCTCTACACACAGTTCGCAAAAGACACCGGCATCCGTTTGACGTACTTCGTCAACGGGCAATACAACTCGTGGACCGAAAACGCCGGACTTCTCAGACCGCTGGTCGAGAGCGGACAAATTCAGCTCGGCAATCACACCTACTCGCACCCGGATCTGACGTCCGTGTCGAAGCAGCAGATCGCAGACGAGCTGACGAAGAACGGCACGTTCCTGCGCAACACCTACGGCGTGGACGCGGCGCCGTACTTTCGGCCGCCGTACGGAAGGCACAACGCGACAGTCGATTCCGTGGCCGCGAGCGTCGGCTACACCGTGCCCACCCTCTGGTACGGATCACTGTCGGATTCTTCGTTGATCACCGAGGAGTACATCCTCCAAATGGCGAACCAGTACTTCAATCCGGGGGCCATCGTGATCGGGCACCTCAACTATCTGCCCGTGACCCACGTGTATCCGCAACTGGTGGACATCATCCGGAGCCGAAACCTGCGGACTGTCACGCTCAACGATGTTTATCTGAAGCCGTGACGCCGTGGTGACCGCAGCCGACAACGAGGTCCCGGCCGAAAACACGGCTCCGTCCGTGAAACAACGCACCGAGGCCTGGCTGCTCGCGGACATCACCGAGGAACCCGCCGGACATCTGGGGCCCCACCGGATGGCGCCGAAGAAGGAGAAGCGCCACCCGTGGTGGAAGGTGATGTGCCTGACGGGTGTCGATTACTTCTCCACTCTCGGTTACCAACCCGGTATCGCGGCACTGGCGGCCGGCACGTTGGCTCCCATCGCGACAGTCGTATTGATCCTGCTGACACTCTTCGGCGCTCTACCGGTCTACCGGCGAGTGGCTCGCGAGAGTCCGCACGGCGAGGGTTCGATCGCCATGCTCGAGAAGCTGCTGCCCAAGTGGCGCGGCAAGATCTTCGTTCTCGTGCTTCTCGGCTTCGCGGCCACCGATTTCCTCATCACTATGACGCTCTCGGCTGCCGATGCCACGGCGCACCTCGTCGAGAACCCTTTTGCTCCAACCTTTCTCTCCGGGCACACCGTCGCCGTCACCCTGGTTCTGCTCGCGCTCCTCGCTGCGGTCTTCCTCCGCGGATTCACCGAAGCGATCGGTATCGCGGTCGGATTGGTCGCCGTCTATCTCGCCTTGAACGTGGTGGTCATCTCCGTAGGTCTGTGGCACATCGCGACCGCGCCGTCGTTGGTCACCGACTGGACGCGCGCCATGACCACCGAGCACGGAAACCCGGCGATGATGATCCTGATCGCGCTGATCGTCTTCCCGAAGTTGGCTCTCGGTCTGTCCGGCTTCGAAACCGGCGTCGCGGTCATGCCGCAGATCAAGGGCGATCCGCACGACACCGAACAGAATCCACGTGGCCGCATCAAAGGTGCGCGGCGCCTGCTCACCACGGCGGCGCTGATCATGAGCGGATTCCTGCTGACGTCGAGCCTGGTCACCACCATCCTGATCCCAGAAAACGAGTTCCAGCCCGGAGGCGCTGCCAACGGTCGCGCGCTTGCCTTCCTCGCGCACGACTATCTGGGTGAGATCTTCGGAACCGTCTACGATCTCAGCACGATCCTGATCCTCTGGTTTGCCGGTGCATCGGCAATGGCAGGGTTGCTCAATCTTGTTCCGAGGTATCTCCCCCGCTACGGCATGGCGCCATCGTGGGCCCGCGCCGTGCGTCCGCTGGTCCTCGTGTTCAGCGTCATCGCCATCACTGTCACGATCTACTTCGACGCCGGTGTCGACGCTCAGAGTTCCGCGTACGCAACCGGTGTCCTCGTGCTCATCTCGTCGGCGACCGTCGCCGTTGCACTGTCCGCTCGTAAGCACGGTCAGCGAAAACTGTTCGTGGGGTTCAGTTTTGTCGCAGTTTTGTTCGTCTACACGACGATCGCGAACATCTTCGAACGTCCAGACGGTGTGAAAGTGGCGTCGTTCTTCATCGCCGCGATCATGGTGGTGTCCTTCCTTTCCCGGATCTCGCGAGCCTTCGAACTACGGGCAACCTCCGTCGAATTCGACGAGACCGCGCTGCAATTCATCGCCGAGGCAGCCGAGAAGGGTTACCTCGCGATGGTGGCGCACGACGTCGACCGTCTCGACGAGGACGAGTATCGGCAGAAGGAATCGCAGCAGCGCGCCGAAAGCAACATCCCGGAGGCGGAGTCGATCATCTTCATCGAAGTCAACGTCACAGACTCCTCCGAATTCATCACCGACCTCCTCGTCCACGGCCGACAGCGCGGTGAGCACCGGATTCTCTGGGTCGACAGCCCTGCCGTCCCCAACACCATTGCGGCGATTCTCCTGCGGACGAGAGACATCACCGGCGTGATTCCCGACGTCTACTTCGAGTGGACGGAGGGAAACCCGATCATGTACCTGCTCCGCTTCCTGTTCATCGGTGAGGGCGAAACCGCTCCCGTGACCCGTGAGGTCCTCCGCCGCGCCGAACCCGACCAGTCCCGCCGGCCACACGTCCACGTCGGTTGACGCCCACTCCCACTAACCGCTCACAAGCCCGCTCGCGATTGCTGTCGAACATCGCTGCATCCAGGGCTGTGGTGGCCGAGGTGGCGGGCGACCAATGCGGGCGCGATGGTGAGGGGCGTCGTTCGTCATGGCGACCTTCCATTCGTGCCTGGGGGCCAATCTCGGTCCCCTTCATGGATTTCGCCTTCTGACAACGGAAATTGCACCGGCAAGAGGGACTGGCGTGCAACTGGTGAGCGAAAAGTCTGTCCGCACGCGCGAGTGCAGATTGAAAGGCCTTTCGACCCGCAGGTGGACGGGACGATGCGACGGAGATCGAGAATGACCGCGACATACAATCGCGATCAGAGCGAAGCTCCAGGCCGAGATTCCGGCGCCGCTGTGATGGAGGGGTCAGGATGTTCGGTTGGAAAAAGAAGCGCAACGATTCAAAGATGACGCTCGACGATGTGATGTCGAAGCTCAGGCCTGACCTGAGTCGGGAATCACTCGGCGTCGGACCCGACTTTCCGGGCGTCGCCCCGAACCCGCTCATGAGCAGTGATGCACGCAAGCGCAATGCGGAACTGCGGACGGGGGTGCTTGCGCTCGGCGTTCTCGTCGACTGGCGGGAGGTCAACAGCAATCCACGCGTGGTCCTGACGTTCGACGTGGAGACCTCCGACGGCATCTTGTTCCGCGGTATCGCAGACGAAGACCTCACGATCACCGAGCTGACACGACTCGCCCCAGGACAGACGTTGCCCGTGCGCTACCGGCCGGCCGTCATGGACCACTACGTCGCCCTTGCCCGGGACGCGGACGCCGCCCACGTTCAGCAGCTCTCCGACGAGATCGCGACCCGCAAGCGGACCTGACCCGAAGCCTTGGCCGGATCCTAGGTCGCCGGCACTCCGATGATGGCGTCGGCGGTCACACGCATGTCGATCACGACGAGACTGGTTAGTAGACGCATTCTCTCGGTTGAAAATAATATGTAGACCGGTCTATTGTTGGCTCATGGCATCCAAAGGAGACCTGACAAGGGCACGGCTCGCAGAATCCATGCTCGAGCTCATCCAGACCAGCGGCTACAGCGGCACGGGCCTGAACGCCGTGATCGAACACGCCGCAGCGCCGAAAGGGTCGATCTACTTCCACTTCCCCGACGGGAAGGAAGGCCTGGGCGTCGCAGCGATTGAGCTCGCCACGAAGGCATTCGGGACGCTGATTGCAGAGGCCGCGATTTCCCGGGTCGATGCGGCCGAGGCAGCACGCGCCGCGATCGAGGCCCTGACGACCATCGTCAGCGAGAGCAACTTCCGGCGGGGTTGCCCGGTCTCTGTCGTCACCCTGGAGATGGGCGCGGAGAACGAGCGTCTGCGGCAGGCGTGCGCCGCTGCCTTTGAGTCGTGGATCGCCCTGACAACCGCGTTTCTCGAGGCCAGCGGCGTTGTCCCCGACGAGGCCCGATCCCTGGCGACCGTTGTTGTGTCGACGATCGAGGGGGCGGTCATCGTCTCTCGCGCTACGCAAAACACGCAACCCCTGATTTCGGCCGCTGACATCGTTGCGGAGCTCATCAACCAGCGCTGCCAGACCGTTGGCGGAACGCGATGACTCCACGCGACGTCTCCCGTCACGCCCTGGTCTTCGGGGCTTCAGGTCTGGTCGGTCGGCACCTCGTCCTGACCCTCGCCGAGGCTGGTACGAACGTCACGGCGGCAGTTCGGACCGCCGAGTCCGGGGCCCGTGTCGAGCGATGGGTCAGAGAGCATGGCCTGACGCGGAGCATCAGCACGACGATCGTCGACTTCGACGCTCCTGAAATCGTCGCGGGTGGCCCATCGGCGTTCCCCTTCATCACAGAGATCCACAACTGCGCCGGGTCCTACCGATTCGGAATGACCGCCCAGGAGGCACGCAGCGCGAACGTCGGCATCGTCGAGAAGCTGATCGACTTCGCCAAGGACCTCCCCAACCTGCAGCGCGTGATCCACGTGTCGGGCTACCGCGTCGGCGGACAAGACCCCACAACGGTTCCATGGCCCGACGATCACCGCACCGCGGTTTACAAGGACCTTGGCGCCTATGAAGCGTCAAAAGTGGAATCCGACGCAATCTTCCAGGCCCGAGCCCTCAAGCACGGAGTTCCCTGGACCATTGTCAATCCGTCCAGCGTGATCGGCGACAGCGCCACCGGGGAATCCGACCAGCACATCGGGCTGGCCAGCACAGTCGAGCAGATTTGGAACGGCACCGCAGCAGCGTTGCCTGGAAACGAATCGACGTTTCTCCCGATCGTCACGGTCGACTATCTGGCGGCCTTCATGACGGCAGCTGCGGTCGATCCCGCTGCTGAGGGCATGGCCTACTGGGTTCTCCACGACGACACCCCACCGCTAGCGGACCTGCTCACACACGTCGGTCGGCATCTCGGTGCGAAGGTCCCGCGGGTCAGGATTCCGATCGGCGTCATCAAGCGGCTCCCGCAGCAGATCACCAAGGCCGATCCCGAGACCCTCACCTTCATGTCCGCCGACCGCTATCCGACAGAGTCCGCCGTCGAGTTCGCCGACAGACACGGGATCCTGATGCCCGACGTGCTGGTGTCCCTCGAACGGTGGGCCGACTACCTGGCAGCGCATCGGTTTGGTGCCGTCATGTCCGCCGACCGTCGATTCGTCGACGTCGGCGGCCTGAGGACATTTGAGCTCGGCGTACGAGGATCGAGTCGGGTGATTCTTCCCGGCATGCCCGTGAACGCGGACACGTGGGCAGAGGTAGCTGCCGGCATCGAGGGGCGGGTCGTCGACTTGCCCGGCCTCGGCCTCAGTAGCGGGGCCGGCGTTCAGGACTGGGATGAGTGGCTGCCGGCGGTAGTAGCTGGTGAACCTGCTGACCTCGTCGGCCACTCCATCGGTGCGGCTGCTGCAGTAGTTGCGGCTGACCGGTTCCCGGCGCAGGTGAAGTCCCTCACGTTGATCGCACCGTTCTTCCTCCAGGCCCCGATGGGTTCCTCGGCCAGACTGAAGCCGCTCGTACGCGCCTACTTGCGACACGCAGACCCGGCACGGCTCTCACGCAAACTGACCGGATCAGAAGCGAGCGCGGATTCTCTCGTTTCCAGTCTCAGTGACCTCGAGCGAAGCAGTTCCAAGAGCGTGGCCGAGCATCTCGCCCGTGCGGGATCGAAGCGGTGGCGTGCTGAACTCCAAGAAGCGCTTAGGCGATTCAGTGGCCAGGTCCGCATCATCACAGGAAGCAAAGACCCAATCGACCCGGCCGCGGTTGCGCAGCTCGAGTCACTTCCGAACATCAAGCTGATCTCGCTGCCGGGTGCCGGGCACCATCCGCAACTAACCCATACCGATGCTCTCGTCGATCTGCTCGAGGGATCGCTCGCGTGACATAGACGCCTGCGGTTTCAGCAGCGGACAGAGATACGGGCATCCAATCTGTAGCTGGCCAGTCTGTCGGTGACCATCACACTCAGCACAACTCCAGTCCTTTGAGCAGTCGACGTAAGAGCTTCATGGCCGCCGAAGTGTTCACCAGGGCGTCAGTAAAACTGCGTTCCGCTTGAGCTCGCATGGAGTCACCTAGGAGAGCGCTATCCGCCATTCCCACGGCAATGGAAGCCACCGAATCCCACCCCAGCAATCATCTGAAGCCTCCTCGAATGCGTTGTTGCTCCGGATCAGTGACAACCGGGGAGGTCGACGGGCCGTGCAGTATTCGAATCGCGCAGTGTTCCTTCACTTCAATTGCAACGGGGGGGAGCGTTGAGTGGCTCGAGGCCGCATCACCGGAACCCGTTACGAGTAGCGAGGCAACATGATCGGCGGGGCCGGCGCTGCAGCTTCGAGGGTGCCCGCCGCGAGCCTGGTGAGCAACACCCCATCGCCGACGGCATCAACCTCGTCGGCATCAGGCGGGTCCTCGAACTCGAGGACAGCACCGCAGCACTACGCCGCGACAACGCGCAAACAACACTGAAATCCGCACAGCCAGAAGGACACACCGCACAGTAAGGACCACCGCCATGGAAAACGACCGCGTACCCGCAGCCGTCGACGCGACGCCCGACGCCGACTACATCGAACAATCAATACCCGTCGTCCAGGACGAAAACCTCTGAGTGAGTCACGGCACCTCATGGAGAGTTCGCCGTTCACACACCAAACGGCGCAGATAAACCGTGGAAGATCGTGACGTCTACGAGCTACTTCCGAGGCCGCGAGCGCTTGCGTCGCCCCACAAAAAGAATCGCCGAGCTACTTGCGTTCGAATGGCGTAGCCGCGAGGACGGTTACGTGAAATTCCGGTTTCCCTGCCACCGCCATTCGGACTCACATGTTCAACGTCCCCACATCACTACGCCCCTTCCGTCGAGCCGGCCACGCCCGAACTGCCTTCCGCCCGGAGAAAACCGCCAACGCTCCCGTCGCCAATGACAGCGAACTGCTCAAAGCCACGATCAGCGTCGGACTCGATCCGACCAAGTGACCACTCGAACCCCGCCACAACCTGACCGTCTGCCCCACAGCGTATTCGTGCGCGCTGGAGCACTCGACGAACGATTCGATGTGGTCCACCTCGTCCTGCGCCCATCCCACCGTATAGGTGCGCGGATGCACACAACGGCCCAGCGTGGCACCGTCCTCCACGTCCAGCACCCTCGCTTCGACAGCAGGACCCATACCACCGGAGATCGACTGCACAGCAATGCTGAACGTCACCACCGCGCAGATGAGTGCTGCCAGAGCAAGTATCGACAATGCGGCGACGATCCACATCCCCCTCCGCTCGCCCACCGTATCCACCCTCGACCTCATAGATTCTTGATATGACATCTACGGCCCGATACAAAATCGAGCCAACCGCGAACTCGCGCGGAGCCTCCACGACTGCCAGCGAACGAGACACACTCCCGGCCCATTGCAGGGGCCGACGCCGAGAGCCTCAAACGAGAGCCGACCCTGTCAAGCCGCTGGTCGCCTTTCGGAGACGGCGGGATCGCCAACCGATCTCCGTGAAGTTGCATCAGACGCAACGTTGATTGGCCTCTTTTCGGGACAGATTGCTCGCCATCTCCTGTGGTCATCGGCGCCCGGTTGAGTCGGCTTCGTCAGCGAACCTTGTCGGGTGGAGACCGTGTCGGTCAGCTCGTTACGCCGCGTTAAGAACCTGAAAACTCGGGGAGCAAAACTTCCTTTCCCAGGTGAAGCAGTGAATTATCGATATGGTCGCGCATCTGGTTACCGCGCGGCATGTCGAGCGCGCCTGAAAGCACAACGGGCCGGGAGGTCACATGCTGCTACATCAATCGATCGGGTTGGAGCGCTTCAACGAACTACCGCGGCAGAAGGCGGTTCACGCATTGTTCGAGTGCTGCTGCTCGCTGACGTGGGCCGGGTGGGTCAGCGACGGACGTCCGTTCGCCGACCACGCGGAGATCCTCTCGCGCGCCGAGGACGCGATTCTCAACCTCTCGGACGTCGACGTCGAACGCGCCCTGCAGTGCCATCCACCGGTCGGCGTCCGTAGGAACAGCGTGCCGTCCCACCTCGAGCAATGCTCGATCTGGGTTCCGGACGACGCCGTCATGGCAACCATCTATCGCGCCGGCGAGGAGTACGAGCGGAACTTCGGCTTCCGGTATCTGTGGTGTTCGCACGGCCACGACGCCGACGACCTGCTCGAGAACATCGGCCAGCGCATGTCCAACGAACGGTCCGTCGAGCGCAAGGTCTGCGTCGACGAGCTCGCCAAGATCACGCGGACGAGGATCGAGCGGATGCTCGGGCCCGAGGACGGTTATCCCGAGTACTGAAAAGAAAAGCGGGTGCAGCGCTTTCGCGCCGCACCCGCTTTCATGCCCTGAATCGATCAGAGATCGAACTCGGCCGGAGAAATTCCGACTGCAAAACACATGTCGCGTACGACGCCGCGCTCGTGCTCGTCGAAGTTGCCGTCCGCGCCGCCGATGATGATGCCGATCTGGATGACCGCGCGGGCCTGATCCTGCTTCGACTTGAGCTTGGCGATGGTCGCGGTTGCCTCGACCTTGCCGAACTCGTAGTCCGAGGACAGCTTGCTGCAGTACCAGTCGAACTGCTCACGAAGCTCGTCCGGTGGGAAGACCGCGAGCGACTCGTTGCTCATGATCAGCGCGGCGGTCTTCTGACGCTCCGACGGATCGATCGAACCGTCTGCGGCGGCGATCAACGCGCACATTGCCATGCTCGCGTTCTTGAATTCCTTGTTCTGGAACTGGCTGGTCTTTGTCTTGAGCTGGCCGTTCATCTCCTGAGCCTTAGCCTTCAACTGATCCCAGAATGCCATGAGTCTCCTCGAGTATTGCCGCCACACACCGCGCGTGGTCGTACCACCACTCTGCCTGTGCGCTCGGCAATCCGCCATCGGCCACTAGGTGCGGTCGAACACTGCCAGAATTCGCGACTCGGAGATCGGGTCGAGCACGTCCGGGGTGAAGTGCCATTGCGTGCGGGTCCACGGATCGTGAACCTCCGTCTGCCCTGCTGCCGAAAGATGTTGGCACCCCTCGGACAGCGCGGCGACGGATTCTTCCGCGAAGTTCGACTCGTCCTCTCCGACAATCAGTATGGACAAACCGATTGCCGGTCCGCGTTCGGCGAGGAACATGATGGTCTGTGCGTCTTCGGCGGAATATCCGTGCGGGAAATCGCTGAGGATCAACAGGCGCAGGGAACTCGGGCCATCTGCGACACCACTCATTCGCGCGAGTTCGCCCATGTCGACGGCCTCGGCCAGTGCCCGCAAGCGCGCCGAGATCTCGGTGTGAGCGGTGATGACCGGCCCCGCGAGCATCGGTGCCAGTCGGTCGGTCAGTGGCGTGAGCGAGCCGGTCAGGTCGACGACGTCGAGTAGCGGCATCGGGCCGGCGGCCATGACGCGCACGGTGACGGCACTGATCAGACCGAGCGCTGCTTTGCTCGACGTACTGTCCACCCAGATCGGCCGGCGCAGTGGCAACGGGACGCAGTAGGGAACGGTGAGTGTGCCGCGGTCCGGAGCCGACAGCTCGCCAAGACGCATTCCGTCGCTGACGGCCGTGATCTGGGCCGGATCGGTTGTACCCGCCCACGACACCGACTTCCACGACGCCATCGACCGTGGGAGCACGCCGTCGATCACGCCGAGTTCGTGCGCAAGCTGAGCGCTGTCGCGGGCGTGATTGTCCCGCGCGAGTGAGACGAGGTCGTCGTGACGCTTCTGTGCGGCATCGCGCGCCGCCACTCCCGCTGCCGAGTTCCGCAACGACGGATCTGCGACGGCTGCGGTCAGATCCTCGTCCAAACGGGCAAGCGCGTACTCGCTGCTGGAGACGAAGGAAGCGGCAGAACGCGAGGCGTCCTCGAAGATCATCCACGCACGCTCGAGGCCGCGGCCCACCTCCAACGGCTCCACGGCGGAGTCCCACTCGGGCGCAGCTGTCGGGCCTGGTTGTGCCGGCTCGTCGTCCACCTCGACGCCGTGCACCGAGATCAGTTCCGCCAGACCACCCGCATAGCCCTGCCCTACGGCCCGAATCTTCCAGGCACTGGACTTTCGGTACAGCTCCCAGCAGATGACCGCTGTCTCGGTACCTGCGGTGGGGATCGCGAATTCGGCCAGGACCGAACCGGATTGATCGCTCAGGGTGGCGGAGAGCCCGGCCGTGCGAAAGGCGCCCGCGGCCGTCGCTGCCGGATCCACGCTGACGATGCACAACACGGCCGCGGCATCGGGGTGAAGTCGATCGAGTTCCACCCGGATGCCGCTCTGGTCGAGTTGCACTCCAGCGGTGGATGGTTGGTTGTAGAACACGAAGTCCGCGGACGTCAATGCCCGCAGGTTCGCGTCCGCTACCAGCGCCGACACGTCGAACGGCGTCTGGCTCTCGGCTCGAAACGTCACCACGGGCGCCTGCAGCGACGCGTTCTGTCCGGGAACAAAAGTCATACCCACAGCAGCGAACTATGCCATGACCGGGCTCTCTCGGTCAGCCTTGCACGTCCGCCACCACTAGATCGGCCACCGCGGTCATCCCAGCGTCCGTGAAGTGCAAGCGCTGCGCCGTCGACTCCGAGAACAGGCCTTCGAACCAACGCTGATCTGCACTCGCACATGCGTCGTGCCCGCCGGCGATGCTCGCCGCCGCAATGTCGACAGTGCGCACACCGTGGGCGTGGGCCACCTCGTCGAACTTCGTGTTGTAGCGAGCGAAGTAGTCCATGAACCAGGATGCGTCGGCGTCTGAGAACGGAATGTTCGGCCAGCATCCGCGAGAGGAGATCATGCCGCCCTCACCGATCAGGTAGATGCGAGCGTTAGGCGCGCGCTGCGTGACCGCAGTCAGGATGCGATCCAATTCTCCGGCAGCCCGGTCGATTCCGGATTGGGCGACGGAATTCGCGAGCGGGTCGTACCGGCATCCACGATCGGTTCCTGGCCCCGGAGCGACGCACAGGGGGCCGAGGAAGATGCTGTTGGAGTCGTTGCCGCCGATCGAGATGGTGATCAGGTCGGTGTCCGGGTGAACGGCATCGAGTTGGACAGGCCAGTAGTTCGGAATCAGCTGTGGAGTGTCGATGATGTTCTCGGCGCGTGCCGCGCTGCAAGAGACGTCGGTGAACTCCGCGACCTCGAGTGCCCGAGAGATCTTGCCCGCGAAGTTCTCGTACGAACGCGAACAGGCGTCGGGGTACATCGGTTCCAGCCTTGGACCGGAGGCACGGGAGTCACCGAGGGCGACGTACTTGATCCCGGTGCCGGATACTCCTGACCGAGTTTCCGACTGGGGCACCGAAGCCTGCGCGATTCCGGTGCTCACGAGCGCCAGCACAACGCCTGCGACGGCCGCCGCCCGACCGAGAAGTTTCCCTCGAATGATCATCTACTGTGCCAAGTCCTCTCGCGCACGGCCGCTCGACTGACGGCTCGACATGCCGCATGAGGTTAACGCACAGAGGGGGAAACGATGTCCGGTTCGACGGACGGCGATCAAAATCACCTACCGCCGAACCGGATTCATCTCGAGTATGCAGTCTCGACTCAAGCAGTGAGGAAACGGCCCAGCTGCGGCGCAGCTTCTCCTGCGTGCTTGGCCTGGATACCTTCACCGATGGCCTGCAGCTTCCATTCACCGTTCACGCGGTACACCTTTGCCATCACCATTCCGGTGAAAGCCATGCCGCCCTGGAGCGTGTATCGAGCGAGCTCGGAGTTGGTGGTGCTGTCCACGAGACGGCAGAAAGCGTTGGAGACCTGCTCGAACGTGTGTCCGCGGTACGAGGTCACGGTGAAGATCACGGTGGTCACGTGAGCCGGGACCCGCTGAAGATCGACGAGCATGACCTCGTCGTCGCCGTCTCCGTCGCCGGTCAGGTTGTCACCCATGTGACGGACCGAGCCGTCCTTGGACGTCAACTGACCGTAGTAGCAGACGTCGACGAGGTTGCCGTCGGCGTACAGGAGTGCCGAAGCGTCGAGGTCGACATCGGCGGTACGGCTTCCGAACAGGCCGCTCTTCTTGATCGGATCCCAACCCAGACCCATCTGGATCATGGTGAGCGCGACGCCGCCCTCCTTGCGGAGTGTGACCTTCTGTCCCTTGGTCAGGCTGACGGGGCGTCCCTTGACCAGGCTCACCTCGGGCTGCTGGGCCGGCGGCTGGTTCTGCACGGGAGGCGCCGGGGGCGCCTGGTTGTACGTCGGCTGCTGGTTGTACGCAGGCTGTTGGTTGTAGGCAGGCTGCTGCGCCGGCGGGTAGGCCGGCGGCGTCGGTCCCTGGTTGTAGGCCGGCGGCTGGTTGTACGCGGGCGGGGCCGGCGGAACCGGCGGCGCGTTGTACGAAGGCTGCTGCTGCGGCGGCTGGTTGTACGCCGGCGGTGTAGGAGCGACGGACGAGGGCGGGGTGATCGGCGCCGGAGCCGCGACCGGAGTGGGAGGCGGCGGTGGTGCATCGTCGACGGACACACCATGATCGGTGACCAGCGCGGCAAATCCACCCGCGTACCCCTGGCCGACGGCGCGCACCTTCCATGCACCCTGGCGTCGGTACACCTCGAGCGCGATGACGATGGACTCGGTGGTGAGGCCGTCGATCACGTACTCGTACAACACGTTCCCGGCCGCATCGGAGACCCGAGCGGTCGGTGCAGCAGTGCGCCCGAAGTTCGACGAAGCGTCGTCGAGCGTGATGACGGCGCGAACCTGCTCGATATCGGCGGGTACGCCGGCGAGTGAGACTCGGAGTGAGGCAATGCCACCCGGGTTGGGTACCAATTGCACGCCGGGTCCGGTCGGCTGGTTGAAGAAGACGAAGTCGGCGTCGGAACGAACTTTTCCGTTGCTCGTCACGAGGAGTGCAGACAGGTCAGCGGCCGCAGCCAGCTGAACCGAGACAACTACATCCGAGACGTCCAGCGGGCCGTTCTGCCCTTTGGCAAGCGATACAGACAACTAAATCCCCTTCATAGAGAGCGTGTATTACCCGAGCGCGGAAGAGAACCACCGCAAGATCTCCGCGCTCGCTGCGATACCGGACCTTTCTGTCACAGTAACGGTCGGCCGTTGCCAATTCAGTTCTTCCAGCTCACCGTGCCTGGGCCGGATCGCGAAATCGGAGTATTCGAGCATGTCCGCATCCAATGCGCCGTCACCAGCCGAGATCACGACGGCGGACTGATCCAGATCACCCGACTCGACCAGTCTGCGGCGCACCTCTGCCAGCGCTCGTGACTTCGACACGGCGTCGGGCATCGTGTAGATCTTGCGGCCTTGACGCGAGACATTCCAGCCCCGCGTCACGCACCACCCATTCCATTCGGTTTCGAAATCACTCGGCATCACGGCCAGATCGACGACCAGGTATGGAAACAGGTCGTCGGCAACACGAATGGAGCTGACCCAACTCGAGTCGATCCGCGATTCCAGTTCCGCCTGAACCTGCGGCAACTCGGCGCCGGACTTACGGGTCGAACGGTCGATCTCGTTTCGCCAGTCGCGATCGGCCTCGCCGTCCACCAGGATGTTTCCGCCGTTGCTCGTGATCGCGTACTTCCACGGTCCGCCGGGAAGATCGATCCGCTGGAACTGCGCAATGGTCCTGGTCGTCGTCGGAATCACCGGAACCCGCGAGCTGAGCGCGGTCAGCAGTTCGATCGATTCGACGCTCATGTGCGAGAGCGGACCGCCGTTGTAGTACTCGACGCACAGCGGGCTCGGTGCCGAATCCAGGTCGGAGCCACTGGGATCGCCGCCGATCGCGGCCTGCGAATAGATCATCGTGCGGTCCAGATCCGTGGCGATCAGGACCTGGGACGCAGCGGTGTCCACACGGCTCACGTGATGTCCTTGATCAGGCCGACACACGAGTAGGCGAGATCCGGGACGACCTCGACCGGGACCCCACGGGCCTGTGCCAACAACCGGATGTGTGCGTGCTCCGGGGCTTCGAGTTCGCGCACCAGAACCTTCCAGGGAAGCCGGCGCAGCAGCACCCTGGTTGTTTCTCCGACACCGGGTTTGACGAAGTTGACCGTCGAGATCCCGTACTCGGCCTGCACCTTCTCCACCGACTCCCAACCGGCCCAGGTCGGCGTCCGATCGGAATCGAGCACTGCAGCAAGAGAATCCGCTGCGTCGCCGCGAACCGAATCGAACTCGGCCGAGACCACGTCGAGCAACCTGTTGGAAACGTCGACGTCGGCGAGGTCGGCGTAGAACTTGGCGCCGTGGAAATCGCCGGGCCCGATGAGGGTGTCGTTGAGGACAGTTCGTGAGACCAAGCCGGACACCGTCGAATTGAGGCACGCCGACGCGATCAGGAAGTCGTCACGGGTCCCGTACGTTCGCACGCAGTGTCCGGGGTCGGCGAGAACAGCCAGATCGGAGTCGAACTTCGCTCCGCCTGCCTCGTGGTACTCCGTCAACGCTGCGTCGAGTTCGCGGGCGATGGCGCCCTTGCCCGTCCAGCCGTCGACGAAGACGACGTTCTCCGAGTCGTGATGGTGCGCAAGATAATCGAGTGCGACGGAATCGATTCCTTTGCCACGGACGATGGACACCGCATAGTGCGGCAACGTCAACCCGCGGGTCTGCTGGGCCCAGCGCCGCATCAGAATCCCGATCGGTGTTCCGGCCCGGGCGAGTGAGACCAGCGTGATGTCACTCCCCCGCTCGGCCAAGACCAGGTCCATCACGGTCCCGACAGCGCGCGCCAACCGTGGAGCGCTCTCGGCGAGCACCGTCTCGAAAAGATCCCGGTATGCCTGATCGGGTTGGTACTCGATGGGGAGAGACTCGGCATAGTGCGCCTCACCCGACTGAATACGCTTCTCGCGCACGGATACATCCGCTTCGAGATCCACGTGCGAGAGATCCTTGAGCAGCCACTTCACTTCGCCCGGCGCGTACGAACCGAATTCGGGCCCGACCAATGGTTCGTTCATGACGAGCTCCCTGCTCTGGAATCTCGCAGCGCCGACGGATCGGCCCCGCGAACGGTGGCGATCAGGACGTCGGTGCCGGAGTTCCGCAACACCTCGACCACTCCGTCCATCGCCGTCAACCGATCGGTGTCGGCGGGCTCGTCGATGACCAGCAACGCAAGGGCGTCGACCGCCGCATCAGGCCACTGCGCGTTGTAGACGTATCGGGGTTCGTTCTCGCCCAGTTCGGGCGCCGGAAAGGTGAACCCGCGACGCAGCGGGTATCCCGGCACGTCAACGACGTAGGCGGGTGAACGCGTCGTGGTCTGGTAACGAACTGCTCGCCCAGAGCTTTCCAAGCCCGCAGCGATGCGCAGTGGCAGGTACATCAACTCCTCGTGACCGATCACGATCACAGCACGCGACGCGTCGATCGACGATTTGAGAATGAACACCGCTGCCTCGACGGCTGACTCGAATGCCGCGGTGTCGCCGTCGAGAAAGCCGTGCCTGCCACCGTCGGGGACATGTGCCGGCCACGGCAGATCCATCTGAGACAGCGTGCCGCGGCGATCACCGATCGGATTCAGATCCGGAGCATCCAGCGCCGTGACGCGCTGGGTCAGGCCGTCGGGCAGGACCGTCGAACCCGAAGCGAGAGAGACGTAGTCGATTCGTACATTCAACTCTGCCGCCGCGGCTTCGCCGGCGACTCGGTGTTCCTCGGTTCTCATGTCCACCAGCGAGGCCACGACGTAGCGGCTTCGCGGGCATTGCCCGTGCAGCGCCCGGATGGCATCGATCGCGGTGGCGCCGGTGGAGATCTCGTCGTCGACGAGGACCAGAGGCAGGTCGTTCTCGAACAGTTCGGCGGACGTCGGCTGCATCAGATGGCTCGTGGCGTGCGAGTGCCCCTCCTCGAACCCGGCGAGCGTCGTAGCACCTGGTACGTCGCGACGAGTCGAGTGCAGGTAGCAGTGAGCGCGCAGACGGGCCGCAACGCAATGACCCAAACCTGTTGCGGTTTCGGCAAACCCGAGCACGACGACGTCGACACCCTCACCGAGCGTTGTCCGCACCAGATCGCCGAGGTCGTCGGCAGCACCGATGACCACGGACGGCTCGGTGGGCACGTGCTTTCCCAGCACAGTGGACACCAGCAGATGAGCGCGACGCGGATTCCGCCGAAGTCCCGGGATCACCAGATCGGGCACCGAATGCCCGAGTGACGAATCACCGTGAACGAGGTCCAAGCCGAATTCTGCTGTAGCCCAGGGAACGTCCTTGGACTGGACAAGCTCTGTCATCGATCGACCAACGCCGTCAGCAACTCGACGAACGTGATTCCCTTGTTGGTCACACCGAACACGTGAGCTCGGAGCGCAGTCTGATGGGCCCAATTGCGGTGCGGCTTCATCTCGTTCATCTTGTTCCGGTAGCCGGACGCCTGAACTCCCCCGGCGTCGGCACCGAGAATGTCGAGGGCATCGTGATATTCCTCGTGCGTGACAGCGGACAGTGCATTGACCGCTGCGACGTGCGACGGGTGGATGACCGTCTTGCCCTGGATTCCGTTGGCTCGGTCCAGCGCGATCTCACGGAGCAGACCGTCGAGGTCGCGGCTGACGAGATGCTGACGGAACCGGACGGCGTCGTGTTCCTCGAACGGAGTGGCGCGCAGCATCGGCCGGAACATGCGTTCGTGATCGGCGAAGTACTCCCACACGGGCCCGGTGATGACAAAACCCGAACCGTCCGCGCGCCCGAGATAGTTGACGATGTCGGCGATGACGTCGACCACCACGCGCACGTCGTAGATGGTCAGATCGCGGTCACGACGGATGCCGAAGGTGCTGCACATGTCGGTGGCGCCGATGCGGACGGCAAGGATTCGATCGCGGTGTTGCGCGAGAATCCCACTGATGGTGCGCAATTCGAGATCGCGAGTATCGCGGTGCACAAGCGCGGGTGATTCGAGTACCGGCATCGCGTAGAGATGCTTGCCCAGCAACTCGGATGCGTCCGCGACGGCGTCGAGGAACACAGGGCCGGACTCGCTGCCGAACTTAGGGATTACGAACCCGGTGAGCGCGGCGCGCCCCTCGGTCAACGACGCGGCGACCTTGTGGATGTCCGCGACTTCACGAACCCGCACGAACAGCAGCATGCCGACGGCGTCGGTGGACGCGATCTTGTCGAGAGCTTCGACCGCGTTCGCCCGCGCCGATTCGACCTCGTGATCGGCGACGGCATCCTCGAGATCGAGCACCATCGAGCTGACGCCCTCGGACGCACGCTTGGACACGATGTCGGCCAACCCGGCCCGGGTGGCAGGAACGTAGAGAGTTGCACCCAGAGCAATCGCGAGCAGATCCCTCTCGTCGGAATCCGCGAACGATCGAGGCGCATGCAGGAACAGTTGCTCCCGCACGTCATCCTCGAGATGTTGAAAGTGCTGCATTTCTCTTCTCTCTGTAACCGCAATCAAGTCCATGAAACGACCCCCTGTGACAACGCGTCGGGCAACTCCGATCCCCCGATCGGCCCGACCATTCAGTTTTTGCCGGCTCGCGCCCGCATCTTCTCGACAACTTCGGTGATGAACGTCGATACCGAGTCCAGCTGTAATACATACGACCAGTAGTCCGGATGAGTTCCCGACAGTGACTCACTCGCTCGCTCGATCCTTGCTAGTTGAGCATCGAGTACGGAGCCCCACTCCGCCACCAACCCTTGGTTAACAGCGAACATCTGGGCGTCTTTCAGCCGGAAACGAACCTCACGTTCCTTTTGGCTCGGATCTGCCCGGACTGCACGCAGAGTAGCGAGACGGTCCGTCACGGCGTCGGCACACGCTTCGGCGTCGGCGAGGTGCACGCGGGCTTCGGCCATCAAAGCCAGTGCGTGTTCGGGGTTTCCCGCAGCCAGCGACTGCTTCGCTTCCTTGAGATCGATGTCGGCCTGATCGATATGCGCTCGACTGCGACTGCTGTTGTCGACGAGGTCAGCGGAACTCGCGGCGTTGAACTCGCGCAGCAATGCGGAGTACGCCGGATCCAGGCGGTCCACTCGAGTGCGCACTGCCGACAACCTGGTCGAGACCGAGGAAATCGTCATCTCGGCACGGTGCTGGGTCGACGGGGCTTCTGCCAATGCTTCCTCGAGCGCCGATACCGCTTCGCGGACACTCTCGGCCCGCGTGCGGACTGCGTCGGCGCGACCGGATGAGCGCGCGTTGTCGAGCGCTGCAACCGCGTCGTCGAGGTGTTCGGAGGCCGTCACCACCGACGGGTACTCGCGATAGCGCTGATCGGTGGCAGCCAGTTTTTCCCGGACGGCGTTCGCCAGGGTTCGGGCCTGTTGGCCGAGGACGGGAATGGCGGACATCGTGACCGTCGCCTGCTCGAGGTGCGCACGATGCCCGTTGTAGAAGGCGTCGACGCCCTTTGCCGCCTCGACGAGTTCGGCTACCGACTTTTCGAACGCCGCCCGAGCACCGTTCGGGTTCTGGTGGAGTACCTGATCGTTGCCATAGCGCTCGGATGTGTCGAGGTAATCCGACGCAGCCTGGAAGCACCGATCCCGAACGGGTTCCCACGCAGCGCGCAGCCCTCGCTCGGGGTACAGCTCGGCGGAAGCGTCGACTGCTGCCGACGCGATGGTCTGCCGCTTGTCCATGTCGAGGAACGCCGAAACCATGGCCGTCTGCGCCTCCCGCGCACGACTGACCGACTCCCCCACTCTTGCCCCCCGATTGAAGCGCTCCGACCATCTTCCCACCACGATTGAATCCTACGGGTCCAGCACTTCGCTTCTCGGTTCGTAATTCTGCTGTTACGGCGAACACACCGGAACTGCGGTTAGGGTGGTGGAGGTAAACACACTCCCAAGACGACTTCGCGTCGTAGTGGGCCTTGTCTCTCCTCTTGAAAGGACCCCTGAATGGGCGTCAGCTTGACCAAAGGCGGCAATGTCTCTCTCACGAAGGAGGCCCCCAACCTGACTGCAGTGGTCGTCGGCCTGGGCTGGGACGCACGTTCCACCACCGGAGCTGCTTTCGACCTCGACGCCAGCGCAATCGGCGCAGGCTCGAACAAGAAGGTCCTCTCCGACCAGCACTTCATCTTCTTCAACAACCTCCGTTCGCCCGACGGCTCGATCGAGCACAAGGGTGACAACACGGACGGCGAAGGCGAAGGCGACGACGAGCAGATCGACGTGAACCTCGCAGCGGTTCCCGCCGAGGTCGAGAGCGTTGTCTTCCCCGTCTCGATCTACGACGCAGAAGCTCGCTCGCAGTCCTTCGGCCAGGTCCGCAACGCGTACATCCGCGTCGTCGACAAGTCGAACGGCAACGAGCTCGCTCGCTACGACCTCTCCGAGGACGCTTCCACCGAGACCGCCATGGTCTTCGGTGAGCTGTACCGCAACGGTGCAGAGTGGAAGTTCCGCGCAATCGGCCAGGGCTACGCGTCCGGCCTCGCGGGCATCGCGCGCGATTACGGCGTCAACGTCTGATCTTCGCTCTCGACGAGCTGACTCGGGGAAGGTTCCGCAGTAGTCTGTGGAACCCTCCCCGTTTTCACGTTCGGATGCGGTGAGAGACCGCTTGCAGTAACCACTCTGCATTGACCAACTAGAAAGGGCCACGCTCCGTGGTACTGCGAATATTCGGTTTATCCATCGCAATTTCGATCCTCGCGATGATCGTTGCGTTCATCTACGGCGGACCCGAGGCACTGTTCCTCGTCATCATCCTGTCGATTCTGGAAATCTCGCTTTCCTTCGACAACGCCGTCATCAACGCCACTGTTCTGCAAAGAATGAGTGAATTCTGGCAGAAGATCTTCCTCACCATCGGCGTCATCATCGCCGTCTTCGGTATGCGTCTGGTGTTCCCGCTCGTGATCGTCTGGGCTGCATCCGGTCTCGGACCCGTAGCTGCACTCGACCTCGCACTGAACCCGCCTGCGGACGACGCCGCGTACTTCGCCAACGGCGAGCCGAGCTACGAAACCATCCTCACCGACGCTCACCCGCAGATCGCTGCCTTCGGTGGCATGTTCCTGCTGATGCTCTTCCTCGGATTCATCTTCGAAGAGCGTGAGATCACCTGGCTGTCCTGGCTGGAGAAGCCGCTCGCTCGCATCGGCAAGCTCGATCAGCTCTCCGTCGTCGTGGCCGGCATCGTCCTGGTTCTCAGTGGTTCTTTCCTCGCTGCTGACGACAAGGTCTCCACCGTCATGATCTCGGGCGTTCTGGGCATGATCACCTACATCGCGGTCAACGGATTGGGTGAACTGTTCAATCTGCCGGAAGAAGGCGAAGAGGAAGAAACCGCCAAGTCCGGCGGCCCCACGCAGCTCGCGAAAGCGACCGGTAAGGCCGGCTTCTTCCTGTTCCTCTACCTCGAGGTCCTCGACGCGTCCTTCTCCTTCGACGGCGTCATCGGCGCATTCGCCATCACAGCAGACCCGATCATCATCGCCCTCGGCCTCGGCTTCGTCGGCGCGATGTTCGTCCGTTCCATCACGGTCTTCCTGGTCCGCAAGGGCACGCTCTCCGATTACGTCTACCTCGAGCACGGTGCGCACTGGGCCATCGGCGCTCTGGCCGTGATCTTGATGGTGTCCATCGGCGTTCACATCAACGAGATCATCACCGGCCTGGTCGGTGTCTTCTTGATCGGCGCTGCTTTCATCAGCAGCCTCATTCGCAACAAGCGAATCGCGAATGCAGATCCGAAGTTGGACGAGAACACTCCGGCAACTGTCTGACGTTCTTTTTCGAAACGCCCGCGACCAATTGGTTGCGGGCGTTTTGTTTGTTATGCCTGAATTGAAACTCTCTGCATTCCCAGCCGCGCGCCAATTGTTCAGCCGCGCGCCAAATTCAGCCTGCGGCTGAACAATTGCCCTGCGGATTCGAAACCACACAAAATTCGATCTGCCCCTGGACAATCAAGATGCGAAATCCGACTGTGCACAGCGATGAGGGGAAATTCGTGGAAGACCAATTTCTGTCCAAAGGCCAGAACATCGAGCTCCCCGACGAACTCGATCAGATCGACATCGTGATCACCTGGGACAATACGGAATTCGGTGTCGATGCCTCGGCATTGCTTCTGGGTGCCGACGGAAAAGTCAGGTCCGACGCAGACTTCGTCTTCTACAACCAACAGGAATCTGCTGACGGCTCGGTTCGCTATCTCGGCCGCCGCGAAGCCGAATCCGGTCCACACGAGCGCCTCCTCGTCCACCTCGCTGCTGTACCCGATCAGGTCGACGCGATCGCTTTGATAGGCAGCGTCGACACCGGCTCTTTCGGCGACCTCGGCAAACTTGCGCTCCAACTGGTTGATTCCGGTGGCTCTCCTATCGCCGAATACGTCACCGCCGACGCGTCCACCGAAACCGCATTCGTCTTCGGCCAGGTCTATCGACGTAGCGGGAAGTGGAAACTTCGCGCCATCGGCCAAGGTTGGGCTTCAGGCCTCGCCGGGCTCGCCGAAGACTTCGGAGTCGACGTGAGTGAGGATGCCCCCGCCGAGGAGCCTGGGTCACCTGAGCTCGAGGCAATCCAACCGATATCGGAACAGGAACCGTCAGTCACAGAGCCCTCAACGCCCGCGAAGCCCGTCCGACAGCGTGGTGTTCGTACAGCGAAGCCGGTGCCCAAGAAAGCCCCACTACCCGAATTCAAGCACGCAGAGTCCGAGGCCTGGCAACCTGCACGACTCTTCTCGGTGATCGGCGTCGGAACCGGTGAGGAACAAGAACGACGCACAACGTCGGCATTGGTTTCCACGATGCAAGCGGTTCCATTGTTTGCGCGGGCGGTTTCGTCCCGCGTGGGCGCGCCGGCCGGCTCGTTCGAGGGCTATGTCGAAGTTCCCTACGTCAAAGGTGAATCTCGGGTGATCCCGGATGCGGTGTGGCGCATCGCCCGCGGAAGCCGGCTCTGGACCGGCTTGCTCGAGGCAAAGACTGGAGCAGGCACCCATACCCGAGAGCAGCTCGAAAACTATCTCGACGTCGCCAAGAAGAACAAGTACGACGTCGTGATCAGCCTGTCCAACGACTTGCCTGCCGGCGCCGGCGAATTACCCGTCGAGGTGGACAAGCGCAAGCTCACCAAAGTTGCGCTGCGGCATCTCTCTTGGGCAGAAGTCATCCACGAGGCTCGGATGGTGCTCTCGCACGGCGGAATCGACAATCCGCTGCAAGGTTGGATTCTCAGCGAGTTTCTCCGGTACATCGAACATCCCAAGTCCGGGGCCGCGGAGTTCGTCGACATGGGTCGGCACTGGGTATCGATACGCGATTCCGTGAGCGCCGGAACTCTACGTCCTGGAGATCCGAAGGCAGCGGCGGTCGCTCAGTCGTGGATCGCGCTCGCGCGGAACCTTGCGCTGCGGTTCACCGCAGATCTCGGTGTCGTCGTCAAACACGTGTTGCCCCGTCGGGTGGTCAACGATGCGGATGCGCGTACCGCGCTGACGGTCAACGAATTGGCGAACGACGGCACCTTCAGCGCCACCCTCCGAATCCCCGACGCAGCCGGAGAGCTACGGGTTACTGCTGATTTGAGAACCAACAAAGTGAGCTGCAGTACAACGGTTTCTGCACCAGACGAAGGCACTTCGGGAAAACGAGTCACCTGGGTTTTGCGTCAGTTGAAGAATGCTCCTGCCGAACTGTTGGTCGAAGCGTTGTTCACCGGCCCGGCCTCGTCGACTTGCGAGACCGTTGCATCCGCGCGCACAACGCCACGTCTGTTGACAGACAGTCAAGGCGGCCAACTCAGTTCATTCGTACTGACACAGTCCTTCACACTCGGCAGCAAGCGTTCGGGTACTGCTGCGAGTTTCATCAACAGTGTGACCAGTTCGGCCGAAATCTTCTACTCCGAAGTCGTTCAACCGCTCCGTGAATGGGTCCCCGCCGCCCCGAAGGCGTCCGATCTCCCTCGTGAAGAACAAGTCGACAACGAAGACTGACAATGAACGAGATAGTCATAGAGCGCGCAACGGACGAGGACGCCGCGGAAATCCTTGTTCTACAACGCTGTTGCTGGGTTTCGGAAGCAATCTCCAACAACAGCATGGACATACCCCCGCTCCACGAGGACCTACCCACGGTCCGAGCCTGGGTTCAGGAGTCGACTGTCTGGACCGCACGACGCGGCGGCCGGCTCGTCGGGGCCGTGCGAGGAACCGCGGACGGAACCGCATGGCAGATCGGTCGCCTCATGGTGGCACCGGACTTGGCGGGCAACGGCCTCGGCCGACGCCTCTTGCAGCACGTGGAACAGAACGCTCCGGAGCACATCACACGTTTCGAGCTGTTCACCGGAAGCAGGAGCCTGCGGAACATTCGCCTGTACACCCGAGCGGGCTACTCCCAATTGCCGCCGGACCCCAGCCACATCCCCGGAGTCGTCTACCTGTCCAAGCCGAACGCCATCAACTCCGACTGAACGGCGATACTGACTTCTGTGGTGAACATTCGCGTCGCAGCGCAGACAGACTTGCCGTTCTTACGTGAGCACGACTCGCACGTCGCTGCCGAGGAACTCGCGTCAGTGGTCCAACGCGGCCGGATACTCATCGCCGAGGACAACGGTAATCCAATCGGATGGCTGCGCTGGGGCTTGTTCTGGGACGAGATTCCGTTCATGAACATGCTGACCGTCCTGTCTTCGAACCGCGGCCAAGGCATCGGGCGCGCTTTGGTCACAGATTGGGAAAAACGCATGAGCCGCGCGGGACACTCGCAGGTCCTCACCTCCACACTCGCCGACGAATCAGCCCAGAACTTCTATCGCGCAATGGGATACACCGACGCGGGAGTTCTTTTACTCCCAGGCGAGTCCTCCGAAATCTTCCTACGTCGAGACCTCGATACGACGACCGATCTGACCGATCCCCACATTACCCACGAGTAATATATGGTGGTCGTCACACCACGATCTCAGGGTGGGGCGTGGCACACCAATGTGGAGGACGAGTATGTCGTCAAGGGTCTTATCTCGCGCAGTTGTCGGAGTACTCGCGCTTGCACTGACAGGCGTCGGCGCACCGGTAGCGCTCGCGCAGCCAGTCCTTGCCAAGTCCCCCGATGACGGTTTCTACAGCTACGACGGCGCGGCACCCCTCTCGTCGTACGCCCCGGGTGCGGTACTCGAGACTCGCACCGTGCCGTACACCGTGCTCAACATCCCGACCCCGATACAGGCAGTCCAGGTTCTCTACCGATCAACCGACGCCCTGGGACAGCCGTCCGCCAACGTCACCTCGATCCTGCGCCCGGCCAACGCCCAACCGAACAAAGTTGTTTCGTACCAGTCCTTTTACGATTCGCTGAACCCCGACGACAGCCCGTCGCGAGCCATCGCGGGTAACACCCCGATCGGCGACTGGACTCCCAGCGGACGCAACTTCAACATCGGCGGTACCTTCACGTCCATCGAGGCAGCCTTGTTCGGGCCGCTCTTCGCATTGGGCTACACGATCGTCGTCCCGGACACCGAGGGCCCGGATGCAAACTTCGCTGCCGGACCCGAATACGGGATGATGACGCTCGACGCTCTGCGTGCCGCCCGCGATGTCCCGGAAACCGGAATCACCGACGACGCAGAGATCGCGCTGATGGGTTACTCAGGCGGAGCGATCGCCACCAACTGGGCTTCGATACTCGCTCCCGCATATGCACCGGAGATCAACGATAACTTGATCGGTGCCGCGCAAGGCGGCGTGCTGGTCAATCCGGCCAACAACCTTCGCTACGCGAGCGGAAGCATCGGGTGGGGCGGCGTCGTCGGCATGGCCATCGTCGGCGTTGCGCGTTCGTACGACATCGATTTCGGAAAGTATCTCAGTGACCGTGGACGCGACGTCATGGCTCGACTCGAAGACGCGTCCATCGGCAATGTGCTGGCACAGTATCCCGGACTGACCTGGCAGGATCTGGTCAAACCCGAGTACGCCGATCCCAATACGGTTCCCGAGTACGTCGATGTCGTGAACAAGATCAACATGGGCACCGCGGCGACACCGACCACTCCGATGTTCATCGCGCAGGCGGCCAACGGCACCATCGAGGGCACCCAACCCGGCGGCCCCGGTGTCGGAGCGGGAGACGGCGTGATGATCACGGGCGACGTCCGCACCCTCGCACGCAGGTACTGCGACGCCGGCCTGGCGATTCAGTACGACCAGTACGACACCATCAGCCACTTCCTCGGCGCCATGCTCTGGCTCCCCGGTGCGCTCGCCTGGGTCGACGACCGCTTGAACGGCAAGCCTGCACCGTCCAACTGCGCGAACATTGCACCGGGGAACTCACTTGCGCCGCAAGAACATGCGCGCTGACTGACAGCGACCCCGAATCTACTTCGACGGCTCCACCTCCCACCGAACGTGAGTCACCAACGGTTCAAGGCTAAGCCGGCTGACGGCGGATTCCAGGAGTCCGTCGTCACGCTCCGCGGCAGCCAGTTCGGCCACCACCCGCACGCGGTCGCTGTCCGGGATGTCGAAGGACTGCACTGACCGGAGCTGAAACTCGGGCCTCGAAATGGACTGCACGGTAAGACCTCTGATGTGAGCTTCGGCGTCGCCGTGACAGGTCACCTCGAAGGTGTAGTCCGCGGGCGGTTCTTCGCGTCCGGTTCGGGCAGGCTGGTGATCCATCATCCGGCCCAACGGCCTCAACAGCGTGTTCGCCAACATGATTGCGCCGGCCCCGAACACCGCGACCCAGTACATTCCGCCTCCGGCCAGTGCGCCGACGGCGGCCGTGGCCCACAGAGTGGCGGCAGTGTTCAGGCCGGT
The DNA here is from genome assembly GCF_011290655.1 of Rhodococcus sp. D-46. Taxonomy (NCBI): domain Bacteria; kingdom Bacillati; phylum Actinomycetota; class Actinomycetes; order Mycobacteriales; family Nocardiaceae; genus Rhodococcus; species Rhodococcus sp. D-46. Next base: position 68,209 of record NZ_JAANTF010000003.1, on the reverse strand, counting down.
GACCGACGCACCCTGCTTCATGATCACTCCAGCACCGAGGAAACCGATCCCCGAGACGATCTGCGCTGCGACGCGCGTCGGATCGGCGTCCGGGCCCTGAAACCCGTACGCGCCCATGATGACGAAGAGCGTCGCACCCAAGCTCACCAACGCGTTGGTTCGCAGACCCGCCATCCTTGCGCGCCATTGCCTTTCGATCCCGACTGCAGCGCCGAGGACGAGCCCGAGCGCTATCCGCACAAGGATGACGTGGATTTCCACGGTGAACTCCTAGAGCCAGGTCGCGAATCGACGAATGAACATTCCCTTGGCCACCTGCGTGACGACGCAGTATGCCCCGAGGGTGAGGACCAGCCACGGGAAGTAGTTCCACGGCAGTGAAACCAACCCGAGGGAATGACCCCAGGACGTGAACGGGAACACCAGCGCGAAGACGCAGGCAGCGCCCGTGCTGAGCAGTACCGGCAGCGATGCACGCGACTGGATGAACGGGATCTTGCGGGTGCGGATCATGTGAACGATCAGCGTCTGCGAGATCAATGACTCGATGAACCAACCCGATTGGAACAGCGCTGCATGCTCGGGAGAGTTGGCGGCGAACACGAACCACATCAGCGCGAACGTCGAGATATCGAAGATCGAACTGATCGGGCCGATGAACACCATGAACCGGCGAAGGCTCTTGGTCTCCCACTTGCGGGGCTTCGCGAGGAAGTCGTCGTCGACACGGTCCCACGGGATCGTGAGCATCGAGAGATCGTAGATCAGGTTCTGCAACAACAGAACTACGGGAATCATAGGGATGAACGGCAGCAGGGCGCTGGCGACGAGCACCGAGAAGACGTTCCCGAAGTTCGACGACGCAGTCATCTTGATGTACTTCTGGATGTTTCCGAAAGTACGACGCCCTTCGATGACTCCTTGTTCGAGTACACCGAGGTCCTTCTCCAGCAAGATGATGTCCGCGGATTCGCGGGCGATGTCCGCCGCTGTGTCAACGGAGATGCCGACGTCCGCAGCCCGCAGTGCGGGTGCGTCGTTGACACCGTCACCGAGGAAACCAACCGTGTGGCCGACCCGGCGCAGCGATTCGACAATGCGCGCCTTCTGCATCGGATCCGTCTTCGCGAATACGGTTGTCCGCTGCACCAACTCGTCGAGGGCGTCGTCGCTCAACGCTTCGATCTCGGCGCCGGATACAACAGCTCCCACGTCGATACCGACTTTGCCGCAGACGGTTTCGGCGACCAGTTCGTTGTCACCCGTCACTACCTTGACCGCGACTCCGTGGCTCGCGAGGGCTTCGATCGCCCCGGCCGCAGATTCCTTCGGCGGGTCGAGGAAGGCCAGCAGTCCAACCAGGGTCATGCCCTCTTCGTCGGCCGTCGAGTACTCGCGGCGCTGCTCTTCGACGACTGTCTTGGTTGCCACCGCAAGCACTCGCTTACCTTGACCGTTCAGCTCCGCGACCAGACGGTCGACTCGGGCCAGCCATCCCGGTGTCAATTGGTGGGTCACCCCGTCCAGTTCCACCGATTCACAGACCGAAAGGAGCTCTTCCACTGCACCTTTGGTTACGATCAGATCGGCGTCTCCGTGGTCGACCACCACGGAGAGTCGACGGCGCTTGAAGTCGAAGGGAATCTCGTCCACCAACCCGTGGCGACGCGAGATCTCCTCGACCACTTCGGGACCGGCGGCCTCGATCACCGCGTCGTCGAGAAGACTGCGCAATCCGGTCTGATTCACGGAATTGACCGCCGCTAGCCGCAATACGTCCTCGGACTTACGTCCGGCAGTATCGAGATGCTCACCGAGAACGATGCGGTCCTCGGTGAGAGTTCCGGTCTTGTCCGTGCACAGAACGTCCATGGCACCGAAGTTCTGAATCGCGTTGATCTGCTTGACGATCACCTTCTTGCGCGACATGTGGAGCGCACCCTTGGCCAGGTTCGCCGTCACGATGAGCGGCAACATTTCCGGAGTCAACCCCACCGCGGTGGCGACGCCGAAGAGTAGTGCTTGGCTCCAGTCCTTGGTCAGTCCGTTGATGATGAACACCGCGGGAACCATGATCAGCATGAACTTGATCAGCAGGTAGCTGACACTGCGCACCCCGACGTCGAAGCTGGTTTCGGGTCGCTTGGACGCCAATTGTGCTGTCATGGCACCGAAGTAGGTCCGCTTGCCGGTGTGTACCGCAACGGCGGTGCCGCTGCCCGACACGACGGAAGTACCCATGAACCCGATGTTCTCGGCTTCGAGCAGGCGATCGACGTCGATCCCCGACGACGGGTCCGCCGACTTCTCGGCCGGCATCGATTCACCGCTGAGCATGGACTGATTGACCTGTAGATCCTTGGCCCGGATGATGCGGACATCGGCCGGGATCATGTCGCCGGCGGCAAGCTGGACTACATCACCTGGCAGTAACTGCTCGATCGGAATCTCAGCCGTGACCACGGTGTTGTTGATCTTGCGGGTGGCCGCGACGGTCGTCGTAACCATCGCCTTGAGCGCCTCGGCGGCGCGGCTCGAACGGTATTCCTGCCAGAACCTCAGTGAGACACTGACAAAGATCATCAACCCGAGAGTGATGATGCCCTCGTAGGAAGGACCGTCCTCGGGGTCCGCCCAGACCACGTCGGTCCCGACCATGATCAGGGCGAGGAATACCAGGATCAGGATGAACGGGTTCTTGAAGGCCCCCGCGAACTGCACGATTGCCGGCGCCGGGCGGTCGTGGCGGACATCGTTGCGCCCGTATTGCCGACGAAGATCGTCGATCTGATCGTCGCGAAGGCCGTTGGCCGTCGTGGTCAGATCGGCGAGGACGGTGCGCGTGTCCGAGGCCGAGTAGTCGACCAATTCCTGTGCGCTTTCCTTTGCCAGGACTGTTGAATGTGTTTGTTGTGCAATGTTTCTCGTGGGCCGTGGCCGCAATGCGAGAACGGAAAATGACATGACGAATCTCCTCGGCTGCCCGAACACGCCGGACCATGCCAGTGCATGAGGGCAGCAGAATGCGCTGAGCGACAATGGAAGTCGTCAGCGGACGCGGCAAAGCCGCGCAGATGAAGCCGAGGATGCAAAGAGTCAGTGACTGAAGAGCAAAAGACCGGGGTGAGCATCGTTGGCAAGAACAGAAGGATGGGTCGAATATCGACTCGGCGGGTCGTCCACGATAGTCACCTCCTGAAAGTTCGGGGCGTCCGATGACGCCACACAAAGTACATGCGCACAGCACACGCCAGGAGAACCGAATATCGACGTACTCTCGCCTTCGCCGGAAGAAACCGGCATCAAGCTGCGAAAACACCTCCACGTCCGAGTTTTGGCACTGCACGACGTGTCCCGATCAAGACCGGGAAGCCACTTTGGATCACCCCTTAAGCCGGGGAGATCTGTCCTAACCTTGGGCGTCTCTCGACGTCGTGAGATCAGTGGCCTGTGTTCGTGCAGAAGCCTCACCTAACGAGGTACTGCACCCAGAGGGTAGTTCTCAAATCTGTTGCCTGTCAACCGAGCAACTCAGACGGCGGACAATCCTGCCCGTGCGACGGCGCCGGCGAAGAGTGCCGTCACGGCGGCACCCATGACACTCTGATCAACCTCTTCCGGATCCACGGAGTGTTCGAGAACGAGCCCGGATATCAACGCCATCAACGAGATTGCGGTTGTCCGCACGTCAAAGGAATCGTCCACTCCCCATTCACGGGCACGTTCGCCGATCAACTCCACGAGTTGGCTGCGCAAGTGGCGACGCTCACGTAAGTACGCCTGAGCGATCTGCGGATCACGCCCGGCGAGCACTCCGAATTCGAGGACGAGAAGCGACCACCCCGGGTCGTCGACCATCCACGTGGCAATGGCCTCGCCACCTTTGCCCGCCGCGTCGGACGGGTTCATCCCGGCAATCTCGGCGAGCACCCGGCCGGCCAGTTCGAGAGACCGTTGCGCGAACAGTTCGGCGAACAGATCTTGTTTCGACTCGAAGTTGGAGTAGACAGCCCCCTTGGTGAAGCCCGCGCGGCGGGCAACTTCAGTGAGACGTGCAGCACTGAATCCGCGCTCCGCAAACTCTTCCGCCGCAGCGTCGAGCAGTCTTTGCCGCACCACGTCACGTCCGGGGCGGGTTACCGGCGTCCAGTCCGGTTGACGAGATTCAGTCACGATACCTAGAGTATTCAATACTTCGGGTATTGACAAGCTCTTTACTTTCGACAAGATCAGGACTCTTTCGTGACCACTACGCATCCGGCACACGCCGCACCAGACAACAGCTCCACCCACGACGAACACCACCACGACAATCTGCTGGTGAAATACGGCGCACCCAAGGTGATGGCCGCGCTGTTCGTCGGCGTGCTCCTGCTGCAGATGGGCTTCATCCTCAGCTACGTCGCCGCCTTCCATCAGCCGACTCCGCGAGACATCGAAATCGCGGTCATCGCTGATCAGGGCACACCCGACGGCATGGATCAGCAGATCGCCGACAAACTCAACGCCATCGACGGCAGCCCGCTCGACGCTCAGGTGGTCGACAGCACGGCGACCGCTCGCCGCATGATCAACGACCGCGAGATCCAGGGCGCGTTTGTCATCAACCCGGCCGGACCGGACACCCTGATCACCGCGAGCGCGGGCGGCAGCTCCATCGCGACGTCACTCGAAGCGGTGTTCACGAAGGTCGAGGCGACACAGGACCGACAGTTCGTCGTCCGCGACGAGATCCCCGTCGGAGCCCACGACAACCGCGGCCTCTCGGGCTTCTACCTCTCGGTCGGCTGGGTCGTCGGCGGCTATCTCCTCGCGGCAGCCATCGGACTGTTCATCGGTGCGCCGAAGACTCTCCGCCAGGCAAGCGCACACACGGGCGTGATCGCGATCTACTCGATCATCTCGGGAGCTCTCGGCGCCCTCATTACCTCACACGTACTCGGAACTTTCGCGGGCCACTGGTTCCCGCTGTGGATCCTGGGAACAGCCGTGGTGTTCGGCACCGCCATGTTCACACTCGGATTGCGCGCTGCCATCGGCGTTCTGGCAGTCCCGCTGGCTATCGCCGTCTTCGTGATTCTCGGCAATCCCAGTGCGGGAGGCGCATTCGGCTCCAACGTGATTCCCTCGTTCTATGCCGCCATCGGCCGATGGATCACACCTGGCGCCGGCACCGAAGGCGTGCGGAGCATCGTCTACTTCAACAACGTCGGCGTCGGCCAGCCTGCTCTGACGCTTTTCCTGTACGCACTGATCGGTGCGGTCATGCTGTTCGGCTTTACGATCCGTCGCAACCGAAAGTCCACCGACACGACGCCGACTCCAGCTGTGGCGAACGCCGACTAGTCCTAGTCTGAACTCATGACGAGCCTCCTCCACCCCAACGCCTCGCACGTCGCCGAAACACTGATCTCGCGGGGTCACCACGGCGTCATCGTCACGCAGCCCGACGCCACGCACACCGCGGCCGAGGCAGCGGCGGCCGTCGGGGTGGAGGTAGGCGCGATCACCAAGTCACTGGTGTTCCTTCTCGACGACGATCCGGTCCTGCTGCTGGTCTCCGGCGCGCATCAGGTGAATCTGAAGGCCACCGGCGAACGCCTCGAAGGCAAGCTCACGCGGGCGCCGCTGGAGATGGCGAAGTCCGCGACGGGCCAGCCGATCGGTGGGGTCGCTCCGCTCGGGCATCCCACCAACCTGCCGACGTACGTCGATACCGCCCTCGAGCAGTACCCCGAGTTGTGGGCAGCCGCCGGGCACCCCAACACGGTCTTTCGCACGACGTACTCCGAACTCCTCCGAATCACCGCCGGCCTCGCCGTCGACATGGACTGAAGCACTTCAGCCAACCCGGTCCGAAACCACTCAGACGTGCGTCCACCTATAGTTGGACGCACCATGTGCAATGCAACCAGGACCCCGGCCGGCAACCACTGGCGTCGACGGCACGTAGATCTGTGCCGCACCGACGCCTGTCTGTGTATGCCGAGCGCAGTCACCTCGACCACACCGCACACCTCGAGTTCCAGCCGGAGAGTTCCCGTTGTCTGACAAGCCGAATGCCGTTTCCAGCCACACCACCCCCGACGTCCCCGAAGTAGCAGCGACGCCCGAGTTGTCCACCGGCATCTGCGCCGGTGACTACCGCGCTGCGCTTCGCCGCCACCCCGCCGGTGTCACCGTCGTGACCCTCGATTCGGGTACCGGCCCGGTGGGTTTCACCGCCACCTCGTTCTCGTCCGTCTCCCTCGAGCCGCCGCTCGTCTCGTTCAACATCGCGGAGACGTCGTCGAGCATCAATGCACTCAAGGCAGCCGAGTCCTTGGTGATCCACCTTCTCGGCGAACATCAGCAGCATCTGGCCCAGCGCTTTGCGCGTAGTGCCGATCAGCGTTTTGCAGACGAGTCACTGTGGGCAGTGCTCGACACCGGGGAACCGGTGCTGCACGGCACCCCCAGCTGGATGCGCGTCAAGGTCGACCAGTTGATCCCTGTCGGCGACCACACGCTGGTCATCGGACTCGTCACGCGGGTTCACGCCGAAGAAGACGACGAATCCGCTGCCGCACCGCTGCTCTACCACGAGGGCAAGTACTACCGCCCGACTCCGTTGGGTCAATAGACAACTGTGCGCCTTTATTAACCGCCCGCGGTTAATAAAGGCGCACAGCAAGTTAGAGCGCTACGTACTTGGTATCGAGATACTCGTCGATACCCTCGGTTCCGCCTTCACGGCCGAAGCCCGATTCCTTCACCCCACCGAACGGCGCGGCAGCATCGGAGATCGCGCCGCGATTGACGCCGACCATGCCGGTGTCCAGCTTGGCCGAGACGCGCATCGCCCGGTCGATGTCGCGGGTGTAGAAGTACGCCACGAGGCCGTATTCGGTGTTGTTCGCAGCCGCGATCGCTTCGTCTTCGGTGTCGAAACCGACCACTGCCGCAACGGGTCCGAAGATCTCTTCCTTCAGCAGGCGCGCGTCGGCGGGCACCTGGTCGAGGACCGTCGGGGTGAAGAAGAATCCGGGGCCTTCGGGTGCCGATCCACCGGTGCGAACGCGAGCACCCTTGGACACGGCGTCGTCGACGAGTCCGGTGACGGTTGCGAGCTGCTTGGTGTTGATCAGCGGTCCGATGTTGGTGCCCTCGGCGTCACCGGCGCCCACCTTCAAGGCCGCAACCTTGGCGGTGAACTTGTCGGTGAACTCCTCGCGCACCGAGTTGGCGACGTAGATGCGGTTGGCCGCGGTGCAGGCCTCGCCGCCGTTGCGCATCTTCGCGAGCATTGCGCCGTCGACAGCTGCGTCGATGTCGGCGTCGTCGAAGACGATGAACGGCGCATTGCCACCGAGTTCCATCGACGTGCGGAGCAGCTTGTCAGCAGCATTGCGCACCAACAACTTTCCGACGCCAGTGGAGCCGGTGAAGGTGACCTTGCGCAGACGCGCATCTTCCATCAGCGGTCCACTGATGGAGGCCGCGTCGGACGTCGGGAGGATCGAGAGCACACCGTCGGGCAGACCGGCATCGGCGAACACCTGACCGAGGAGCTGCATGGTCAGCGGCGTGTCCTCGGCGGGCTTGACGATGATGGTGCAACCGGCAGCCAGCGCCGGTCCGATCTTGCGTGTGCCCATGGCGAGCGGGAAGTTCCACGGGGTGATCGCGAGGACCGGTCCGACGGCTTCCTTGGTGACCAGGATGCGACCGTTGCCGGCCGGAGCCTGCGTGTAACGTCCGCCGATGCGTACTGCTTCCTCGCTGAACCAGCGCAGGAATTCGCCGCCGTAGTTGACCTCACCGCGGCTCTCTGCCAACGACTTACCCATTTCCAGGGTCATCATCAGCGCGAAGTCCTCGGCGCGGGCGTGCAGCAATTCGAAGGCGGTGCGCAGAATCTCGCCGCGTACACGTGCCGGAGTGGCCGCCCAGTCTTCCTGCGCCGCAGCGGCGAGGTCGAGCGCACGGATACCGTCGGCAGCGGTGGCGTCGGCTACCTGGGCGAGTTCCTCACCCGTTGCCGGGTTGTAGACCGCGAAGGTCTTCTCGGCCGGAACGAGCTTGCCGCCGAGCCAGAGACCCTTGGGTACCGAGTCGAGAAGATCCGAGACGTTGGACATGTCAGTTCCCCTGTGCTGCAGTGCGGATGGCGGTCTCGAGGACGGTCAACGCGTCGTCGAGCAGCTCTTCGGAGATGACCAGCGGCGGGAGCAGACGGATGACGTTGCCGTAGGTACCGCAGGTGAGGATCACGACGCCGGCAGCGAGGCATTCGGCGGCGATCTTCTTGGTGATGTCGGCGTCCGGCTCCTGCCCACCGGGCTTGACCAGCTCGATGGCGAGCATGGCGCCGCGACCGCGAACGTCGCCGATGACGTCGAGTTCCTTTGCCAGTGCGTTCATTCGGCCGACGACGGTCGACTCGATGGTGCGTGCGCGGCCACAGAGGTCGAGCTCACGCATCTGGTCGATGGACGCCAATGCAGCGGCGCAGGCGACGGGGTTACCGCCGTAGGTGCCACCGAGGCCGCCGGGGTGGACAGCGTCGATGAGCTCGGCGCGGCCCGTGACAGCGGCGAGCGGCATGCCGCCTGCGATGCCCTTGGCGAGCGTGACCAGGTCGGGCACGATGCCCTCGTGATCGCTGGCGAACCAGGCGCCGGTACGAGCGAAGCCTGCCTGAACCTCGTCGGCGATGAAGACGACGCCGTTCTCCTTGGCCCACGCGACGAGCGTCGGGAGGAATCCTTCTGCGGGAACGATGAATCCACCCTCACCCTGAATGGGCTCGATGAGGATGGCGGCCGTGTTGGCAGCGCCGACCTGCTTCTCGATCATCGTGATGGCGCGCTGTGCGGCCTGCTCACCGGTGATCTTGGAGCCGTCGACATTGAGGCCCTCGCGGTACGGGTAGGACATCGGGACGCGGTAGACCTCGGGGGCGAACGGACCGAAGCCGCTCTTGTACGGCATGGACTTCGAGGTCAGTGCCATCGTGAGGTTGGTGCGGCCGTGGTACGCGTGGTCGAAGACGACGACTGCGTCGCGACCGGTCGCGTGACGGGCGATCTTGACTGCGTTCTCGACAGCTTCTGCGCCGGAGTTGAACAGCACGGAACGCTTCTCGTGGTCACCGGGGGTGAGTTCGGCGAGACGCTCGGCGACCTCGACGTAGCCCTCGTACGGAGCGACCATGAAACAGGTGTGGGTGAAGTGCGCGACCTGATCCTGAACCGCGGACACGACGGCCGGGTTGGAGGCGCCGACGCTGGTCACCGCGATACCGGCACCGAGGTCGATCAGCGAGTTGCCGTCGACGTCGACGATGACTCCGCCGTCTGCGTCGGCGACGTAGACCGGGAGGGTGGATGCGACGCCGGCGCCGACGACCTTCTTACGGCGTTCGGCGAGCGCAGCCGAGCGCGGGCCCGGGAACTCCGTGACGATGCGACGCTCCTGCGGAAGCCGGTATTCGATTGCACTCATGTGACCACCCTCTCGGTTGTGTATTGCATTCGAGTATGCGACGCGCGAAGCATCGCAAGCACTGCCGAAATGGATACCCGGAGCTCCAGGGCTACTCCATATCGGCAACGACAGCTAGCCTTGATCAGGTGACGGTTCCGATCTCGTGGCTCTTGCGCCAGAAACACCTCTCGCTGGCTCTGCTCACCGACCGAGCAGCTGCCACCCACCCCGTCACGTTTGCGCAGGCCACAGAGCTGACGGACCCCACCCCGTGGCTTTCCGGCGGCGAATTGGTGCTCACCACCGGGCTGGCACTGGTGGGCGCGGACGCCACCGACTACAGCGAGTACATCGACCGTCTGGCCGCCGCAGAAGTATCGGCTCTGGGTTTCGGGACCGGCCTTTCCCACGAGAGTGTGCCCGCAGACCTGATTGCCGCCGCCCGCAGTCGCGGGCTCCCTCTGCTGGAAGTGCCGTTCACGACCCCGTTCGCGGCGGTCACGCGCGCGGTGATGACCCGTCTGAGCCAGCAGGAATACGAATCGGTACTCCGCGCGGCAGAAGTACAGACGCGCATCACCCGCGTTGCACTGCGCGGTGGCGTGTCGGCGATCGTGCGTGAACTGGCCACGGCCACAAAAACTTCGGTGGCGTTTGTCGGTGATCGGATCACCGCGGTGCATCCGGCAAACCAGAAGTCGTTGATCACCGAGGTTCGCGCGGTCGCGGCCACCACCCGCGATCCCAACGCTCCGGCGTCGATCTCGCAGAGCACACCCGAACGGACGCTGACACTGTCCCCCGTCGGCGTCACCGACAGTTGGCACGGCTACCTCGCCATGGCGGGCGCCGGGCCCCTGAGCAATATCGACAGAGTGTTGCTCGGGCATGCGGTCTCGCTGCTCACTCTCGAACTCGAGAAACCGGTTCGACTACGGGCCGAGCGAACTCGACTCAACGCCATGGCTTTCGGGCTCTTACTCGACGGCCGAATCCCCGAAGACAGTGTGCCGTCGTACTTGGACGAGGCAAGCGACACGCACGGCAACATTCGTGTCGTCCACGTTCGCGGATCCGGACTCGGCCCAGTTCTTCGCGAACTCGACAACGCTCTCGCGCGAGCAGGCCGGCCGTTGTTCGCGCAATCCGAGGACGGTTCGCTGACCGTCCTCCTCCGCGGAACCGACACAATCGACACCGCCAAAACACTACTGGCGCAGCTCTCCCCCACCGAAGCGAAAGCCGTGCGTGCCGGAATCAGCACCCCTCACCGTCTTCTCGACGCACCCCGCGCACTCGTCCAGGCCCGCGCCGCGGCCAACCTCACGACGGCTACGGCGCGTATTCTCGAGTTCGACGCTCTGAGTGGTTCGACGATTCTGGCATCCGAGTCTGCCCGTGAGGCATTGATCGCCATGGCTGCGGACACCATCCCGGTGCTGACGGAACACGACCAGGCACACGGAACCGCACTGGCCGCGTCTTTGCGCGCCTATCTCGAGGCAAACGGCCAATGGGAATCGGCCGCAGCCGAACTCGGTGTTCATCGGCACACCCTCCGAGGCCGCATCGCACGCATCGAGGAACTGCTGCAATGCGACCTCGGACAGGCCAGGGTCAGAGCCGAACTGCTGCTATCGCTACTCGCCTGGGAGGGTCGCTGAACGCTCCGCGGCGTGTACCGAAGCGAAACTGGACGCACCGCGAACGAGTAGTTCGAGTTCGGCGTCGACCGTGCAGAGACGGGCGGTGTCCAGCGCTCCACTGCGGCTCACACTCGACATCAAAGCCGTGAACCGGCGCACCGCTTGCGGATTGGCGGCGGTCCACAGCTCGACGACCTCCGGAATACCTTCTCCGAGTGCTCCGGACACGAGGTCTGCGAAACGCGCCGTCAACCTGGCGTGGACGGCAGCGCTGCCCATGACCTCCCAATGCGAGGCACCGACGGCAACGTCGACGCCCCCGAGAACATCACCCAGGTCGAGAGCGTCGGAGAGTTCCCGGTAGATCGCAGCCGCGGCCGCGGCCGTCGTATTCTCCTGCAGTGCAATGTCAGCCAGGGCGAGCGCCCCGAAAGACGCCTCGATGCGCTCGCTTGCCGACAAACCGTCGGTGAGTTCCCGCACCGGGGCTGCCCACCGATCGATGTCGGCTCGCGGGTTCACGGTGAACCGGCCGGCAGCACCCGGGCGGCGCAACACCCAGCTCATCTCGGATTCCAACAACTGCTGCAAGCGATCGAGAGCCTGCAACTGCTCGGTGGCACTGAGATCGGAGTTCAGGATTTCACGCCGAAGTTCCTCGGTGCCGAGCACTTCGCTGACTACTGCGTAGGCCAGAGCCGCTTCCGGACTGCGAACTCCGAGGTGTTCCTCGAGCCGGAACAGCACGCCGGGGCCGACGCGGTTGACCAGTTCGTCGACAACCGAGGTGATGATGATGTCGCGGCCCAACCGATGTGCGCGGACTGCGTCCGGTGCGGCCTCGACGACGGAGAGCGGGAAGTACTGCGGGAGACGATCGGCGAAGATCTGATTGTCCGGGACCGTCGATGCGCCCAGTTCCGCCGTCAGTACGTTCTTCGACTGCGCCACCAGCACAGCAAGTTCCGGCCGCAGGAGACCCTGCCCGGCACGCGCCCTGACCGCCAGCGCCTTGGCGTCGGGCAGAGATTCTTCCAGTCGCTTCATGGCGCCCGCCGAGACGAGGTTCTCGATCAACCGCTCGTGCTGATCGAGCAGGGCCGGTGCGCGGTGCTCGGCCAGGCTGATCGCGAGGGTCTGATCTTCACTGGCCTCGAGCACCGATCCGGCCACCTCGTCCTGGGCCGCCGCGAGTAGTTCATTGCGCGAGGTCGAGTCCAACGCCGCGAGTGCGATCTTGATGTTGACCTCACGGTCCGAGGTAGCCACGCCGGCCGCGTTGTCGATGAAGTCGGCGTTGATTCGGCCACCGCCAGCGGCATATTCGATGCGGGCACGCTGGGTGAAGCCGAGGTTGCCGCCCTCACCCACCACCGTCGCACGCAACTCGTCAGCGCTGACGCGAACTGCGTCGTTGGAGGGATCGGCCGCGTCGACGTTGCTTTCGGTCGACGCTTTCACGTAGGTACCGACGCCGCCGTTCCACAACAGGTCCACCGGAGCACACAGGATCGCTCGGATCAGTTCCTGCGGGGTCAGCTTCTCCTCGGTGATTCCGAGGGCCGCACGCGCCTCGAGCGGAAGGCGGATCGACTTCGCGCTCCGCGGCCAGACGCCACCGCCCGGCGACATCACGGTGCGATCGAAGTCGTCCCAGGACGAGCGCGGCACGGTGAAGAGGCGAGCGCGTTCGGCAAAGCTCGTCTCGGTGTCGGGGTTCGGGTCGATGAAGATGTGGCGGTGATCGAATGCCGCGACCAGACGGATCTTGTGCGAGAGCAACATTCCGTTGCCGAACACGTCGCCGGACATGTCCCCGATACCCGCGACGGTGAACGGATCGGTGTCGACATCGAGGTCGCGCTCGGCGAAGTGCCGTCGTACCGCCACCCAGGCGCCGCGAGCGGTGATGCCCATCGCCTTGTGGTCGTAGCCGGCCGAACCGCCGGAAGCAAAAGCGTCGCCGAGCCAGAAACCACGCTCGACGGCGATGCCGTTCGCGACGTCCGAGAACCGTGCGGTCCCCTTGTCTGCTGCCACGACGAGATAGGAGTCTTCACCGTCGTACTCGATTACTTCTGCCGGGTGTACCGCAGCGCCGTCGACGATGTTGTCCACCACGTCCAGCAAGCCGCGAATGAAGGTGCTGTACGACTCCTGCACCTGCGCCGGGGTTGGTGACGACGTGCCCCGAACCACGAACGCGCCCTTGGCACCCGAAGGAACGATCGGGGAATTCTTCACGCTCTGGGTCTTCATGAGGCTCAGGGCCTCGGTGCGGTAGTCCTCGTATCGATCCGACCAACGCAGGCCGCCACGGGCGACGGAGGAACTACGCAGATGAACGCCTTCGACATTAGGTGCGCTGACGTAGATCTCGCGGAAGGGAACGGTCTTCTGCGGGGTGGAGAGCAACTGCGAGTCGATCTTGAACGACGCGTACGGCAGCGGGTCGCCGGACTCACCACGCAGGTACCAGTTGGTGCGCAGAGTCGCCTGCAGGAACGAACGAACGCCGCGCAAGACGCGATCCTCGTCGAGAGTGTCTGCACCGTCGACTGATTCGTCGATGGCCGCCGCCGCGGTGGCCACTGCTGTCTCCCGCAATCCTGCTACGGCGGGATCGAAACGCGCGGTGAAGAGTTCGATTGCCTGCCGTACGAAGAGTGGCTTCGCTGCCAACACTCCGACGATGTAGCTCTCGGACAGCCCGATACGAGCCTGAGCGAGGAAACGGCACGCAGCGCGCAGCAACTCTGCGTCGCGCCACGTGATGTCTGCTCGTCCGATCAGACTGGAGAATGCGTCCATCCGGGTCTGTCCGGCGATGACGGCTTCGAAGGCGTCCGCCATCTTCTCCAGCGCACTGCCGTCGAAGGTGCTCGGCTCGAAGGTGAAGTAGTGCGCCGAACCCAGAACGGTCGGAAGGGGGCGGTGCGTCGAAACTCGGAGTCCGAGGGACTCGAAGTTCTCGCACAGATCGGAGAGGGAGGGCTCTCCGGACGGCCACAGCACCACACAGGTCAGATCGTCACTGCTCAGGGCATCGCTGTTCAAGTCGTCGCCCTGACGGAAGACGAGTCGCTGGCCCGCTGCTGCCAATTCGGCGACCAGTTCGAGCGCCGGGTCACCGGATCGATCACCGCCTGCCGGTCTCGATTCTGCAGCTGCGGTCTTGGTCGCCGATGATGTGCTCGCCATTGAACACCCTCCTGGAAATTATTGGATCCGAACACTTTCCAGTGTTGCGTGGATCACCGGAAAGAGGTCGTGCCCGATAGGAGTACCAACCCCCATCGGGCACGACATTTCGGCAGTTGCGGTGAGCTCAGTCGCCCAACCTGATCGGAGCAAGCTCCTCGAACACGTCGCCGGGTCCGGGATTCTCGGCAGGCGCAGCGCCGCCGAGATGGTTGACGACGCCCCATACCGCGTTGATCGCGGTCTGGATCGCGCCCTCAGCCCAGCCGGCGGTCCACGACACGTCGTCACCGGCGAGGAAGATTCCCCGATGACGCGGTTCGAGATCATTCTGCACGAAGTGGGAGAACAGGCGCTCCTGGTAGCGGTAGTGCCCTGGAAGGTTCGCCTTGAATGCGCCCATGAAGTCGCGCTCGGTTTCCCACGACAGCGTCACCGGGCTCGAGATGATGTGGCTGCGGAAGTCAACGCCGGGGTAGATCTCTTCGAGAGAGCGCAGCATGATGTTCATGCGCTCGGTGGCGTCGAGCGCCAGCAGCTTCAGCGAATCGTCCGACCAGGTGTACGACAAGCAGATCAGGCCTGGCTTGCCCTCGCCTTGATCGAGCAGGTAGGTGCCGCGACTCATACGGTCGGTCAGTGTCATCGACACCGAATCACGGCCGGTCACGGGGTCCTTGTCCTTCCAGAACGGGCGGTCGACGAGAACGAACACCTTGGTCGAACCCATGTAGTGAGTTCGCTCGATCGCAGTCCAGTGGTCGATCGGGAACAGATCGTCGTCACACCTGATATTGTTCAGCAGCATCCAACTCTGCACTGTCACAACGGCACTCGCATAGGTGCGAATGAAACCTTCGGAGTCGGTGACCGTGATGTTGCCGGGCTCGGTACGCCGGAGTTCGGTGACGCGGGGACGCGTCTCACCGTCGTTGAGCGAAGCGACCGTAGTACCGGCAGGCCAATGCGCCATGTGCGCCGGGGCGCGGTTCCACAACCGCATCGGCAGCTGCTGCGATCCACCGACGATGCCGCGGTGGTCGTCGTCGGCGGCCGTGATGACCACACGAAGGATTTCGAGGATCGAATTGGGGTAGTCGGTATCCCAACCGCCCGTACCGAATCCGACCTGTCCGAACACTTCCCGCATGTGGAAGGACTTGAAGTGCTTCGACGCGGCGAGGAATCCGTAGAACGTCTGGTCGTCGTAGCGCACCACGAGGTCGTTCCAGATCCGCTTGATTTCTGCGGTGTCGCGGTCACGAATGGCCTGCTGCAACGGAATCAGATCGGCATGCTCTTCGAGAGTGCGCTGCCAGGCCTGCGCCACCTCGGTGTAGATCGGCGGCAGATCCTCGAGAGTGTGCGCGTAGTGGCTCTCGCCCTTGAGATCGATGACGGTGCTCGGCGTGACCTCGGCAAGGGGATTGGGGAACTCTTCGGTCTGCAGACCCAGTTCGTTCAGGTAGTGGAACAACGTCGTCGACGACGGTGGGAAACGCATTGCGCCCATCTCGGCGACCACCCCGGGGTGCCCGTCGAACTCGACCGACCGCATCCGGCCACCGATCTGATCAGCTTCGTAGACAATCGGTTTGAGACCGACCTTGAGCAACTCGTAGGCCGCGATCATGCCGGAGAGTCCGCCACCGATCACGGCAACTTCTGTACCCAGTGCCAGATCGGGCACCGAGCCGAGTCCCGCCGGACTGGAAACGTAGTCGTCGTACGGGAACGGAAAATCCGGCCCGAACATCGTGAGGGGCGGCTGCTTGCCGGGTTCCGAGGAACTGTCCGGAGCTACTGGGATGGTCATCTACGGTTCTCCTTGGAGACAGTCGTGACAGAAAGGTCTGGATACAGATCGAGGCGTCGATCGTCGAGATGCGTGTTGAGGGTGCGCGATTGCGAGACGGTGGCGGCGGCGATATCGGCGAGGAGCAATTCCTGGCCGACCCCGGCCCTCGCCAACTCGGCACCGTCGGGCGCGATGGCGCACGAGAGACCGCAGTAGGTCAGCTCGGTTTCGGCGCCGCAGCGATTGACGTAGGTGACGAACATCTGACTCTCGTATGCGCGGGCCGGAACCACTTGCTGCGCAATGTGTTCGTACGGAGTCATCAACCCTGTCGGCACGATGAGCCATTCGGTACCGGCGTCGGCATGGGCCCGAACCGCTTCGGGAAATTCCACGTCGTAGCAGATCAACAACCCGCAGCGGATGCCCTCGAAATCGAACCCGACCACCAGGGTCTCACCTGGCCGGAAATGTTCGCGGTCGAGCGTGCCGAACAGGTGCGTCTTGCGGTAGTGCGCAAGCGAAGTGCCGTCGCGGTCCACCACCTGCACACTGTTGTAGACATCTCCCCCGTCGAGTTCGGGGTAGCCGTAGACGACTGCGATGCCTGCACTTCGAGCAATCGCGGCGACGGAATCGAAGATCGGGCCGTCGGCCGGTTCCGCGCGTAGCGACACCAGTTCGCCGATGTCGTAGCCGGTTGCGGACATCTCCGGCGTCAGCAGGATCTTCGCACCGGATGCTGCAGCCTCGCGGGCAGCAGTGTCGATTGCAGCGAGGTTGAACTCCACCGACGCAAAGGTGTCCGGGGTGGTGAGCGGACCTTGGAACAGGCCAACTCGAACTGAATCGACATGCATGGTGCGCTCCTTCAGGAGTTCCGTGACGCCAATTTTCGACGGTGTGTGTGACGGGGACAACTACCAGCGTGACGGGTGCCGCCAATCATGTCAACTCTTGTTTCCTAAGAATCAACATTCACGGATTCGAGTCTCACGAAGGCGACGCGCGGGGCCCTTCCGGCAATGCCGGATTCAAGACCCACAGAACCTTCGCCGGAACCGAGCCTTCGGCCTGAAAACTATGGTTGTGCGTCGGCGTGAACGTGAAGGAATCGCCCGCCGCAAGCACGACGTCCTCGGCATCGACGGCCTCACCGTTCGGATCCGTCCGACCACCCTCGAACGAAACCCGCAAGCCGCCCTCGAGCACGTGTACGAAGTTCACGTCGATCGGCAGACTGTAGAACTCCCGACCACTTCCGCCGCCTGGTTCCAGCTCGCCGAGCAGCACCTGAATTCGACGCTCGTTGGTAGGCGTGAGCAGGTACTCCGTCATCTTTTCGCCACCGAAGCTGATTTGCGGCATGGCGTCGGCGCGGACTACTTCACCGGCGGACGCATTCTCGAACAGGGATCCGACGGGGATCTCGAGCACCGCGCACACCTTTATCAGGGTCGCCACCGACGCGTTGACGTGATCGCGCTCGAGTTTCGAGAGATACCCCTTGGTCACACCACAGGCCTCGGCCAGGTCGTCGAGGGTCAACCGCTTCGATTGACGTGCCGCCTTGAGCCTCGCCCCGATGCGCGGTCCGACCGGCTCGACCGCTTCCTTCGCCTTGGCCACTGAACCCACTCCTTCACGACCGCCGTGTCCCTTTCAGGAAACAGGGGTTGACAACCGAGCCTCTTGAAGAAACCATACTTGCTCAGAGAGCTACATCACTGAAGGGCGCCCGGTGTGCGCCGAATCGAGAGCAGGGACCTCTGCACATGGCTACCAACAACCCCGGATCGTTCATCGGACCCGTCGACGCCACGCGCGTCCCCCGCTACGCCGAGCCGACCACCTTTGCGCGTCTCCCGCGCCTGGACGAGGTCTCGCGCGCCGACGTGACAATCCTCGGCATCCCCTTCGATTCGGGTGTCAGCTACCGCCCCGGTGCCCGGTTCGGTCCGGGCCACATCCGCGCTGCGTCGAAGCTGCTGCGTCCGTACAACCCAGCGCTGAAGGTCTCGCCCTTCGCCAACCAGCAGGTAGCCGATTTCGGCGACATCGGCGTCAACCCCTTCGACATCCAGGAAGCTCTCACGACGGTTCAGTCCGCCCTTACCGACCTGCGCGCCGACGGTTCCTCCGTGCTCACGCTCGGCGGCGACCACACCATCGCACTGCCGATCCTGCGCTCACTGGCCCGCGATCACGGCCCGATCGCCGTCCTGCACTTCGACGCTCATCTCGACACCTGGGACACCTACTTCGGTCAGCCTTTCACCCACGGCACCCCCTTCCGCCGCGCCAGCGAAGAGGGCCTGATCGACATGGAGCGCTCGCAGCACATCGGCATCCGTGGACCGCTCTACAGCGAGAAAGACCTCGAAGACGACCGCGTCCTCGGTTTCCAGGTAATCCGCAGTGACGACTACGAGGTCGACGGCGTCGCCAGCATCGTCGAGCGCATGCGTAAGCGCCTCGACGGTGGCCCGGTGTACGTCTCCGTCGACATCGACGTACTCGATCCCGCCCACGCTCCGGGCACCGGAACACCCGAAGCGGGCGGCATGACCTCTCGCGAATTGTTGAACACACTGCGTGGGTTGGTGGGACTCAACGTGGTCGGCGCCGACATCGTCGAGGTAGCGCCGGCGTACGACCACGCCGAGATCACCGGTATCGCAGCGGCTCACGTCGCTTACGAGTTGCTGTCGGTACTCGCACTCAATCGCTGAAGCAGCACAACGGTATCCGTCGTGTGATGCATCTCGGGGTTCGCGGGAAGATCACGTTCCCGCGACTCCGAGACCAACACCTTCCAACCATCGGTGAACAGCGACTCCACGTATTCGGGTGTATGGAGCATGGCCCGATGGTGCTCGGTCGGCGACTCGTGAGGTGAGTGGCCCACGATCAGCAAATGCCCGCCGGGCGCGACCAGATCTCCGAGAGCACGGAACAATTCCCCGCGCGCGGGTTCGAGCATGTGGAAGTACTGCGCGGACACCAGATCGAACGAGCGCCCCTGCGGATCCCACTTCGTCAGGTCGGCTTCCAGCCATTCGATGTCGACGCCCTCGCCCTCGACATGAGCCTGGGCGCGGCCGAGCGCAACCGACGAGATGTCGGTGCCGGTGACCTTCCACCCGCGACGCGCCAACCACAAAGCGTCGGCACCTTCGCCGCAACCGACGTCGAGTGCCGTGCCCGGTTCCAGGTCGGAGGCTTCGGCAATCAACTGTGGGTTGGGATTTCCGCTCCAGCGCGCGGGGCGTTCCTCGTACAGCGAGTTCCAGAACTGTGCGTCCGCCTTGGCGTACGGATTCTCGGTGGTATCGGAGTTTTCGTGGTGATTGTGGTGTTCGTGGCTCATGCACCCAGGATGAACGACCTTCCACAACTCACGCAACCATCTTTGCTGAAACAGCAACTTCTCCATTTCGACGCCCTGCTAACGTCACGTCGTGGCCGGTGGATTTCCCGTGTTTCGTCTCTACTGCAACTCAGCAGGCCCATACGTTTTGTGTTGTGCGCATTTCCCCGAGTTCACCGGTTCGAACTCGGACGAAGAGTTCAGCGTCCGGCAGAGCTTCGACCGCGCAGTCGAGAAGATTCTGCGCGATGCATCCTTCGAACCGACTACCTTGACTTTGGTCGGCGAGCAGCAGGGCTATCCCGTCGGAGACCGACTGTTCGATACGACAGTTCCGCGTACCGGAACCGTCTCATACGCGTTCCAAGAAGCCGGACCGCCGTGGATCGTTCTCGGCCTTGATGTTTCGGCGGACGAATTCTGGTCCGAAATCGACGACGACGCAGACCTCCACGGTCCCGGCCCCACCTCCCCGTTGAGGTCAGTTCCAGCAACCGTGCTCACGGAGACCGGGTGGCCACGCCGAAGTGACCTCGACTCCCCGTGAACTGAACCAGAACTCCAACCTTCGTGAAATCGAACAAAAATCCGCCCGATTTTCGTGAGGATCGACCGAGATGCCCGTCACGTCCTACGCCAAGATTTAGCGGTCACACTCGACTGCGCCCTCACGATTCACTCCCGGGCCCCGGCTCCTTCACGGAGGCACAATGAAACACCGCTCCTATTCGACGCTTGCCGCGACCGCGGGGCTCGCGCTCGTATTGTCGGCTTGCAGCTCGGGAGGCACGTCCTCGGGCTCCGGCGGCGGTGAGCCTCTGACTGACGGAACCTTCCGGTACGCATTGCAAGGCGATCCGGGTGCACTCAACCCGATCATGTCCGGCTCTGCGGCAACCGCGGAAATTTCGAAGCTGGCGTACGACTCCTTGGTCTACCAGGATCCTGAAACCAGTGAATTCAAACCATGGTTGGCCGAGAAGTGGGAAGAAACGCCGACCTCCGCGTCCTTCACCATTCGTGAAGGCGTGACCTGTACCGACGGGTCGACGCTGACTGCGCAGACCGTCGCGAACAACATCAACTTCGTAGCCGATCCAGCCAAGGGTTCACAACAACGCGGCACCACAGTTCCCATCGGCGCTTCGGCCACTGCCGATCTCGCCACCCGCACCATCACGGTAACCACTCCGGCGCCGACCCCGTTCCTCCTCCTCACCATCAGTCGCCTCCCGATCATGTGCGATGCCGGTCTCGAAGATCCGACCGCCTCGAACAACAAGTCGCTGGGCTCCGGCATGTTCAAAGTCACCGAAGTCTCGGCCAATGACCACTACACGTTCGAGCGTCGTGACGGTTACAGCTGGGGGCCCGACGACACCACCTCCGACACACCGGGTGTCCCCAAGACAGTCATTGCTGTCATGGCACCCAATGTCAGCACCGCAGCAAACCAGCTTCTCTCAGGCGAACTGAGCGCATCTCCGATCGCCGGTCCGGACAAGGATCGCATCGATGCCGCCAATTTCGACTCGGTCCAGCGCCCACTTCCCGCCGGTCAGATGTACTTCAATCAGATTGCGGACAATCCGACCAGCGATCCCGCCGTTCGAAAAGCTCTCGTCCAGGCTGTCAATCTCGACGATCTCGCTGAAGTCATCACGGGCGGCCAGGGCACCCGTGCAACAAGTCTTGTCTCCGTCGAGCCCCGAGCCTGTGTGTACGACTCTGTCACAGGCAACATTCCGGACTTCGACCTCAGCGCAGCAAAGGCAACACTGGACGCTGCAGGTTGGACCGCCGGCTCCGACGGCAAACGAAGCAAGGACGGAAAGCCGCTGACCCTCCGCCTCTTCTACGCTGCTGGCGAAGATGCGCGCAGCGCGGCAGCCGAGCTCACCCAGTCGGCATGGTCCGACCTCGGTGCGACCGTCGAGGTGACAGGAGCCGACCAGACCAAGGTTGTCGACGTCATGCTCAGTGGCAAGGACAACAACCAGTGGGACATCGCGTGGATCCAGATCAACAATTCGGTACCCAGCGGGTTCGTCCCGTTCTTCTCCGGTCCTGCTCCGGCAGCAGGTAAGAACTTCTCTTCGATCAACAACCCCGCCTACGAAGCAGCCGTTGCCAAGGCATCCGGCTTGACCGGCGAAGCAGCGTGCGCGGAGTGGGCAGACGCCGAGTCACAGATCACCAAAACGGTGTCCGCAGTCCCGTTTGCAGATACGGTCTTGAGCTTCTACTTCAACAAGGCCGGACTCGCATTCGGTAAGACCTTCATCGGTTCTGCGTTGCGCCTCTACCAGTAGGCCGGTCGACCGAACGCGGTGCGTCAACGAGATACGTCAGATCATTGTGATCTGACGTATCTTGTTGCCACACCGATCGTCTCGTTGTCGAGTTCGACGTAGGTCAGCTGAGGAATGCTGGACGCAAGTTCACTGAAAGCCCACTTCGCGACATTCTCGAATGACGGACGGAAATCGAAAATCTCCGGCCAGGCACCGCTCGCCAATTGCTCGGCACATCGATCGACGGACTCGTCCAGAGCGTCCGTGTCGACAAACCATCCACGTTCTCCGAGTTGGTCGTCCTCGAACGAGAACGCCACTCGCATCGTCACGCGAAATCCGTCGGCAGGCATCAGCGGCGGCAAGTTCTTCGCGTCCCGCACCGGTGCCGGAAGCCCCTGCCTCACAGCGAATGTACGACGGATCTCGATACTGAACATGCGCACCAAGGTATCAATGTTCATCACAATTCTATGAGCGGACCAATCGCGCAATCGCGTCGTTCGCTTCTTTGATCTTCGCGTCCGCCTCGGGCCCACCGGCAACAGCGGCTTTGACGACGCAGTGGCCGATGTGGTCCTCGAGCAGGCCCATGGCCACCGCCTGGAGGCCCTTGGTCATCGCCGACACCTGCGTCAGGATGTCGATACAGTACTTGTCCTCGTCGACCATGCGCTGCAGGCCGCGAGCTTGACCTTCTATGCGACGCAGACGCGCCAGGTAGTCGCCCTTGGCGGTGATGTAGCCGTGCGAATCACTCGTGCAGCATGCATCGCCGGTCGCATCACTGCCTTGGGCACTGTTTGGAGCACTGCTTGGCGCACTGCCCACTTCTGTCGCTTCCGACATTCGATGTCCTCCTGTTCGTCAACGCGTGACTTCGCAACAATTCTCGTTACCGGGGCGATGTGCGGAGACTCTTCGACTTCCGTTGTCTTGCAGAGCAATCACTGCGCACATCGCCACGCATTTCGCTACGGCACGAACAGATGGATGCATGGCGATTGCCCATGCCCGTTTTCCCGTTGCTGCGAAACGCATTCGGTTTCAGTGCCCGTGGTGCGCGTGGCTCGAGTGTTCGGCCCCAGGCGTGGTCGCATTGTCGGCCGTCAGCGTGAATTCCGCCGTACGCACCACTCCGCCGTGCTTGAAGTCCAAAAACAACCGGTAATCCTCGGCGCTCGGCATGTTGGCGTAGAAGGTGATTGCCGGTCCAGCCGGCGTGACACCGTCACCGGGGTAGCCGTCCGGATGGACATGGAGATAGGCGAGGTCGGAGGCACGCAACGCGACCAGATGCCCGTATGCGGCAAGGTAGGGCTGCAAGTCCGTGACCGGGATTCCGTCACGACTGACCGAGAGCGTGAGCTTCGATGTCTGGCCGGCATGGGCCGCGCCTTCGAGGGAGACGGTATAGCCGTCGACCGTCGTGGCGGCAGCAGCAGCGGGCAACGGCCGAGGATCATAGGGTCCGGCGACGCGCACATCCGCACTGAGCGTGATTCCGTCACCACCGTCCGGAGTGAAATCAGCGAACACTCGATAGTCTCCCGCATGATCGAAATCGACTGACACATGCCAGTTTCCGTTCTCGTCCAATTCGGGATGCACGTGCTGGAATCCGGTCAGGTCCAGACCGACCACGATCAGATGCAACTGCTTGTCGTGGGTGTCCGTGTACCGGATCAAGGGAGTTCCAACCGGATCCAGGATCCGGAACTGCAAAGGGACATGGTTGCCGACGGTCGCCTCCGACGTTGCCAATTCCAGTGTGTAGCCGTTGTCGCTGAACATCTTGCCCTCCAAAGTTTGGGTCGGCAGCACTCTCGTTGCCGTCTGCGTCAGGTTCTGCACTCCTTGACATCGAACCTGTTGCAATTTGTACCATACCCCCCTAGGGTATGGTACGAACTACTCGAACACCCTGAATTCACTCGAAGGAGATCCGATGCGCATCTACGCAGAGCGCCGGCCGAATGAGTTCCAAGAACAGCATTTCCCCGCGCACCTCAACGAAGCGCTGCGCCGATGTCGCCCCGGCTCGCTTTCGACACCCCCCGACCACACGAGCATCACCTATACCCCGTACAGGTAAGGAACTCAGAATGTCCACACAACCGAAATCCACCCGTAAGTGGTGGGCGTTGGCGTTGATCGCCGCCGCTCAGTTCATGGTCATCATGGACACCTCCATCATCGGCGTCGCTCTCCCCCAGATGCAGAGCGATCTCGGCTTTTCCCAAGAAGGCCTGACCTGGGTCTTCAATGCGTACGTCATCGCGTTCGGCGGGCTACTCCTCCTCGGCGGCCGCCTGTCCGACCTGTTCGGCGCCCGCAGAGTGTTCTCCGCTGGTTGGCTGATCCTGCTGATCGGTTCCGTTGTCGCCGGTGCCGCCGGTAACGTCGCCGTCGAACTTGCGGGCCGTGCAGTCCAGGGCGCAGGCGCCGCACTCATCGCGCCGTCGGCGCTCACCTTGCTGATGATGCTGTTCGGCAGCACGCAGAAAGAGATGACCAAGGCGCTGTCCATCTACGGCGCTGCCGCCCCGGCCGGCGGTACGGCCGGCGTGTTCCTCGGCGGCGTCATCACCGAATACACCAGCTGGCCTTGGGTGTTCTACCTCAACATTCCCATCGCTGTCATCGCGCTGATCGCTACTCCCCTCCTGATGCCGAACGCACCGGCACGTACCGGGTCGATCGACTTCCTCGGCGCACTCGCTGTCACCGCAGGTCTTGCTGTCGGAGTCTTCGGCATCGTCAGAGCACCTGATGTCGGATGGGGATCCGGGCAGACGTGGCTGGCGCTCGCCGTTTCGGCCGCTCTGTTGGGTGCATTCGTATTGATCCAGTCGAAGCGTCGGGAACCTCTGGTGCGTCTGGGAATCTTCAAGGCGCCCAACCTCGGTGCCGCGAACATCGCTCAGCTCGTGCTCGGCGCCGCCTGGATACCGATGTGGTTCTTCCTGAACCTGTACCTGCAGCAAGTGCTCGGATACAGCTCCTTCCCGGCCGGTGCGGCGCTGCTGCCGATGACGATCTTCGTCATGCTCGGCATGGTCGTCGTGGCACCACGGGCCATGGCACGCTTCGGTGCAAAAGCGATGATCGTGACCGGATTGCTGGTACTGGGAATCGGTTTGGGTTGGATGTCGTTGATCCGGCCCACCGGCAACTTCTGGGTCGACGTACTGCCGGCGTCGCTCGTGGCTGCGGCAGGTATGACGCTGGCGTTCATTCCCTCACTCGGTACGGCGATTTCGGCTGCACGCCCGGAAGAGGGCGGATTGGCTTCCGGCATCGTCAACGTCAGCTACCAGGTCGGCTCGGCTGTCGGCCTCGCGGTGATGACCGCGATCGCAGCAGTGTTCGGCGCTGATCAACTCGGTGACCTGACGGAGTTGACGAACGGTTTCTCCGCCGTGTTCCTCGGAGCAGCCGCCATCGCAGTGGTTGGCGCAGCAATCACCGCGGTCGTGATGCGGTCGACCAAGGTCGACGATCCTAGAACCGTTCAATCCACCGTCAATTCTTGACCAACTCCGGTGGTGGGTTCGGCCGGCTGTCACCAGCCGAACCCACCACCGGCGGAACCACTTAGGACTCGTTATGTCGCGCCTTGCTTCTCTCACGCCCACCACCGCTGTCGGTGCATCGAAAGACCTTCTCGCCGAACTCGTGAACCGTCACGGACAGGTCGGTGACATGGTCGCGGCGATGGCTCATTCGCCCGCTGTGCTGGGCGGCTATCTGCAACTCAGCCGAGCAATGAAGCGAGCGAAACTGAGCCGCAAGATCACCGAGCGAATCTCTATCGCTGTGCAGGTCCAGCAAGGTTGCGCTGTTTGCCTCGAAGCCCACGTGGCCGCCGCGCACGCCAACGGCGTCGAGGCGGACGAGATCGAGCGTGCCCGCGCGGGCACCTCGGCCGATCCCGCCATCGCGGCAATGATCGACCTCGGGCTTCGCGTCTATCGGGAGCCTGCCTCGATTTCAGACGAACACATCACGGGCCTTCGAGCGCACGGCTACGGTGATCGCGAGATCGCCGACGTAGTCGGAATCGTCGCCCTCAATGTCCTGACCGGAGCTTTCAATCTTGTCGCGGGAGTGAAACCAAATGAACCGGATCGCTAACTCCGCACTGGAACGGAACAGCCTGCGTCTGTTCTTGATTCGCGACTATCGCCTGCTCTTCAGCGCCCAGATCATCGCGCTGTTCGGCACCGGGTTGGCGACGGTTGCGCTGGGTCTACTCGCCTACGAACTCGCCGGACCGAGCGCCGGAGCCGTGCTGGCCACCGCGCTGACGATCAAGATGTCCCTGTACGTCGTGATCGCTCCACTCGCGGCGGCGTACGTAGACCGGTTGCCGAGACGGGCTTTCCTCGTTGCCCTCGACGCCATTCGCGCAGCGGTCGTGATCGCATTGCCCTTCGTCAGCGAGATCTGGCACATCTACGTGCTGGTGGGCGTTCTCCAAGCTGCGTCGGCAGCGTTCACTCCCACGTTCCAAGCGGTCATCCCTGACATCGTGACCGACGAGGCCGATTTCACCCGCGCGCTGTCGGCATCGCAGGTCGCTTACACGATGGAAAGTCTGCTCAGCCCTGTTCTTGCCGCAGTCGCTCTGTCCTTCATGACATTCAACCTGTTGTTCGTCGCCACCTCCGTGGGCTTTGCCGTCTCGGCACTGCTCGTGCTAGCCACCCGAATCCCCAACGCTCGCCGAAGTACTCACCGCAAGGCGTGGGATCGGATCGCGTCGGGGGTGCAGATCTTCGTGACCACGCCGCGACTGCGCGGCATCATGGCACTCAATCTCGTGGTGGCAGCAGCCGGATCGATCGTGGTGGTCAACACCGTCAACTACGTCCGCGACGAGCTCGGTGGAACCCAATCCGACGTGGCGTGGATGCTTGCCGCGTCAGGCACCGGCACGTTGGTGACCGCGCTTCTTCTTCCACGCGTTCTCGACAGAACCGCTGAACGTACTGTGATGACAGCAGGTTCCGTTGTCCTGGTCGTCAGCGCCGGCGCGACAGCAGCCCTCGCTGTGGCCGGTGTATTCACGTGGATACTCACTGCCGTAGTGTGGGCACTCGTCGGCGCCGGGATGGCCATGATCGTCACTCCGACCGGAAAAGTACTTCGGCGCTCCGTCGAACCCGCAGGTATACCGGAGGTGTTCGCAGCCCAGTTCTCCCTGTCGCACCTTGCCTGGCTTGTCACCTATCCGATCGCCGGATGGGTTGGTTCGAGCGCGGGATTTGCGGTCACCTGGAGCATCCTTGCAGCGCTTGCCGCAGTGGGAACCGTTGCAGGATTTGCACTTTGGCCTCGGGAGACAGTTGCTGAATTGCCCGGACAGGCGACGTACGAAACCACGCGAGGCGAATGCACCTTGACGGCTGCCCAGTGCGCGTGCGCTCGCGCCGTCTGATGTCGACGGTCCGACTGCCCCCGACAGGGCTACAACGAAAGTGGTGGTGCAGCCATCGCCTGCACCACCACTTTTCGCTCAGCTCACGTCGGCATACTTCCTGGGATTTGCGTCGAACCGAGGACCACATCCCTTGCAGCAGAACCAGTACCGATTTCCTTCGAAGTCACGAAACAGGCCTTCCGCTTCGGCACGCACCTTCTCGATCACGCTGCCCGGCATGACCCGACATTCGACGAGTTCACTACTGCCAGCGGTGAGTAGGTCTTTCCCACCGGTCGGCATCGCCGAACCGACAGCGCCGACATCGCCTTTGGCGTCAGACTTCGGGGTGTTGCCACAGCCACAACTGCTCATTGGGATTCCTGTTCTTTTGCTGGACGGATGCGGCCCGGAAAGCGAGCCCGACACAATCAATATACCCCCTATAGGTATATTGGAGATAACTTGAAGGTCTGCGCGTACAGCATCTCAGCACATAAACCATTGCAGGAGAACGAATAATGCGTCCCCAGTCTCGGATCACCTACAGCATCATGACACACTCAACCTTATACCTACGGGGGGTATAGGGTAGGTCTGGCATCGACCATCCATGTCCGCGTGGTCGTCGACGAAGAGGAGCAATGAAGAACTGGAAAGCAATCGGCAGCAGCCGATTCGCCGTAGTTGGAGCTTTGCTGTTGGTCGGCATGCTTTGGGGAAGCTCGTTCCCTCTGGTTGCTGTGGCAGCACCAACTCTCGGCGCCGTCGGCACGACGCACGGCCGCTTCATTGTTGCAGCGTTGGTTCTCGCGCTGATAACTGCTTCCAGCAGATCGACCTGGCGCGCGGTCCGTCATCGGTTTCCTGCATTCCTACTGCTGGCTGCCCTCAACGTCGCTGGGCCCCTGACACTTGTCGCAACTGCGATCGTCGGCCTCAACTCGTCGACGGCGTCGATCCTGAATGCCACGACTCCGATGTTCAGCGTATTCGTCGCCGCTTTCTGGCTTCGACAAAAGATCACCTGGCGAAAACTCTCGGGGGTCGCGATCGGCATCGTCGGTGTCTCGGTGCTTGTCGGCGGAATTCCGTCAGCGATCGACAGTCGCGCAATGCTGGCCATTGGCGCATCTTTGACCGCGGCGCTGCTGTACGCAGTCGGAGGTGTCTACGCACGAAAGTCGTTCCAGGACACTCCACCCCTGACTCTGGCCCTCGGCCAGCAACTTGCCGCGGTCGCCCTCTTGGTGCCGGTGTCCGCCGTCGCTCCCCCACCGGGGCCCATAACCGTCGGCCCTCTAATCGCCGTGGTAGCCCTGGGGCTGGGGGCTACGGCCGGTGGCTACCTGGTCTACTTCTGGATAATTCGTCAGGCGGGTCCAGTCGCGGCATCGGCCGTCACGCTTCTCGTTCCGATTTCGGCATCAGCTATCGGAGTGCTGTGGTTGAACGAACCTGTCACCTTCGCGCTCGTCGGCGGGCTCGTCGTCATTCTTGCCGGAGTCGGCTTGCTCCTGGATCTTCCACCGACGCGAGATCCATCCCGCAGGGTTGCCCCGGGGCGGGCGGCTAGCGCGGACAAACGGCCGGTCAGCGGCTGATCGGAGCAGTCCAAAGTCCGACCAGCGCGTCGACGAGATCGGTCGTGAAGTCCTCCCATGACGTGACCGCGTCCGGCCCCTCTTCGGCAAGCGTGCGCTCGCGTTCGGCGAACATGTGCACGATCGCATTACGCCCGATGTCCGCGCGGGCGCGTCGAACACTCATCGGCATGTCAGTCAGACAGGCTGAAAGTCCGCGTAGCGTCTCCTGCAGAGTAGGCGAGGCCAGCACCTCGTCGTAAACGATTTTCCGCAGGACCGGGTCGGTGAGAATCTGCGCGCTGAACCGCGCATACCAGGTCGGGCCACCCATTTCGGCGTAGTGATCGGTCGACGCCCGAACCAGACACGAAATCCAGTCACGAACATTTGTGGACCCTTCGATCTCACGCAGCAGTTCGCCACGGTTCTTCTCGACCTGCTGGGAATGCTTGTTCACGATCGCGCGGACCAGATCGGTCTTGGTTCCGAAGTGATATCCGACGGCAGCATTGTTGCCCTGACCTGCCGCGTCGCTCACCTGACGGTTCGAAACCGCGAAGACTCCATGTTCTGCGAACAACTGCTCGGCGACGGCGAGAATGCGGTCTCGGGTTGCAGCAGAGCGCGCGGAATTTGCGGCGCCGCCGACATCGGCCGACGCGTCCTCAGTCCTCGTAGTCATGGACACCATCATCCTCGACCATCCGAAGCTGCTCGGCACCGGAGATATTCGTCACGATCGGAGGCGCACCCTTCCGTTAAGTCAGTCACTTGATTTAACTTTAGTTCAATCAAGTGACTTAAACCATTATTCGTTCTTCCTCCGATGGAGTTACCGCAATGTCGTCAACCACTTCTCCACCACCGACAACGCCGCCACAGACAACGAAGTCGCCATCCACCACCGCAGTGGTGGCTGTTCTGGCGTTTTCCGGCATCGTCGTCTCCCTCATGCAGACGCTGGTCATCCCGATCATCCCGCATCTGCCCGAGTACTTGAACGCGCCGGCGTCCGATACCGCGTGGGCTGTGACCGCCACGCTGCTCGCAGCTGCCGTCGCCGTCCCGACCATGGGCCGCTTGGGCGACATGTTCGGCAAACGGCGTCTACTCCTGATCAGCATGGCGCTGTTGGTAACCGGTTCGGTGGTCGGAGCACTCAGTTCGAGCGTTATCCCCCTCGTTGCCGGCCGAATCCTGCAGGGCCTTGCTGCCGGCGTCATTCCGCTGGGCATCAGTGTGATGCGCGACGTGCTTCCGCCCAAGAAGCTCGCCGGCGCTGTTGCGATGATGAGCGCTTCACTGGGAGTCGGTGGCGCTCTAGGTCTTCCGATCGCGGCTTTGATCGCCGAGTACGCCGACTGGCACGTCCTGTTCTGGGCGTCAGCCGTGCTCGGCGCTCTTGCGGCCGTTCTTGTTGTCGTCCTGGTCCCCGAATCGACGGTTCGCACAGGTGGCACGTTCGACTTCGGCGGGGCAATCTCGCTCTCAGCCGCCCTCATCGCTCTACTACTGGCCATTTCCAAGGGTGGCGACTGGGGTTGGACGAGCACGCTCACGCTTTCCTTGTTCGGCGCCGCGATCCTGATATTCGGATTCTGGGCTTGGTGGGAACTACGCACCCCCAAGCCGCTGGTGGATCTACGCGTATCCATCCGCCGCCAGGTGCTCTTCACCAACCTCGCATCGATCGTGTTCGGATTCGCGATGTTCGCCGCCAGCATGGTCTTTCCCCAGGTAGTCCAGTTGCCTGAAGTCACTGGTTACGGCCTAGGCGGTTCGATGCTCACCGCAGGTCTGGTCATGGCTCCCTCCGGCATCATCATGATGCTGATCTCTCCGCTGTCCTCACGCATCACCAATTCGCACGGCCCCAAGGTGACGCTCATGCTCGGCGCCGTTGTCGTCGCAATCGGTTACGGCATCGGCATTTTCGCCATGCACTCGATTTGGGAACTGATCGTGATCGCCGTGATCATCGGCGCCGGTACCGGTATGGCTTACGGCGCGATGCCCGCTCTCATCATGGGGGCTGTTCCTCCGTCCGAGACCGGTGCAGCCAACAGCTTCAACACCCTGATGCGCTCCCTCGGTACATCATTCGCCAGCGCCATCGCGGGTGTCGTCATCGCCCAGATGACCATGTCCATCGGTGGGGCAACGCTGCCGTCGGAGAACGCTTTCCGCGTCGTCATGGCCCTCGCTGCCGGATCCGCCGTCATCGCACTCGTCCTGGCCGGTTTCCTCCCTCGGTTCGACGGCTCCAACTCCCGCAAGGAGATTGGTAGCGAACACACCGATACGTCCCCGACCACGTCGAAGGAATCCGTCCCGACGCACTGAGCAAGTGCGCAACACACACAGCACGGCCCCGGCGGAGTCCAACTCCGCCGGGGCCGACGCGTTTCACACATTTTGCGGTTGATACACCTGCAGACGACAGTTTCGTGACATGCTCCGTTGAGATGGGTGCTCGTTCGATACTCGGGGAAAGGATGCCGCGATCGCCGCTCCTCGTGCTGACGTAGCCCTTGCTGTCGCCGCCGCTGCCGTCCTGGGCATAGGCGTCGGTGTCCTTCTTGCCGATGTCGTCGCCGGCCTGGCTGCAGGTGCGGGTGCTGCAGTGGTATTTCGGTTTGCTCTTCGGATGATCAATACCCGAAAGTGAGCGTTTGCCGAGGGTCCTACTTCAGGACACGGATCGCCGAGCCCGGAAGGATTCCGCTCGATGGCGGATAGATCGACGTTGCCCCGTTGAAGAACATGTGAGCGGGAGTCGTGGATACCGGCAGCAGGTCGACGTCCTTGAACAATGCCCGCTCACTTTCCTCCCAGACCTTGCAGGACTCGTCACCGGGAAGAAGCGAAGCCTCAGTGGACAATTCGATGTACTTCTTGTTGTCGAGGGAAGCGAAGTTCACTCCTTCAGGTTTGGGCGGGCCGGTGAAGTACTTGGCAAAGATGCTCGGCGTATCACTCCCCAGCGTCAAACCGATGGAAACGTCCCACGACGACAGGTCGGTGGTGCTGAATGTGTTGGCGATGACAAAACTGTAGTCGCCGCCGGTCAGTTTCACTCTCGCGCCCAGTCCTTCCCACTGTGTTGCCACGTATTCCGCGGCGGCAGAGTTCGTATCGCGTGAGTTGTTGAAAATCACGTTGAGGGCAAGCGGTCGCCCGTCCTTCGTCAGGATGCCGTCGGGACCCGCCTTCCAACCTGCGTCGGACAGCGTTTTCTTTGCTGCATCGACGTCGAAATCGGGGATCGTCCCTTCGACACTGTTGTAGTCGCAGGCAAGGGGTTCCGAAACCGCGAGGGCGCGTGCGCGGGTTCCTTTACCGCCGGTGGTGATCTCGGTGTAGTCGTCCAGGTCTACTGCCTGCACGAGGGCCTGCCGTACAGCACGGTCTGCCGTGGGTAGGGCCGCGAAATGATTGAAGATGAACTCGCCGGACAACGTGGTGTAGGTCTTCGAATCCAGACCCGCGGCCAAGACTCGTTCCTCGTCCGAACCGGTGACCGCTGCGGCATTCACTCCGCCGGTGAGAACAAGATTCGCCGTCGTACTGGGATCGGTGACAATCTTTATCGTCACTGTCTTCGGCACTCCGAGAGTGTCTGAAGTGGTCTCGCCGTTCGGACTCCAGGTGTAACCGTCGCGGCGTTCCATCGTGATGTGATCGTTCGGAACAACTTCGGTGACCTTGAACAGACCCGTTCCGTTGCTACTCGAACGGATGCTGGCCGGGTCTTCGAGCGTCGCAGCGCACGGAAGCCGCAACGCGCCGATTCGAGAGAGCAGGAAGGGCGCTGGCTCGGCGGTAGTCACCGTCAGTTCGTCACCGTCCGCTGAGGCCGAAGTCGACATCGGCACAGTGGATCCGCGTAGCGGTGAAGCGTTTTCAGGATCCATGACCCAGTTGATGTCATCGGCCGCGGTCTGTGCGGTGAAGGAAGTGCCGTCAGCACAAGTGATGCCCTTCTTGAGCACGAACTTCAGCGCGTTCCCTTCTTCACTCCAGCTCTCCGCCAGATAGGGACGCACAGTGCGTGTTTGCGCGTCGATGTCGATCAACGAATCGTACGAGTACGCGTTCACGATCTGAGTCGACGTAAGGTTGGTGATCAGAGGGTGCAGATTTCCGGGATCGGCGTTGATGACAGTCGTGAAACTGCCGTCCTTTGCATACTCACCGACTGAACCTTCGGGACTGGATGCGCCGCCACACCCGGCCAGGGTGAAAACGCCAACGCTGATAACTGCTGTCGCGGAGACAGAACGGGCTTTCATACGAGCCGCCATCTACTAGGAGTTGCCATGGCGACAATCGTGCGGGACTGACGTGGTCTGTATCTCGTTGAAGTTCCCCATACAGTCGGCCGTACTCTGTTCGATTGTCACTATCGACCGGGCAAGCGCAGACGCTAAGTACGACGCTGCCGTTGACGGTGATTCGCGACGTTGATTCGGTTGCCGCACAACGCCGGCATGCAGTATCGGCGTCGCCCTCCCCTGCTCGTATCGACAAACACCCCGTTGCACGTCGGCGATGCGCATGGACGGAATCGTTCGTACCCCAATGTGCGCAGAGTCCCCAGCAACGAGTAGCCGATCAACAACGCAAGCTCACCCGCGAGATCGATTCTGCTGTCCGGTACCGCATTCCATCGATAGCCGTACTGGGCATCAGGCACGAGTCGAACGTGATGCGGGACAGTCTGCAGGAATTGATCAGTGCGATCAACGAGCTCATCAGAAGTCGGAGCATCGAGAATCGAACGAATCTCCTCTCTGAGTGCCTGCACGTCGGCAAGTTCACCGCTGGTAAGCCGACGCCCGTTGCGGAGCGCATCCGGCGAGAGTCCATGTTCATCCAGTAGATCGTGAAGCGCCTGGGGGTCAGCCAACGCGTCACCTGCCTCCACCCAGACCCGGGGCGAGGTGTTGACCAGGTCGGTCGCGAACGACGCACCGACGACGTAATCGTCTAAAACTACTTGCATCCCTTACCGTCCTGCCCTACCGTAATTGAATAACCTAACTTTACACCTTACGGAGGCGGCGGGATGGAACATTGCGCAGACCACAGGCTGCCCGAGATACTCCGAGACACTCACCACCGATTGCGCCGCGCCGGTACCGTGGCATCGCAGACACCCGTCGTCGCTGCCGATCTCTACTGGTCGATCGGCGCGCTCGCCCAGTGCCTGACCGCGATGGACGAGGTCATTTCACAACTTGGAATCAATGCCCGAAAGCAGTTGCGCGCTGGAAAGTTCGACGTCCAGAGCGGACCGTTCGAAGGAGAGCCCGACGCCGCCCTACTCACCGCAGTTCTTGCGCTCGCCAGAGCATCGAGTAGTTGCGAACCGGTTCAGGCGGCAATCGGCAACGCTCAGATCGCGGTGAGTGATCTCGTCGTCTCAAGGCCCACCAGCGCTTGACGCCCGCGCTCGCAGCCTGTCCCAATAGAGACTGTATGGTTGGTTTTCAGGCAGCCATCGAGAGCATCGACCAGCAGGAACCGGGTTATCACTGTGAGTGCAGGAACATCGACAATCTACGAGGACCGAACCGTCCGGATCGACGATCAGGGCGTCACGATCCGCCACTACTACTTTCCGTTTGTCAGCAAGTTCGTCCTGTACTCGCAGATCGAATCCGTCGACCTCGGAGTCATGTCATGGCTGAGCGGACGCCTACGAATCTGGGGAACAACAGATTTCAGCTCGTGGTACAGCCTGGATCTTTCACGCCCGTGGAAGGAGACCGCGGTGGTACTCACTCTCGCCGGCCACGGATCGCCTTCGTTCAGCCCCAAGGACGCCGATCGCGTCGAGACCGAAATCCGCAGTCGCATCGGATCACACGCCGCGAACTGACTAGCGGAACTCGGATTCGACGGTGACGATCTCACTCCAGTCGGTTCGATCGAACAACCGCGCCAGCGCAGTGAACAGAACTTCCGGGTCGACGACGCTCTCGGGTGAGTGCACACCGATCCGATCCGAAATCGTTCCGTCGGCGAGCCGGGACACCACCTGAGCAAGGCCGAGCGCCAAGGGGATTCCGGTTGCACCGGCCATGTCCGACAGCAACTCCGACACCGGTGAATCGTCTGCAATCCGGGCCACGACGCGCATCTTTCGACCTTCGAGCGCCCCTGTCGCCGAGGCGAAGAACAACGGCAGGGATCCGTGGCCGGCGCGCGTGAGCATTCGAGGCGCAGCGCGGATCATCCGTCCGAGCGAAGGCTTGCCCAATTCTTCGGCGGCCGAGTCGAGATCGATTCTCCCCTTGTCGATGTCGGCGCGGAGAACGTCGAGAAACGCCACGGTTTCCGGTGTGATGACCATCAGATTTGCCGAATGCCCCGCAGGATTGATGGTCCGATGAAACATCACCGGCTCCGGATGCCCGACCACGTAAGCGTTCCCCCGACGTCCGCCGGGCAGTTCGAGTGCGATGGAACGCAACGGTTCTTCGTTGACGATTCGCCCCGCACGAACCACCGGAACCTGGCCGCTGATCTGCTGCATCCAGTGAACGGCGGCTGCACTCAATGTGTCCACCGACTCGTCCTCGCCCTCGACATCAACCGGCCAGGCTGTATACAGATCGTCGACCACGTCCAATCGCGAGACTGCCATCGCGGCCAGGAGGTTACTCATCCCGGGACTTGCGCCCATGCCGACTACCGCACAGATTCCGGCTCCCCTCGCGGCACAGTCCAATTCCAGCATGTCGACGGCCGGCTCCCAGTCGTCGCAGATGTCGAGATAGTGAGTCCCGGTCCCGATCGCTGCCTGGAGAATGCCGACGCCGAAACGGAAAAACGGTCCGACCGTATTGACGACCACGTCTGCGCCGTCAAGCAATTCACGTAGCGTGCGACCGTCCGTGACGTCGATGCTGCGCGCCTCGACCTCCGCTGAGGCCTGCGCCAGTTCAACTGAAAGACGCTTCGCAGCATCGATATCGCGATCCGCGACTACTACCTTGCCGATTCCCGGCAATGTTGCGGCCAGACGCACTGCTGCCGAGCCCATGGCACCGGCACCACCCAGTGCGACAACCGTGATTCCGTCAGCCATGAATTCCCTCCAAAAATGCAGTCTGATCCGCTAGATAGCCGGGAGCGAAGATCGAACGGGGAGCAAGAACGGCCACCAGAGCCGACATCAATTCCGAGTCTTCGAGGTCCTTCTCCACAATCGAGTGAGTGGCGTCGGGGTACTTCTTGACCACCAGCTGCCCTGGCGAGTCGAGTAATTCGCGGTACACCCTTTCGGTATCAGCCACGTCGACGTTGACGTCTTGTCCGCCGATGATCAAGAGCACCGGAACCTTCACGGTTTCGAGATCGGCTCGCGCATCCGAGAGGTAGTTCTTTCGGATGAAGTTCCACCGGTCTTCGGTGAGACCGTCGGCCTCGCCGGAGGCCACGAGATCGTCGAACGATGCATCACGGGCCAACTGATTTAAGTTCTTCGCACGATCGACCCGCGCTTTCTCGAACTCGTCGGCCGACGCATTTCTCTCGGAAAGTTCGGCTAGGGTATTGAATTCGCCTTGTTGGAGCCAGTTGATCGCGGGACCCACGGCAATGACGAACGCTACGTCCGGGTCGAGGTTCACCACCTTGGGCATCACCCACCCTGCCTGGCTTGCACCCCACAGACCGATCCGAGACGGATCGATATCCGAACGTCCCCGCGCCCACTCGATTGCCGCTTCCGTTTCTGCCGCGCGATCGTCCATGCTCTGGTCGAGCCAATTGCCCGGTGCCCCATTCACCCCCGGCTTGTCCCAGGAGAGTGACGCGTACCCCGCCTTTGCGAACGCCTCCCACACCGGTCGATAGAACGTCTCATGTGTTGCATCGACCGGGCCGTCTCCGTGGACCAAAACCACGAGCCCGAAGGGACCGTCACCGTGTTCGGGCAGTGCAAGGACTCCCTGGAGCGGCACCGATCCCCCGGTGATCGTCACTTTTTCCTCACGGATGTCATAGGTGTTCTGGTACAGCGTCCAGCCCACCAGAGTCGCGATCAGAACAACGACCACCGCCAGGGAAGTAACCATCCACCTGCGTAAACGAGGCTTACTCTTGCCCTCGCTCATCGATTCCGCTGCCATCTTCCCGCCCTAACGTACGAATTTGAAACGATCGTATTGCATTCGATAGTACAGTTGTGGGCGAAGATGTCGAGAAGCGAGGAAAGGACATGGCGATGACCGACAGGGACGTCGATGTACCCACGAGGATCTTGATCGAGGGACTACTGCGCACGGACGGAACTGTCGACGGACGCACCCTCTATGCCACCGCCGACGCCCTCGGCAAAACTGATCAACAGGTTCGGCTGTGCATCAAGCGGTTGGTCACCGAGGGGAAGTTCACTCAGGAAGGTCGCGGGCGGCAGGCCACGCTACGAGCAACGCCGAAAGCCCTGCGCGAGATGGAACCCGACGTCGAATTCGTTCGGCTGGCCTATCGACAAGACCGCGACACTGTGACGCCGTGGGACGGGTACTGGCACCTGGCCGGATTCGCAATTCCGGAGTCGTCACGGAAAGGGCGAGATGCGCTGCGCACCAAGGTCGTTTACCTCGGCGGCGCGCTCGTCCAGGGCGGTCTGTACGTCTCGCCGCACGCCTGGGAACCGTATATTCGCGATGCGGCCGCCGAACTCGACGTCGAACAGCACCTGTCTTCTCTCACCACTCGAGATCTGAAAGTGGGCACTCTCGAAGACCCCGTGAAGATTGCCGCGCAGTTGTGGCCACTGGACCAGATCGCTGACGGATACGAACGGCTACTCGACGTAGCGACCGCACGCCTGCACAAACTGCAGAACAGTCCGGGTACCGATGCTGTCACGATGACCATCGAACTCGCGGCGGAATTCACGCGAGCCATGGAACCGGATCCGCTGTTGCCGCCGGAACTACTGCCCACCAACTGGATCGGCACGAGGGCTCGGTCGATCACTGCGCAGTGCTGGACGCTTCTGGCACAGGTGGACGGTGCCGACGAATTACCGTCGCTGTTCCACCTGTACGCAGATGCAATCGGTGACGATCAGGATGCAAGCGTGCGCTGACGGGGCGGCAGTCCGAAACGCCCGAGAACCTCGTCGACTGCGGTGGACGGTGTGACAAGTCCGCGATCCTGAAGCCACGGAATGGTGCTGTCCACCAGATGCTCGAGCGATCGAGGCAATGCGAGAGGCAGCAACGTAACGCCGTCGGCGACCTCCGCAGCTCGGATATCGGCGATCAAACTGCCGAGACCGGAAGGCGTTCCGACGTAATGAAGCGAAACGGGAACCCGCGGCGAGGTCAACGCGCTGTCCAACTGCGCAAGCTCCTTACGAGCGGAGCGAGCCTCCGGCGCGATCAGAATCTCGAGATCGACCAGCACTGCGACGCTGTCGGGATCGCGTCCTTCTTCGGCGACGGCAGCGCGTATACGTGCGCGTTCGAGCTGTGCCTCACGCAGATCCGCAGCGCGAATCCGAACCACATTGGTAGGGAATGAAGCCAAATCGAGAGCCTTTTCACCCTCGGTGAGGTCCACCCAGTAGTCGCCGCCGATGATGGGCAGGTTGCCGGGTGCGCCCTCAGCGGCCGGATGGTGACCGAATCCGGTCAACTCGACCGCTACGTGCAGAGAATGCGAAGCGAGTGAAGACATGTGAGACCTCCGAAAATCAGAAAAGTATGGGATGAGCGAGACGAATCGTCAGCTCGAACACATTCCTGAAGAGGTGCGGCACAGATCGACATGGCGACGGCACCACTGACCGAGAGTGATGCTCACTCTCGAAGGGGTGGCGGGAAAATCCGCTGGTGCCATGGCTGCCATGCTAGTTGTCCGTTCGAGTTTTCGGGGACCGAGCTCAGCTCAGACGCACTCGGCTGCGCCGGCATTGTCGTCTGCGGCTCCGAGGAAGGGGCGGGTCTCGGGCACAGGGTTCCACGCACCTGCCGTCTTCGCGTACTTCCAATCACGCTGATTCGAAACCAGGATGTTCACGGCGTCGACCAACCGCGTCACGTCGTCCGAGCTGCTACCGAGGCCGAGGCTGGCGCGAACTGCACCGCCGGAGAGGCCGAGGCGCGCGAGAACCGGATGTGCGCAGAAGCGACCGTCGCGAACTCCGATGCCGTGCTCGGCGGAGAGGAATGCGGCGATCTCGCCCGCTTCGAATCCGTCAACGGTGAAGGTGACGATTCCGACGGCGTCAGGAGCGTCGTTCCACAGTCGCACGAGTGAGACGCCCTCGATGGCGGACAAGCCGTCAGTGAGCTGGGCGGTGAGCGCCTTCTCATGCTCGGCGATCACGTCGAAGTCCAGGGCGTGCAGGGTTTCGCAGGCGGTCGCGATGGCAGCCGCACCGAGCACGTTGGGGGAACCCGCCTCGTGGCGTGCGGGCGCGCAAGCCCACTCGGTGGATTCGATGGTCACCTCACGCACGGCGCCGCCGCCGGCGAGGTACGGCTGAGCTTCGTCGAGCCAGTCACGGCGGCCGACGAGAACGCCGGCGCCGAAGGGCGCGTACAGCTTGTGGCCCGAGAACGCTACGTAGTCGACGCCGCATTCCTGCAGGTCGATGCGACGGTGGGGAGCCAACTGAGCAGCGTCGACGAGGATACGTGCGCCGCAACGGTGAGCGATGTCAGCCAAACGTGCAATCGGCAGGATCTCACCGGTCACGTTGGAGGCCCCGGTGATTGCGAGCAGCGCGGCAGGCTTGGTGCACAGTTCACCGATCAGACGCTCGATCGTTTCTTCGATGGTGTCTGCGGCGGTGACGATACGAGCGTCGTTCCACGGCAACAGGTTTGCGTGATGCTCGACGTCGAGGACGACGGTGCTGCCGGGGACGCACTGCGCAAGCAGGTTCAGCGAATCGGTGGTGTTCCGGGTGAAGACGACAACCTGATCGTCGGCACAGTTCACGAAACGAGCAACGGATTCACGAGCGTTCTCGTAGGTGAGCGTGGAGATCCGGGACGCGTAGCCGGCACCGCGGTGGACGCTGGCGTATGTCGGCAGCAACTCGGCGATACGGTCGGTGACCTGGGCCAATGCCGGCGCACTCGCGGCGTAGTCGAAGTTGGCGTAGGAGCATTCGCCACCCTGAACCAATGGAACCTGCAGGTCGGCACCCGAAACCTTGGCAATCGCGGTGGTGCAGCAGGTGTCGGCACTCAATACAGCAGTCATCGAAGACAATCCTCACGTTCAAGGACTCGTTCGTCGGGAGATGGCCCCGGAAGAGTCCGCGCTTGCCGCATTCGTTTTCGAACGCAGCCGGGTCGTCACCCGGAGCACCCCACCGCGGAGGAGGGTTGCCGACCAGCAAGCCGGGGCTGAACACTGGTACTCGTGACCTGGCAACGAGGATGGCAGGAACCTCCCGTGCTTGTCAAGACGAAGCCGCGAAGATCTCCGTCAGGGCGCGATGGTCCGGCAAGCAAGGTGGAGCGCGAGTCTCGTTTCCGGATCTGCGAGATCCACCGAGAGAAGGCGCTGAATTCTATCGATCCGACTCGATACGGTGTTGCGGTGCAACCCCATTCGGGTTGCGGTGTGAGCCAGAGACGATTCTTCGTCGAGGTACGTCGACAGAGTCTCGAGCAACTCTCCATTGGAATCGCGTAGCGGTGCGAGCAATGCTGCGGCCGCAGGCTGGAAGGTGTCGGTTCGCGTCCACGCCAGCAGCAACTGCGCCAGCCCGAGGCGGTCCACGTGCAGGAATCGACCTGTTTGAGATCGGGAACCGGCGAGCCGAGCGGCATCCCCGGCCTCCGACAGGGACGAACCGATTCCGGCCGGACCGTCGTGTGCGCGTCCCACACCTACCCAGGTCTCCATCGTGGGTTCCAACCTGGCCTGAGCTGCACGGATGCACTCGGCGATCCTGGTGATCGCCTCCGGTCGCGGCTCGCCTGGCAGAGTCGTCCAC
Source organism: Rhodococcus sp. D-46 (assembly GCF_011290655.1). Taxonomy (NCBI): domain Bacteria; kingdom Bacillati; phylum Actinomycetota; class Actinomycetes; order Mycobacteriales; family Nocardiaceae; genus Rhodococcus; species Rhodococcus sp. D-46. The sequence continues at coordinate 27,441 of NZ_JAANTF010000003.1, read as the reverse complement.
GCCGCCCAGCCGTCAGCCTGTTCCACGACATTGGCGTCGATTCCCTCGGCGGCGAGAGCATCTGCAACCTCGCTGCGTCTTGCCACCAGGTCGACCTCACCGACCGCCAGGACTTTGATGCCGATGTGCCATCCGTCCAGCATCCAACCCGCGTCGAGTGCGCGCCGGAGCAGTCCGGGTGTGGCGTCTGCTGACGTGTCGATCAGTTCACCGAGCAACGCGCTACGCCGGCGCGCTTCACGCTCGTCGACCATGCGCGCAACGGCCAGTCGGTGCCCGGCAGCCAACGAGGCCACGTCGAGAACCACTGAGAGAGAAGCCTCTTCGACGCTTTGACGCACCGGGAGTAGCACCGCCAGCCAGGGCTCTCGGGCTGCGCCGGACATCACCGGGCACGCAATCAGGACCCCGCCGGAGTCCAATTCGACCGTGGTGGGCGCCCCGCGACCCGACAACATACCGGCGGCTGCTCGATCAGTGTCTGACAACAGGTCGGCGCCGGTCATCGGACGTCCGGACGAGTCCAGGAGAAAGAATGAACGCTGAAAAGTGTTCAGTAGCACCGACAGAAGATTCTCGACGCTTCCTCCGGCTCGTTGGCCCGCGTGTGTCGCCCGCAGTACTGCGTCGGCCATCACCGCCCGCGAATTCGAGAGAAGATCACGAAGATCCACGCTGAACTGCCACGGGTCGGATACTCCGAGCACCACCAGTCCGAGCCGATCGGCAAGCAACGAGAGATTCGCATCCTCCGCCGCAGTGCTGTGCACAGCGACCACCTGGCAGCCGGTCGCCGCTGTGCGCCGAAGGAGAGCGTCGAATCTCCACTCCCCGATGTCGATTCGATCGAGAATCACCAGAACTGATCCTGAACTCGCCGCATCCGACACGGCCTCGGCCGACTGTGCCGATTCCCCGGTGAGTGCTCCCACTGTCGTCACGACGGGATCACCCTCCCCGGCCAGTCGATACAGCCCGACAAAGGCCGGGTTGTTCAGCAACGCCGAAACACTCGCGCTCATCGCGCCTCCATCAGCACTGCGTCGTGGTCGATCCCGAATGCCCGCGGGCCGACAACTTTCAATCTGCCCACTTCTTCCGCCCACCACTGTGGACCGGGAAGAACCAACACGGCCACATCGTGCCCCTGGTGCACGGATTCACACGAGACGAAGGCGCCGGTCCGCACGTCGAGCAACGTCACGATGTCCGGGCACGTTGCAATCATCTCGCCGTCCAACGCGACGGTCAGGAACTCACTCTCGAATTCGACTCGTATCACCGCAGAACCGTGCTCGAGAATCACGCTGCCCCGACGATCTCCGGTGTCCGGACGACTACGACGCACCGCACGCACCCGGCCTGCCCCCAGTACTCGAGCCCCGGAGCTTTCCGCGATCTGCCGCCAGCTGCCCAGTGCCCCGATGTGCTGACCCAGTTCGTGCGCCCGAGACAGAGTTCCCGGAATGCACGCCTCCTGCACCGTCCGCGCATCGATCGACGCGATCGCCAGAGCACCCCAACCGCTGGTTCTCCCGATCAACGACCGCACTGCTACCTCGGCGCCGAGCACATCCACTCCGTCGACGACGGTAATGAGGCCGCCGGGCTGGGCGAGTGTGACCGGGCACAATTCCAACCCGGCTGCGGCGAGAGAGAAGTGATCGAGCCGCGGCATCGCTCGACCCAGCAGGTCCGCGTCGACCACGGGAATTCCCAACGCCAACGCCGCAGCAATGCCGGAGAGAGCGTTGAGTCCACCGCCTTCGAAAGTCATCACCGCGGTCGGACGCTTCCCGGTCCAGCGCGTCAAAGCTGCTGCAGTATCTGCAAACTCACGCCCGGAGGGCAATTGCTCCTCCAAGGCCAGGGCCGATCCGACGATTCCCACCGGCATCACCAATGCCTCCTCCGGCAACTGGTCCGGCGCGATGACCTCCACCGAAGTAGACGTCATCAGTGGACGCAGCAATTCCACGAACAAGCGTGGATCGCCGCCCCCGCCGCAGCCCAGGACCACCGCCCCCGCTGCGATCGCGTCGAGGTCGGCCTCCCGGACCGCGTGCAGCCTGCTCACGGCTCGCTATTCTGCCAGTACAGGTTGCTCGAGTGTCTCCACCGGCAGGAACGGGCGATCGAGCCCGAAGCTAGCCGGGCCGAAGACCGCCAGTGCCTCCGGGGTTCTCATGATGGGTGGGGTCGCGATCCCGATGACCGCAACGCGCTGCCCGTACCGCAAGCCCTCGGTGGTGACGGGTTCGGCGGTATCGGCCTCGACGATGCAGATCAGGTCTGGCACGATCGCCACCATCACTCCGGATTGGACGGCGATCAGATTTTCGTTCTGGAACTGAACTTCCAGCTCTTCGTCTCCGACGCCGGCGATCCGCACCGAACCCCGAGCGAACCCCTCATCGGTTCGCCGGTCGACATCGATCACCTTGCCGTGAAAGAGAACTCGCCCGTATCCGTAGAGCGTGTCGGCGAGACTGTCGACAAGCGCCTGCACCGGGTCCACCCGCTGCTCACGTGAAAGTCTGATGGACCGGCCGATGGTCATGGCCAACGACAGAGTCCGTGGGATCGCCGTCCGCTTCACATCTGCACCCGTCATCGAGTACTGCGCGATGTGCGCCATCCCACCGAACCTCGACGTCACCCCGCGGGCGAGGCCCTCCAATCTGCTGTTGTCACTTCCGGTGTCGAAGATCGCCACCTCGTCGTGCTCGTTCGCCATGGCGAGCGGACTCGCCGAAATCCCGTACACCGAGAAGGTTTCCATCTCGAGCTGAGGAAAGGCTCGTCCCATCCCGTCGGCGTCGACAACCGGCAGGCCGCGCCGTGCGGCCACCAGCAACGGAATCATCGAATTGATTCCGCCGCACTCCATCGGCATCGTGGCATCTGCAGTTCGACCCGTGTGCTTCTCCAACGTGATCAGCGCCAGCTCGGGTTCGGTTCCGCGCGGCATCTTTTCGACCACGACGGTCGGGGCACCCATCTGCGCGACGGGAATCACCCACGCGTCGTCGTCAAGCTCCTCCGGATCGAGAATTGTGATTTCACCGGCCTCACCGAGCGCCTGCGTGACCAACATCTTGCCGACGAACGGATCTCCCCCGCCGCCGGTGCCCAACAAGGCTGCGCCCCTGGCGAGGTCGTCGAGATCCGCCGTTCGTAGTGTCCAACTCATCGTGAGCCCTCCTGACCGGTGGAGACCAAACCACTGTGCAGTGCCAAGTCACCGACTGCCTTCACTCGAATACGTGTTGCGTTGCCCGGCAGATACGGAATCGGGACCTCGTCGAACTCCACGATCTGCACCGACTCGGGCCGTGCGCCTGCGGCGACTGCCCGATCGATCGCCTCCTGGCGAGCATCGTCGGCAAAAACCTGCCGGTGCCCGTCCCGCACCGCTTCGACTCGATCTACCTCACCACTGACCTGCGCGATCGCAGCGCCGATCGCATTGGCAACATCGAAGCGCTCAGGACGAATCACCGTTCCCAGGCCCGGGAGTTCACGCTCCAGCAGTACCGATCCCCCGCCAACCGCCACAACGGGAAGTGGATCCGACGTGGTCCGCATCTGTTCCACGGCGTCGGCGACTCGGCGCGAGATCCGGTCGAGTGCCGTCGACACCAGGCCGCGGTCGAGGTGCGCCACCGCACTGCGATCTCCGACGTCGACCAAGCCTGCCGCGACGGCTATGTCGGTGGCCGTCAACGTGTCACCGCCGAATACGAGTGCCCGTGAACCCAATTCGTATCCCACAGATTCGGGTCCGACTGTGAGTCCGTCTGCATCCACCACCGAACCACCACCGATACCGATCGAGAAGACGTCCGGCATACGGAAATTGGTCCGTACCCCCGCGACCGTCACCTCCGTGGTGGCTTCTCTGGGGAAACCGTTGGTCAATACGCCCACGTCGGTAGTGGTGCCCCCGATGTCGATCACCGCACAGCTGGCCAGACCGGACAGAACAGCGGCGCCTCGCATGGAGTTGGTCGGCCCCGAAGCGAAAGTCGCCACCGGATAACGCCTCGCGTACTCGATGTCCATCAAGGTTCCGTCGTTCTGGCTCAGGTACAGCGGCGCGACAATGCCGTGCTCGACCAAAGATCGGGCAAGACCGTCGACGATGTGATCGGCGAGCTCGCGCAGCGCAGCATTGATGATGGTCGCGTTCTCCCGCTGGAGTAGACCCACTCGACCGATCTCGTGCGAGAGCGAAATTGCGACGTCCGGGCCGAGTTCCTCACGCACGATCTCCGCGGCGGCCGCTTCGCATTCGAGATTGACCGGAGAGAACACCGAAGATATTGCGACCGAACGAGTACCGCTGCGAGCCATATCGGCGGCATGGCGGCGAATCTCGTCGGGGTCCAGCGGCGAGATACGACGACCGTCGAACTCGTGCCCACCGTGAGCGAGGTAGTGCCTTCCTTGCACAGCGGAGACCAGGTCTCGCGGCCACCCCACCATCGGCGGAAGCGCGGCGGTCGCCGGAAGCCCCAATCGCAGAGCCGCTGTCGGTGCAAGTCCGCGTTGCTCGATGAGAGCGTTGAGAAAGTGCGTCGTGCCGATCATCACTGCTTGAACAGCGCTGGGAGAGAACGAGTACTGCTGCTGCAGCGCCGCCAGAGCTCCGCCGATTCCGCCGGTGATGTCCTTGCTGGTCGAGTGTTTGACATGCCCGATGACGGTGGTCCCGTCCATCAGGACCGCATCGGTGTTCGTACCACCGACGTCGATTCCGATTCGCATCGCGAACTCCCTTCTACAGTGTGTGCCGTGCTAGTGCGTGAGCGCAGATTTTCCCGAAGTCTCTTGCGGCGCTTCGGTTGCGGTGCGTCCGACTCCGCGAATCAGGCCGAGTCGACCCGCGACGACGTAGAGAACGAAGGCCGAGGCCACCGCGTTGATCGACGGCAGGCCGAAGGTGCTGTAATGACCGATCAGCGCCGAGACGATCCAGATCACCAGCGTGGCCGGTACCCAAGTGGGTGCCGAGTTCGGGAGGGTACCCGCAGCTCGACTCTCCTCCAGATCCTTGCGCCATGTCTTGACGATGAAGTATTCCGCCACCATGATCCCGGCGATCGGCGGGAATCCGACGCCCAACAGGATCAGGAAGTCGGTGAACGAGTTCAGGATTCCGGCTGCCGCGAGGACCGAACCGGTGATGCCGACAACTGCTGTGACAACTGCGCGATTGATCCGTCGACCGAACACGACGTCGATGAAGTTCACGACGCCGAGCCCCGAGCTGTACAGGTTCCAGTCGTTGATCTTGAAGGTGCCGAGAACGATGATCAGAACGCCGACCCAACCGACCGACGAGAGAATGATCGTGGCGATGTCGGAACTGCGAACGGCATGGGCAAGGAGAACACCGGTCAGCCCGATCACGTATTCGCCCAACGTTATTCCGACGAGCGTCTGCTTCACGACATCGCCTGCCGTGCGGTTGAAGCGCGTCATGTCAGGTGTGATCACTGCTCCGGCAATGAAACCGCCTGCGACGATGGTAGTTCCGGCGAGGAAGCTGAGCTCCGGCCCGGCTGGAGCAGATGTCATCAGATCTGACAGCGAGTGATTACGCAGTTCGGCGATGACGGCCCAACCGACCAGGATCAGGAACAGCGGAACGGTGATATTGGCGATCAGTTGCATGGATCCGAACCCGCGAAGGACTATCGCGGTGATCAGGAGACCGAAGGCCAAAGCCCACGCCCACTGCGGCAGAAACGGCATGATTCCGTGCAAACCTGATGCAGAGACAGCAGATTGAATGCCGAACCAACCGATCAGGCTGACCCCGATCACCAAACCGATCACCGCGGAACCTGCGTGCCCGAATCCACACCAGCGTGCGACCACCGATGTGTTGAGCCCTTCACGAACCCCGATGATGCCGATGAAAATACAGACGACCTCGAGAATCACCGCCCCGACTGTCAATGCCCAGAAGGCATTCCAGAACGTCATACCGTAGCCGAGCGTCGCACCGAGCAAGAACTGTGCGAGTGCCGATACCTGACCGAATCGCTGTACTGCCACCGAGAACCACGAATATCGTGCTTCGTCGGGAACGCGGGTGAGCGCGTAGTCGTCACCGTCGGACACTTCACCGCCGGCGGCGGTCGTTGACGTGTTTTTCATGACGGACTCCTCGAATAGTTGGGAAGTGTTCTCGGAGAAGACGGTACGAATGTGGCCAGGGTCACGCCTATGGGCGAATTGGCGTTTCTTCGTGTTACGACAATGCATTTCGCACAGTCGTCATTTCACACAGTCGCCAAATGGCACGGGTCTAACGCAACGCGTATCCGCCGTCGGGGTACAGCGTGGAACCCGTTGTGTACGTGTTGGTGAAGAGATAGAACACCGCTTGTGCAATCTCGTCTTCGTTCCCGACGCGGCCGAGCACGTTGTTCTCGGCGCTCCAGGTGAACGCGGCCTCCCGAACCTCCGCCGGGCGCTGAGCCCACAGATGCCCGTCGATGGTTCCGGGAGCGACAGTGTTGACGCGGATCGGCGACAGTTCGACCGCCAGCCCCCGCCCGAGCCCCTCGATTGCCGCGTTGGCTGCAACGTATGCCGCGGCAGCTGCGGGTGGCCGCACACTGGCAGCGCCGGACATGAGGACCACCGATGCGGTGGGTGTCAGCTTGTCGAGCGCAGCGTGCACGACGCGGTACTGCCCCCAGAACTTGGAGGTGAACGGCGACGCCGCTTCCTCGACGCTCTGTTCACGGAACGAGCCGACCTGGTAATCGGCAGCCGTGGTGAAGAGAGCATCGACGCTGGGGATGTTGGTGAAGAACTCTTTCACCGAGTCGTCGTCGGAGGTGTCGACGGTGAACCAGTGCGCAGCCTCACCCAGCTGCGCGGCCGCTGCTTCGAGCTTGGATGCGGTTCGGCCACCGAGAACTACCTGCGCGCCGGCGTCGACGGCAAGCTGCGCCACTCGCAGCCCGATGCCTGTTCCGCCGCCGATCAGTACGACGGTCTTGCCTGAGAGAGGAGAAGGTGTCGTTGTCATGCAGCGACTGTAGGGCTCACCGAATTGTCCCGACATGTGCAGAACGCACAGATTTCACTACGGAACAGTGCTAAGTATCGAGACTTAGCTGGTAGAGGACACCGCCCCCGGGGATCTCGCTTGACGACGTTTGCTGCGTCGAAACTGCCTTCACATGTACTCCTCCTTCGAGTTCGCTTGTAACAAAACAACTCCCACGACCGAAAATGTCGGTGAACCACAACAGCGAAGGGAAGTAACGACTATGGGATCAGCAGACGTCATGGCCTGGCTCGCCGAGGGTTACCTCGCCGGCGATCCGATTCGCTATCCGCTCTACGTCGGATCGATGTTCCTCGCGATGCCGTTCCAACTGATCGGCGTAATTCTGGGTCACCCCTTCTGAATCGTCACATCAGGCCAGGGCGGTCGACGTAGAACTGCCAGGGTTGCGATCACCGCGGCCGCCAGCCCGATGAACTCCCCCATCAAAGCCGCCCTGGTGTGATCGACGGCCGGTGACCACGACGGCTCACCCTCGTGGATCGAGAACACTCCCACTGGCACCGGTATCGGGTCGCCCCGCCACCGCCGGTGTAGACGCGAAACCGTGATGATCGTCGATCCGTCGCTGGTCTGGTGCGGTTCTCCGAAGATCATCGAGGTCCCGGAATCCGCCCGAAGTCGCTCCACCGCATCACGAATCTCCATGATCTCCATCGTCGCACCGAAACAGCAGCCCTGTGCGAGTATCGATCGATGGCCGAGTGGTGGAATCCGAGCAGGCGCGTCGAGCGATGGTGGCAGACGATTGGCCTCGTCCTGCTCGTAGTCGTAATCGGTCCGAGCACCATCCATACAGTGACCACGGAACCGACAACCGGTAATTGGGTTCGCCTGGCAATCTGGCTTTTCGCGACGGCCGGATTTGCCTACGGCACCGTCCAAGCCTGGCGAAACAGGAACAAACCTCAGTCGGTGTGGTGGGAAGGGACGACTGCCCCCACCGAAATACCCGCCGACGACGTCCGTAGCGCACTCGCGTCGACTGACGACCGTATTCCGGCAATCAAGGCACTACGCGAACTGCATCCGGGCTTGGGTCTGAAGGATGCGATGGATCTGATCGACGCTCAGCGGGGCGAACAGGGCCCGCATCACTGATAGTTGCGACCATCACAATCACAGTTAGGTATCGACACCTGACCGCCACGATCGGGCAAGCACACCAGGAGTTAACCACCTGACAGACAGGCTGTTTCGCCGAGTTTGACAAATGTGGTCAATCGGTGAGCGTCGACTCGACCGATTCAACTCACCGTACCAATCGAATTCGCCGTTCAGCATTCCACTCATGGCCCAATGCCACTATTACCCAACGATTTACAACCGGAACTACGGTATCCAGTGAGAACTTTCGCGACAGTGCAGCATCTTTCGTCCAGTTGAGTTGACCGAAACTTGACGTTACGTTGAATTTCAAAGCAATAGCCCGGTCTTGACCTGCGATGGTGTGAGCGCAACGCCCACCTACGCGTGACACGTGGCTGCCCGTATGGGCGCTGTGAATGCCTGAACGTTCGAGGAGTGGAATGACTGCGGTCAAAACTGCGTGGCGTGAACTACGGAAACCCGTGTTCATCCCCGCGTCGATAGTGATCTTTGCCCTGATCGCCTTTGCCGTGATCTATGCGGGAACCGCTGCGGATGCTTTCGAAACTCTCAACAACGCGATCAGCGACGGCGTCGGCTGGTGGTACATCCTCTCGGCTACCGGTTTCGTGATCTTTGCGCTGTACTGCGGAATCAGCCGCATCGGCAACATCCGATTGGGACGTGACGACGAGCAGCCCGAGTTCGGCATGCTCTCGTGGTTCGCGATGCTCTTCAGCGCCGGGATGGGCATCGGCCTCGTGTTCTACGGAGTAGCCGAACCCCTTTCGCACTACGTGACCCCACCCGTCGCCGGGCAGATCGCCGGATCCACGGACGCCGCAGCCAATCAAGCGATGGAACTGACGCTGTTCCACTGGGGCCTTCATGCATGGGCGATCTACGTCGTCGTCGGCCTTGGTCTGGCGTACATGACCTACCGAAAGGGTCGCCCGCTGTCGATCCGGTGGCTGCTCGAGCCGCTCCTCGGACGGGCTCGCATCGAAGGAAAGATCGGCCACGCCATCGACGTCGTCGCCATCGTCGGCACGCTGTTCGGTGTCGCGACGTCGCTGGGCTTCGGTGTCCAGCAGATCTCGGCCGGCCTCGACTACCTCGGCTGGGTGGAGACCGACAACTGGTTGGTCATCACCATCATCGTCATCGTGACGGGCATGGCCACCTTCTCGGTCGTCTCCGGCGTCACGAAGGGCCTCAAGTGGCTCTCCAACATCAACATGATGCTTGCTGCCGCGCTGGCCCTGTTCGTCCTGATTCTAGGACCGACATTGTTCCTGATGCAGTCGTGGGTGCAGAACCTCGGCGGATACGTCCAGGCCTTGCCCGAGCTGATGCTGCGCACGTCCCCGTTCGCCGAAGACGGCTGGCAGGGTGCATGGACCATCTTCTACTGGGGTTGGTGGATGAGTTGGGCACCGTTCGTCGGCATGTTCATCGCGCGCATCTCACGCGGCCGCACCATCCGCGAATTCGTCTTCGGTGTGCTGCTGGCCCCGACGCTGGTCGGTTCGTTGTGGTTCACGATCTTCGGTAACTCCGGCATTCTGCGTCAGCGCAACGAGGGCACGATGCTCGACGCATCCGGCGCAGTGGACACCAACACGTCATTGTTCACGCTTCTCGACGGACTTCCGCTCGGAACGATTTCGAGTGTTCTCGCGATCGTCGTGATCGTGTTCTTCTTCGTCACGTCCGCGGACTCCGGCTCGATCGTCATCGACATCCTCGCGACCGGTGGCAGCTTGGAGACCTCCAAGATCACGCGTGTCTACTGGACGTTCCTCTCCGGTGCCGCGGCCGCAGTTCTCCTCATCGTGGGTGGCAGTGGATCGCTCACGGCGCTGCAAACCGTTGCCATCGCCACGGCGGTACCGTTCTCGGTCATCATGGTGCTGGCATGTCTGTCGATGCTGAAGGCGTTCCGATACGAGGTCGCTTCAGCACCACGCTACCTGCGGGTTTCTACAAATGCCTCGGCATCGACCGACGTTCCGCAACCCACCGAAAAGCGGCTCCGCGATCTGAAGATCTCGTCGACCTTCGCCGGGCTGACCCCGTCACAAAGCGGAATCATGACGGATCCCTCCGACGCCCACATGCTCGTCGCGGTCCACGAAGTTCCCGCCCATGCGGTCAACATCGACCCGGATACCGGCGCCGTCGACTTCTCCGAGGAATCGAAGGTCGTCGATCCACTGGGCGGAGAGGTGTTCGACACACCCGAGTTCGCCGACTCGGCAGAAGGCCACGCGCAAGCTGCCAGTACGGACTGACCGGCACGTTCGGCATGTTGCATTAGGCATATCTGTTCACCAACTCGCAAACTTGTCATGAGACTTTCAACTCGACAGTTCGCAGGACTCTAAGTTTCGTGAGTAGAACAGGACCAACGGGTTTGCCACTCCAGTCGCAGTCGGAGACGGAACAATCTTTCGGGATTCCGTCCGTATTCCTACGGTCGGCGCATGCACCTGCGCCGCGCACGCTCATCGACATCGTGCGGGCCTCAGCCGAGGCCAACCCGGAAGCACCTGCCATCGACGACGGCGACACCACACTGTCGTACTCGGAGTTGCTCGACGAGATCGAGCTCGGTGCGCGCTGGCTCGGTGATGCCGGCGTCGGCGCAGGTGACCGCGTCGGAATCAGGATGCCGTCAGGTTCGCGTTCGCTGTACGTCGCGATCCTGTCGATCCTCGCGGCGGGCGCCGCCTACGTTCCCGTCGACGCCGACGATCCGGAAGAGCGCGCCGAGTTGGTGTTCGGCGAGGCGCAGGTAGCGGCGATCATCACCGGCGACGGAATCCAGCCGGGGACGGCGCCGAAGCGGCTCGAACATCCACCGGTTCGCGAACCCGAACCCGAGGACGACGCCTGGATCATCTTCACCTCAGGATCCACGGGCACCCCCAAGGGCGTCGCGGTCACTCACCTCAATGCCGCTGCCTTCGTCGACGCCGAGGCGCGCATGTTCCTCCAGGACGAGCCCATCGGGCCTGGTGACCGCGTCCTCGCGGGACTCTCCGTGGCATTCGACGCGTCCTGCGAGGAGATGTGGCTCGCGTGGCGCCACGGCGCCTGCCTCGTCCCGGCTCCTCGTTCGCTGGTTCGCAGCGGCATGGACCTCGGCCCGTGGCTGGTCTCGCGTGACGTCAGCATCGTCTCCACTGTGCCGACGCTTGCGTCTCTGTGGCCGGCCGAGGCCCTCGAAGCCGTTCGACTCCTGATCTTCGGCGGCGAAGCCTGCCCACCCGAACTGGCCGAACGCCTGGCCGTCGAGGGCCGCGAGGTCTGGAACACTTACGGCCCCACCGAGGCAACCGTCGTCGCCTGCGGCGCACTGATGGACGGCAAGAGCCCCGTCAGCATCGGCCTCCCCCTCGACGGCTGGGACCTTGCCGTCGTCGACGCCCAGAGCAATCCCGTCGCGGTCGGTGAGGTGGGCGAGCTGGTGATCGGCGGCGTCGGCCTCGCCCGTTACCTCGATCCCGCGAAGGACGCCGAGAAGTACGCGTCGATGCCCTCGCTCGGGTGGGATCGCGCCTACCGAAGCGGCGACCTAGTCCGGCTCGAGACCACCGGCCTGATGTTCCAGGGCCGCGCGGACGATCAGGTCAAGCTCGGCGGCAGGCGCATCGAACTCGGTGAGGTCGACAACGCCTTGCAGAACCTGCCGGGTGTGAGCGGCGCTGCCGCAGCCGTGAAGAAGACGGCAGCCGGCAACCAGCTCCTCGTCGGATACGTCGCCAGCACGGATCCCGACTTCGATCTCAAGGCCGCTCATGCACTGCTCAGCGAGCAGCTACCAGCAGCCCTCGTGCCGCGTCTGGCGTTGATGGACGAACTTCCGACGCGTACGTCAGGCAAGGTCGACCGCAATGCGCTGCCGTGGCCGTTGCCCGGCGCCGGTGAAGATGCCGGGGCCGCGTTGGGCCTCGACGGCACCGCTGCCTGGGTTGCCGGCCTGTGGGGATCGATCCTGGGAGCCCAGATCACCGGACTCGACGACGACTTCTTCGAAGTGGGCGGCGGATCCCTCTCTGCTGCTCAGTTGGTGACCGCCCTGCGCGAGCGGTTCCCAGAAGTGACCGTCGCACAACTCTACGACCATCCGCGGTTGGGATCGCTCGCCGAATATCTCGACGAATTGGCACCCACCGAAACTGTGGAGCCGCGCATCGTCGCTCCGACACCCTTGAAAACTCAGCTGGCGCAGATCGCCGTCACCGTTCCACTCACGACGCTCACCGGACTGCAGTGGGTGACGTGGCTGGCGATCGCGAACAACGTCCTCGGCTGGTTCGTCGACGTCAGCTGGGCGCCCACGGTCTCGTGGTGGTGGATCCTGTTGGCGTTCATCCTGTTCATCACACCGATCGGCCGTATGACCATCGCCGTCGTCGGGGCGCGCCTGCTCCTACGCAAGCTGGAACCGGGCACGTATCCGCGAGGCGGTAGTGAACACCTGCGTCTGTGGATAGCGCTGCGACTCACCGAAGCCAGTGGCGCAGCCAACCTTTCGGGCGCACCGTGGATGCTCTACTACGCCCGCGCCCTCGGCGCCGACATCGGCAGCGGCGTCGATCTCCACACACTTCCTCCCATCACCGGCATGCTCGAACTCGGTGACGGCTGCTCCGTCGAACCCGAAGTCGACCTCTCGGGCCACTGGATCGACGGCGACGTCATCCACATCGGCGAGATCAAGATCGGTGACGGCGCCTCCGTCGGTTCACGCTCGACGCTTCTGCCCGGCGCGCGTATCGGTCGCGACGCCGTCGTCGAACCCGGATCTGCGGTGTTCGGCCGAGTGAAGGCAAACCAGCAGTGGGCCGGCTCCCCCGCCACCAAGGTCGGGAAAGCGAATCATCCTTGGCCTGCCGAACATCCGAAGCGTGCACCCGGCTGGGTGCCGGTATACGGCGTCACCTCGGTCTTCCTGGCCGGTATGCCGATCTTCGCGCTGATGGCCGGGATCGCATTGATCGGTTGGTGGATTCGCGACACCGACACGCTCGCGAGCGCAGTGCTCCAATCGCTGATCATGCTTCCCGTCGCGACCATCCTGAGTTTGCTCGTCTTCGCAGTCGTCACCCTTGTGGCCGTTCGTCTTCTCTCGATCGGGCTGACCCCCGGTTACCACCCTGTCCGCAGCCGCATCGGCTGGCAGGTGTGGGCGACCGAACGCCTGCTCGACTCGGCCAGAACCTTCCTCTTCCCGCTCTACGCGAGCCTGCTGACGCCGGGATGGCTCCGCCTTCTCGGCGCCAAGATCGGCAAGAACGTCGAAGCATCCACCGTGCTCCTCCTTCCCAAGTTCACGACGGTCGCCGACGGTGCATTCCTCGCTGACGACACCATGGTTGCGAGCTACGGCCTCGGCGGCGGCTGGATGCACATCGAACAGGCCAAGATCGGCAAGCGCGCGTTCCTCGGCAACTCCGGTATGACCGCCCCCGGTCGACGCGTCCCCAAGAACGGTCTGGTGGCGGTTCTGTCGGCTACCCCGTCCAAGGCCAAGTCCGGATCATCGTGGCTGGGTAGTCCACCGGTACGTCTGAGAAGGGCTGCCGGAGACACCGACGCCGCCCGCACGTTCAATCCGCCGATGCGACTCAAGATCGCCCGCGGAGTGGTCGAAACCTGCCGACTGATCCCCGTGATGGTCACGTTCGGCATAGGTCTCGGTGTTCTGTTTGCACTCGAAGCACTGGTCGGCGCCGTCGGATTCTGGTTCGCGGCTCTGTTGAGCGGCGTAATTCTGCTCGTCGCCGGAGCAGTGGCGGGCGCGATCACCATCGCCGCCAAGTGGATCGTCGTCGGGCGCATCGCCAAGGTCGAGCATCCGCTGTGGAGTTCGTTCGTCTGGCGCAACGAGGTAGCCGACGCGTTCGTCGAAACCGTCGCGGCGCCGTGGTTCGCTCGCGCAGCGACTGGTACGGCCGTACTGAACATCTTCTTGCGTGGACTCGGGGCCAAGATCGGTAAGGGCGTTTGGTGTGAGTCGTACTGGCTACCCGAGGCAGATCTTGTGACTTTGGGCGACGGAGCGACAGTGGAACGGGGGTGCGTCGTGCAAACTCATCTCTTCCATGATCGGATCATGTCCATGGACACCGTCACTTTGGGAGCAGGAGCAACGCTGGGACCGCACTGTGTCGCGCTACCCGCAGCCGGCATCGGCGCGGGAGCGACGGTAGGGCCTGCATCTCTGGTGATGCGAGGTGACACCGTTCCGCCCTCCACCCGCTGGCAGGGCAACCCGATTGCACCGTGGGTGGCGTCGTGAAGCCGAACCGAATGCTCGAGGAGCCGATCGATCCGTACCTGCCGCTCAACGGCAACCGCGGGTACCGCGTGTCCCGGTACGAACTGGAACTGACGTACAAGGTCTTCAGCAACCGTCTCGCCGGCAAAGCTGTCATCACCGCTGTCACCACCGAGAGCCGATCCAAGTTCAGCTTCGACCTCGCACAGAACCTGCAGGTGTCCAAGGTGTCCGTCAACGGTGCCCGCGGCACCAAGTACGCGCACTTGAACAACAAGCTGATCCTCACGCCGTCTACCAAGATCCCCGCGGGCGGTGCCCTGTCGGTCACCATCGCGTACAGCGGCAACCCCGAGCCGATCAAGAGCCTGTGGGGCGAAGTCGGCTGGGAGGAACTCGACGAAGGAACTTTGGTCGCAAGTCAGCCCAACGGCGCGGCGTCCTGGTTCCCGTGCGACGACCATCCGATTTCCAAAGCATCGTACCGAATCTCGATCACCACCGATTCCCCGTTCTATGCCCTCGCCAACGGCAAGCTGATCCGCAAGCAGACCCGTGCGAGTCAGACGACGTGGGTCTACGAGCAGACCGAACCGATGGCAACCTACCTGGCAACCATTCAGATCGGTCAGTACGAGCACCGGCAGGTGAGCGCCGGGCCGGTACCGGTCTTCGCCGTTCACCCACCTCGGCTGCGAGCAGCGTTCGACGTCGACTTCGGGCGCCAACCCCAGATGTTGGAGGTCTTCGGAAAGCTGTTCGGGCCGTATCCCTTTGCCGACTACACCGCTGTGGTCACCGACGACGAACTCGAAATCCCCATCGAAGCGCAGGGACTCTCGATCTTCGGAGCCAACCATTGCACGGGCAGGCGCGGTTCCGAACGTCTTGTCGCACACGAGCTTGCCCATCAATGGTTCGGCAACAGCCTCACTCTCGGGCAGTGGTGCGACATCTGGCTGCACGAAGGCTTTGCCTGTTACGCGGAGTGGATCTGGTCCGAGAATTCCGGTGGCCCGTCCTCGAACCAACTCGCGACAAACGCCTATCAAGGGCTCGGGCGTAAATCTCAGGACTTGATCGTCGCCAATCCCGGTCCTGCCCTGATGTTCGACGATCGAATCTACAAGCGGGGCGCATTGACTCTGCACGCCCTGCGCGGCGTTCTCGGAGACGAGAAGTTCTTCGAACTGATCCGTCAGTGGACCACGAAGCATCGACACAGCACGGTCAGTACCGAGCAATTCACCGATCTCGCTTCACGTTTCACCGACACTCCATTGCGCCCACTGTGGGATGCATGGCTGAATCAGCGCTCCCTGCCTCGTCTCTGACGCTCTCTCACCGCGATATCACCACGCCGAAACATTCCGAATGCGCCGATTATCTTTGTCTTACCTTTACTATAGAGGTGGGCCGAGGGACGACCCCGACAACACAATTCTCAGGGCGCGCTTCCTCGACAGGTAGATCGGGGGATCGATGTTCGTTGTATTCACAATATGTTTCGTGACCGGGGTCGTGGCCCTGGTCGGAGCCTTTGCCGTCGGCGAGGTTGCAGATCTGGGCGGCGGCCACGCAGACGGGCTGCCATTTCTGAGCCTGACAACCTTGGCCACAGCACTTTTCGGCTTCGGCGCCGGCGGCGTAGCTGCCACTCTCGCGGACGCTCCGACATTGGTAGCGGCGATTGCAGCACTCGCACTCGCCGCCGTTCTCGTTGTCGTCACGCGCGGCCTACTTCTCCCCTATCTCCTTGAACAACAAGATAATTCGCACATCGGACGAGCTTCGTACTCCGGGCTGTTGGGCACCGTCACTCTCACCATTGCAGCCGAAGGTTGGGGAGAAGTCTCGTTCGTCGACGCCGAAGGCAATCGCGTGCAGGCCAAGGCCGTCAGTGCACAGCCGATGGCGCTCACCACCGGCACCACCGTCTACATCGCCGATGTAGACGATCAATACCTTCACGTCGTCACGGTTGACGACGCGATCTAAGGACTCGATACATGCTGCCAATCATCATCATTGCGGTTGTAGTCGCAGTAATCATCTTCATCGTTCTCCCCGCGATCTACGTGAAGAACTACGTCAAGGTCCCGCCGAACGAAGTGGCGGTTTTCACCGGACGAGGCAAGCCGAAAGTCGTCCGCGGCGGAGCCCGGTTCAAGATTCCGGGAATCGAACGCGTCGACATCATGTCGCTCGAGCCGTTCAACGTCAGCATCAATCTCAAGAATGCGCTCTCCAACGACGGTGTTCCGGTCAACGTCGAGGCAGTCGGCCTGGTACGAATCGGTTCCGCCGACGAAGCGGTTCAGACAGCGGTGCAACGATTCCTGACCTCCGACCTGGACGAACTCCAGCAGCAGATCAACGAAATCCTCGCAGGCAGCCTGCGCGGAATCACCGCGACCATGACGGTCGAGGATCTGAACTCCAACCGCGATTCGCTCGCACGCAGCGTGGTCGAGGAGGCAGGCGGCGACCTCGCACGCATCGGCATGGAAGTCGATGTCATCAAGATCGCGGGAATCTCCGACTTCAACGGCTACCTCGAATCGCTCGGTCAGCGCCGCATCGCCGAGGTCAAACGTGATGCCGCGATCGGAACTGCTGAAGCAGAGCGTGATTCGCAGATCCAGTCGGCAAAGGCGCGACAGGCAGGCTCCGTCGCACAGGCCGAGGCCGACACTGCGATCGCGAGTGCAAATCAGAAGCGCGACGTCGAACTCGCTCGCCTTCGAGCACAGACCGAAGCCGAGAACGCCGAAGCCGACCAGGCCGGACCACTCGCGCAGGCAACGGCCGAGAAGGCCGTCGGCATCGCACGTGAGCAGGCCGAGGCGGCCCGCGTCGAAGCTCGCACCGAGGTCGAGCGTCGTCGCGCCCAGCAATCGGAAGCGGCATTGCAGGCAGATGTCATTGCACCGGCCGAGGCCGAACGCCAAGCCTCCATCGCACGCGCAGAGGGTGAGCGACAGGCCGCGATCCTCCGCGCCCAGGCACAGGCCGAGTCAGCAAGGCAGGCCGGCGGGGCTCAGGCCGATGCACGAAAGCTCGTCGCCGACGCTGTTCGCTCCGAGCAGCAGGCTGATGCCGACGGCCTTCGAGCACGTCTGGAAGCCGAAGCTGACGGCCGCAAGGTAGCGGCCGACGCCGTTCGCGCCGAACAGCAGGCCGAAGCGGATGGTTTGCGCGCCAAGCTCGAAGCCGAGGCTGCCGGTAAGCGTCAGATCGCCGAGGCGCTCAATTCCTACACCCCGCAGGCCGCGCAGTTGCTCACTCTGCCTGACGTTCTGGCAGCACTGGTCGACGCCACCGCAGCAGCAGCGAAGCCGGTCGGCGACATCGATCGGATCTCCATCGTCGGCGGAAGCGACGGGGCGCAGGGTTCGATCGGCTCGATCCTGGGCATCAGTCCCCAGGTGATTGCCGGTGTCATCGAAACTCTCGAAAGCTCAGGCGTCGATATCACCGGTTTGCTCAACGGCCTGAACAAGACCGCATCGGTTCCGGCTGGTTCGGTACACAATTCGGTCCACAATTCGGAAAACGGTTCCGCAACCGTGGACGCGTGATTTCGCCCCGGTCCGCCGACTCTCGCAGGAGTCGGCGGGCCGGCTTCACGCGCTCGGAAGATGTGAACGCGACTTGAAGAGAATCAGAATCAAGCAGGCAGCGGCGGCGGCTGATCCGAACAGCAGAGTCACCGTGTAGCTCAGTGCCGGAATGCTTTCCGACAGCATCGCCAGCAACGCAGGCACCGCGAACCCGATGTAGGTGATCGAGTAGAACACCGCGGTCAATCCTGCCAGATCGTCCGGCCCCGCGATTCGCTGGATCTCCAGCAACCCGGACACCAGTGCCATGCCGTACCCGCAACCGAGGATCGCTGCAGCCACGATCGCGATCGCCACGGTCAGCGTCGACGCAACCAGAGCAGCACCGGCCATACCGACCACCAGAAACACCAGAGCCACAACGGCGCCACGAGCACTGCGGTCGGTGTCGATCTTGCGCCCCAACGACTGAATCGCGAATCCGCATGTCAGCGCGACCATGCACAGCAGAGCCGAAAAGGCCACGGGCGCATCGCCACTGTGCCCGGTCATGAGCGCCGGAATAACTGCATACGCGACACTGGCGGCACCGAACACCCACGGCGCCAACGGAACGACGACGTAGAGGAATCTGCGGTGACCTGCCGAGGGGATCTTGAGGTCGTCGATCAACCTGCGACGGTCGGATTTCGCCTGTGCCGGTCGTGTTTCGGGCGCACGCCACAGCGCCATGGCGGCGAGGACGGTGATCGCGATGTGCAGCACGTACGCCAACACACTCGGCATGGGCGCCCACTGCGCCAAGATTCCCGCAGCACCCGCTCCCAAGGCGAAGCCCGCGGTCAGACTCATCGCTGCTCGCCGAGCACCTGCGCCTTCCGACGCCGTCGGGTCCCAAGGTTGCGTGGACAACTCCTTGACCCAGGAGCCGCCGACGGCCATACCGATCCCCAAGGCAATGCCACAGAGGATTCTTCCCAGGATGAGAGCAGCGGCGGAGTCCGCCCCGAAAGCGAGCAGCGTCGAACCGGCGATCGCGATGATCGGCGCGGGGAGCATGATCGGGCGTCGACCCAATCGATCGGACAGCGGGCCGCCGAGCAGCAGGGCCGGCACAATTCCGACGACGTAGGCGAAGAGGAAGAAATCGACCATCACCGGCGAATAGCCGTGGTCGAGTCGGTACATCACCAGCAGTGGGGTGAATTCGTTTCCGCCCCAGGCAGCGGCGAACATACTGGCGGCAACGGTCAGCCACAGCCACTTTCCGCCGGAGAGGCGTTCACCCTCGAGACGAGTTTCGGCCGCGGTCCCAGCGCCGATCGTTTGGGTGCTCATCACAGAGTTCCTTCGAAGCCGAGGCCGTGGACCTGGCGCATGTGTGTGAGGACGGCAGTGTTGTATCCGTCGGCATCGCCTGTGTCGACGAGGTCGGTAAGCGCGGTGTGATCGGCAAGGATGCGCGAGAGTTGGCCGGGGTCGCGTGAGATCGACCGGGCTGTCATCCGTCGTTGCCTGTCGCGCAGACTCGCGTAGAACGAGTCGAGCAAAGGGTTCCCACCGGCGGCAACGATCATCTTGTGGAAGTCTGCATCGATTGCGCTGAACGCGGCCACGTCCCCGCGATCAGCAATCTCACGTTGCTCGATCAGATTCGCGCGCAACGCTGCGACAAGCGCTTCCCGTGCGTGCGGTCGGACCGACACCACTCGAACGCTCTGAGTCTCGACGAGCTGTCTGGCACTGACTACGTGTTCCGCTTCCCCATCCGCGACCGGGACGATCAGCGCCCCCTTCTTCGGATAGAGGCGCATCCAACCTTCCGATTCGAGACGCAGAAACGCCTCACGCACCGGCGTTCGGCTCACATTGGTCCGTGCAGCGATGTCACCCTCACTGATCAGCTCCCCGCCGGCGAGCTCGCCGGAAAGGATCAGCTCCTTGACTTCGCGGAAGACGGTTTCGGAAGCGGAATACAACATAGACACAAGATGTATTTATACTCCATGCTGGCGCAACGCAGACATCCGGGTCGCCGATCCGAACATCTCGGTCCGATGCGGCATCGATCCAGTTAGCATTGCAATGTGCCAGACAGAAGAGGAATCAGTTCGCGATGAATGGCGCACGCTCCAGCCTTCGAGGACTGATGCACTCATGACATCGCAGATGAAGTCGATGAGGACGCTGACCCGCGAGTGGTTGATTCTTCCCGATCAATACGACCGCTTCACTCGCTATCTCCGCGACAACGGCCTCACGACCGCCACCCGGCTATTACTTGGCATCATTGTCATCGGACTGGGAGTGTGCGCACTACTGAACAGATTCAGCCCTGCCGGTCCGACAAGCACGATTGCGCTGTTCTTCAATACTGTTGTCGTGATCTCGTGCTTCGTAGTCGGAGTCTCATGGTGGGTCTTCGGCCCCACAAAGCGTCGCTCGTTCGGTTTCGTGGTCTTCTGCGACATCGCGGTCACGATCTCCGTCGTTGGAGATTCCTCCCAGCTCGCACGATTGCTCACCTGTGTCATTTTTGCTCTGGTCGGCATCTACATCGCCTACTTCCACAACCCGAAGTTGCAGATCGCGCACATAGCTTTTTCGCTTCTTGTGATCGCGGTGGCTGCGCAGCCAATTCTGTTCGGGCCGGATCGCGATCCAGCCCTTGGTGTTTCGAAAGTACTGGTCGTCATCACCGCGTTGGTGGTCTGCGCATTCATCTCGCAGATCGTGCTGACGATGCTCAGCATGGATGCTTCCAGTTCCGACCTCGATCCTCTCACCGGCCTCTTGAACCGTCGTGGCCTCGACCGCCACGTCGAGAAGGTACTCGGGGGGTTCCAGCGTCAAGAATCTGCGGCACTACTCGTGATCGCGATCGACATCGACCGGTTCAAGACGATCAACGACGTGCACGGCCACGACGTCGGCGATCGCATCATTCTCCGGGTATCGCAGCGGTTATCCGCCTGGGCACACGCCGATGCTGTCGTCGCGCGGGTCGGCGGCGACGAATTCATCCTCGTTCAAAGACTTTCCGTGCCAGCCATCGGACCGATGCTCAACTCGATCGGACCGGCAATGCACTCGAATACCGACGAGATACCGTCGACTTCGAGCATCGGAATCGCCGTGCGTACCCACAAATTCGTCGCCGGAGAAGACCGCGCAGCAGCGTTCACGGACATGCAGAAAGTCGCCGATTCGGCGATGTACGAAAGCAAGAGACTCGGCGGCGGACGCGTTCACACGATCGTCACCACCGCCGGCAGGTAGCAGTACGCACAATTTCAGTAGTAGACCGGCCCTGGCACTCCTCCACCCGCTGCCACTGCGTCACCGGTGATCGCGATGCTTCGCGGCGATGCCAGGAAGGTCACGACATCAGCCACCTCTTCGGCGTCGATGATCCGGTGTATCGAATTCGTCGCGATACCCCGCTCCACCTCCGCCTGCGAGCGGCCGGATTCTTCCGACTCGCGCGCAATCCGCGCGGTCAACCTCTCGGTCCTCGTCACGCCCGGATGGACGACGGTGACGTTGATTCCCTTGGGGCCCAGCTCGTCTGCAAGATTCTTGGTCAGTGCAGACACACTGACGTTGCGGATCGTGTGGGCGATCGAAGTTGCCTGTCTGGCACCCAAACCGCTGATGTTGATGATCCGACCCCAACCCTGATCGATCAGATACGGCGCTACAGCGCGCGCAGTTCGCAGGTACCCCAGCACTTTCACTTCGACTTCGTCTCGCACGACGTCGTCGGTGGTCGCCTCGAAATCCGTCGGCTTTCCGGCGCTGAACGGCGTCGCTGCCGAATTGACAAGAATGTCGACACCGCCGAACTCCTCTACCACTTGCCGCACCGACGCCTGAACCGCGTCGTCGTCTCGCGTATCCGTCACGACTCCGATCGCACGAATTCCGAACTCCGAAACCAAATCTCGTGCAACGCTTACGACGGTTCGCTCAGTGCGCGCGAGTATCGCGATGTCGACCCCTTCAGCGGCCAGACCTCTGGCGATTGCCAGACCGATCCCCTTGCTACCACCGGCAACGATCGCACGCTTTCCAGACAAGTGAAGATCCATACCTGCGACACTATCCAACAGGCGATCCCCGATCGCTACGAAGAGGGATCGGGGACCGTCGGAATCATTCCTGTGTCTCAGAGCATCAGATCCGCGTACAGGTAGACGTTGTCGGCGTAGTTGCCCACCCCGTCCGCGAATTGCAGTTCGCCGCCGCAGGTTACGACTGCCAACTTACGAGGGCCCTCCGGGCCGGCCAGCACGCTTTCCTCCACACCATCGGCCTTCGGGCGCGTCGTCACCGCAGTCACCTTCCACGACGTGCTCTTACCCGTCGCGTCGGATGTACGGATCACTTCACCCGGCTCGATCGTGCCCAGGTCGAACAGCGCGCCGTTACCCTGGCCGGTCAGATTGACGTGTCCGGCAATCAAGGTCGTGCCGGTGGCGGAATCGAGAGATGCACCGTCGAGCCAGATTCCGACGTTCTTGACGTTCTCCGGCGGAGTGAGAACTCCTTCCGGCACGGTGGCGTCCACGATCGGCGTCTGAACACCGACCGGGTCGAGCGAAAGGGTGTTGGGAGTCATCAACGCATCCGTAGGCGTTGCCGGATTCGCGGAGTGCGACATGACAACTCCCGGACTCGGCGGGATCGCAGCATCGTCATCGGAGGATCGCAGGCCGACGAAGGCCATGGAAGCACCGGCGACCAACACCGCGATGAGAGCCAGAATGAACGCGACACGACGCCCTTTGCCTGGACTCGCGGGCTGATCGTGGTTGGGATCGTCGTATGGATTGGATGGATTGGGATCCGACTCGTACATGGTCATCGAACTGTCTCCTGAGGGATGAGGCGCCCCCGGCACCTCGTGCGAATTGACGCCCCCTGCGTCTGATCAATGTCGGCACCGATCACACGAAGCGTGATCGGTGCCGACGTCTACTACACGTGCCTGGTGTCAGGATCGCTTGCGGCGGAGAGCAACTGCTCCGGCAGCAGCCATTCCGACAAGCCCGAGGCCCGTCACTGCGACGGCGACGTTGCGGCCTGAATTCTGTTCAGCAGCACCACCGTCGATGGCAACCGGGCGGGGGCCAGTGGCCGGCTTCGGAGCCGACGGCGCCGGAGTTGCGGGAGTTGCAACCGGCTGCGACGGAACAGGTGCACCCGGAACTACAGGCACGACCGGCACAATCGGCACGATGGGCACGATCGGAACAATCGGCACGATCGGAACGACCGGGGTTGCAGGCGTCGTGGTGGCCGGTGTGGTCGTTGCCGGTGTGGTTGTTGCCGGTGTGCTCGTTGCCGGTGTCGTCGTGGGTGCTGCTGCATATCCGACGCTGGCAGATGCATTCATCGAAGCCGGCCGAACGGTGTCGAACGACGCGAAGATCTGGCACTGTGCGCCTGCCGTGTTCCAGTGCAGGTTCTCGACCGAATCCGGAATGACGCTTGCAGTCACCGAGTAGTCCCCGCCGGCCGCAGCGGTGAGGCAAAGATCAACAGCAGTCGGTGCGTCGCCGCGGCCGTCGACCGTCAGTTGGTTTGCAGTCAACGTCGCCTTGGCATTGTCACCACAGACGGTCAGTTCGGTGCCCGCCGAGGACTGAACAGTGATCGGCTTCCGGTACATATTCGTATTCAGGGTGAAAACGGCAGTCTCGCCGGCCTTCAGAGTCCCCGTCGCGGGTGTCTTGCGAACGAGGTCGAGCGTCTGCGTGACGTTCATGATCTCGACGATGCGAGCTCGCTCGTCGTCACCGATGTTCCTGTCGCACAGGCTTTTGAAATCGGCCATCAGCGGATTGTCGTAGTCCGAGACACACCACACAAGCGTCTGCCGCGCCGAACGTGCATCCTCGCTGCCATTTCCCGAAACGACACCGTCGAGTTTGGCGGGATTCTGCAGCAACCAACTGATGACAGCGAGATCGTCGGCTGACAGATCGGGATTGCCCGAAGACGGCACCGTCGCACCCATCTCGTCGTTGTGCTTGTCAACCGGCAAACCGTTCTCGTCGACACCGGCACACGGATCGAGATCGAAGTCCGTGCAGTACATCCATTCCGACTTCGCAATTCCGTCGACGTCGCGGACACCGCAGACCGGAGCATCCACCGCGGCCGAGGTACCCCGATCGGTGGTGCCGTACATCGGCACGATGTTGCCGTCGTTGTAGTGATCCAGCCGAATGCCGGAGATGTCGAGCATCTGCTCCGAGGGCGTGTACTCGGTGCCCTCACACAACCCGGCGGTGAACGCCGGAGCGGTCGCGGTTCGCACCGGCATCGGCGCGGACACAGCTGGCGAAGCAAAAGCAACGCTACTACCGGCGACCGTTACGGCAATAGCTGCAGTTAGCGAGAGCCGGAGAACAAGCGGCCTACGCCGTGAACCAGACACAGTCATCAAAGCTTCCCTTTCAAGACATTTCGGTAGCGGGACGGTTGCCTGGATTCCCAATACCACGCCACCCAGCGCTCACTTCCGAGAGGATCAGCCGATCACTTTTGGCAATCAGCCAGTTACTGAATGGCAATGTAGTGCATGTTTCAAGAAAGATCACCCAATCGTCGAGCACCCAGGGCGCAGCTTGGACATTCGGATGACGAGTTAGCCATGAAGGTGACTGAACCTTTGTCCAACCGCACAACAATCGCGATCCCCCCAAAATCTGCTCATCCAACCGCGACGTTCCCGACATTTCGCCAACGCTAGCCAGTCGGTAACTTGGACATTCTGGGGAAACTCACAGGAAGGGGCGTTTTCAGCTCGCGCGCAAAAGAAGGGGCCCGCTATGCGGACCCCTTCGCCGGAAACTTCCGACCGAGACTGCTTTGTCGGGATTCGGGCAACTTGTAGATGACCCAGAACAATCTCCACTCACATTATGTGATTTGCCTCACATTCAAAGAATCTGTTGGTTTTGTTCACACCCTGAACCAATCTTTTGGTCCTCTTTGCGCCGATTACCCAGATCTCCGACGGCGGAACCCTGCCCTGCCGGAGAGCGGAGCACGAGCCTCGGATCAGTCTCGGACCGGAGGCGCCTTCCTCGTGGTAACCGCAATGCGATTCCACGCATTGATCGTCAAAATGACGCTGATGAGCTGAGCCAGTTCCACGTCCGAGAATTCGCCGGCAGCCTCGCTGTACACCTCGTCCGGAACGAAACCGTCGGTGAGGACTGTCACGGCCTCGGTCAAGGCGAGCGCGGCACGTTCACGATCGGAGTACATCCCTCGCGCTTCTTCCCATGCGTTCAGTAGGTAGAGCTTCTGCTCCGTCACGCCGACCTTTCGTGCGTCGCGAGTGTGCATGTCCAGGCACCATGCGCAATGATTCAGCTGCGACGCACGCGTGAGGACCAGCTCGACGAGCGTCGGCTCCAGCCCCTTGCGTGCAGCGGCATCCAACGCAATCATCGCCTTGTAGACCTCGGGCGCCAGCTTTGCGATATCCAGTCTTTGTCCTGTTGCTGTAGTCATAACTCAAACGGTAATCCCGGAAAGACCCGGAAACATGGTTCAATCCGGTGGTGAATTCGTGGGCCAATCTTGGGTTCGATCTACATATCGAGCTGCCACAGGGAATCGGGGTTCGCGCTGCACTGCTTCAGACCCTTCGCGACGCGATCGACAGTGGACTGCTGAAGCCCGGCACCAGACTCCCACCTTCCCGCACCCTCGCGCTCGACCTCGGAGTTGCCCGAAACACCGTTGCGGACTGCTATGCCGAACTCGCCGCAGCTGGGTGGCTTGTCACACGGCCTGGTTCCGGGACCCTGGTCGCCACGCTCGCCAGCACACACACCCGCGAGGTCGAGCCATCACCGACTCGACGACGCTGGACCTACAGCCTTCTCCCTGGATCGCCCGACGCGTCGGCGTTTCCCCGCGCTGCATGGATTTCGTCCGCCAGACGTGCTTTGACCACCGCGCCGACCGACGCGTTCGCGACTACTGATCCCAGAGGCCGAGTCGAACTCCGAAACGCCCTCACCACATACCTGAGCCGCACCAGAGGCGTTCGCGTCGATCCGAACTGCATTGTGATCAGTGCCAGCTCGGGTCACGGGATCTCCCTCCTTGCCCGCGCACTCGGAGGAACGATTGCGGTCGACGCTTTCTGCCTTCACCTGCACCGGCAGTTGCTCGCCGACGAAGGGCTGCTGACAGTTCCCATATCGGTTGACGAATCAGGCACTTGCACAGACGAATTGGCGTCTACTTCTGCTGAGAGTGTTCTGCTGACGCCGACCCATCAGTTCCCTCTCGGCGGTCCCCTCACACCGGCGAGGCGCGCGACCGCTCTCGAATGGGCCACGACTACGGGTGGCGTCATCATCGAGGACGATTACGACGGCGAATTCCGTTACGACAGAAAACCTGTCGGTGCACTCCAAGGAATCGCACCGCAGCACGTTGCGTACCTGGGCACTGTCAGCAAGACACTGTCGCCGGCCATTCGCATCGGATGGATGGTGTTGCCGGACAGGCTGATCGAACCTGTCCTCGCGACAAAGGGACCCTACGAACGCTGGGTAAGTTCAACGGATCAATTGACCTTGGCGGACTTCATCGAATCCGGAAGATTCGACAGCCATATTCGAAAGATGCGCACCTCGTACCGACGACGACGCGATCAACTGGTTGCGACACTTGCGCAGCAAGTACCCCAGGTCAGGGTCGAGGGGATCTCCGCGGGACTTCACGCTGTGATCCGTCTGCCCTCCGGCACCGAACAATCTGTTCTTGCAGCGGCCCAGGCGCGCGACCTCGGGCTCGAAGGGCTGTCGGTCTTCCGACATCCCGACGTGTCGTCAGTCGGCGGTGACGGCATCGTCGTCGGCTACAGCACGCCGACGCAGTCGCAGTACTCGAGGACGCTGGATGTGCTCTGCGAGGTGCTGCAGGCGACTCTGCGATAACGCCTGTCGGATCTGCCCATCCGCTCACCTGCCCTGCCCTGCCCTGCCCTGCCCTGCCCTGATGGTGTGAGCGTACCGTTCCCCTCGTCCAAGAGGGTGAGAGTGCCGTTCACTCCATGCCGGGGTGCCGGCGGCGTGCCCGCCCTTGATGGTGCGAACGGTACGTTGGGTCGATCTGAGGCGACGAACGTGCCGTTCGCTCGAAGTCGGGGGTGCCGGCGGCGGTGCTTTCGGGTGTTGGCGGGGTGGGGTGTTTTGGGTACGAGAAAGCCCCCCAACCAGTACTGGTTGGGGGGCTTCTCTAATGTGTGTTCGGCGGTGTCCTACTCTCCCACACCCTGTCGAGTGCAGTACCATCGGCGCTGAAGGGCTTAGCTTCCGGGTTCGGAATGGGACCGGGCGTTTCCCCTTCGCTATGACCGCCGTAACTCTATG